>NZ_BAAAQF010000010.1:0-424771 GCF_039531525.1 Glycomyces endophyticus
AGCAAGTGTCCCAAGGAAAAGACAGTCAAAAACAGTACCAACCAGAACCACTCAGAAACCTAGTCCCAAGCATCCCAGCCAGCCCACACGCTGACCATCCAAACACCCTGTTGAGTTCTCAAACAACACGCCACAACAAACAACTCATCCACATCAGGATTTCGTTCTCCGCCGGAGCAACCCGAACAACATTACTAGTCTCAATTCGCGGTGTCCAACCGGGGCCGCTAGACCCTGGTCACACCCGATTGAGCCTCTATGAAGTCTCAGGTGATTCCCGCGCTGCGATCAGGACCGCGCCGTGACTCTCAGAGCCTGTCGCGTGCCTCCGTGATCTCCGGACCGGCTTGGCCGTTCCGTTCCCCCGCGGGCAAAGACAAATATACACACCCTCGAAGGTGCCGAAACCAGGGGGGTCACCTGTCGTTCAACGTTACGCTTGACCAGCGAAGACGGCAGGTGTTTCTCAGAAAGCGGCGGCAGGTCGGCAGGGACGACCGCCGTCGCGGACCGTCTTCAGGCGTCAAGTTCGACTGTTAGCCTGCGAGCGAAGGAACTCCGATCAGAGGAGAAGGCATGTCAGTCACTCGCAACGCACGCACCCGATGGACCGGCGGTCTCCAGGACGGCGGCGGTGTCACCAGCTTCGTGTCGTCCGGTCTGCCGGACACTCCGGTGACCTGGGCGTCGCGCGCGAACGACCCGGAGGGCAAGACCAGCCCCGAGGAGCTCATCGCCGCGGCCCACGCCTCCTGCTACTCCATGGCGCTCTCGGCGGGCCTGGGCAAGGCCGGCTACACCGCGGAGGAGATCGTCACCGAGGCCGGCGTCGACTTCAAGCCCGGCACCGGGATCACCGGCATCGCCCTGACCGTCCGGGCCGTGGTGCCCGGCATCGAGAAGGGCGAGTTCGACGAGATCGCGGCGGCGACCAAGGACGGTTGCCCGGTGAGCCAGGCGTTGAAGGCGGTCCCCATCTCCCTTGAGGCGACACTGGGTTAGGGTCGTCACAAACGGCTGAAAATTTCATATTCACGCACAGTGTGCGCGAAAGCATCGGGTGCACCATCCGTGGCCGAAAGGCCACGGAGCCGACGCGGGCGAGAGCCCGGGAGGCCGGGTGAGCGTTGGTTTCGCGCACTTGTTTGTAATCAGGGCCCTGCCGGCCGCGTTGCAAACCGACAACCGCAAGAGGAGGGAGTTCTCGTGACTGCTCCTGAAGACACCGGTAGGCGGTTCCACGCCTACACCATCCGTCATCTCGACGATCTGCTCAAACGAGCGCCGCTGTCAGAGGAACAGCGGCTTCGCACCAGGGCCGTCGCCTCGGTCCTGCCGTTCCGGACGAACGCGTACGTGGTCGACGAGCTCATCGACTGGGACCGTCCGTTCGACGACCCGATGTTCAAGCTGGTGTTCCCGCAGGAGGACATGCTTCCCGCCGAGGACGTCGACCACATCGCCGGGCTGCTGCAGGCCGACGCCTCGAAACAGGAGGTGACGGCCGCGGCCAACCAGGTGCGGTTCAAGCTCAACCCGCATCCGGCGGGTCAGCTCCAGCTCAACATCCCGAAGGACGGCGAGGAGCCCATTCCGGGGCTCCAGCACAAGTACCGCGAGACGGTGCTGTTCTTCCCGCAGCAGGGTCAGACCTGCCACGCGTACTGCACCTACTGCTTCAGGTGGGCGCAGTTCGTGGGGATCGCCGACCTGAAGATGGCGAACAACGACGTCGACCAGCTCGCCGGCTACGTGCGGGAGCACCCGGAGGTGAGCAGCGTGCTGCTGACCGGCGGGGACCCGATGATCATGGGCGAGCCGGTGCTGCGGCGGTACATCGAACCGCTGCTGAGCATGGACCACGTCGAATCGATCCGCATCGGGTCGAAGGCGCTCGCGTACTGGCCGCAGCGGTTCGTGTCGGATCCCGACGCGGAGGACACGCTGCGGCTGTTCGAGCAGGTGGTGGACTCGGGGCGGAACCTCGCGTTCATGGCGCACTTCTCGCACTCGAAGGAGCTCGACTCCGACATCGTGCGGGAGGCGGTGCGGCGCATCCGGTCCACGGGTGCGGTGATCCGGACGCAGGCGCCGCTGATCAGGACGATCAACGACGACGCGGACGAGTGGGCGGGGATGTGGCGGACCCAGCACCAGCTGGGGATGATCCCGTACTACATGTTCGTGGAGCGCGACACGGGACCGAGGGACTACTTCTCGGTGCCGCTCGCGCGGGCCTGGGGGATCTTCCGGGACGCGTTCAGCCAGGTCTCCGGCTTGTGCCGGACCGTGAGAGGCCCGTCGATGTCGGCCACGCCGGGCAAGGTGGCGGTGGACGGCGTCGTCCAGATCGGTGACGAGAAGGTGTTCGCGCTGCGGATGCTCCAGGCCAGGGACCCCGACATCGTCGGGATCCCCTTCTACGCGAAGTTCGACGAGAACGCCGTGTGGGTGGACGACCTGAAGCCCGCCTTCGCGGACCGGTTCCCGTTCGAGTAGACCCGTCCTCATCGGCTGGACGGCGTCTGATCGGACGCGGGGTGCGAGCCGGAGCGGTGCAGACCGCTCCGGCTCGTCGCGTGTCAGGCGAGGTGCAGGGCGAACCCGGTGGTGCCCGCCGGCTCGAGGCCGGGCTTGAGGCGCTTGTCGTCGTCGTAGTCCTCGGCCTGCCTGCGGTAGGCGACCGGTGCGGTCTCGGCGAAGGTCTCCAGGCGCGAGCGCAGGTCCTTGACGGCGTCGGCGTAGTCGGACGCGCTGAACCCCGGGTGCGCGCTGGTCACCACGACCGGCGGGAGGACTTCCATGCCGGTGTAGAAGAGCACGCCGTGCTGGAGCGGGAAGAGCAGGCTGTCGATGTCGCCGTTGACGCCGCGGTCGGAGAGGTGGGACTCGGCGGCGCCGGTGGTCACGACGACCATGGCCCGCCTGCCCTTGAGGACGCCGTCGCCGAAGCGCGGCCAGTCGCGGGAGGTGCCGTAGCCGAAGCCGTTGGTGAAGACCCGGTCGATCCAGCCCTTCATGATCGCCGGGACGGTGTACCACCAGAGCGGGAACTGGAGGATCACCAGGTCGGCGGCGAGGAGCCGGGCCTGCTCGGCCTTGACGTCGGCGGCGATCTCGCCCTGCTCCCAGGCCTCCCCCGCGGCCGGCATGAACGCCTCGTTCTCGGTCGGGCCGAAGTCGTCGAAGTCCGCGACGGCCTTCCACTGCATGGCGTAGAGGTCGGCGACGGTGACGGTGTGGCCGAGGCCTTCGAGCGTGCGGACGGCCTCGTCGCGGAGCGCGGCGTTCAGGGAGGCGGTGTGCGGGTGGGCGTACACGATGTGGATCTTCATGCCGACCATGCTGCGGCCGATCCGGGAGGGCTGCCAGACGTCTGTTCGACCTGGGGTCGTTCGACCCTAGGACTGACAGACCTAGGCATCGCGGCGCGGCCCCGGGCATGCTTGCCGCGGAGGTTTGAGTGATGTCATCTGATGCGACCGGAATCCACAAGCTCGAGGACGTCGTCGACTTGGGGAAGTTCCTGCAGGCGCGGCGCGCGCGGGTGAACCCCGACGAGGTCGGGCTGCCGGCGGACGCGCGGCGGCGGGTGCCCGGGCTGCGGCGCGAGGAGCTGGCGCTGCTGGCCGGGGTGAGCGTGGACTACTACACGCGCTTGGAGCAGGGGCGGGCGAAGCGCCCGTCGGATCAGGTGCTCGACGCGGTGGCGCGGGCGCTGCGGCTCGACGAGACCACGCGGGCGCACCTGCACCGGCTCGCGGGGAACTCGCGGCGGAGCCCGAGGCAGGAGCGCGCGGGCGTGCGGCCCTCGCTCCAGACGATGCTCGCGGCGATCGACGCGTTCCCGGCGCTGATCCTGAACCACCGGCAGGACGTGCTCGCCTCGAACCGGCTGGCCCGGCTGCTGTACGGCGGCTTCGGGTGGGACCTTGAGTCGGGGCCGAACTTCGTGCGGCTGCTGTTCGACGACGACTCGCGGGAGTTCTTCCCCGACTGGTACGCGGTGTGCTCGCACGAGACGGTGGCGCAGCTGCGGAAGATGGCGGCGCTGTTCCCCGAGGACGCGGAGATGACCGCGATGATCGGCGAGCTGTCGGTGGCGCACCGGGACTTCGCCGAGATGTGGGCGCAGGCCGAGGTCAGGGACTGCAACATCGGCTGGGTGCGGTTCGAGCACCCGATGGTGGGCCTGCTCCAGCTGTACAAGGACCAGTTCCGGGTCGCGGACGGCTCCGGGCAGATGCTCGTGACACTGACGGCCGCGCCGGGGACCGACGGGTACGAGAAGCTGGCGCTGCTGGGGGCGGGGGCCCGCTAGTCCCCCGCCCCCGCGGCTACCGGATGGCGAGCTGCTCGTTGACGGCGGTCCAGTCGGCGCCGCCGCGGCCGGTGGCGCTGAGCTCGTCGAGGCGGCTCAGGAGCGGTTCGAGGAAGTCGGCGCCCACGCCCTGCTCGCGTGACGCGGTGATGAGCGAGCCGATGGCGGCGCGGGTGAAGTCGGCGCTCTGGCCGCCGCTGTAGTCGCGGCTGTCGATGACCGCCGCGAACTGGTCGAGGTGCGGCAGGATCGCGCCGAGCCAGCCGGAGACCTCACCGGCGGTCGCCACCGCGGGGACGCCGACCGTGCGCATCATCGCGGCGGCCTGGATGAAACCGCTGAACAGCTGGTACATCGAGGTCAGCAGCGCCATGTCCTTGAGCGAGGCGAGCCCGGCGTCCTCGCCCTCGTAGTCGGCGGCGCCGAGGGTCGCGAGGACCTCATGGGCGGCGTCGAACGCCGCGCGCTCCCCCGAGTAGAGGAGGCGCGAGACGGGCGTGCCGATCATGTCGGGGGTCGCCATGATGGCGCCGTCGAGGTAGGTGAGGCCGTGCTCGGCGGCCCAGGCGGCGGTGGAGCGGGCCTCGTTGGGCGTGGTCGTGGTCAGGTTGACGACGACCTTGTCCTTGAGTTCGGCGGCGACCGGTTCGAGGTGCTCGCGGACGCTGCCGTGGTCGAGCAGGACCACCAGGACGACGTCGCTCGAAGCGGCGGCCTCGGCGACGGTGGCGGCGGCGCGGGAGCCGGCTTCGGCGTGCGGCGCGGTCTTGGCCGCGGTGCGGTTCCACACCGCGGTGTCGTGGCCGGTGTCGCGGAGGCGGGCGGCGATGGCGGAGCCCATGGCCCCGAGTCCGAGGACGGCGACGGTCTGGTTCGGCATGTCGTTCCTTAGCTGGGGATCGTGAGTCGGTCGATGATGCGGGGCCAGTCGCTCGCGCCGTGCCCGGAGGCGGCGAGCTCGTCGAGGAGCACGCGGTGCGCTTCGAGGAACCGGGCGCTGACGCCCTGCTCGCGGCTGGCGGTGATGAGCGAGGCGATGCCGGCGCGGTCGAAGTCGACGCTCTGGCCGCCGGTGTCGTACGTGCCGCCGTCGACGATCGCGGCGATCTCCCTGCCGTACGGGAGCATGGCGGCGAGCCACATCTCCACCTCTCCGGCGGTGTCGGCCGCGGTGGTCCCGACCGTGCGCATCATGGCGATGGCCTGGACGTAGCCAAGAAGCATGAGGTCCATGGCCGAGAGCAGCGCCATGTCCTTGAGCGAGGCGACCCCGGGGTCGGCCCCGGCGAACTCGGCGGCGCCGAGGGCCTCGAGCGCGGGTCGGGCGATCGCGTAGGCGCTCTCGTCGCCGGCGTAGAGGAGGCGCGCGTCCGGGGTGCCGATCATGTCCGGGACGGCCATGATCGCGCCGTCGAGGTAGGCGATGCCGTACTCGGCGGCCCAGGCGGCGGTCGCGCGTGACTGGTTGGGCGTGGTGGTCGTCAGGTTGACGACGACCTTGCCTTTGAGTTCGGCGGCGACCGGTTCGAGGTGCTCGCGGACGGTGGCGTGGTCGAGGAGGACGACGAAGACGACGTCTCCGGCCGCGGCCGCCGCGGCGACCGTGGGCGCGGCCTGCGCTCCGGCCGCGGTGTGCGGTTCGGCCTTGGCGGCGGTGCGGTTCCAGACGGTCAGGGCGTAGCCGGCGCCGCGGAGGCGGTGCGCGATCGCCGAGCCCATGGCGCCGAGGCCGAGGACGGTGAGACTGCCTTTCGGCATGGTGGAGGCCCTTTCTCGGTGGTCAGATCTCGCCGCGGAAGAGGCGGTAGACGGGGACGGCCGTGCCGGTCCGTTCGCTGGCGTCGAGCGCGCGCCGGTAGTAGTCCTGGATGGTCCGGGTGATGGCGGCGTCGACGCCCGCGTCCTCGCTGGCATCGATGACGTGCTGCGCGCCGGCGTGCATCATCTTGAGGCTCGCCAGGTCCCCCCATCCGCCTTCCTTGGCGGCCTGGGCGAAGTAGAGGGAGAAGTCGCGCTGGCTGCCGGCGTCGTCCTTGCTGAGTTCGAGGAACGTGTCGATGTCGCCGCCGGAGCGCTCGATCATCGCGAAGGCCTGCTGGAGCGAGATGAGGTAGGCGTGGAACATGGCGAGCCCGGCCTGGTAGTAGAGCTGGGCGAGGCCGTAGTCGCCGCCGAGGTAGACGTTGGCGCAGAGCTGCTCGAGGATCGGGCGCAGCGAGTCGTGGAGGTCGGCGGGGCCGCTGACGTACAGGTGCGAGGCCGGGTGCGCGATGTCGTCGCTCTGGGTCATGTAGGCGCCGGTCAGGAACTTCGCGCCGCGGGCGAGGACCCAGTCCGCGCCCTTGGCGGTGTTGGCCGGGGAGTCGGACGAGAGGTTGACGATCGTCTTGCCGGCGATGTCGGCCTGCTCCAGGACGCCGTACATGGCGTCGTAGTGGATGAGCGAGAGCAGGACCGTGTCGCTGGCGGCGACCGCCTCGGCCACGGTGGCGGCGGGCGTGGCGCCGAGCTCGGCGAGCGCCTCGGACTTGCCGGCGCTGCGGTTCCAGACGGTGACGTCGAAGCCGGCGGCGAGGAGGAGGCGCGCGGTGGCGCGGCCCATTGGGCCGAGACCGAGGACGGTGACGGACTTCTGTGCAGACATGTTGTGCCCCTTCGGAAGTGATGTTTCCCGGTTGGTGTTGACGGGGTCTATCGTCGGTCGGCCCGGGTAGGCTCGGCAAGACCGCACTTCCTGGTGGGGTTGCTTACGTCGAGGTTCGAAATACGGTCGGGAGGCGCACCGCGATGGTGATGGGTGACGGAGATCAAACCTGCGGCATGTCGATCGCGATCGACGTGGTGGGCGGCAAGTGGAAGATGCACCTGATGTGGGTGCTCGCCGAGGGGCCCGTCCGGTTCGGGCAGATCCGGCGCAAGCTCGACGGGGTGAGCGAGAAGGTGCTCGCGGAGAACCTGCGGCAGCTGGAGGCGAGCGGGGTCGTGCGCCGCGAGCTGTACGCCGAGGTGCCGCCGCGAGTCGAGTACTCGCTGACGCCGCTCGGGGAGTCGCTGAATCTGGCGCTCGCGCCCCTGGAGGCGTGGGGCGACGAGCACCGCGAGACGCTGGCGCCGCGGCCGAAGGTCGCCGCCTGCTAGACGGCGGCTGAGGCCGCGGGCCTCCTGGGCGCGCTACTTCGCCGGGGTCTCCCGGCCCTCCTGCAGCGGCGGGGCCTCGCGGCGGCGGTACTCGCGGCCGCCGAGGGTGCGTTCGAGGAGGAGTTCGTCGATGAGCTCGCGGCGGAGCGTCAGCGGGTCGTCGTGGACCTCGGCCAGCGCCTCGGTGATCTCGGCCTGCGAGTAGACGCGGTCGAAGGCGAAGAGCCGTTCGGCGAGGTCGCGGAGGACGGCGACGCGGGTGGCGCGGCGGGTGGGGATGACGGTGAGGCGTCCGGCCGAGTAGAGGTGGGCGACGTCGACGGCGGTGCCCTCGGGTGCGTCGGGGACGGCCGCGCGGGCCGCTGCAGCGGCCTCGCGGAAGGCCGCGGGGGCGGCGCGGAAGCCGTGTCCGGCGGTGGTCACGAGTCCGGCGCGGACGAGGCGCGGGAGGGCCTGGTCGGCGCGGGGGTGGACGGCGTGCAGCTCGGCGAGTCCGGTGCCGTCGTCGCCGGCGAGGACGATCGCGGCGAAGACGCGGAGGCGCGCGGGGTCGGCGAGGGCCTTGACGATCTCGTGACTGGGTTCCATGGGCCCACGATCGTCGTGAACCGTTGGGGCGTCAACGTGTTTTAGGCACTCGCGATCGTGCGGAGGCGGTCGAGGGTGATGCCGTCGAGGGTCTCGAGGCGGTGGGCCGGGACCTCGTCGGGGATGGCGACCTCGCTGGGCACGGCGAAGGCGACGGCGCCGGCGGCGAGGGCGGACTCGGTGCCGGAGCGGGAGTCCTCCAGGACGATGCTGCGGTCGATGTCGACGCCGAGCTTGGCGGCGGCCGTGAGGTAGGGCTCGGGGTCGGGCTTGCGGGCCTGGACCTCGTCGCCGCAGATGATGACGTCGAAGTTGGCGGGGTCGAGGGTCTGGAGCAGGACTTCGGTGAGTTCGCGCGCGGTCGAGGTGACGAGGGCGGTGGGGACGCCGGCGGCGCGGACCTCCAGGAGGAGCTCCTTCGCGCCGGGCTTCCAGGCGGCGCCGGCGGCGAAGAGGGTCTTCATGCGGTTGCGGAGCCACTGGACGTGCTCGGGGAAGGACTCGACGGGGAGGCCGAGGTCTTCGAGCAGGAAGATCACCGAGGCGTCCTCGTTCGAGCCGACCATGCGGTCGCGGACTTCGGCGCGGAGGGCGCCGCCGAGGAGGACGGCGAGTTCTTCGAGGGCGACGTCCCAGAGCGGCTCGGAGTCGAGGAGGGTCCCGTCCATGTCGAAGAGGACGGCCTGCGGGAACGGCTGCGCGGTGGAAGTCACGTCTAGAACGGTATCGGGGCGCGGGGCGCGATCGGAGGTTTCGCCCGTTCCGGGCGAGGAGGCTCACACCGGGTCAGGCGAGTCCGGCGCGGTGGTGGCGGCGGCAGAGGACGGTGTAGGAGTCCATGTCGCCGACTTCGACGAGGTCGCCGGAGAAGACCATGACGCCGTCGCGGACGCGGGCGTTGTGGGTGCCGCGCTCGCCGCACCAGCAGTTGACGCGGACGGGGAGTTCCTCGATGCGGTCGGCGAGTTCGATGAGGCGCTGGGAGGCGGGGAAGAGGCGGCCGAGGAAGTCGGTCTTGAGGCCGAAGGCGTAGACGTCGAGTCCGAGGCCGTCGACGGCGTCGGCGAGGTGGTTGATCTGCTTGGGGGCCTCGAGGAACTGGACCTCGTCGACGATGACGTACGGGGGGCGGGTCGCGGCGAGGTCGTCGTAGATGTCGAAGCCGGGTTTGACCTCGCGGGCCTGGTGGGCGAGGCCGAGGCGGCTGGAGACGACGCCTTCGCCGCCGCGGTCCATGGAGGTGTAGACGACGCCCTGCCCGCCGAGGGAGTGGTGGTACTGGAGGGCGAGGGTGGACTTCCCGGCGTCCATGACGCCGAGGTAGGCGACGAGTTCGTGCGACATGGCCCCTATGGTGCCGGGCGGGTGGCGCGGGGGTGAACGCGGCCGCGGGTTCGGTGCCCGGCGCCGCACGGGCGCCGGGCACCTCCCGGGGTCACTTGGCGTTGAAGTAGCTCGCCTCGGGGTGGTGGAGGACGATCGCGTCGGTGGACTGCTCCGGGTGGAGCTGGTCCCCTTCGGACAGTTCGACGCCGATGCGCTCGGCGCCGAGGAGGTCGACGAGGGTGGCGCGGTCGGCCAGCTCGGGGCAGGCGGGGTAGCCGAAGGAGTAGCGGCAGCCGCGGAAGTCGACGTCGAGGATGCCGCTGAGGTCGCCGGGGTCGGCGTCGCCGACGGTGCCGCCGTCGGGGAGGACCCATTCGCGGCGGATGCGGCGGTGCCAGTACTCGGCGAGGGACTCGGTGAGCTGCACGGTGAGGCCGTGGACTTCGAGGTAGTCGCGGTAGGCGTTGGCCTGGAACAGCTCGTTGGTGTACTCGGAGACCTTGCTGCCCAAGGTGACCAGCTGCATGCCGAGGACGTCGAGGGATTCGCCGTCCTTGGCGCGGAAGAAGTCCGCGAGGCAGAGCCGCTTGCCGTGACGCTGGCGCGGGAAGGTGAAGCGGGCGCGCTCGGCGTGGCCGTTCTCGTCGAGGACGACGAGGGTGTTCCCCTCGGAGTAGACCGGGAGGTAGCCGTAGACGACCTTCGCGTCGAGGACGTTGTCGGTCATGAGCCGGTCGAGCCAGTAGCGCAGGCGCGGGCGGCCCTCGGTCTCGACGAGCTCCTCGTAGGAGGCGCCGTCGTCGCCGCGGCCGGGCTTGAGGCCCCACTGGCCGAGGAAGGTGGCGCGCTCGTCGAGCATCGAGGCGTACTCGGCGAGGGCGACGCCCTTGACGACCCGGGAGCCGAAGAAGGGCGGCACGGGGATGTCGACGTCGGTGGCGACGCCGGAGCGCACCGAGGTGTCGTCGAGGTCGGGGAGGGTCTCGGCGACGAGGGTGGCCTGCTTGGCGCGGCGCTCGCGGCGCAGGGCGATCTTGGCGTCCTGCTCGGGGTCGGAGATCGGCACGCCGGTGCGGCGGGCGGTCATGACCTTGTCCATGAGGGCGAGGCCCTCGAAGGCGTCGCGGGCGTAGTGGACCTGGCCGCCTTCGAACATCTCGCGGAGGTCGTCCTCGACGTAGGCGCGGGTGAGCGCGGCGCCGCCGAGGAGGACCGGCCAGCGCCGGTGGAGGCTGCGGGCCATCATCTCGGCGAGGTTGTCCTTCATGATGACGGTGGACTTGACGAGGAGGCCGCTCATGCCGATGACGTCGGCGCCGTGCTCCTCGGCGGCGTCGAGGATGGCGTTGATGGGCTGCTTGATGCCGAGGTTGACGACGGTGTAGCCGTTGTTGGACAGGATGATGTCGACGAGGTTCTTGCCGATGTCGTGGACGTCGCCGCGGACGGTGGCGAGGACGATGGTGCCCTTGTCGGCGGCGTCGGCCTTGTCCATGTGGGGTTCGAGGTGGGCGACGGCGAACTTCATGGTCTCGGCGGACTGGAGGACGAACGGCAGCTGCATCTGGCCGGAGCCGAAGCGGTCGCCGACGGTCTTCATGCCGTCGAGGAGGTGGTCGTTGATGATGTCGAGGGGGCGCCTGCCGGCGGCGAGGGCCTCGTCGAGGTCGGTGTCCATGCCGTTCTTGTCGCCGTCGATGATGCGCTGGGCGAGGCGTTCGCCGAGCGGGAGGGCGGCGAGGGCTTCGGCGCGGGCCTCCTTGGTGCCGGCGAGGCTGACGCCGTCGAAGATCTCGATGAGCCGCTGGAGCGGGTCGTAGTCCTCGGTGCGGCGGTCGTAGACCATGTCGAGGGCGACCTGCTTCTGCTCCTCGGGGATCGAGGCCATGGGCAGGATCTTGGAGGCGTGGACGATGGCGCTGGTGAGGCCGGCCTGGACGCATTCGTGGAGGAACACGGAGTTGAGGACCTGGCGGGCGGCGGGGTTGAGGCCGAAGGAGATGTTGGAGACGCCGAGGGTGAAGTTGACGCCGGGCCAGCGGCGGGCGATCTCGCGGATGGCCTCGATGGTCTCGACGCCGTCCTTGCGGGTCTCCTCCTGGCCGGTGGAGATGGGGAAGGTGAGGGCGTCGACGAAGATGTCCTCGACCTTCATGCCCCAGGTGCCGGTGAGGTCGTCGATGAGGCGCCCGGCGACGCGGACCTTCCAGTCGCGGTCGCGGGCCTGGCCTTCTTCGTCGATGCAGAGGGCGACGACGCCGGCGCCGTGCTCGGCGACGAGGGGCATCATGCGCTGGTAGCGGGAGGCGGGGCCGTCGCCGTCCTCGAAGTTGACGGAGTTGACGACGCATTTGCCGCCGAGGGCGTCGAGTCCGGCTTCGACCACGTTCGGCTCGGTGGAGTCGAGCATGATCGGGAGCGTGGAGGCGGTGGCGAAGCGGGAAGCGAGGACGCGCATGTCCTCGGCGCCGTCGCGGCCGACGTAGTCGACGCAGAGGTCGAGGAGGTGGGAGCCGCCGCTGGCCTGCTCGCGGGCGATCTCGACGCAGCGGTCGTAGTCGGCGGCGAGCATGGCGTCGCGGAAGGCCTTGGAGCCGTTGGCGTTGGTGCGTTCGCCGACGTTGAGGATCGAGGCGTCCTGCACGAAGGGGACGTGGTGGTAGGACGAGGAGACGCCGAGGTCGAGGACGGGGGTGCGGGGCTTGGGCGCGACCATGTCGGCGGGGGCGCCGGTGCCGCCGGCGCTGAGGCGGGCGCGGACGGCGCGGATGTGGTCGGGGGTGGTGCCGCAGCAGCCGCCGACGAGGTTGACGCCGTGGTTGGTGACGAAGTCCTCGTGGGCGTCGGCGAGCTCCTCGGGGGTGAGGGGGTAGACGGCGCCGTTCGGGCCGAGGGTCGGCAGGCCGGCGTTGGGCATGACCGAGATGGGGACGGGCGAGTGGCGGGCGAGGTAGCGGATGCTCTCGCCCATCTCGTCGGGGCCGGTGGCGCAGTTGAGGCCGATGAGGTCGATGCCGAGGGCGGCGAGGCTGGTGAGGGCCGCGCCGATCTCGCCGCCGACGAGCATGGTGCCGGTGGTCTCGACGGTGACCTGGGCGATGATCGGGACCGCGGTGCCGAGGGCGGCGTTGGCGCGTTTGGCGCCGATGACGGCGGCCTTGGCCTGGAGGAGGTCCTGGGCGGTCTCGACGAGGAGCGCGTCGGCGCCGCCTTCGATGAGGCCGAGGGAGCACGCCTCGTAGTGGTCACGCAGGAGCGCGAACGGGGCGTGGCCGAGGGTGGGCAGGCGGGTGCCGCCGCCCATTGAGCCGAGGACGAAGCGGGGCCACTCGGGGGTGGCGTGCTCGTCGGCCTTGCGGCGGGCGAGCTCGGCGGAGGCGCGGGCGATCTCGCGGGCGCGGTCTTCGAGGCCGTACTCGACGAGGCCGCCGTAGTTGGCGTTGAAGCTGTTGGTCTCGACGCAGTCGGCGCCGGCCGCGAGGTAGGCCTCGTGGATGCCGAGGACGATGTCGGGGCGGGTCAGGCACAGGATGTCGGAGAGGCCTTCGTGGCCGTCGTAGTCCTCCATCGTCGGGTCGAAGGTCTGGAGCATCGTGCCCATGCCCCCGTCGGCGATCACGACGCGGCGGCTCAGGACATCGAGGAACAGGCTCTTCTCAGACACGCGGTCAAGGGTACTTGCGCGTGCCGCCCAGTGGGAAGTCCGTTTCACAGGTTGGGCCCCGTGTTCAGCGAAGATCACAGTTTTTCAATACCCTGAGCGGTATGGGACTCCTCATCGTCTTCGTGTGCATGCTGCTGGGCTCGTACTTCGTGTACTGGGCCGTCCGCCAGGGGGTGCGGGACGCCCTGGAGGACGACGAGAAACGGCGGCGCAAGCAGGCTCGGCCCGGGCGTAGCATCGAGACCGAGTAGCCCCCGTCTCGAAGGGACGCACATGGACGCCGTCGATGCTCGCCTGTGGACCGAAGTCACCGATCCCGAGAAGCTCCGCGAGATCGTAGGGGAGGTCAAACCCCAAGCGGCGCAGAAGGAGCGGCCCAGGCTCCACGAGCGCGACCGCGAGTGGCTCGCGGCCTCCCCGTACGTGGTGGTGGCGACCTCGGACGCGGAGGGCAACTGCGACGCCTCCCCCAAGGGCGACCCGGCCGGGAGGCTCGTGCACGTGCTCGACGACCAGACGGTCGCCATCCCCGAGCGCAAGGGCAACCACCGGGTGGACGGCTACCACAACGTGCTCGCCAACCCGCACGTCGGACTGCTGTCGCTGATCCCGGGCCGGCGCGAGACGCTGCGGATCAACGGGCGCGCCCGAGTGGTCTCGGACGCGCCCTTCTTCGAGTACATGATCGTCAAGGGCCACAAGCCGGTGCTGGCGCTCGTGGTTGAGGTGGAGACGATCTTCTTCCACTGCGGCAAGGCCTCGATGCGATCGGGCATCTGGCGGCCCGAGACGTGGGACCCCGAGGTGCTACCGAGCCACGCGCAGATGGTCAAGGAGACGCAGACGGTCGACAAGACCCTCGACGAGCTGGTCGAGTACTACGGCGAGGCCTACGCGAAGCAGCTGTACTAGGCCTTACCGGGCCTTCCCGCCGTCCGCCTTCAGCCGCTCGATGACGTCGTCGTCGCAGGTCTCCCAGAACTCGCCGACGACGTCCTCCAGGCGGTCCATCGACCCCGCGTCGAACAGCTTGTCCTGGTAGTGGGTGATGTCGTAGTCGATGGTCCCCATGGTGACCAGGTCGAGCGGCAGGATCGTCATGTCCCGGAACTCGTCGATCTCCCCGTACGAGGAGAGGATGCCCGCGCCGTAGGCCTTGAGGCCGTCCGGTTCGCTGATGACCCCGAACTCGAGGGTGAACCAGAAGACGCGGGAGACGAACTCGAGCGCCTCCTCGGAGTGCACGCGGCGGGCGGCGTCCCCGGCGGCGCGGTACAGCGCGGCGAAGCGGGGCGCGGCGAGGGCGTTGGCGTGGCCGATGACCTCGTGGACGACGTCCGGCTCGGGCGTGTAGAGCGGCACCGAGTGGTGGCGGATGTACTGGGTGGCGTGGAACTTGCCGTCCCCGAGGACGCCGTAGAACTCGCGCAGGGGCACGAGTCCGGCGGCGGGCATGTAGCTGAACCCGGTCAGCGGCTCCAGGAGCTCGGAGACCTCGTGGAGCTGCGGGATGTGGTCGGCGGGGAGCTTGAGGCGCTCGGCGCCGTCGAGGTAGTCGTGTGCGGCCAGCGCCTGGTGCTTGACGGCCAGTTCCGCACTGACCAGCCGCCATATCTCGTGTTCGGCATCGGTGTAGGCGACCGTCGGCATGGGTAGGCCGGGCCTCCAGTCCAATGCGAGTGCCGCGATGGCGTTGCGCCGTTCGCGGTATTCGGCGTCCGCGAATCCCGGGTGGGTCTCACCCAGTTCCACGACGACCGTGCCGTCGGCGTCGGTGTTGACCGGCGCGAAGTACTGCCCTTCTTCGAACATGCCTCCAGTCCACCAGGTGGGACGCGGCCTGTCAACGCACTGCCGATTTCAGTTGAAGCGCAGTTCAGGCGAAGCGCAGTCTCGCCGGGGTCGCCGCAGGCGCGGACTTGCCCAGGAAGGCGCGGCGCATGGCGTGGAAGCCGTGCCGGTCGTCGAACATGTCGCGGGCCATCTCGGCCAGTTCGACGGCCCGGTAGTACGACATCGGCTTCGACGCGGCGCGGCGGCGCGACTTGGCGGCGAACATGCGCCCGCGCGTGACCGGGTCGTTGTAGCCGAGGGCGACCGCGCGGAGCCAGCGCTGGAACTCGTCCCAGTCGCGGGGGCCGACGGCGCCGATGAGGCCGATGCGGGCGGCCTCGGACGCGGCGAGGGGGAGCTTGTCCCCCAGCAGGCGCGCGGCGGCCTGCTCGCCGATGCGGTCGGCGACGGTCCAGGTGTGGAGCTCGGAGCCGAAGATGCCCATGTCGTAGTAGGGGTTGAGGACGACGCCGTCGCGGGCGACGGTGACGTCGGCGCAGAGTCCGGCCATGACGCCGCCGGCGCCGGCGTTCGCGGTGAACGCGGCGACGGTGAGCTGGTCGGCGCCGGCGATCGCCTCGCAGAGGTCGTCGATGGCGTTGATGTTGTCCCAGGCCTCGGCGGCGGGGTCGGGGGCGGCGTCGATGACGCCGAGGTGGATGCCGTTGGAGAAGGCGTGCTCGGTGCCGGAGAGCACGAGGATGCGGGTGTCCTCGGCGAGGGCCTTCTCGACGGCCTGGGTGAGGCGGTGGCACTGCCCGGTGTGCATGGCGCCGTTGTAGGAGCGGATGCGGAGGTGGCCGATGTCGCCGTCGCGGCGGTAGGAGGTCTCGGCGATGGCGTCGGGGGCCTGCTTGCAGGGGGCGTCCTTGGGGTCGATGACCATGGACGCGGGGAGCTTGGGGCCGCGCTTGCGGTCGAGGGTCGCGGCGTAGCCGACCCAGAGGGTGCCGCGGCCGGTGGCGAAGGCGACGGCCTCGGCGTCGCGGCCGACGATCGCGCCGGGTTCGGCGCCGGTGTGCTCCTCGGAGACGGCGGCGTCGAACAGGCAGTAGGACTGGCCGTTGAGTTCGACCGGCGCGCCGGGGGCGCCGTCGGCGGCGGCGATGCGGCGGGCGAGGTCCGCGGCTGGAGCGCGCCAGTCGAGGGCGAACGCGGGGCGGCGCAGGAGCGGGAGCTCGCCGGTGCCCGGGACGGCGCGCGGGTGCTCGCCGGCGGGGGTGGGGCGCTCGCCGGCGGCGGCCTTGCGGACGACGGCGGCGACGCATTCCATGGCGGCGTCGGCGACGCGACTGTTGTACAGCGCGGACTTGGTGACGCCCTCGGGGACGTCGAAGGTGAAGGAGGCCCAGACGGGGCCCGCGTCCATCTCCTCGACCGCCGAGAGCGCGGTGACGCCCCAGCGGGGGCTGCGGCCCAGGAGGGCGTGGTCGAGCGAGGACGGGCCGCGGTCGCCCACGGGCCCGGGGTGGACGATGACGGTGGTCCACCGCCGCCACACGTCCTCGGGCACGCGGTGCTTGAGGAAGGGGCAGAGGATGAGGTCGGGGTCGACCCGCTCCACCGCCGCGGTCATGGATTCCGGGGTGTGCGCCGGTGCGAGTTCCACGCCGACATCGTGGCCCTGCTCGCGCAGGGCGCACCACACCCGCTGAGTGAGACCGTTGAAACCGGACGCAAGCAGCAGAATCTTCAATTCGACTCCAGGAGGATGGGGAGTCGGCCACGCTCAGTAGTTAAGCGTACCGATACTCGGCATATCGCACAATCAGCGCGTGCAGTCTATGCCGAGCAATCCTCCGATCGTGTCTCGGGCGAGACCGGTTGCGGAGGGATCCTCCCCGCCTGCGGAGAGTGTCCGTTGCGCCCATTCGTCGACCGCCGCGAGCGCCCCCGGAGTGTCGAGGTCGTCGGCGAGGCGTTCGCGGACGGCGGTGAGGAGCGCGCCGGCGGGGACGGCGAGCTCGCGGGAGACGGCCTCGCGCCAGCGTCCCAGGCGCAGCTCGGCCTCGGCGAGGACGGCACCGCTCCACTGCCGGTCGGAGCGGTAGTGCTGCGACAGGAGGGCGAGTCGCACGGCCGAGGGGTCGACGCCCTCGGCGCGGAGCTTGGAGACGAACACGAGGTTCCCGAGGGACTTCGACATCTTCTCGCCGTCGAGGCCGATCATGCCGGTGTGCACGTACGCGTTCGCGAAGGGCCGCTTGCCGGTCAGGGTCTGGGCGTGGGAGGCGGACATCTCGTGGTGCGGGTAGATCAGGTCGGAGCCGCCGCCCTGGACGTCGATCTGCTCGCCGAGGTAGTCGAGGGCGATGCAGGCGCACTCGATGTGCCAGCCGGGGCGGCCGGGGCCGACCTCGGTGTCCCAGGAGGGCTCGCCCTCGCGGGGGGCGTTCCACAGGACCGGGTCGAGCGGGTCGCGCTTGCCCTCGCGGTCGGGGTCGCCGCCGCGCTCGCGGGCGTAGGAGACCATGGCGGCGCGGTCGTAGTTCGACTCCTCGCCGAACGCCGGGTCCGACTCGACCGCGAAGTAGACGTCGCCGGACTCGTGGCGGTAGGCGGCGCCGTTCGCGAGGAGCTGGGCGACGGCCTTGCCGACCGAGGGGATGGACTCGACGGCGCCGATGTAGTGGCGGGGCGGGAGGACGTGCAGGGCCTCCATGTCCTCGCGGTAGAGCGCGGTCTCGCGCAGGCCGAGGACCTGCCAGTCGGTGCCGTCGCGCTCGGCGCGCTCGAAGAGGGGCTCGTCGACGTCGGTGACGTTCTGGGCGTAGTGCACGTCGATGCCCTGGTCGAGCCAGTACCGGTGCACGAGGTCGAAGGTGATCATCGTGGCGGCGTGGCCCAGGTGGGTCGCGTCGTACGGGGTGATGCCGCACACGTACATGCTCGCGCGGTCCGCGTCGGAGGCGACCGTCTCGCGCGGGCCCGCGGTCGCGGTGTCGTGCAGGCGCAGGGCGGGGCCGTGGCCGGGCAGGGCGGGTACGTGCGGTGCGGTCCAGGATTCCATGCCCGCGATCCTATTTCGGAAACCGGGCGGGCGGCCAGCGCGCGCGGGATCGGGGACGTGGCCTCGAGCGCACCTGAGGCTTTCCCGTGAATCACCTTCGCTGTACCTTGTGAACCCATGGAACGCCGACCACTTGGACGCAGCGGCATCGAGGTCTCCTCCCTCGGCCTGGGGACCATGACGTGGACCACCGACGAAGCGGGCCTTGAGGACGCGGCCGCGCAGTTGCAGACGTTCGTGGAGGCCGGCGGCACGCTCGTGGACACCGCCGACGTGTTCGGGCAGGGCATGGCCGAGGCGGCGATCGGGCAGCTCATCGGGAAGGTCGCCGCGCGCTCGGAGCTGCACATCGCGACGAAGGCGGGCGTGCGCACCGACGGGGCGCCGCGCAAGCGCGACACCTCGCGCGGGTGGCTCATGCGCTGCCTGGAGGGGTCGCTGCGGCGGCTGGGGACTGACTACGTCGACCTGTGGATCCTGCACGTGTACGACCCGGACACGCCGCTGGAGGAGACGATGTCGGTCCTGGACGGGGCGGTCGCCAGCGGGAAGGTCCGGTACGTGGGCCTGTCGAACCACACGGGGTGGCAGACGGCGCGCGCGTACGCGTGGCAGGCGGCGTGGCCGGGGCGGACGCCGATCGTGGCGAGCCAGGTCGAGTACTCGCTGCTCCAGCGCGGAGTCGAGCGGGAGGTGCTGCCGGCGTGCCTGGCGATGGAGCTGGGGGTGCTGGCGTGGTCGCCGCTGGGCCGGGGGGTGCTGACGGGCAAGTACCGGTTCGGGCGGCCCGCGGACTCGCGGGCGGCCTCGGCGCAGTGGTCGCGGTTCGCGGGCGCGTACCTGGACGAGCGGTCGGCGGGGATCGTGGAGGCGTGCGCGACGGCGGCCGAGGGGCTCGGGGTGAGCCCGCTGGAGGTGGCGCTGGCGTGGGTGCGGGACCAGCCGGGTGTGGCCTCGGCGATCGTGGGCGCGCGGAACGCGACGCAGCTGCGGGCGTCGCTGGCCGCGGAGCAGCTGTTCCTGCCCCCGGAGATCCGCCTGGCGCTCGACGACGTCTCGGCGCCGACCGTGGGGTACCCCGAGAGTTATTGAGCCGCAGGCGGTCTCCCGCCCGCGGCCCGGACGGTGCTACTGGCCTTCGCCCATGGAGGCCATCCACTCGTTGACGCGGCGCTCGCCCTCTTCGCGGGAGACGTCCTCGACGCGGGTCATGATCGACCAGCGGCGCCCGAACGGGTCGGCGATGGAGGCGTAGCGGTCGCCGGTGACGAACACGGCGGGCTCCTCGCGGGAGGTGGCGCCGGCCGCGACGGCCTTGCCGTGGACGGCGTCGCAGTCCTCGACGTAGAGGACGAGCGAGGCGGTGATGCGCTCGGGGTCGGGCGTGGTCATGCCGAAGGCCTCGTTGACGTCGCCGAGCTGCACGATCGAGTCCCCGATCTGGATCTCGCAGTGCGCGACGGTGCCGTCGGGCATGTCGTTGCGGGTGAGGACCCGCGCGCCGAAGACCTCGGCGTACCAGTCGATCGCCTTCGCCGCGTCCTTGACGACGATGAACGGCGTGATCGAGTGGTAGCCCTCGGGGATCGGATTCACATTGGTTGCTGTCATGCCCCCAGTCTTCTCGATACCGCTGACCTGCGCTTGTAAAAAAGCGACGGACCCCGGGCATATCCTCGGGGCATGCACGGACCGACGACGAGCGACAAGGGCATTCTGCGGCCGCAGGAGGCCGCCAGGCATATCGACCTGCGGCGGTACCCGATCGAGGGGCCGCTCGGGCGGTATGTGGAGCGGTTCTGGGCGGTGCACTGGGACCTGCCGGAGGGCGACTCGTACGAGTCGGTGGTGGTCCCCCACCCGTGCGTGAACCTGAGTTTCATGCCGTTCCTGGGCGCGGAGGTCCACGGTCCGGGGATCGCGGTGTCGCGGCATCCGTTGACCGGCCGGGGCCGGGTGTTCGGGGCGAAGTTCCGCCCCGGCGGGTTCACGGCGTTCACCGGGATCGAGGCCGTCGAGTTCGCCGACTGGGTCG
Organism: Glycomyces endophyticus; assembly: GCF_039531525.1. Taxonomy (NCBI): domain Bacteria; kingdom Bacillati; phylum Actinomycetota; class Actinomycetes; order Glycomycetales; family Glycomycetaceae; genus Glycomyces; species Glycomyces endophyticus. Next base: position 19,916 of record NZ_BAAAQF010000010.1, read on the forward strand.
CGGGCGCGGCCACCGTGTTCGGGGCCGGAATCGAGGAGCTGAACGAGACGGTGCTGTCGGGCGGCGACGAGCGGGCCGCCTCGGCCGTCACCGCGTTCCTGGAGGCGCGGATGCCGGCGGGCCCCGACGAGCGGTACGAGGAGGTGCTGACGGTCGTCCAGGCGCTGCTGGAGGACCGCTCGATCACCCGCGTGGACCAGGCGGCGGCCCGGTTCTTCATGTCCCCCAAGAGCCTTCAGCGGCTCTTCCACACCTACATCGGGCTCGGCCCGAAGACGCTGATCCGCCGCTACCGGCTCCACGACGCCGCCGACCGGCTCGCGGCCGACCCGCACGCCGACCTCGCGCGGCTCGGCGCCGAACTGGGCTGGTCCGACCAGGCCCACTTCACGAACGACTTCAAGGACCTCATCGGCTACCCGCCCTCGGAGTACGCGGCCCAGTGCGCCACGACCGGCAGGGAGCTGGTCATGGCGCACCGGTGAGCGCGGCTCACTCGGCGACGGCCCCGGCGTCCATCTCCAGGCGGCGGCCCTCGAAGGACGCCCGCAGCCGGCGGTCGTGGCTGACCAGGACCACCGTGCCCGTGTAGGAGGCCAGGGCCTCCTGGAGCTCCTCGGCGAGGACCGGGGACAGGTGGTTCGTCGGTTCGTCCAGGAGGAGGACGTCGACCGGGCGGGACACGAGCCGGGCGAGTTCGAGGCGGCGGCGCTGGCCCGTGGAGAGGGCCGAGACCTGGGTCCCGAACTGCTCGGGTGCGAACAGCCCCAAGGCGAACAGGGCCTCGGCGTGCTCTTCGAGCGTGCCGACGCGGCCCGCGGCGAACGCCCGCAGGACCGACGTGCGGCCCGAGCCGGGCCCGGAGAGCTGGCGCAGGTGGCCGACCGCGCCGGTGCGCTCGGCCGTGCCCTCGTCGGGGGCCAGCTCGCCGGCGAGGACCCGCATGAGCGTGGTCTTGCCCGCGCCGTTGGGCCCGGTGACGAGCACGCGTTCGCCGCTCGCGACGGTCAGCTCCGGGACGGCGAGCCGGTCGCCGACCCGCACGCCCTGGAGCCGCAGCGCGGGCGCGTCGGTCGCGGCGCCGGCCGTGGCGAGCGCGGGCTCGAACCGGAGCGGTTCGGGCGGCGGCAGCGCCGGGTCGGCGTGCAGGCGCTCGAGCCGCCGCTTGGCGATCTTGATGCGGCTCCCGGCGCCGTGGTCGCGGTTGCGGGCCCGGAAGGCCCCGGTGGACATGTTCGCCATCGGGAGCTTGCGCGGGATCGCGTCGGCGCGGCCGGCGTTGTGGTCGACGATGCCCTCCTGGCGCGCGACCTCGGTGCGCCACTGCTCGTACGCGGCCTGCGCCTGCTGGCGCTCGGTCGCCTTCGCGGTGAGGTAGCCGGCGTAGCCGTTGCCGTAGCGGCGGGCCTTGCGGTCGGCGACCTCGATCATGGTGGTGGCGACGGCCTCCAGGAAGGCCCGGTCGTGGGTGACGGCCACGACGGTGCCGGACCAGTCCCGCAGCTGCGCTTCGAGCCAGGCCACGGCCGCGTCGTCGAGGTCGTTGGACGGCTCGTCGAGCAGCAGCAGCGCCGGCCGCGACGCGAGGGTCGCGGCCAGCATGAGGCGCGAGCGCTCGCCGCCCGAGAGGGTCCCGAGCGGGCGGTCGCGGTCGAGTCCGGGCAGCCCGAGGGCGGCCAGCGCCAGGTCGACGCGCAGGTCGGCGTCCCAGCCCTCGCGGGCCTCGAAGCGCGCGAGGAGGCCGGCGTAGGCCTCGGCGGCGGACTCGTCGCCGTCGGCGAGGGCCCGCTCGGTCGCGCGCATGGCGGCCTCGATCTCGCGGAGGTCGGCCAGCGCGAGGTCGATCGCGTCGGCGACGGTGCGGTCCTCGGGCAGGTCGAGCTGCTGGGGCAGGTAGCCGACGCCGCCCGGGGAGGCGACGGTGAGCTCGCCGTTGTCGGGCTCCTCGGTCTGCGCGAGGAGCCGGAGCAGGGTGGACTTGCCCGAGCCGTTGTCGCCGACGACGCCGAGGCGCTCGCCGGGCTTGACGGCGAAGGACACGCGGTCGAGGACGAGGTGGTCGGCGTATCGCTTGGACACGTCTACCAGGGTCAGATGTACATGGCGGAACAAGAGCGCCTCCGAGAAGCAGTGGTGTGCGGGACGGGAGGGCACGCCGATTGCGAAGCGCGGTGCTTCGGGAACGGGATCGATGCGTGCCGTGGCGGTCGTCGCGGAGCCGTGCTCGACGCGGTGACCTGGCTGCTTCTAGGAGAAGAGAATCAACATCGGGGACGACTCTAGGGCAGTCGCGGGCGGCTTGTCCAGGGGTCGGCGGGATCGGGGGCGGTGAGCGTGCTCACCGCCCCCGATCCGGGTGCGGCTAGGACCGGGAGACGAAGCGGTCCATGGCGTCGACGCCGAAGCGGAGGCCCGAGAGCGGGACGCGCTCGTCGATGCCGTGGAACAGGGCGGTGAAGTCGAGGTCGGCGGGGAGCTTCAGGGGCGCGAAGCCGAAGCACCGGATGCCGAGGGTCGCGAAGGCCTTGGCGTCGGTGCCGCCCGAGAGCATGTAGGGGACGGTGCGGGCGCCGGGGTCGGCGAGGCGGATCGCCTCGGCCATGGCGTCGACGAGGGCGCCGTCGAAGGACGTCTCGTACCCGGGCTGGCGGATCTCGTACTCGAAGTCGATCCCGGCGCCGGCGAGCTCCTTGAGGGTCGCCTCGAGTTCGTCGTTGCGGCCCGGGAGGGACCGGCAGTCGATGACGGCCTCGGCGCTGGAGGGGATGACGTTGGTCTTGTACCCGGCGTTGAGGCGGGTCGGGTTGGCGGTGTTGCGGAGGGTCGCGCCGACGAGGCGGGCGATCGGGCCGAGCTTGGCGACGGCCTCGTCGGGGTTCGACGGGTCGAACTCGACGCCGGTGAGCTCGGAGACCGTCTCGAGGAACTGGCGGACGGTGGGGGTCATCTCGACCGGGAACTCGTGCCCGCCGATGTTGGCGACGGCGCGAGCGAGGCGGGTGACAGCGTTGTCGTCGTGGAGCATCGAGCCGTGGCCGGGGCGGCCGGCGGCGCGCAGGCGCAGCCAGTCGAGGCCCTTCTCGGCGGTCTGGACGACGTAGACGCGCAGGTCGTTGGGGAGGGTCATGGAGAACCCGCCGACCTCGCCGACCGCTTCGGTGACGCCTTCGAAGACCTCGGGGTGCTCCTCGACCATGAAGCGGGCGCCGTAGTCGGAGCCGGCCTCCTCGTCGGCGGTGAACAGCAGGACCAGGTCGCGCGGGGGGACCTTGCCGGTGCGCTTCCAGTCGCGCACGAGCGCGATGACCATGGCGTCGAAGTCCTTCATGTCGACCGCGCCGCGGCCGAACAGGTAGCCGTCCTTGATCTCGCCGCTGAAGGGGTGCACGGTCCACTCGCCGGCCTCGGCGGGGACGACGTCGAGGTGGCCGTGGAGGAGGAGGGCGCCGCGGGTGGGGTCGGCGCCGGGGAAGCGGCAGGCCACGGAGGCGCGGCCGGGGGCCGACTCGTAGATCTTCGGTTCGAGGCCGACCTCGGCGAGCTTCTCGGCCACGTACTCGGCGGCGGCGCGCTCCCCTTTCGCGGTCGCGTTGTCGCCGGTGTTCGTCGTGTCGATGCGGATCAGGTCGCGGGCGATGTCGACGACTTCGTCTTCGGGGCGGGGGTTCGCGGTTTCAGCCATCCCTGAGTTGTATCAAGCCCGCGTAACGGTCGGCACCGTGCGGTGGCGGGAGTCGCAGGTTTCACTCTGGAACCGCGGGCCCCCGCCACCGGTGTCAGGCGGCGGACTCGGCCAGGCGCCTGGCGCGGGCCTTCTTGCGGCGCTTGGCCACGATCGGCCCCGCGAGGCGCGGGGTGAGCGGGCCGATGGCGGCCATGATGAGCACGTACGCGGCGGCGACCGACCCGAGCTGCGGATCGAGTCCGGCCGCGACGCCGAGGCCGGCGATGACGATCGAGAACTCGCCGCGCGGGAGGAGGACGAGCCCGGCTCTGAGCTTGCCCGTGAAGGCGGAACCGCTTCTGCCCGCGGCCCACCACCCCGTGGCGAACTTGGTGGCGATCGTGACCACCGCGAGGGCGATCGCGATCGGCAGGACCGGTGGGAGGGCCGTCGGATCGGTCTCCAGGCCGAAGTTGACGAAGAAGATCGCCGCGAACAGGTTCTTCAGCGGCTCCAGCGTCTCCTCGGCCTGGCGCGAGACCTCGCCGGACAGGGCCATGCCGACGATGAACGCGCCGACGGCGGCCGAGACGTGGACCTGCTCGGCTAGGCCGGCGATGACCAGGACGATGCCCATGACCTTGAGCAGGAGGATCTCGTCGTTCGGGGAGGCGAGGAAGCGCGAGAGGAGGTGGCCGCACCTGGAGGCGACCACGAACGCGCCCGCGACCGCGAGCAGGGCGATGCCCAGGCCCCACGCGGCCTGCGTGAACGCGAGACCGGCCAGGAGCGTGGTGAGGATCGGCAGGTAGAGGGCCATGATCATGTCCTCGGCGACGAGCAGCGCGAGGACCGTGGGGGTCTCCCGGTTGCCGAGCCAGCCGAGGTCGGAGAGGACCTTCGCGATGATGCCCGAGGAGGACACGTACGTGACGCCGCCGAAGACGACGGCCGCGATCGGCCCCCAGCCGAGGATGAGCGCGCACGCGACGCCGGGGGCGGCGTTGAGCACGAGGTCGACCACGGCGCCGAGCCAGGAGGTCTTCATCGTCCCGAGCAGTTCGCGCGGGGTGTACTCCAGGCCGAGCGTGAACAGCAGGAGGACGACGCCGACTTCGGCGCCGACGTCGAGGAAGCCGGTGATCGCGTGCATCTCGTAGATGCCGCCGTGCCCGAAGGCGAGCCCGGCGATGAGGTAGAGCGGGATGGCCGAGACGCCGGCCTTGCCGGCGAAGGCTCCGAGGAGTCCGAGGGCTCCTACGAGGAGGCCGAGTTCGAGGAGGAGCTCGACGGTTCCGTGCATTACTCGATCCCGCGCAGGATCTGGTCCACGCCTTCGACCGCCTCCTGCGTCCCGATGGTCACGAGCCGGTCCCCCACGTGGAGGATCGCCGAGGGCGGCGGGCCGGTCTCGACGCCGTCGGCGCGGACGATCGCGACGATGGACGCGCCGGTGCGGGTGCGGGCGCGGGTGTCGCCGAGCGGGCGTTCGGCGTACGGGCTGGTCGCACCGACCTTGAGCTGCTGGGAGACGAGGTTGTCGATCTCGTGGTGCAGCCGGTTGAGCTTCTCGACGATGCGGGCGCCGCCGAGGAGCTCGCCGATCGCGGCCGACTCGTCCGCGGAGAAGACGATGCAGTCGAGCATCGAGTCGGGGTCGTCGGGGTCGTAGATGATGAAGTCGCGGCGGCCTTCGCGGTGGGCGACGATGCCGAGGCGCACATGGCGCTTCGTCTCGAACTCGAACCGCACTCCGATACCGGGCAGCTCGGTGCGCTCCACGTCCACGGTCGATCACTCCTTATGTGTGGGATACGCACCGAACCGTACATCACTCCTGCGCACAGGGGTCCGGGCGTCCGCACGCGGACCGACGCAGGGCACGGCGCACCGCCCGGGGATCGCCGGGCGGTGCGCCGTGGGTCGAGGGTTCTGCGGCCCTAGAGGCCGGAGGTGCCGGTGCCGTGGTCCTGCGGGTCGAACAGGGCGGTCACGCTGCCGAGGCCGGCGCTGTTCGCGATGTCGAAGAACCTGCGGCCCATCTTGGCGTGGGCCTGGACGGCCGGGTGGGTCGCCCCGTAGTTGTCCCAGTGGTCCTCGAACTGGGCCATGAAGGAGTAGGCCAGGAGCGGGGAGCCGTCGGTGCCGAGGACGATGCCGGACTCGTTCCGGTTGGCGTCGTCGGCGCCGTACTTCATGGCGATGCGGGAGCGCTCGGCCGAGGACATCTCGCGGCGGAACCCGTCGTGGTAGCCCGACAGCCCCGACAGGACGCCGAGGAAGAACCGGGTGGAGTCCGCCGAGAGGAGCTCGCCGAGGGCGAGCCGGTGCATGAGGTCGGCCGACTCCGAGGTGGTGGTGTCGCCCAGCCACATGCGGTTGGGGTTCGCCGGGTTGGGGATCACGCGCGTGTCGGTGAAGCCCTTCGCGGCGAGCGTCTCGTTGATCTCGGCGGGCGGGCACACGAGGCCGCACAGCCGCACCGAGGTGTTGTCGGAGACCAGGAGCATGGCGACGAGGACGTTCGCCACGGTGATCTCGTCGCCGTAGGCGCCCTGGTGGAAGTAGAACCCGGAGCCGGTGAGGATGATGTCGGCGGTCAGGGTGATGCGGTCGTCGAGCGAGAGCTCGCCGCGGTCGACCTTGTCGAGGACGCCGAGCGCGATGCCGAGCTTGTTCATGCTCGCGGCGGTCTGGACGCTCGTGGAGTCCTGGTCGACGGCGGTGACGGCGGTGCCGCCGTCGAAGAGGGTGACCGTCCCCTGCCAGGTGCCTCCGGCGTTCCCGGTCTGGCGGTCCCAGACCCGCTTGATGGCCCTGGCCGCGCTGTGGACGTCGGTGACCTCGGCGGTCTCGGTCTCGGCGTGCGCGGTCCCGGCGGTGCCGATGACGGTGCCGGCGGCGGCGGTGAGGCCCGCGCCGAGCTTGACTACGTCGCGTCGCTGCATGATTGCCTTTCGTTGGGCGGCTTGGGATTTCCAGTAGGAATACGCCTAGAGGAGCGTCCCGGGTTGCCCGCGGATCGGCTACAGGTCGGCCAGCAGCAGCGCGGCCAGGTCGCGGCGGCCCTCGGCCGCGAGGAGTCCCGCGGGGGCGAGGCGGTAGTCCGCGTCGACGGTGAAGCGGGCGTCCTTCGGGGGCCGCACGCCGCCCGAGGTGTCGCCGCCGACCGCGTCGCGGAGCCGTGCGACCGCCTCGGGATCGCGGCGCAGCACGCCGCCGGAGCCGACGACGGTGCCGACGGCGGCGAGGTCCTTGCCGCCTCGCAGCGGCTCGGTGGGGCCGCCGATGCGCTCGCCGCGCGCGTGGCGGCGCACCGCGATCCGGGCGGCGAGCGCGCTCAGCTCCCGGTCGAACTCGCGCTCGCGGTCGGTCGCGGCGCGGAGCGCGGGGTCGGCGCCGCGCCTGCGGGCGGCGTCGGGCAGGTCCCAGTCGCCGGGGAGGTCCTCCTCCTCGGCGGCCTCGGTGATGCCCACCGCCGTGTGGCGGACCCCGAGGTCGCCCTCGACGGTCCGCGAGCGCCAGGCGGTCCCGGCGACCTCGGCGCGCGGGCCCTGGAGCTCGGCGTCGGGGGTGAGCACGGAGTAGACGTCGGTGGTCGCGCCGCCGACGTCGACGACGAGGAGGTCGCCGGTGCGCTCGGCCAGCAGCTCGACGCCGGTGAGCACCGCGTCGGGCGTGGCGGCCTTGACCATGCGGGTGAACTCGGCGCTGGCCGAGAGGTGCTTGCCGGCGATGACGTGGCGCAGGAAGACCTCGCGGAGCGCGGTGCGGGCCGGGACGGGGTCGAGCGAGCCGATGCGCGGCAGGACGTTGCCGACGGCGGTGACCGGGACGCCGGCGGCCTCCAGGAGCGCGGCCACGTCGGCGGCGGCGCTCGCGTTGCCCGCCAGGACGACCGGGGTCCTCGAACCCGAGTCGGCGAGGTCTTCGGCGTGGGCGCGCAGAACGGTCTCGTCGCCGCCGTCGGTGCCGCCGGCCAGGAGGATCACGTCGGGGCGGGCGGCGGTGAGGGCCGCGAAGTCGCCGGGGCCGAGGTGCCCGGCGCGGACGTCGACGACGCGGGCGCCGGCGCTGAGCCCGGCCCGGTAGGCGGCGCGGGCGGTGACCAGGGGCTCGTTGCCGATGACGGCGAGGCGCAGGCCGCCGCCCGCGGAGGAGCAGACGAGCGTGTCGACCACGGCGGCGCCGGCGGGGACCGCGGCCGCGACCGCTTCGCGCAGGCCGTCCATGACGTCGGTGGCGAGCGTCGTCGGGTGCGAGGCGGCGCCGGCGAGCGCGCCGGAGTCCGCGTCGACGGCGGCGGCCTTGGTGTAGGTCGAGCCGACGTCGACGCAGACGATGACGGCGGTCAAGGGACCACCACGATGCCGGTGGCGGTGGTGGCGGTGATGGGCTCGTCGAGGACCCGGGCGGCCGAGTCGGCGCGCTCGGGGTCGGCGCGGCAGACCACGGTGAGGGTGAACTCGACGGTGCGGCTGCGCCTGCCGGTGCGCACCACGACGGCGGTCGCCTCGACGATGTCGCCGGCCCTGACGGGGGCCTTGAACTGCACGTCGGAGTAGGACGCGAACAGGCCCTCGTCGCCGTCGGTGAGGATGCACAGCTCGGTGGCGACGTCGCCGAACATGCCGAGCCCGTAAGCGCCGTCGACGAGGTTCCCGCCGTAATGCGCGTGCGAGTAGGGGATGTAGCGGCGGTGGGTCACCGTGGTGCCGTCGTGGTCGGTCATGCGGTCTCCCTGCTGGTGAAGACGAGGCGGTGGACGAGGTAGGACGCGACGTCGGAGGGCATGGTGCCGCGGCTGAAGATCCGGTCGACGCCGAGCTCAGCTGCGGCGCCCTCGTCGAAGCGGGGGCCGCCGACGACGAGGAGCGGGCGCCTGCCGGGCGGGAGGGCCTCGCGGAACGCGGCCGACATCTCGCGGGTGTTGTGCAGGTGGGCGTCCTTCTGGGTGACGACCTGGCTGACGAGGACGGCGTCGGCGCCCTCGTCGACGGCGCGGTTGACGAGGTCGGGCACGGCGACCTGGGCGCCGAGGTTGACCACGCGCAGCTCGCGGTAGTACTCCAGGCCCTTCTCCCCCGCGACGCCCTTGATGTTGAGGATCGCGTCGATGCCGACGGTGTGCGCGTCGGTCCCGATGCAGGCGCCCACGACGGTGATCTTGCGGCCGAGCTTCTCGCGGACGGCGTCGTTGACCTCCTTGGGGCTCAGGTGCGGGTAGTCGCGCTCGACGACCTGGACCTCGTCGAGGTTGACCAGGTGGGTGCTCGCGCCGTACACGACGAAGAACGTGTAGGACTCGCCGATGGGCTTGGCGTGCACGAGCATCGCGCCGTCGAGGCCCATCTTGGCGGCGAGCTGGAGGGCGGCGCCCTCGGCGCGCTTGTCGTGCGGGACGGGCAGGGTGAACGACAGCTGGACCATGCCGTCGCCGGTGGTGTCGCCGTAGGGGCGGACGATGCGGCTCATGCGCTGGCTCCGTCCAGGAGGTCGACTGCGGGGTTCCAGTAGCCGTCGGCGCGCTTCGCGACGCCGTCGAGGCCGCGGCCGCCGTCGGCGGGCCGCTTCATGATGCCGAAGGTGCCGTCGGCGATGGCGTTGAGCAGGCCGTCGTCGCAGATGCGTCCGAGGAGGTCGACGGCCTCGTCGAGCACGTGGTTGGCGCGGTTCGCGATGAAGCCGTCGGCGGGCGGGTGGAAGTCCTCGGCGAGGCCGGCGCAGGCGCTGAGGACGTACCGCACGTTCTGGAGGGCGATGTCGCGGTCGGAGAGCCAGGGGGTGACGACCGCTTCGGTCATCATGCCCACCAGGAGGATCGACTGGCCGGTCATGACCCCGGCGAGGTTGAAGAACCCGTCGAGGAGGTTGCCGCGGAAGACGTCGCCGGTCATGTGCTTGGTCGGCGGCATCCACTTGAGCGGCGCGTCGGGGAACAGCTGGCGGGCCAGGAGCGCGTGCGCGAGTTCGAGCCGGAACGACTCGGGCACTTCGGGGTTGATCTCGAAGGCGTGCCCGAGGCCGAGGAGCTCGTCGGGGAGCCCGGCCTCGTGGGCGAAGCGCTCGTTGAGGAGCTGCGAGACGGTGACGGTGTGGGCGGCCTCGACCGCGTCGGCCGTGGTCAGGTAGTTGTCCTCGCCGGTGTTGATGATGATCCCGGCGCGGGCGTGGACCTGGCGGCTGAAGCGCTGGTCGACGAAGGTGCGGATCGGGTTGATGTCACGGAACAGGATGCCGTACATGGAGTCGTTGAGCATCATGTCGAGCCGGTTCATGCCCGCCAGCGCGGCGATCTCGGGCATGCACAGCCCGGACGCGTAGTTGGTGAGGCGAATGTAGCGGCCGACCTCGCGGGAGGTGTCGTCGAGGGCCGCGCGCATGAGCCGGAAGTTCTCACCGGTGGCGTAGGTGCCGGCGAAGCCCTCGCGGGTGGCGCCCTCGGGGACGTAGTCGAGGAGGGACTGGCCGGTGGAGCGGATGACGGCGATGACGTCGGCGCCGGCCTTGGCGGCGGCCTGGGCCTGCGGGATGTCCTCGTAGATGTCGCCGGTGGCGACGATGAGGTAGATCCAGGGGCGCTGGGGCGGGTCGCCGATCTCGGCGACGAGGGCGTCGCGGCGGCCGCGCTGGTCGTCGATGCGGTCGAAGCCCGCGCCGACGGCGCCGCGGGCGCGGGCGCGGGCGTCGTCGGCGGCGCGGCCTTCGGGGATCGCGAAGCGGACGCCGCCCGCGGCGGCGGCGTGGGCGAGCCGTTCGAGGTCGGGGTGGTCGGCGAGGGCGTGGAAGACGGGGAGGGCGATGCCGTGCTCGATGCCGACCTGCTCCTGGACGGCGTCGGCGAGACGGTTGACCCAGGGGATGCCGTCGGCGTCGGCGCCGGTGAGCCCGGCGAGGCGGAGGGTGGCGCGTTCGACGGAGACGGTGGTGTGGCTGCGCGCGAGGTCGACGACGGGCTGGGCGGCCTTGGCGGCGAGGCGGCGGGCGCGGGCGACGAGGTCGGCGTCCAGGGGCAGGAGCGGGGTCGTCATGCGTGCCGTCCTCCGATGCGGGCGTTGAAGAGTTCCTTGAGGCGGGGGTGGGCCTTCATGAGGTGGAGCGCGTAGTCGGCGTGGCCGGGGACGTAGCCGTTGCCGATGAGCATCTCGACGTCGGCGGCGAGGCCTTCGGCGCCGAGAGCGGCCTGCGGGAAGGAGGTCGCCATGGAGAAGAAGACGACGGTGCCGCCCGTCGCGGTCGCGAGCACCGCTCCGTGCTCGCAGCCGGGGACGTCGACGCAGACGACGGTGACGTCGGCGCCGCGGCCGTCGAGGGCCTCGGTGACGCTGCGGGAGAGCGCGAGGGGGTCGGTGGCGTCGGCGACGGCGATCTCGTCGGCGAGGCCGAGGCGGCGCATCTGGGCGGCCTCGATCTGGTCGCGGACGACGGCGAGGACCTTCGCGGCGCGGGCGTCCCTGGCGGCGGCGAGGGACAGCGACCCGGACTTGCCGGCGGCGCCGAGGACGGCGACGGTGGGGCCGGAGTGGTAGCGGCGGGAGACGACGCGGCGGACGAGGGCGGGGGCGCCGCAGACGTCGAAGACGGCGAGCGCGAGGGCCTCGGGCATGTGGTCGGGCAGGGGCGCGGCGATGGAGCGGCCGAAGAGGATGGCGGTGCCGGCGGCGGGGACCTGCTCGGATTCGCCGTCCCAGCGCTCCAGTCCGTCGGTGATGCGCAGCGGGGTGAGGGTGAGGGAGACGAGGGTGGCGACCTTCTGGCCGGGTTTGAGGCCGAGCGGGGAGCGGGGGCCGACGGCGTCGACGGTGCCGATGAGCATGCCGCCCGAGCCGGTGACGGGGTTCTGCATCTTGCCGCGCTCGGCGACGATCGCGAGGACCTCGGCGCGGACGGCGTCGCCGTCGCCGTCGTGCTTGGTGCGGAGCTGCCGGTAAGAGGCCGCGTCGAGGTTGAGGCGCTCGACGCTGATGCGGACCTCGTCGTCGCGGATCTCGGGGTTCGGGTCGAGCCGGTCGGCCGCTTGTGGCAGTGCTCCGGCGGGGCTGACGACCCGGTGCGATCCGACCGGTGAGCCTGTCGACATCGTTGCCGCCCTTCTGTGCTTCGTCGCAACGGGGAGTTGATCGAATCTCAATATGCGAGACCTAGCGAGCAACTGTAACGGAAGGTTATCCTCGTCACAAGGCGGTCTACCCCCGCCCGCGACGTTTCCCCGGGCCGAACATCCCGGACATGGAGGTGAGAACGTGGCCGATCGACCATTCGAGGCAACGGTGCCCAAGATGATCGAACAGCCGTACCAGTACCGGCGCCGCGAGCTGGTCGAGCCGGACTGGACCCGGTTCCCCGGCTGGGCCGGCGTGACCGAGGCCGACTGGGCCTCGGCGCAGTGGCAGCGCGTGCACTGCGTGAAGAACGTGAAGCAGCTGCGCGAGCTGTTCGGCGACCGGCTGCACGAGTCGTTCTACGAGGACCTGGAGGCCGACATCGCGCACAGCGCGACGATGTCGATGCTGCTGCCGCCCCAGATGCTCAACACGATGGTCCCCGCGGTCGAGGAGACCGGCGCGGGCTCGTGGACGGACGCGTTCTATGCGGACCCGGTGCGCCGCTACATGCTCCCGGTCGCCTCCGACCGGCGCTCGGACTGGCCCTCCCACCCCTTCGCGGCGCGCGACTCGCTGCACGAGCACGACATGTGGGCGGTCGAGGGCCTGACCCACCGCTACCCCACGAAGGTCCTCGCCGAGCTCCTCTCGACCTGCCCCCAGTACTGCGGCCACTGCACCCGCATGGACCTCGTCGGCAACTCCACGCCCACGGTCGACAAGCGGCGCCTCTCGCTCAAGCCCGTCGACCGGCAGACGGCGATCCTCGAGTACCTCCAGGCGCACCCGGGCGTGCGCGACGTGGTCGTCTCCGGCGGCGACGTGGCGAACCTGCCGTGGAAGCAGCTGGAGCGGTTCCTCGACCGGCTCCTGGACGTGGAGACGATCCGCGACATCAGGCTGGCGACGAAGGCGCTCATGGGGCTGCCGCAGCACTGGCTGCAGGACGAGGTCGTCGAGGGCATGGCGCGGGTCGCCAAGCGGGCGGCCGGGCAGGGCGTCAACCTCGCGATCCACACCCACGTCAACCACGTCAACTCGGTGACCCCGACGGTGGCGCGGGCCGCGGCCGCGATGCTCGACGCGGGCGTGCGCGACGTGCGGAACCAGGGCGTGCTCATGCGCGGCGTCAACGACACCCAGGCCGACCTGCTGGACCTGTGCTTCGCACTCCAGGGCGAGGCGAACATCCTGCCGTACTACTTCTACATGTGCGACATGATCCCCAACGCCGAGCACTGGCGGACCTCGGTCGCGCAGGCGCAGGAGCTCCAGACCGCGATCATGGGCTACCTGCCCGGGTACGCGACGCCGCGGATCATCTGCGACGTGCCGATGGTCGGCAAGCGCTGGGTGCACCAGCTGTCGGAGTACGACCGGGAGCTGGGCATCTCGTACTGGACGAAGAACTACCGGACCTCCATCGAGGCCGACGACCCCGACGCGCTCACGCGCCGGTACCCGTTCTACGACCCGATCGACACGCTGCCGAAGGCCGGCCAGGCGTGGTGGGCGAACATGCACGCCCCGCACGCGGCTAAGGAGGCCGGGAACGCGGCGGCCGCGCAGTCCCGGCAGGCGTCCGCGCGCCAGGACGAGGCGGCGGAGGTCGGATGACCGGGACGCTGATCACGGTGGCGCCCACGGGGGCCGAGGTCGACAAGGCCGAGGTCCCGGCCCTGCCGGTGACGCTCGACGAGCTGGTCGAGACCGCCGTGCGGTGCGAGCGGGCGGGCGCTTCGATCATCCACGTGCACCTGCGCGACGACGGGGCGAAGCCGACGCTCGACCCGGTGCGCCTGCGCGACGCCGTCGCGGCCCTGCGGGACTCGACGGACCTCATCGTGCAGCTCTCGACGGGCGGGTCGGTCCGCGACGGCGAGGAGGCCCGCCTCGCGGTCGTCGACGCCGAACCGGACATGGCCTCGTGCACGATGGGCACCGTGAACTTCGGCGACGACGTGTTCACCAACCGCTGGGAGTTCGTGGTGCGCCTCCACGAGCGGATGCGGGAGGCGGCGGTCGTGCCCGAGTACGAGCTGTTCGACCTGGGGCACCTGTCGGCGCTGGAGCGGCTGCTCGACCGGCACGGGCTGCCGTTCGGCGACCACGTGCACGTGGACTTCGTGCTCGGCGTCCCGGGCGGGGCCGCGGGCGACGCGTCCACGGTGACGGCGTTCGCCGAGGGGGTCCGCCGCTACCTGCCGGAGGGGACCACGTTCTCCGCCACCGGGATCGGACGGTCGACGCTGCCGGTCATGTTCGCCTCGCTGGCGCACGGCGGCCACCTGCGCGTCGGCATGGAGGACACCGTGTCCTTCGCGCGGCGCCGGCCGGTGACGGGCAACGACCAGCTGGTCGCGCGCGCGGCCGAGGCCGCGGCGCTGGCCCAGCGGCCGGCCATCAGCACGGTCGAGGCGCGCAAGCTCCTGCGGATGCGCGACGCCGACTGACGGCGTGGACGGGGCCCGGTCGCGACTGCGGCCGGGCTTCGTCATTCCCGCCGGAGCAGGCCGCGGCCGGCCGCGGCCTCGCGGAAGCGCTCGGCGTGCACGGCGCCGTACTGCGGGTTGAGGCCGCCGGTCAGGCTCCAGACCATGTCGTCGACGTCGCGGCCGCGGTCGGCGACGCCGAGCGAGCCGACGTCCACGACGCCGGTGACGGTGAGCGTCAGCGGATCGAGGATCACGTTGGGCAGCATGAAGTCGCCGTGGGAGACGACGGGGTCGCCGCCGGGCTCGCCGCGGAAGGGGCACCGGTCGACCGGGAGGGTGTGGAAGCGGGCGAGGTAGCGGCCGACGGCCTCGGCCACGGCGAGGCGCTCGGACGCGGGCCAGGGCTCGGCGCCGGAGCGGCCGGGCACGGCCGTGGTGACGAGGTAGTCGCGGCCGTCGCCGAGCTGGCCGTTGTCGACGAGTTCGGGGGCGCCGAGGTCGAAGTGGGCGAGCCAGGCGAGCGCGTTCGCCTCGCGGGCGAGGCCGGCGCCGACCTTCACGTACAGCGGGGCGGCCCCGTCGAGGCGCCACACGTGCGCGCCGGACTCCCCGATGCCGACGGGCGCCCAGGTGCGGCCTCGGTAGCGGGTGCGGAGCTCCTCGATCGGTTCGGACATGCACACAGGGTCGCACCGCGGCGACGGGACGGCAACGCGGTTATCGGCCGCCGTGCTCGGCGCGGTAGAGGTCGCGTAGGAGGCAGATCTCGGCGCCGTGGGCCATGACCTCGCGGTTGAGGTGGAGGAGGAGGGCGCCCATGCTGTCCTGGTCGTACGGCTTCCCCTTGGGGCCCAGTGGGGCCTCGAACCCCTCGTCGGTGAGGGCGCCGATCGCGTCGCGCCAGTGCCCGTAGGCGCCGTCGAGCATGGCGATCGCGCCGTCGGCGGTGGCGGGGAGCGGTTCGGGCCACAGGCGCCGGTCGAACATGCCCGCGTCCTCGAGCCCGTCGTGCGGGCCGAAGAAGGCGCGGGCGCGGATGCCGAGGACGTCGCGGCCGACGTGGGCGGCGCGCCAGGCGATCGTGGTGACCGGGGGCGGTTCGGGGGCGGGCTGCGCCTCGTCCATGACGAGGTCGCCCGCGGCGTCGGGGCGGAGGGTCCAGCAGCCGTCGACCGGCTCCCAGAGGTACTCGTCGTCGGTGAGGCCTTCGATGCGGGGGCGGAAGTGGAAGTCCCAGTAGAACTCCAGCTGCCCGAGGACGGCCGTGCGCCAGTTCATGCCCATGGTGTCGACTCTAGGGCCTGCCGGGCCGGTTCGGGCCGGGGCCGGGGCGATCGGGGGCGGGCAGCGGTCGGGCCCGGCCGGGTTGGGCGGCCGGGCCCCATGTCCGTGCTCGGGCTATGAGCGCCAGCGGCGGCCGGCGCCGGCGATGGCGCCTCCGACGAGGAGGTAGACCAGGGCCGCGAGGCCGTAGTTGACGACGGCCCGGACCTTCGGGTCGTCGATGGTGAACATGTCCCTGAACAGCCAGGAGAACCAGTTCGCCATGTCGCCGATGATGTTGACGAGGGGGTTGCCGGGGTTCGCCTCCAGGAGGACGAACGCGAGGTGCAGCAGGATGATCAGGGCGATGAGGCCGAACACGATCGTGATGACGTGTGCGATCAACGAGTTGTGACGCGAAGCTACGTAGGGCATGTCGTGTCCTTCCACTGTGTTGCATCGGGGGTCGATGTTGGACTTCGTGTTCCCCTTCCTGCGGGTTTCCAAACTGCGTGGCCCGCGACGCTCGTCTCAGTGCCGATTTCCCGGGCGGAAACGGAGGAGGCGTCACAGCCGGTCGGCAGGTAAGCTTCCGTTCCATGCCCCCAGCACCCCGGCCGCTCACCCCCATGCGGCTGCTCCTCCGGCAGGCGCGTCCGAACCGGGCCCGGCTGGTCCTCGGCATGCTGTTCTACGCTGGCGCGTCGTGCGCCTCGATGCCGCAGCTGTGGATCATCGGGAAGGTCATCGACGAGGGACTCATCGCCCGCTCCGCGCGCGACTTCGCGATCTGGCTCGGGGCGGCCGCCGTGCTGGTGGTCCTCCAGCCCATCCTGTGGGCCAACGGGTTCCGGCAGTTCTCCACGGTCGAGGCGCGGAACCAGCGGGCGATCGTGCGCGACCTGACCGACCGGCTCAACAGCTCGGGCCCCGCAGTGCGCGACCGGGTCTCGGCCGGCGAGCTGCTCAACCTGCCGAGCGAGGACGCCCGGCGCGCGGCCCGGGCGGTCAACGACGCCGGGTTCTTCTTCAACACGCTGGTGATGTTCGCGGTCGGCGCGGCCCTGGTGTGGTCGATCCATCCACTGCTGGGCGTCGTCATCATCAGCGGCAGCATGGTGACCGCGGTGATCGCCGGGCCGCTGCTGGGGCGGCTCCAGTCGCGGCAGTCGGACTACCGGGCCCGGATCGGCGACCTGTCCGCGCACGCGGCCGACATCGTCGGGGGCCTGCGGGTCCTGCGCGGCGTCGGCGGCGACCTGCTGTTCGCCGCCCGCTACCGGGAGCGCTCGACCGAGCTGCGCCGCAAGGGGTACGAGGTCGCCGGGCCCAGCTCGTGGATCCACGCGCTGCGCCACTCGATGCCGATCGTGTTCGTCGCGGTCATCACCTGGGTCGGGGCGCTCCTCGCCGCCGACGGGGCGATCACCATCGGCGGGCTGGCCTCGGCGTTCAGCTTCGCGACGATCTTCATCGCGATCTCAGGGAACTTCATCGGCTGCTCGCAGTACCTGGTGGCGGCGTGGGTGGCGGCCAAGCGGATCGTGCGGGTGCTGGAGATCGGGCCCGACCTGGCCGACGACGGGACCGCGACCGGCGGTGGCGGCGAGCTGCGCGACCCCGAGACCGGTCTGGCCGTGCCGGTCTCGGGCCTCACCGTGGTGGTGACCGCCGAGACCGCGCCCGCCGCCGAGGCGTGCGAGCGGCTGGCCCGCTACCGCGACTCGGAGGCGACCTGGGGCGGGCGGCCCGTCGCGGACTTCGCGCTCGCCGAGGTGCGGTCGCGGATCATGCTGCTCACCGACGAGGACCACCTGTTCACCGGGACGCTCGCCGCGACGATGCGCGTGCCCGAGGACGAGGCGCGGCGGGCGATCGAGGCGGCGTGCGCCGACGACGTCGCCTCGCAGGGCATGGACCTCCTCGTCGAGGAGGGCGGCCGGAACCTCTCGGGCGGGCAGCGGCAGCGGCTGCGCCTCGCCAGAGCGCTTGCGGCCGAACCGGAGACGCTGCTCGCGGTCGACCCGACGTCCGCCGTCGACGCCCACACCGAGTCGATCATCGCCGCGCGCGTCGCCGCGGCCCGCGCCGGCCGGGCGACCCTCGTGGTCACGGCCTCGCCGCTGTGGCTCGCGCACGCCGACCGCGTCGCCTGGATGGTCGACGGGAAGGTCCACGCCGTCGGGTCGCACGCCGGCCTCCTCGCCGACGCCGCCTACCGCCGTCTCGCCTCGCACAGCGTCGACTGAGCCCGTTGAAAGCAGAGCACGCATGAGCACCATGGCAACCGCATCCGCGCCGGCGCGGGGCCGCCTGCCGGTCGCCGGACCCGCCGACGTCCGCCGGGCCGTGGGGCGGCTCATCGCCGCCGACCCGGGCCGCGCTTCGGCCGTCCTGCTGCTGTACCTGTTCGCGGCCGCGTTCAGCGTGGCCGTGCCGATCCTCCTCGGGAAGGTCGTCGACGGCATCGCCGCCGACTGGAGCACCGGGCGGGTGCACCTGGTGTGCGCAGTGATCCTCGGGTGCGTGTGCGTCCAGTTCGTGCTCAGCCGCCTCGGGCGCCTCGCCGGGTACCGGTTCGGCGAGCGGGCCGCCGCGCGGCTGCGCGAGTCGGTCGTGGAGCGGGTCCTGTCGCTCCCGCTCGTGCAGGTCGAGCGCGCCGGGCGCGGCGACCTCGGGACCCGCACCGCCTCCGACGTGAACGTCGTCGCCGACATGCTGCGCGACAACGGACCCACCGTCGCGACCCTCGTCATCGAGGTCGTCGTCCTGTACGTCGCCACGTTCGTCGCGAGCCCGGTGCTCGGCCTAGTGGCGCTGGTGACGGTGCCGCCGCTGTACCTGGCCGCACGCCGGTACCTGCGCCGCGCGGCCCCGGCGTTCCTCGCGCAGCGCGCGGCCATGAGCGAGGCCGCCGAGACCGTCGGCGCCTCGGGCGCGGGGGCGCGGACCGTCGAGTCGCTGGCGCTGCAGGCGGAGCGGCGGGAGCTCGGCTACGACCGCGGCCAGTCCATGATGGACCGGATGCTGCGGGTGGTGCGGCTCCAGACGGACTTCTTCACCGTGCTCCTCATGATCAACCGCGGCCAGCTCCTCATCGTCACCCTCGCCGCCGGGATCTGGTACTTCCAGGGCGGGCTCACGCTCGGCACCGCCATCGCGGCCATCACCGTCACCGTGCGGATCGCCAACCCCACCAACGGGGTCATGACCCAGCTCGGCGAGTTCCAGCAGGGCGCGGCCGCGCTCGCCCGCATCGAGGGCGTCAACCTGATCCCCGAGGAGCCGCGCGAGGCGCGGCCCGACGGCCCCGAGCTGCGGATGGACGCGGTGACGTTCGGGTACGGCGACGGCCCCGACGTCCTCCACGGCCTGAGCCTCCACCCCGCGCGCGGGCAGCGGCTCGTCGTGGTCGGGCCCTCCGGGGCCGGGAAGTCCACGATCGCCCGGCTCCTGGCCGGGATCGACAGGCCGCGTACCGGAACGGCGACGCTGGGCGGCGTCCCGGTGTACGACATCGGCGTGGAGGAGCTGCGGCGGCACGTGGTCCTGGTGACCCAGGAGCACTACGTGTTCGCGGCCTCCCTGCGCGACAACCTGATCCTCGCCGCGCCCGACGCCGGCGACGACCGCCTGGAGGAGGCGCTGCGGCGCGTCGACGCCCGCTGGGCCGTCGAGGAGGGCCTCGACACGATGCTCGGCGACGAGCACCGCAAGCTCACCACCGCCGAGGCGCAGCAGATCGCGCTCGCGCGCGTCGTCATCGCCGACCCCGACATCGTCATCCTCGACGAGGCCACCGCCGGCATCGACCCCGCCAGCGCGGGCAGGGTCGAGGCGTCCCTGGCGGCGGCCCTCGCGGGCCGCACCGTCATCGCCATCGCCCACCAGCTCCAGGCCGCGCGCTCGGCCGACCGCATCGCGGTGGTGGAGCGCGGCCGGATCGCCGAGGCGGGGACGCACGGCGAACTGCTGGCCGCGGGCGGGGTGTACGCCGGGCTCTGGCATGCGTGGCAAGGGGACTGAACGAGGCGGCCCCTCGCGGGCGCGGGCGGTTAGACTCCGGGCATGACGCGAACCCCGGTGACCGGCGAGCACGTTCTGGAGGCGGCGGCGGTCTCCGTCGCGGCCTTGCGCAAGGGCGACCGCGAGGCCTGGTCGAACCAGGCGGGCCCGATGGAGATGTCCTGCTGGGACGCCCTGGAGCACCTGCACAACGGCGTGTTCTCGTACGCGCTGCGGCTCTCGGGGCCGGAGGGCTGGATGCCCGGCGGGCCGCTGATCGGCTGGGATCCGCTCCCGATCCGCTTCGACCGCGAGGAGGGCCCGGAGACGGGCATCCAGGTGGTGTCGATGATGAGCGGCATGGTCGCGGCGGCCGTGGACGCGCGGGGCCCGGAGGTCCGGGCCTGGCACGTCTGGGGCGTGGCCGACCCGGAGGGCTTCGCGGCCATGGGCGTCGTGGAGACGCTCGCGCACGTCTTCGACCTCACGCAGGGCCTCGGCGTCGACTTCGACCCGCCCGCCGACCTCGTGGCCCCGGCCCTCGCCCGCCTCTTCCCCGAAGCACCGACCGGCGCCGACCCGTGGCGGACCCTCCTGTGGGCCACCGGCAGAGGCGACCTCGACGGCCGCGCGCGCCGCGCTCCGGACTGGACCTGGCACGCCGCGCCGCTCGACGAGTAACCGGGCCGGCTCCGCCCGCTGGCGCTGCGAACCGCTCCCCCGGCAGGGGGTCGGCGGCGTTGCGCCGGCCCTTGCCGGGTGAGCGCGTTCGCGGCGGCGACGTCGGCGGGAGTCAGGGCGTCGTGGAGGGCGGTGCTCATGCGGTCTCCGGTTCGGCGACCCAGCCGGCGACGAGGACGAGGCCGGTGGGGCGGTGGCGGGCGAGGTAGGCGAAGGGGCGGTCGAAGACGATGCGGGCCTGCACGTGCGTGTGGTCGAACTTGGGCACGCCGGCGGCGCGGGCCATCGCCATGGCGGTGACGGCGGCGGCCTCGAAGCCGGTGGCGCTGAAGACGGCGGTGCAGGCCTGCTTGGCCTGGGAGACGTAGACCGGTTCGGCGGCGAGGCGGTCGAAGCGGGCGCGGTCCTGGTCGGAGGCGAGGACGAGGCCGAGGGCGGCGGCGTCGGCGCTGAGGTCGAGGTCGGCGTCGAGGCGGAAGCGGACGGTGTCGACGGCGGTCTCGGGGCCGGCCTGGGGGCGCATGGAGCGGTACTCGGCGACCTCGACGCCGATGGCCCGCTCCCCCGGCGTCAGCTCAGTCGCCGAGCGGCCCCAGGCGGGGTCGGCGGCGTCGAGGAGCGTGTCCACGACGGCATGCGGGTCGAGGCCGTCGCGGCCGAGGGCCAGGAGGACGTCGATGTCGCCGTCGCCGGCCACGGTGAGCACGGAGGCGTCGTCGGCGACGCGGAGGACGTCGCCGAGGACGGCGGTGAGGCCGCGGACCTGGCCGAGGCCGGCCCAGGGACCGGTGCGGAAGGTGCGGCGGAGGTCGGTGAAGGGGGTGCGCCAGGTGGTCTTCACGGCGAGGGCGCTGGCGAGGACGAGGTCGATGGGCTGGCCGAAGTCGAGGGGCATCTCGGGGATGAGGCCGCGCGTGTTCCGGGAGGCCCAGTCGTCGAGGGCGGCCTTGTCGGCGGCGGGGTCGCCGGTGAGTGAGCCGACGGCGTCGACGGGGAGGCCGGCGGTCCAGTCGGGGTCGAGGGTGACGCGCTTCCCGGCCCAGACGGCGACGGCGGCGCTGAGCGCGGGTGATTCGCGCAGGGCGGCGAGGAGGGCCGCGGGGACGGCGGCGGCGCGGTCGGCGTCGATCCGGGCGGCGGCGAGCAGTTCGTCCCTGGTGTCCTCGACGGCGCCGGTGGCGAGGACGGCGAGGAGCGGCCAGATGCCGAGTCCTGATGCGGCCGAGGGGATCTCGGCGCGGGCGGCGAGCCAGTGTCGGGTCAGGCCGTTCGCGGCGTCGATGTCGGCGGCGGTCAGCGCCCGCTGGAAGGTGTCCTCGCTCGTGCCCATGGGCGGAGCCTAGCGCGGGGGTGCTCCCCGGGAAAAGCGGTTGCGGGATCGGAGGGGCGGGCCTAGCGTCGCTTCTGATCGGTCCGATACGAGTCAGAGAGGGGTCCGACATGCGCCGGACTTCGGAGTTCACCCAGCGAATCCAGCCGAACTCTGCTCTGAGGACTGTCATTGTCATTTCTGAATCTGGGGATTCTCGCCCACGTCGACGCCGGTAAGACCAGCCTGACCGAGCGGCTGCTGTTCGACGCGGGGATCATCGACCGCGTCGGGAGCGTCGACTCCGGCAGCACGCAGACCGACTCGATGGAGTTGGAGCGCCGCCGCGGGATCACGATCCAGTCGGCCGTCGTGGCGTTCCGCTTGGGCGGCACCACCGTCAATCTCATCGACACGCCGGGCCACACCGACTTCATCGCCGAGGTGGAGCGGGCGCTCCGCGTGCTCGACGGCGCGGTCCTGGTGGTCTCCGCGGTCGAGGGCGTGCAGGCCCAGACGCGGGTCCTGTTCCGCACCCTGGAGCGGCTCGGCGTGCCGACGCTCCTGTTCGTCAACAAGATCGACCGCCGCGGCGCCCGCGAGTCGGGCCTGCTGGAGGACCTCGCCCGGATGCTGAGCCCGCGGCTGCTGCCGATGGGGACGGTGCGGGCGATCGGGTCGGGCGGGGCGGCGGCCGTCCCGTTCGGGTTCGGCGACCGCGATTTCGCCGACCGGGCCGCGGACCTGCTGTCGGCGGGTTCGGACGAGTTCCTCGAGGCGTACCTGGAGCGGCCCGAGTCGCTCGACTACCACGCCGAGCTGGCCGCGCAGGTGCGCGCCGGCGCGGTGCACCCGGTGTACTTCGGGTCGGCGGTGACGGGCGCGGGCGTGGCGGCGCTGACCGAGGGCGTGCGCCGGTACCTGCCGCTGCCGCAAGGGGATCCGGACGCGGAGGCCCGCGGCACGGTGTTCAAGGTGGAGCACCGCGACCAGAAGGTCGCGTACGTGCGGGTGAGCGCGGGCCGGATCGGGCCGCGCGACGTGCTGACGGCGTACCGCCGCGGCGAATACGGCGCGGTCGAGGCGCACGAGGGCAAGGTGACCTCGGTGGAGGTCTTCGACCACGGCACGGCCACCGTCCCGGGCGAGGCGGTGCCGGGTTCGATCGCGAAGGTGAAGGGCCTGAGCGACATCCGCATCGGCGATGCGATCGGCTCGCCCGACGGCCTGGCGAGCGGCGGCCTGTTCACGCCGCCGACGCTGGAGACGGTGGTGCGCCCGGCCGACCCGAACGACCGCGTGCCGCTCAACCGGGCCCTGCTGAGCCTCGCCGAGCGGGACCCGCTGGTGGACCCGCACCTGGACGAGCTGTCCGAGGAGATGGCGGTCCGCCTGTACGGCGAGGTGCAGAAGGAGGTCGTGGCCTCGCTCCTCGACGAGGAGTTCGGCATCGGCGTCGAGTTCGAGGAGACGCGCGCGATCCACGTCGAGCGGCCGCTGCGCGCGGCTTCGGCCCTGCACGAGATGGGGGCGTGGGCGCAGACGACGAACGTCGCGACGGTGGGGCTGCGGCTGGAGCCGGGCGAGCCCGGTTCGGGTCTGCACTACGGCTTGGAGGTGGAGCGCGGCTCGCTGACGCGGGCGCTGCGCAACGCGGTCGAGGAGGGCGTCTTCGAGTTCATGCGCCGCGGCCGGTACGGCTGGGCGGTCACCGACTGCCGGGTGTGGCTGACGGCCACCGGGTACATCGGGCGCACGAGCACGGCCGGGCACTTCCGCGACACGACGAAGTACTTGCTCGGCGTGATGCTGGAGGAGGCGGGGACGGCGGTCTGCGAGCCGGTGAGCGCCTTCCGCGCGGAGTTCCCGGCCGGGACGGGCAACGCGGTCCTCAAGACCCTCGGCGAGGCGCGCGCGAATATCAAGGGCCAGTTCTCGACCGACACCACCGGGTACGTGTCCGGCTTCATGCCGACCGAGGCGGTCCACGGCGTGGAGCGGCGCCTCCCCGGCATCACCGAGGGCCTGGCGCTGTTCAGCGCGGAGTTCGCCGAGTACCGCCCGGTGTACGGTCCGCCGCCGCGCCGGAAGTAGGAGCGGCGCAAGCGGATCGAGACGGCGGCCGGATCACGGGCGGCGGGGTCGGGCCGGCGCGCGGGTGAGCGGGACCTTCAGGGCGTCGCGGGCAGGGCCGCCGACCGCTGATCCTCGATCCGGCGCCGCAGTGCCGCCTCGGTCGCGGGCCACTCGTCGCGGACGATCGAGAAGATCGCAGAGTCGCGCAGGAGGCCGTCCTCCCCCGGCACCCAGGAGCGCGACCAGTTGCGGAGGACGCCTTCGAAGCGGGCGCCGACGGCCTCGATGGCGGCGCGCGAGCGCGTGTTGCGGGCGTCGGTCTTGAGGTCGACGCGGTCGACGCCGAGGCTGGTGAAGGCGTACTGGAAGAGCAGGAGCTTCGCCTCGGCGTTTACGCCGGTGCCTTGGGCGGCGGCGGCGAGCCAGGTGAAGCCGACCTCGACGGCGTAGAGGCCGCGGCCGGGGAGGGTGCGCGGGTCCCACAGCGCGGTCGCGCCGACGGCGCGGTCGGTGGCGGCCGCGATCTGGGCGTACGGGGCGAGGCGGCCCTGGTCGCGGCGTTCGAGCTGCTGGTCGATGTAGTTCCCGACCTCGTCCGCCCGCGGCACCCAGGTGAAACCGAACGGGGCGCGGTCCGCCTCCGCGGCTTCGGCGAGGTCGGCCGCGTGGCTGTGGCCGAGGGGTTCGAGGCGCACGAGGTAGCCGGCGAGGACGGGGCAGTCGTGGGGGAACGCCATCGGGTCTCCTTCGCGGTCGACTGCCAGGTTAGGAGCCCGGCCGGGGCGAGGGCACCGCGGTTTCCACCATCCGGGAGCACGCCCGCGGCGGCGGTGCCGCGGTCCCCGCGGGGGCGGGCACGCCGACGTCCGGAACACGAATATCCCGGGCCCGATCGGGCATACTGTCACCCGGCCTGCAGTCAGGACGGGGGTGAGTCCGATCGAGTCCGCCGACGTCGTCGTCGTGGGCGCCGGGATCGTCGGCGCCGCCTGCGCCGAGGCCCTGAGCGCGGCCGGGAGGCGCGTGCTCGTGGTCGACCGAGGCGCGCCCGCCGGTGCGACCACCGCCTCCGGCGAGGGGAACGTGCTCCTCTCCGACAAGGCCCCCGGACCCGAGCTGCGGCTGGCGCTCGCCTCCCGGCGACTGTGGCCGCAACTGCTCGAGACGCTACGCGCGGAGCTCGGCGAGGACCTCGCCGACGTCGAATGGGAGTCCAAGGGCGGCTTGGTGGTCGCCCTGCACGAGGACTCGATCGGCCCCCTGCGCATCCTCACCGAGGCGCAGCGCGAGGCCGGCGTCGACGTCCAGGACCTCGGCCAGGGCGCCGCGTGCGCCATGGAGCCGCACCTGACGAGGGCGGTCACCGCCGCGGCGCACTACCCCGAGGACGCCCAGGTGCAGCCCGTGCTCGCCGCGACGGCGCTCCTCGCGGCCGTGCGGGCCCGCGGCGGCGAGGTCCGCGGCGGGACCGAGGCGCGGGGACTGGTCGTGCAGGGCGGCAGGGTCGCCGGGGTGCGGATCGGCGGCGACGCGGTCCCGTGCGGGGCCGTGGTGAACGCGTGCGGTCCGTGGGCGGGCCACTTCTCGGTGGCCGCCGGCGCGCCGATCGAGATCCTGCCGCGCCGGGGCATGGTCCTGGTGACCGCCCCGCTCCCCCGGGTCGTGGGCCGCAAGGTGTACGCCGCCGACTACGTCGCGGCGGTGGCGAGCGGCGACGTGGACCTGCGCGTCTCGCCCGTGGTCGAGTCCACCGCCACCGGGACCGTCCTCATCGGATCAAGCCGCCAGCGCGTCGGGTTCGACGAGTCGCTGGAGGTCGAGGTGCTGCGGCGCCTCGCGCGCAGCGCGGTCCGGCTGTTCCCGGTCCTGAAGGACGTGCCGGTGATGCGGGCCTACGGCGGGTTCCGGCCGTACACCCCAGACCACCTGCCGGTGATCGGCGAGGACCCGCGGATGCCGGGGCTGTGGCACGCGGGCGGGCACGAGGGCGCGGGCATCGGGCTCGCGCCGGGGACGGCGCGGATGCTCGCGGACCTGATGGACCGGCGGCGGCCCGAGGTGGACCCGGTCCCCTTCCGGGTGGCGAGGCCGGCGCTGATGGCGGAGGTGCGCACGTGAGAGTGGTGTGGGACGGCGAGGAGGTCGAGGCCCGGGAGGGCCAGACGGTCGCCGGGGTGCTCATGGGCCTGGGGGTCCGGTCGTGGCGCACGACGCGCGGCACGGGCCGCCCGCGCGGGCTGTTCTGCGGCATCGGGGCGTGCTTCGACTGCCTGGTGAAGGTGAACGGCGTGCCCGATGTGCGGGCGTGCCAGCGGTTCGTGGCGGACGGGGACGACATCCGGCCGCAGTCCGGGGCGGAGCTGCCGTCGTGAACCGGGTGGTCGTGGTCGGGGCGGGGCCCGCGGGTCTGGCGGCCGCGACGGCGGCGGCCGCACTCGGGGTGGAGGTCGTGCTCGTGGACGCGGGGGCGAAGCTCGGCGGGCAGTACTTCCGGCAGGACGCGCTCGCGGCCGGGGACCGGTTCGCGCTCCCGGTCGACGTCGAGCACGTCGCGGACGCGACGGTGTGGGCGGTGGAGCCGGTCGCGGGCGGGCACCGGGTGCACCTGCGCGTCGGGGCCGCGGACGACCCGTCGCGGACGGGCCGAATCCTGGAGACGCGGGCGCTGGTGCTGGCGACGGGCGCGTTCGACCGGGCGCTGCCGTTCCCGGGCTGGGACCTGCCGGGGGTGTTCACCGCCGGTGCGGCGCAGGCGATGGCGAAGGGCCAGGGGGTCGCGGTGGGCGACCGGGTGCTGGTGGCGGGGACGGGTCCGTTCCTGCTGCCGGTGGCGGCGTCGCTGGCGGCCGCGGGCGCGCGCGTGGTGGAGGTCGCGGAGGCGAACCGGGCGGTCACGGGCTGGCTGTCGCGGCCCCGCGGCGCGGCGGCGGGCGGGCGGAAGCTGCCCGAGCTGGCGCGGTACGCGGCGTCGCTGGCGCGGCACCGGGTGCCGTACCGGTCCCGCACGGCGGTGATCGAGGCGCACGGGGCGTCGTCGGTGGCGTCGGCGACGGTGGCGCGGGTGGACCGGGACTGGACGCCGGTGCCGGGTTCGGAGCGGCGGGTCGAGGTGGACGCCGTGGCGGTCGGGTTCGGGTTCACGCCGCAGCTGGAGCTGGCGGTGGCGGCGCGGTGCCGGATTGAGGGCGGGTTCGTGGCGGTGGACGCGGCGCAGGGCACGTCGGTGCCGGGCGTGTTCGCGGCCGGGGAGCTGACGGGGATCGGCGGGGCCGAGCTGGCGGCGTCGGAGGGCGCGGTGGCGGGGGCTGCGGCGGCGAAACGCCTTGGGGCCGTGGTGGAGCCGCCGCTGGGCGCGATGGCGCGGGTGCGGTCGGGGCGGCGGTTCGCGGCCGCGCTGGCGGCGGCGTACGCGGTGCGGCCGGGGTGGACGGGCTGGCTGCGGGACGACACGGTCGTGTGCCGGTGCGAGGAGGTCGACCTGCGGCGTTTGATGGCAGCGGTCGACGGGCGGGGCGCGGACGGGGTGCGGCCGTTGAAGCTGGCGAGCGGTGCGGGCCTGGGGCTGTGCCAGGGGCGGGTGTGCGGGCGGAACGTCGCGGTGCTGGCCGGACTGGACGACACGGCGTTCGCGCGGCGGCGGATCGCGGCGCCGCTGCGGCTCGGCGAGCTGGCGGAGGAGGAGCCGGAGGTCGCGGCGGCCGACTCGCGGGAGTCGGCCGGGGACCGCGCGTTCGGGCAGGACCTCGGGTAGCCGGGAGGCCGGATCGCCTGCGGGCGCGGCGCGTTCGGCCGCGCTGATTGCTCGAAGCTCCGGACCGGGTTCGGAGACAACGGCTTCGGTCGGGGTTTCGGGTGGTTTTCAGGCTTTCGCCTTGGATGTCTTGACATGGAACGGCAGTGTGACGTAGGTTTCATGACAACGTAGTCAGAGTCTGTCAGGAGCCCCCTCATGGCCCCCACGACCCCCTCCGGCGCGACCCCTTCGCGACGGCGTCCGCCCGGCATGACCGATGTGGCCCGGCTGGCCGGGGTCTCGCAGAAGACGGTCTCCCGCGTCGTCAACAACGAGCGCTACGTCTCGGACGCCGTGCGCGAGAAGGTCCTGGCCGCCGCGCAGGAGCTCGGGTTCCGGCCGAACACGGCGGCGCGGGCGCTCATCACCGGCCGCTTCGGGCGCATCGGCGTGGTCGCCCTCGGCACCGCGCTCTACGGCCCCGCCTCGCTGCAGGTGGCGATCGAACGCGCCACCCGGGCCGCCGGGATCTCGGTGATGGTCGCGAACACCCTTGAGGGCCAACCGGACTCGATCGGCGACGCCGTCGACTGGCTGCTGCGCCAGGGGGTCGACGCGATCATCATCTCCGACCCGATCGACGAGGGCGTGGAGCTCCGCGTCGACCCGGACGTGCCGATCTACAGCGTCGGCCGCAGCCTCCCCCAGGCCGAGAACCTGCTCCACGGCGACTTCAACGCCGACGCGACGCGCGAGACCGTCGAGCACCTCCTCGACCTCGGGCACGAGCGGGTCTGGCACGTCGCCGGGCCCGAGTCCTGGTTCGCGGCCCGCGAGCGCGCCGACGGCTGGCGGGCCGCGCACGAGGCCCGCGGGATCGAGCCGCCGCCGCCGGTGCGGGGCGACTGGTCCCCCGCGTCCGGGTACGCGGCCGGGCTCCGGCTCCGCGACGACCCCGCGGTGACGGCCGTGGCCTGCGCGAACGACGACATGGCGATCGGGTTCATGCGGGCCTGCGCCGAGGCCGGCATCGCCGTGCCGGAGCGGATCAGCGTCACCGGCTTCGACGACATCCCCGCCGCCGCCTACCTCACCCCGCCGCTGACGACCGTCCGCCAGCAGTTCGAGGCCGACGCGATCCGCGGCCTCGGCATCCTCCTCCGGCGGCTCCCGGGCGCGCCCGAGCCGGCCGGTCCGCCTCCGACCGATCCGCGTCACGACGTGCACCGGCTCGTCGTGCGCCGATCCACCGCACCGCCCCCGAACCGGCTCGACGAGGAGCCAGGAAAGGACGCACGATGAATCCCCGCTTCAGACGACGGACGGGGCTCGGCGCCGCGCTCGCGAGCCCGCTCGCGTTCACCGCGTGCGGCCGCACGCCCGTGCAGCCGCCCGAGCACGTCAGCCAGGCCGAGATCGACGAGGCCATGCACACCCCCACCGAGCTCGACTTCTGGACCTGGGTGCCCGGGATCGAGAAGCAGGTCGCCCTCTTCGAAGAGGCGTACCCCGACATCACCGTGGACGTCACGAACGCGGCGCAGGGCGCGGGCCACTACGCGAAGATCCGGACCGCGCTGCGGGCCGGACGGGGCGCGCCCGACGTCGCACAGGTCGAGTTCCAGCTCGTGCCGTCGTTCTCGATCACGAACCACCTGCTCGACCTGCGCCCCTACGGCGCCGGCGAGCTGGAGGACCGGTTCGTGGACTGGGTGTGGGCCCAGGTGACCGGCGCGAACGGCGAGGTGTGGGCGATCCCGCAGGACACCGGTCCACTGGGGATGCTCTACCGCACGGACCTCTTCGAGGCGCACGGCATCGAGGTGCCGGAGACGTGGGAGGCGTTCGCGGACGCGGCTAGAGCGCTCCATGAGGCCGACCCCGAGGTGTACCTGACGAACTTCCCGCCGAGCCAGGGCGCGTTCTTCTCGGCGTCGCTGTGGCAGGCCGGCGCGGACCCGTTCGGCGGCTCCGACGGGCCGGACCTGAAGGTCGACCTCACCTCCGAGGCGGCGCAGCGGGTCACCTCCTACTGGGCGGACCTCGTCGCGGAGGGCGTCGTCTCCACCGACCCCGACTTCAGCGACCAGTGGTACCAGGCCGCGAACCGCGGCAAGTACGCCACCTGGCTGACCGCCGCGTGGGGCCCGGTGTTCCTGCAGGACACCGCCGCCTCCACCAGCGGCAAGTGGCGGGCCGCGCCCCTGCCGCAGTGGGAGGCCGGGTCGCAGGTGTCGGGCAACTGGGGCGGGTCGACCTCGGCGGTCTTCAACATCACCGAGCACCCGATCCAGGCCGCGGTCTTCGCGCAGTTCATCAACACCGACCCCGAGTCGACGAAGGCGATGGCCACCGAGCAGTACCTGTTCCCGCCGACCAAGGCGCTCCTGGAGGACCCCGAGTTCACCGGCCTCGAACTCGAGTTCTACGGCGGGCAGCGGGTCAACGAGGTGTTCGCGCAGATCAGCGAGACCGTCTCCCCCGAGTTCCAGTGGTCGCCGTTCCAGGACCAGGTGTACGCCGACTACGGCGCCACCGTGGGCACCGCCATCGCCGAGGGCGCCGACGCGGTCGCCGCCCTCCAGGACTGGCAGGACCGCATCGCCGAGTACGCCGAGTTCCAGGGCTTCACCGTGGAGGAGTCATGACCGCCGACACGACCTCGAAGGCCCCGCTCACACCGCGGATCGGACGGATCGCCAAGCGCGGCAAGGCGGCTGGCGGCAAGGGGCCGCGGTACGCGAAGGCGGGGTACCTGTTCGTCGCCCCGTTCATGATCGCCTTCACCGCGATGTTCCTCGTGCCGCTGCTGTACGCGGCCTGGTTCAGCCTCTTCCGCGAGCAGATGATCGGCGGGAACGTCTTCGTCGGCCTCGAGAACTACACGCGGGCGTTCACCGACCCGCTCCTGCTGGAGGGGCTCGGGCGCGTCGCGCTGTTCTTCCTGCTCCAGGTGCCGCTCATGCTCGCCTTCGCGCTGCTGTTCGCGCTCGCGCTCGACTCGGGGCTCCTGCGCCTGGCCAAGACGGTCCGGCTCGGGATCTTCCTGCCGTACGCGGTGCCCAGCGTCGTCGCCGCGCTCATGTGGGGCTTCCTGTACGGGCCGGACTTCGGTCCGATCGCGCAGCTCGCGGACCGGATCGGCGCGACCGCGCCGGACTTCCTCGGCGCGGACCTCATGCTCGGCTCGATCGCGAACATCGTGTTCTGGGAGTTCACGGGCTACAACATGATCCTGCTGTACGCGGCGCTGCGGGCGATCCCGACCGAGCTGTACGAGGCCGCCAGCGTCGACGGCGCCGGCGCCTGGCGCACCGCCTGGTCGATCAAGATCCCGCTGCTGCGCCCGGCGATCGTGCTGTGCTCGATCTTCTCGATCATCGGGAGCTTCCAGCTCTTCAACGAGCCCAGCGTCATGCGCACCCTCGCGCCGAACGTCATCGTCGCCGACTACACGCCCAACCTCTACGCGTACAACCTCGCGTTCGTCGGCCAGGAGTACAACTACGCGGCCGCCGTGTCCTTCGTGCTCGGCTTCGTCATCATGGCCGGCTCGTACGTCTTCATGCTCGCCACCAACCGCAGGAGCCGGTCATGAGCGCCACCACCCCCGACGCCGGGCGCAGGCCCCGGCGCGCCAAGCGCAGCACGCTGCTCACCGTCGCCATGCTCGTCGCCGTCCTGTACTTCCTGCTGCCGCTGTTCTGGCTGTTCGTGGCCTCCACGAAGTCGAGCGCCGACCTGTTCTCCACGTTCGGCCTCTGGTTCGCCGGTGAGAACGGCCTGTTCACGAACATCGGCAACACGTTCACGCAGGACGACGGCGTCTTCGCCCGCTGGCTCGGCAACACGCTGCTGTACGCGGTCGCCTCGGCCGCGGGCGGAGCGGTCCTCGCCGCGCTCGGCGGGTACGGGTTCGCGAAGTACCGGTTCAAGGGCAACCAGGCGATGTTCATGGGCGTCCTCGGAGCGATGGCCGTGCCCTCCACGGCCCTCGCGATCCCCACGTACCTGCTGTTCAGCCAGGCCGGCCTCGTGGACACCCCGTGGGCGATCATCCTGCCGTCCATGGCGAGCCACCCGTTCGGCCTCTACTTCATGCGGATCTACGCCGACAGCGCCGTCCCCGACAGCCTCATCGAGTCCGGCCGGATCGACGGCGCCGGCGAGTTCAGGATCTTCTTCCAGGTCACCGGCAGGCTCCTGACGCCCGCCATCGCCACGGTCCTGCTGTTCATGCTCGTGCAGACCTGGAACAACTACTTCCTGCCGCTCATCATGCTCAACGACCCCGACCTGTACCCGATCACCGTCGGCCTCGCCAACTGGCAGGGCCAGGCGTCGGCGTCCGGCGGGGCCAGCGGCGACCTCGTCCCGCTCGTGGTCACCGGGTCCCTCGTCTCGGTCCTCCCGCTGATCGTCGCCTTCCTGTTCCTCCAGCGCTACTGGACGACCGGCCTGGTCTCCGGGAGCGTCAAGCAGTGAGCCCGGCCGGGCGCCGCCCCGCGCGGCGCCCGGCCCGGCCCCGTCCACCACCACCGTAAGGAAACCGATGTCCGACTGGCCCAACCCGATCCTCTTCGGCGCCGCGTACTACTACGAGTACCAGCCCGCCGCCGCGCACGGCCTCGACGCCGAGGCCGGACTGGCCCGGCTCGGGACCGACCTCGACCTCATGGCCGAGGCCGGCTTCTCCGTCATCCGCGTCGGCGAATCCGTCTGGAGCACTTGGGAACCCGAGAACGGGCGCTTCGACCTCGACTGGCTGCGACCGGTCCTCGACGGCGCGCACGAGCGCGGCATCGCCGTCGTCCTCGGCACGCCCACGTACGCCGTGCCGCCGTGGCTCGCGCGCCTGTACCCCGAGATCGCCGGCGAGCACCGCACCGGCGAGCGGATCGCCTGGGGCGGCAGGCAGGAGGTCGACTACACGCATCCGGCGTTCCGGTTCCACGCCGAACGCGTCATCCGCGAGATCCTCGCCCGGTACGCCGACCACCCGGCGGTGATCGGCTTCCAGGTCGACAACGAGCCGGGCCTCCAGCTCTTCCACAACCACGGCGTGTTCCAGCGGTTCACCGACCACCTGCGGCACCGGTACGGCGACGTCGAGACCCTGAACCGCGAATGGGGCCTGGTGTACTGGTCGCACCGGCTCTCCACCTGGGCCGACCTGTGGACGCCGGACGGGAACGCGCAGCCGCAGTACGAGCAGGCGTGGCGCCGGTTCCAGACCGAGCTGACCACCGAGTTCATCGGCTGGCAGGCCGACATCGCCCGCGAGTACGCCCGCGACGACCAGTTCACGACCACCTGCATCTCCTACCCGCGCCCGGCGATCGACGACCGCGCGCTCGCCTCGCGGCTCTCGATCACCGCCGGGAACCCGTACTACCGCATGCAGGACGCGTTCGCGCTGCCGCACGACAGCAGCGGCGACGCCGCCGACTGGAACACCCGCGGGACGTGGGCGATGTACCACTCGGCCGACCGGATGTACTCCTCGCGTCAGGAGCCGTTCCTGGTGACCGAGACGAACGCGCAGGCCATCGGCGGCCCCTGGGACAACCTGCCGGCCTATGACGGGCAGTGGCGGCAGGCGGCCTGGGCGCTGGTGTCGCGCGGCGCCCGGATGATCGAGTACTGGCACTGGCACACGCTCCACTTCGGCACCGAGACGTACTGGGGCGGCATCCTGCCCCACAGCCAGGAGCCGGGCCGGGTGTACCGCGAGCTCGCGCGGCTCGGCGCGGAGCTCCGCACGGCGGGCTCGGCGATCGAGGGCCTGGTGCCGCACGCTGACGTCGCGGTCCTGTACTCGAAGCCGAGCGAGTGGGCGCTGTCGGCGCAGCCGCCCCTGGCGAACGCCGACGGCGGACCGGACCGGCGCTCGTTCGAGTCGATCACCGGGCCGTTCTACAAGGGCGCCTTCGATGCCGGGCTCCAGGTGCGCATCGTCCACACCGAGCAGCTCGGCGACCCGGCGGAGGCGGTCGCGGAGTTCCCGGTGCTAGTGGCGGCAGGGATCTACGCGGCCGACGACGACCTGCTCGACTGGCTTGAGGCGTACGCCGCCGCGGGCGGGCACCTGGTGCTCGGGCCGCGCACCGGCTACGGCGACCAGGAGGCGCGGGCGCGCCTGGAGGTGAAGCCCGCTCGGCTCACCGACGCCGCGGGGGTCTGGTACGAGGAGTTCGCGAACCTGCCCGGTGAGGTCGCGGTGCACGCCGCGGACGGATCGGCCCTGGCCCTGAGCGCCGATGCGGCGGCGGTGAAGTGGGCCGACGGCGTGTACCTCGAGGGCGCCGAGGCGCTGGCGGAGTACGCGCACCCGCACTTCGGCAAGTTCACGGCGGCGGCGACGAAGGTCCACGGCGACGGCCGCGTGACCTATGTCGGCACCGTTCCCAACGACGCCTTCGCGAAGGCGCTCTTCGACTGGGCCGCGACCGCCGGCTGGCGCCCCGACCACCCGAGCGTGACCGCCACCAGCGGCACCGCAGGTGACGGCACCACGATCCGATTCGTGCACAACTGGTCCTGGGAGGAGGCCGCGGTGGCGGTGCCGGCCGCGGCAGTCGACCTCCTGGACGACACCCCGTACGAGGCGGGCGCTTCGCTGCCACTGGGACCGTGGGACGTGAAGGTGCTGCGCGAAGTCCGTTAAGAGCTGAAGGCAGTAGACCATCCCTAGCCCCCACCCACCCAGAGGGGACCGTAGCGCCCAGCCTTGCCGATGGGTGTGACAAGAACCGGCCCGCCGGCCGGCCGTGTCACTCGAAAGGGGACACGGCCGGCCGGCGTCACGCGTTCGGCGGGTCGAGCCCGACACTGACGGCGCGGATGACCACACTGACCGGCGGCCCGCTGTTGGCTGTCGGCTGCCCGCAGCCGGCAGCCGGCAGCGGGCCGCCGGTCAATGTCGCCCCCTCCGGCGGCTCGCGCTCAGCTGCCGAGGGTGGTGAGTTCGAGGGCGGCGAGGGTGGTCGGGTCGTTCATGACGGCGATCGCGGTGATGCGGCCGTCCTCGACCGTGAAGGCGAGCACCGATCGCGGAGTGCCGCCGGGGGCCCACATGGCGCCGACGTAGCCGTCGACGAGGACCGGGATCGCGTCGCGCGCCTGGCCGTTGAAGATCTCGGCGACGCGGGCGGCGCCGATGACCTCGCGGCCGGAGAAGCCGGTGGCGACCGCGGCGTCGTCGGCGACGACGAGGATGCCGGGGTCGAGGACCTCGAGAAGGTCCTCGAATCGGCCGTCGCGGGCGGCGGCGAGGAAGGCGTCGACCACCGTCTTCTGCAGGGGCGCATCGGGAACGGGATCGCCGGCGCGCACGCGGCGGCGGGCGCGGCTGGCGAGTTGGCGGGTGGCCTCCGGGGTGCGGTCGAGGATCGGGGCGATGCGGTCGAAGGGCACGTCGAAGAGGTCGTGGAGGACGAAGGCGACCCGCTCGGCCGGGTTGAGCGAGTCGAGGACCACTTGGAGGGCGAGGCCGACCGAGTCGGCCATGACCGCCTGGTCCTCGGGACCGGCGGTGGCGGCGGGCGCCTGGAAGGCCTCGTCGAGTTCGTCCTCGCGGCGGGTGCGGCGGGTCCGGAGCAGGTTGAGGCACACGCGGGAGACGACGGTGGTGAGCCAGCCGCGGAGGTTCTCGACGTCGGCGGTGTCGGTGCGCGCGAAGCGCATCCATGCCTCCTGGACGGCGTCGTCGGCCTCGCCGGCGCTGCCGAGCATCCGGAACGCCACCGCGCGCAGGTGGTCGCGGTGCTCCTCGAAGCGCTGCACCGGGAAGTCGTCGTGCAGCGGGTGTTCGTCGCCCATGGGTCCCTCCGTGAAAGTCGGTCAACTGTAATGACCCGGGAGGTGCGCCGGACGTGACGGATCAGGTGGTTGTGAACTTCTCCAGGAGGACCGCCAGCCGCTCCTGCTGGTGGACGGGTCGCAGGCGGCCGTCGCGGGCCAGGACCGCCAGGCCGTGGATCGCGGCCCAGCCGGCCTCGGTCACCGCCTCGGGGTCGTGGTCGCCCGCGAGCGGGGCGAAGACCGCGAAGAGCGGGGCGAAGCCGGCCTTGAGGACCTCGGGCGCGTCGGGGCCGAACGGGAGGCCTTCAGCGAGGGTGAACGCGGCTTCGAAGACGGCGGGGTGGTCGGTCGCGAAGTCGAGGTAGGCCTGTGCGACGGCCGCGAGTTCGGCCCCGGATTCGGCGCCGGCGCGGGCCGCTTCGAGGGACTCGGCGAGCTCGCCGATGCCCTGCATGGCGACGGCGTCGACGATCGCGCCGCGGCCGGCGAAGTGGCTGTAGAGGACCGGCTGGCTGTACTCGATGCGTTCGGCGAGCCGGCGGATGGTGACCGAGGGCCATCCGTCGGCCTCGGCCATCTCGCGGGCGGCGGTGACGATGAGCGTTTCGCGCTCGGCGCGTTCGCGCTCGCGGCGCTGCTGGGTAGCCATGAACGAAATTCTAGCACCGCTAGACATCCGAGCGAGGCTATGCTAGCGTCGTTCCTGTTCCTAGCAACGCTAGATTTTCTAGCCCCCGTTCAAGGAGATCCCCGTGAAAGCCCTCCGCATCACCGCCGACACCCTCACCGTCATCAGCGTCCTCTTCGTCTTCTCCTTCGGCCTCCAGTACCTCCTCACCCCCGCCGCGGTCGCGCCGAGCATGGGCTTCGCCCACTGGCCCACCGGCGAGGCCGCCGAGTTCCTGAGCGTCAAGGGCGCCCGCGACCTCGGCTCGGCCATCGTCCTCCTGGTCCTGCTGGTCATCCGCGAGCGCCGCGCCCTCGGGTGGGCCCTGCTCGCCACCGCCCTCATCCCGATCGGCGACGCCACGCTCATCCTCGTCCACGGCGGCAGCGCCGCCATGGCGTTCGGCGTCCACTACGCGACCGCTGCCGGCGTCATCGTCATCGGCCTGCTCCAGCTCGCGGTCGCCAAGCGTGCCAAGCGGGCCGAGACCGCGGCCGCGTGATCCGACACTCGCACTCCCGCGCGAAGAACTGAAGATCCGCAGCGCCGCCCAGGACCGTTCCAGACGGACCTAGGCGGCCGCTCCCGCGGGTTCGTGGTCGGGTTCGGGGAGCGTGCGCATGTTCCGCAAGGGCGAGAAGAAGACCGGGAGGAACGCGATGCAGATCCCGGCCGCGGCGATCCACAGCGTGGTGCGCGCGCCGAGGTACTGGCCGAGCACGCCGCCGACGATCGAGCCGACGCCGTGGGCGCCGAACACGACGAAGCGGACGGTCGCGTTCATGCGGCCGAGCATGTTGTCCGGGGTCAGGCGCTGGCGGAAGCTGACCTGGGTGACGTTGTAGACCACACCGCCGACGCCGACGAAGGCCATCGCCAGCGCGCCGATCCAGATCCGCCAGCCGGGCTCGGCGGCGGGGATGAGGAGAATCCACGGCGAGGTGACGGCGATGGAGACCCAGACGGCCCGGCCCTCCCCCAGCCACCGGGTGGCGGTGCCGACGGCGAACGCGCCGGCGACGCCGCCGACGCCGAAGAGCGCGAAGAAGAGGCCGATCTCGCCGGGGCTCATGCCCATGTCGCGGGGCAGGAACACCACGATCATCGCCATGAAGGCGCCCATCCAGAAGTTCCAGGTGCCGGTGCAGGCGACGATCGAGGCGAGGATGCGGTTGCGGATGACGAACCGCAGGCCGTCCTTGATCTCAGCGCTGATTTTGGAGCCTTGGGCCACTTCGGGTTTGGGCTCGCGGCGTTTGATGCGCAGGAGGAAGAGCGCGGAGGCTCCCATGGCGACGGCGTCGAAGGCGAGGGCCACGGGGGCGGTGAGCCACTGGATGAGCTGGCCGGCGAGGACGGGGCCGCCGAGTTGGGCGGTGGAGCGGACGGTCTCGAGTTTGGCGTTGCCTTCGACGAGGTTCTGGCGGCCGACGAGGTGGGGCAGGTAGCTCTGGTAGGAGACGTCGAAGAAGACGGTGAAGACGCCGATGAGGAGGGCGACGGCGTAGAGCTGCCAGATGGTGAGGGCGTCGGCCCACCAGGCGAGGGGGACGGTGAGGAGGACGGCGGCGCGGACGACGTCGCTGACGATGAGGACGCGGCGGCG
This sequence comes from Glycomyces endophyticus, assembly GCF_039531525.1. Classification (NCBI taxonomy): domain Bacteria; kingdom Bacillati; phylum Actinomycetota; class Actinomycetes; order Glycomycetales; family Glycomycetaceae; genus Glycomyces; species Glycomyces endophyticus. The sequence goes on from NZ_BAAAQF010000010.1 coordinate 57,263, forward strand.
GCGCATGCGGTCGATCCAGGCGCCGGCGGGGAGGCCGATGAGCAGGAAGGCGATCATCGTCATGGAGGAGAGGACGCCGACTTCGAACTCGCTGACGTCGAGTGCGATGACGGCGGCGAGGGGCAGCGCGAGGGAGGTGATCTGGTAGCCGAACTGCGCGACGGTGGTGGAGAGGAAGAGGTCGCGGAAGTCGTGGTCGCGCAGGAGGCCGAGGCGGTCGCGGGCCGGGGGCGGGACGGCGTCAGGGTCGCCGAGGGAGATCATGTGATTGAGTATTCCCAATCAGTTGGGTTTTGTCAATCGCAGGGATGAAACCGAGGATGCTCAGCTCCCAGACGTCGCCGGTCCCGAGCGGGTGCCTCGCCGGGGCGCGCTCCTGCGGGATGGACGGGCCGATCACGGCGGTCCCGGTGGCGCGGGTGGGACCTAAGATGGGGGCGTGGCAGAGCAGCGCGGGGCAGAGGGCTTCAAGGACGACCGGCCGCTGGCCTCCGAGGCGGAGGCGAAGGCGGTGGCGTCGGCGGTGCGCCTGCGGATCCTGCGGCTGTGCCTGGACCAGGCGCTGACGAACAAGGAGATCGCGCTGCGGCTGGGCTCGAACCCGGCGACGGTGCTGCACCACGTGCGCAAGCTGGTCGAGACGGGTTTCCTTGCCGCGCAGGAGGAGCGGTCCGGGGCGCGGGGCGCGCGCGAGATCCCGTACCTGGCGACGCGGAAGTCGTGGGCGCTGCGGCTGGGCGAGGAGTTCCACTCGAACATGACCAGCGCGATGCTCGAGGTCTTCCAGACCGAGGTGGCGCAGCTGGGCGACCCGGCGCAGGTGAACGTGACCCGGCTCGGCCTGCGGCTGAACGAGGACCAGTACGCGGAGGTCACGCGGCGCTTCCGGAGCCTGTACGCGGACCTCACGAAGATGGAACCGGGCCCGGACGCCAAGGCGTACTCCCTGTTCGTGGCGATCCACCCGGACCTCGGCAGGGACTAGGACCGCGTTGAGGTCTAGGGCGACTCAGCAAGCAGGGAACGCGGGCCGTTTCCCCATGCGACTCAACGGGGCCCGGAGACGGTGAAGGGTGGGACGGGGACCCCTCAGACCCCGTCCCGCCCCGCCGAGGCGGTTGCCCTGCCTCGTGTGTGTGGAAGGAAAGCTTGCTACCGCTGGTCGAGCACCCGCTGGACCTGGGCTCGGACCTCGGGTGTGTCGAGGCCGCGGATGGTGAGGGTGGTGCGGCGGCGGAGGACGTCGTCGGGCGTCTGGGCCCACTCCATGTCGCGCGCGTAGACGACCTGGGCCCAGATCTCGGGGGCGTCCGGGTGGACGCGCCGGGCGAGGTCGGGGTGCTCCCCCGCGAGCCGGGCGATGTCGAAGGCGATGGAGCCGTAGTGGGTCGCGAGGTGCGCGGCGGTGTCCTCGCCGAGGTTCGGCAGCGGCGCGCCGCCGTCGGAGAGGAGCCGGTGCTGCACGGCGTGCGGGTTCGCGATGCCGGGGAGCGGCAGGCGCCGCGGGAGGTTCCGCATGGGCTCCATGTCGCTCCCGATGGTGTACCCGGGCATCTCGGCCAGCTTCTGCATGACTGTGCGTCCGATGTGGCGGAACGTGGTCCACTTGCCGCCGGCCACCGAGAGCATCCCGCCGCGGCCCTCGGTCACGACGGTCTCGCGCTTGGCCTTGGCGGTGCTGCCGGGCCCGCCGGGCAGGACCCGGAGTCCGGCGAAGGAGTAGGTGACGAGGTCGCGGCGCAGCTGCTCGGGGCGGACCGAGTGGCCGGCCTCGTCGAGGATCTGCGCGACGTCCTTGTCGGTGACGGCGACGTCGCCGGGGTCGCCCTCGAACTCCTCGTCGGTGGTGCCGAGCAGGAGCATGTCCTCCCACGGCAGCGCGAACGTGATGCGGTACTTGTCGATCGGCGTCGCCAGCGCGGCCTTCCAGTGGGACGTGCGCTTGAGGACGAGGTGAGCGCCCTTGGAGAGGCGGATCGACGGGTCGGCGCCGGCGTCCTCCATGCGCCGCAGGTGGTCGACCCAGGGGCCGGTGGCGTTGAGGACGACGTGGGCGTTGATGCCGAACTCGGCGCCGGTGAGGCGGTCGCGGAGTTCGGCGCCGGAGACGCGGCCGCGGGCGCCGTGCCTGGAGGTGAAGCGGAGGCCGGTCACCTCGGCGTGGTTGAGGACCTCGGCTCCGGCCGCGGCGGCGGCGCGGACGGTCATGAGGGCCATGCGGGCGTCGTTCATCTGGCTGTCGCCGTAGACGGCGACGGCTTTGAGGTCGTCGATGCGCAGTTCGGGCACGGCCATGCGGGCCTTGACGGGGTTGAGCAGGTGGCCGACGCCGTCGCCGAAGCCGGAGAGCGCGGAGTACGCGAAGACGCCGGCGCCCATCTTGGCGGCGCCGTGCGGGCCGTGCTTGTAGATCGGCAGGTAGAAGGTGAGCGGCCGCGAGAGGTGCGGGGCGACCTGGCGGGTGACGGCGCGGCGTTCGAAGTGGTTCTCGGCGACGAGTTTGACGGCGCCGGTCTGGAGGTAGCGGAGTCCGCCGTGGAGGAGTTTGGAGGAGGCCGAGGAGGTCGCTCCGGCGAAGTCGCCGGAGTCGACCAGGGCCACCCGCAGTCCCGACTGGGCGGCGTGCCAGGCGGTGGAGATGCCCAGGATGCCGCCGCCGATGACCAGCAGGTCGAACGTCGTGCGGGACAACGCTTCGCGCTGCTCGGCCCGGTCCGCGCGCTCGGTGAAGCGCGCGACGGTCGGGTCCTCCCAGTTGGCGGGGAGGTGCTGCAAGGTGGTCATGGCCGACTCCTCATTCCACGGTGTTCGTTCGGCGGCTAGTCCTCGAGCCAGCCCATGGTGCGCTCGACGGCCTTGAGCCAGTTCTTGTACTCGCGGTCGCGAAGGTCCGAGTCCATGTCGGGCGTCCACTCGGCGGCCCGGCGCCAGTTGGCGCGGAGGTCGTCGGTGGAGTTCCAGAAGCCGACGGCGAGCCCGGCCGCGTAGGCGGCGCCGAGGCAGGTGGTCTCGGCGACCATCGGGCGGACGACGGGGGCGTCGAGGACGTCGGCGAGGAACTGCATGAGGAGGTTGTTCGAGGTCATGCCGCCGTCGACCTTGAGCGCGGCGAGCTCGACGCCGGAGTCCTTGGTCATGGCGTCGGTGATCTCGCGGGTCTGCCAGGCGGTGGCCTCCAGGACGGCACGGGCGATGTGGGCCTTGGTGACGTACCTGGTGAGGCCCGCGATGACGCCGCGGGCGTCGGAGCGCCAGTAGGGGGCGAAGAGCCCGGAGAACGCGGGCACGAAGTAGGCGCCGCCGTTGTCCTCGACGGAGAGCGCGAGCGTCTCGATCTCGGCGGCGGTGCTGATGAGGCCCATCTGGTCGCGCATCCACTGGACGAGGGATCCGGTGACGGCGATGGAGCCTTCGAGAGCGTACACCGGGTCGTCGTCGCCGATGCGGTAGCCGACGGTGGTGAGCAGGCCCGACTCGGAGTGGATGAGGTTCTCGCCGGTGTTCATGAGCATGAACGTGCCGGTGCCGTACGTGGACTTGGCCTCGCCGGTGGAGAAGCAGGTCTGTCCGAACAGGGCGGCCTGCTGGTCGCCGAGCGCGGAGGCGACGGGGACGCCGCCGAGGAGCTGGCCGAGGGTGCCGCCGGTGACCTCGCCGTAGATCTCGGAGGAGGAGCGGATCTCGGGGAGCACCTGGAGCGGGACGCCCATCTCCGCGGCGATCTCCTCGTTCCAGCTGAGGCCTTCGAGGTTCATGAGGAGGGTGCGGGAGGCGTTGGTGACGTCGGTGACGTGGACGCCGCCGTCCACCCCGCCGGTGAGGTTCCAGATGACCCAGGAGTCCATGGTGCCGAACAGGAGGTCCCCGGCCTCGGCCTTCTCGCGGAGGCCGTCGACGTTGTCGAGGAGCCAGGCGATCTTGGGGCCGGCGAAGTAGGCGGCGAGGGGCAGGCCGGTCTCGCGGCGCCAGCGGTCCTGGCCGGCGTCGCCGCCGAGCTGCTTGCAGAGCTGGTCGGTGCGGGTGTCCTGCCAGACGATGGCGTTGTGGGCAGGCTGACCGGTGTGCTTGTCCCACAGCATGGTCGTCTCGCGCTGGTTCGTGATGCCGATCGACAGGATGTCGTCGCGGCGGGCGCCGGCCTTGACCATGGCGCCGGCGACGACCTCCTGGACGTTCCGCCAGATCTCCGCGGCGTCGTGCTCGACCCAGCCCGGCTTGGGGAAGATCTGGGCGTGCTCCTTCTGGTCGACGGCGACGATGCGGCCGTCGCGGTCGAAGATGATGCACCTGCTGGAGGTGGTGCCCTGGTCGATGGCCGCGATGAACGGGCCGCTGTGCGAGTCGGTCATGGTGCGCTCCAAAACGTCGTTGTCGAGGCGGTATCAGTCGATTGTGTCGTCATGGTCAGGCGAAGGCAACGTTGTACAGGAGGCCGGCGAGGACCGCGCCGACCACCGGGCCGACCACCGGCACCCACGCGTAGCCCCAGTCGGAGCGTCCCTTGTGCTTCAGGGGCAGCAGGGCGTGGACGATGCGGGGGCCGAGGTCGCGGGCGGGGTTGATGGCGTAGCCGGTGGGGCCGCCGAGGGAGAGGCCAACGGAGACGACGACGAGGGCGGTGATGAGCACGCCGAGGGTGCCGAGTCCTTCGCCCGCGCCGTTGAGGCCCTGGGTGAGGATGGCGATGAGGAGGACGAAGGTGCCGATGACCTCGGTCGCGAGGTTCATGGCGGCGTTGCGGACCTCGGGGCCGGTGGAGAAGACGCCGAGGACGGGGCCGGCCTTGGCGTCGTCGGGGCCCTCGGCGGCCTCGGGCTGGCCGGCGAGGTCGGCCATGTGGGCCTGGAACTGGCCGTAGTACGCGACCCAGACGAGGAACGCGCCGATCATGGCGCCGACCATCTGGGAGCCGATGTAGAGGGGGACCTGGTTCCACTCGGTGCCGCCGGTGACGGCGAGGCCGATGGTGACCGCGGGGTTGAGGTGGGCGCCGGAGACGCCGGCGGAGACGTAGGCGGCGGTGAGCACGGCGAAGCCCCACCCGAAGGTGATCGCGAGCCAGCCGGCGTTCTGGGCCTTGGACTTCTTGAGGGTGACCGCGGCGCAGACGCCGCCGCCCAGCAGGATCAGCAGGGCCGTGCCGACGACCTCGCCGATGATGATGTCTGTGTTGGACACTTGCGACTCCTTTGTCCGTGCCCGAGAACGGTGCCGGGGGCGCCGTCCTCGTTGGAAGGGCTGGTGTTCACGTCGGAGGCCAGAGTGATCGCTGAAGCCGTTTGGCGTTCGACAATGTCGACCGACGTACGCAAAGTGTTCTCCTATGTCACCTACTCGTCAATAGGTATGTGACGACCACCACATTTCATTCCTCGAACCATGCGAAACGCCTGCAAGACAGGCATAGCAGGACCACACACGGCCCGCAGCAAAGTGGAGAAAAAGGGCGTTCCGCTAGAAGGGCTTGGCCCCGAGATCGCGGGAGATCGAGCGAGCGGTGTCGCGGACGGCCGCGACCAGCTCCGGACGCACGTCGCCGTCCCTGCACACGCGCTCGACGGCGCCGGTAATGCCGACCGCGCCCACCGGGAGGCGGTGCCGGTCGAAGATCGGCGCGGCCACCGAGGCCACGCCCTCCCAGGTCTCGTCGAGGTCGGTGGCGTAGCCCTGGGCGCGGGTCCGCTCCAGGACCCGCTCGATGTCGGGCAGCCCAGTGAGGGTGCGGGCCGTGAACGACTCCCGCTCGGCCTCGACCAGCTCGGCGTGCGCGACCGGGTCGAACGCGGTGAGCACCTTGCCCAGCGCGGTCGAGTGCATCGGCTGCATCGCGCCGACCTCCAGCACCTGGCGGCTGTCGTCGGGGCGGAAGACGTGGTGGACGATGAGGACGCCGTGCTGGTGGACCACCCCGAGGTAGACCGCCTCGCCGCCGGAGCGGGCCAGGTCGTCGGTCCACACCAGTGCGCGGGCGCGCAGCTCGTGCACGTCGAGGTAGGTGGTGCCGAGGCGCAGCAGCTCGGCGCCGAGCTGGTACCGGCCCGAGCCGGGGTCCTGCTCCACGAAGCCCTCGTGCTGGAGGGTCCGCAGGATGCCGTGCGCGGTGGCCTTGGCCAGGCCCAGCGCCGAGGCGATGTCCGAGAGTCCGAGCCGCCGCTCGCCGCCCCCGAGCAGGCGCAGCATCGCCGCCGCGCGCTCCAGCGACTGGATGTGCTTCGCCATCCGCCCGCCTCCGTTCCGGTCCCGTCAAGGATGCGGCAACGACGTTCAGGTGAACACTGCCGCGCTTCGACTGTGCTCTCTTGAACGCTGCCGCGTTCGACAATGCTAAACACTATCGGTCCTTGCCGACCAGATCGGGACCGACACCACTCTCGACCGGACGATGGGAACGCCGAACGGCGGCGGGCCGGGCCCGCCGCCGCCGGAGCGGAGGCCGCTAGTAGCCGTAGCGGCTCTTGAGGTGGCGCCACCAGTCTCTGAGCATCCACTGGTCGAAGGTGGTGATCGTGCTGGAGGAGCCGGCCTTCATGATGAAGCAGCACTGGCCCGTGGGGGTCCAGTCGTAGAAGTCGTCGAGGCCGAAGGTGTGGCCGAGCTCGTGCAGGTAGATGTGGATCTGGGCCTGGTTGAGCGCGCTGACGAAGTACTCCTGGCCCATGCGCTGGCCCCAGTCGCCGCCGGCGCCGCCGCCCATGCCCTGCGTCAGCCACAGGCTCTGGTCGTAGTGGTGGGCCTCGCCGCCGGGGCACTGGGAGTAGTTCCCGTCCTGGTGGAAGAAGCGGCCGCACTCCTCGGCGCACTGCGGGGCGTCCTCGCGGATGTCGCCGATGTAGACGTCGACGGAGTCGTCGCTCCACTGGAGGAGGTCGCGGTCGTAGGCGGCCCAGCCGACCACGTTGACCTCGATCTCGTCGAACGGCCACTCGTTCCAGCCGGCCATCTGGTCGAACCAGCGGTTGTACTGGTCCTGCAGCTTGGCCGCGATCTGGTCGCGGGTCTGGGCGGTCACGGTGTTCTGCGAGTCCCAGCGGACGCAGTAGTCGATGGTGCCGCCGGTCGCCATGACCTGGTCCCAGCCGAAGTTGCGGAAGTTCAGGTTGTAGGTGTCCTCGACGTGCGCCCAGACCTCGTTGAGCGGCTGGACCAGGTTCGAGGGCGGGTTCCAGTCCTCCTGGCCGGGGTTGCCGGTGGGCGTGGCCGTGGGGGACGGCGACGCGCTCGTGGGCGGGTCCGAGGGGGTGGTGTCGCCGGTGCAGCGGGTCCCGTTGAGCGTGAACGCGGCCGGGACCGCGTTCTGGGAGCCCGCGGTGGTGCCGGAGAAGCCGAAGCTCACGGTGGTGCCGGTGGTGAGGCGCTGGTTGTACGCGACGCCGACGGCGGTGACGTGGGCGCCGGACTGGGTCGCGGTGGTGTTCCAGGCGTTGGTGACCCTCTGGCCGTTGGCGTAGTCCCACTCGACGCGCCAGGGGTCGACCGCGGCGGCGCCGAGGTTGGTGACCTCCACGTTGGCGTTGAAGCCGCCGGGCCACTGGGCCGTGATCTGGTATTCGACGTCGCACCCGGCCGTCTGGGCCGAGGCGGGGTTCATCGCGAAGGAGGCGAGGCTGGCGGCGATCGCGACGGACGCCATGCCCGCCAGGACCATGCCGAGGCGTCGTCTGCGGTGTCTGGGGAGTGCCGGTCCCATGTGTGTGTTCCCGTCTGTCGGGCGCGGCCGGGCCCGTTCCCGGCGCGGCAGTCTCAGGGTAGAGCGGTAACACCGGCGACACAATGAACAGAGCGTAATAAATCGACAACCGTCGATCCCGTAGATTCGGCGGCGACACCACTGCGACCACAGGAGGCCCCCGATGGGCAAGACGCTCGTGAGCTTCGAGGCGCACGACGACCGGTTCGCGGTCGCCGGCGACGACTACCTCGAGTGCCTCTACTCCGGCGGCCGGTGGACCGAGGGGCCCGTCTACGTCCCGCACGGGAAGTACCTGCTGTTCAGCGACATCCCGAACGACCGGATGCTGCGATGGGACGAGACCGACGGCTCGGTGAGCGTCTTCCGCTCCCCCGCGGGCCACACGAACGGCCACGCCCTCGACCGGCAGGGCCGCCTCGTCTCCTGCGAGCACGGCGCGCGGCGCGTGACCCGGACCGAGCTCGACGGCTCGGTGACCGTGCTCGCCGACCGGTGGGAGGGGAAGCGGTTCAACAGCCCCAACGACGCGGTGGTCGACTCGGGCGGCGCGGTCTGGTTCACCGACCCGCCGTACGGGATCACCAGCGACTACGAGGGGCACCGGGCCGAGCCGGAGATCGACGGCTGCCACGTGTACCGGATCGACCCCGGGACCGGCGCCGTCGCGCGGGTCGCCGACGACTTCCAGCGGCCCAACGGGCTCGCGTTCTCCCCCGACGAGCGGACCCTCTACATCGCCGACACTGCGGGCGGGCATATCCGGTCCTTCGCGGTCGACGGCGCGTCGCTCAGCGGCGGCGGCGTGTTCGCGGAGTCGCCCGGCGGGAACTTCGACGGGCTCCGCACCGACGTCGAGGGCCGCGTGTGGGCCGCGGCCGCGGACGTGTACTGCTTCGACCCCGACGGCGCCCACCTCGGGACGCTCCCGATCCCGCAGCCCGCGGTGTCGAACCTGGTCTTCGGCGGCCCCAGACGCAACCGCCTGTTCGTGACCGCCACCGACTCGGTGTACTCGATCATGCTGAACACCGCCGGGGCCTGGCGGCTGTAGTCCGGGGCCCGGGGCCCCGGACCTCCCTAGCCGATCGCGTGCGCCATGGCGACCACGATCGGCCCCAGCAGCGGCAGCACGACGTTCGAGAACGCGTAGACGATCGTGTACGCCATGAGCGGCGTCGCGTTGCCGGCGGCGCCCTGCACGGCGGTGACGCCGGGCGTCGAGCACTGCTGGCCGGTGACCGCGCCGAGCGTGAGCGGCGCGGGCAGCTTCATGACCTTCCAGGCCACGAACAGCGAGATGAACGCCGGGATGGCGGTCATCGCGATGCCCGCGATCGGCAGGCCGATGCCGAACTGCTCCACCAGCTCCACCGCCTGCGGGCCCGACGACAGGCCCACCGCGCAGATGAAGGTGGCGAGGCCGAGCGTCTTGATGACGTCGGCGGCGCCCGAGTCGTACTGGCCGAACGTCGGCCGCTTCGAGCGGATCCAGCCGAACAGCAGGCCCGCGAGCAGGCAGCCGCCGCCGGTGCCGAGCGTCAGCGGGATCGTCCCCACCGTCCACACGAGCATCCCGATGAGGAAGCCGAGGACCACCCCGACCGCGATGAACACCATGTCGAAGGTGACCTTCGGGTCGATCCGGAAGCCGACCATGGGGATGACCCGCTGCATGTCGCGCGAGGCGCCCGCCAGGCGCAGCGTGTCGCCGCGCTGGATCAGCGTCTTCGGCTGCACGGGCAGCTCGTGGTCGCCTCGGGTGATCCGCTGCAGGAAGATGCCCTGGCGCTCCTCCTCGAAGTCGCTCCTGATCTGCCCGAGCGTGGACGAGGTGTAGCCCTTGCGGGTCACCACCACGTCGGCGAGGTCGAGGTTCATCCCCATCGACTCGTCGAGGTTGACCTCGGTGCCGATGCTCGCGGCCGCGCCGACGAGGGCCTCGCGGCGCCCGACCACGAGGACCTTGTCCCCCTGGGCGAGCGCGAGGTCAGGGGCGAGCTCGACCTTCGCGCCCGACCGGAAGACCTCCTCCACGGTGGCCTCGCCGAGGTCGCCCTGGAGTTCGGCGACGGTGCGGCCGGCCGCGGTCGTGACCAGGTACTCGCGTCCGACGACCGCCGGGGCCGCGGGCGCGGCGGTGGCGTCGTCGCTCGCGCCGCCGAGCTTCTCCCACAGCTTCGCGGCCTCCTCGCGCAGGTTCACCCGCATGATGAGCGGGAAGAACTGGCTCGACAGGAGCACGATCGTGATGAGGCCGCAGATGTACGAGATCGAGTAGGCCGTACCGACGTTCGCCTGAAGCGTCGCGATCTCGTCGGCCGACAGGTCGAGGCGGCCGATGGCGTCGGTCGCGGTGCCGACCGCGGCGGACTCGGTGGCGCCGCCCGCGAGCAGGCCCGCGGCGGTGCCGACGTCGAGGTTCATGATGAGCACCGCGGCGGCCGTGATCGCGAGGACCGAGACCACCTCGATGCCCGTGAACGTGGCGTACCGCAGGCTCTTGCGGTTCAGGCTGGCGAAGAACGTCGGACCCGAGATGTAGCCGAGCGTGAAGATGAACAGCGCGAACGCGATCGTCTTGACCTGGTCGTTCAGTTCGATGTCGGCGACCATGCCGAGGAAGATCGCCACGATCAGCGTCCCCGCGACGCCGCCGAGGGAGATCTTCCAGATCTTCACCCGCCCGACCGCGAAGCCGAGCGCCAGGCACACGAACAGCGCGATCTCGGGCGTCGACTCCAGTGTCGACTTGATCCAGTCCATGCCGGGCTACCGCCTGCTCGCCTGGAAGGCCTCGTGGTACTCGTCGCCGATGCGGCGCAGGGCCGCGCCGATGCGCTTGTAGGCGTCCATGCGCAGGTTCGCCATGCTCACGCGGACCGACCACTCGGGCCCGTCGAAGCCGCCGCCGTTGAGCAGGACGACCGACTCCTCCTGCGCGAGGCGGAAGATCGGGTCGACCGGCTCGTAGTTCGCCTGCATCCAGTCGGCGAACTCCGGTCCCCAGTTCCGCGCCGCCCAGCTGAGCAGGTCGAGCTCCACGTAGTAGTGCGCGGCCTCGGCGTCGTCCGGGTAGGGCACGTCGAGGCCCTCGACGAGCTGCTTGAGGCGGCGGGCGATGACGGCCTGGCAGTCGCGCTTGTAGCGGCCCTCGGCGTCGGTGAGGCAGTGGAGCGAGAACAGGACCATCTGGACCTGCTGCGGCGTCGAGAGCCCCGCGGTGTGGTTGAGCGCGACGTCCCGCGAGTCGGCCACGATGCGGTCGATGAACTTGAGCTTCTCCGGTTCGAGCGTGATCGACGCGTAGCGCTCGCGCAGGGCCGCGGTGCGGGTCTCCTCCAGCGCGGCGATGCGCTGGTCGAAGACGTTGTCCTTCGCGACGGCGATGACGCCGAGGCGCCAGCCGGTGCAGCCGAAGTACTTCGAGAACGAGTACACGCCGATGGTGTTGGCGGCCTGGCTCGACATGAGCGAGGTGAACCCGTCGGTGAACGTGCCGTACACGTCGTCGGTGATGATCGTCAGGCCCGGGTTGTGGTTCGCGACGATGTCGCGGATGCGCTCCAGCGTGGCCTCGGCGAGCTTGACCGATGGCGGGTTCGACGGGTTGACCAGGAACAGCGCCTTGATCGACGGGTCCTTGAGCTTGTCGATCTCCTCGTCCGGGTACTGCCAGGTGTGGATGCCCTCGGCGGAGGTCGTGGACGCCTCCAGGGAGACGATGTCGAACGCGTACCGGTCGAGCAGCGGGATCTCCAGGTACGGCGTGAAGATCGGGACCATCAGCGCGATCCGGTCGCCGCGGTGGAGCAGGCCGTTGACCTGCGCGGAGTCGAAGAGGTAGCACATGGCGGCGGTGCCGCCCTCGACCGCGTACAGGTCCCAGCCGCCCTTGGGCGCGCCGCCCATCTCGGCGTCGAGGTAGGCGTGGACGACCTGCTCGGCGTGGACGAGCATCCGGTCCGGGACCGGGTAGTGGTCGCCGATGATCGCGTCGGCGAGCTCGCCGACCCAGTCGTCGGCGTCGAAGCCGAGAACGTCGGTGCCGTGCGCGACGTAGGATGCCAGCGCGGCGGCGCCGGGCGCGGCGGCGTTGGCCTTGAGGTAGTCGTCGAGGCGCTGGGCGATGCCGTCGCTCTGCGGCATGCCGCCGAAGCTCTCGAACTCGTCCCAGTCGCGGCGGGTCTCGGTGACCGCGAACTGGCCGAGGAGGAAGAACGCCTCCCGGGGCGCGGTGGCGGTCCAGTTGGGGTTGCCGCGGCCGGCGTTGACCATGGCGAGGGCGTTGGCCTTCTCGTTCTCGCCGGCCAGCTCGATGAGCCGGTTCTTGAGTTCGAAGGGGCTGAGCCCTTCGAGGCGGCGCTCTTCGTCGCGGTCGACCGTGGTCATGGTGGCTCCCTTTCGGATGTGCGGGTCAGGCGAGGACGGCCACGATGACCGCGCCCCAGATCGTCAGCAGGACGTTGCCGATGGCGTAGGGGATCGTGTAGCCGAGGACCGGGATCTGGCTCTTGGCGGTGTCGGTGATGGCGCCGATCGAGGCGGTGGTGGTGTTGGCGCCGGCGGTGATGCCGAGGTTGACCGGGACGGGGATCTTGAAGAGCCACTTGCCGAGGTACATGGTGAGGACCATCGGCAGGAGGGTGACGACGAGGCCGGCGAAGACGAGGCTGAGGCCTTCGGACTTGACGCCGGAGATGAAGTCGGGGCCGGCCATGATGCCGACGATGCCGACGAACATGCAGAGGCCGCCGGTGGAGAGCATCCAGTTGGCGGCGGGCGGGAACTGGCCGAAGGTGGGCGACTTGGCGCGGAGCCAGCCGAAGACGAGGCCCATGATGAGGGCGCCGCCGGAGGTGGTGAGGCCGATGTCGGCGCCGGCGACGGCGATGGTGGGGACGCCGATGAGGGCGCCGACGACGATGCCGAAGCCGACGTAGCTCATGTCGGTGGCGTCCTTGGCGCGGTTGGGGTAGCCGAGGTCGCCGGAGACGGCCTCCACTTCGTCCTTGCCGCCTTGGACGGTGATCTCGTCGCCGCCGTGGATGACGGTGTCGTCGCTCCAGGGGATCTCCTGGCCGCCGCGGACGACCTTGGTGACGAACAGGCGCGGGGCGTGCTCGGCGAAGGCGGGGCCGATCTTCTGGCCGGCGAGCTTCTTGCTGGTGATGACGATGGGGAGGGTCTCGACGCGGTAGTCGAGGAGCGCTTCGTCGTCGACCTCCTCGCCCCACTGGTCGACGCTGAGGGCGACGAGGTCGGGGCGGCGGGCGGCGAGGGTGACGACGTCGCCGGTCTCGAGGACGGTGGACGGGCCGGTCTTCTGGACGGTGTCGCCGCGGCGGAGGTCGTGGAACATGATGCGGTGGCCGAGGTCGAGGGCGCGCTGCTCGAGGTCGCCGACGGTGCGGCCGACGACGGAGCCGCCGGTGACGCGGTAGGAGCGGCGGACGACGGAGTAGTAGGCGGGGCCGATGCCGGGTTCCTTGGCGACGCCGAGCTGCTGCTCCATGGCGTGGGCGTCGGCGGCGAGGCTCTTGGAGCCGAGCATGCGGGGGGCGATGGTGGAGAGGAAGAACGCGGCGGCGGCGGTGCCGAAGAGGTAGCAGACGGCGTAGCCGACGGCGACCTGGGACTCCATCTCCTTGACCTCGTCGGCGCTGAGGCCGGGGAGGGCGGCGATGGCGGAGTCGGCGACGCCGATGACGGCGGACTGGGTGAGGCCGCCGGCGAGGAGGCCGGCGCCCCAGCCGGGGCCGTAGCCGAGGGCCTTGGCGAGGACGATGACGACGAGGAGGCCGAAGACGCAGTTGATGACCGCGAGGAGGACCTGCTTGAGGCCGTCGCCTTTGAGGCCGGCGAAGAACTGGGGGCCGACGTTGTAGCCGAGGGCGAACAGGAAGGCGACGAAGGCGACGGTCTTGACGAGGTCGGGGATGTCGATGCCGGTGAAGACGATGCCGACGAGGACGCCGGCGAGGAGCGTGCCGGTGACCGGGCCGAGGGCGATGCCCTTGATCTTGAGCTTGCCGACGAGGAAGCCGAGGCCGAGCGCGAGGAAGATCGCGATCTCGGGGTGCGCGACGAGCGATTCCTCAAGCCAGTTCCACACCGTGACCCCCGATTGACCGACAGTAGTGCCGTGAATCTACTGGAGACCGGGGGTCCGGCGAGGGGGTTCGGGAGTTCGCAGTGGACTCATGTTGCAGCAATGAAAACTTTCTTCACATCGTTGACAAGTCAAGAAGTGTTCCGTCATGCTGTCCGATACATCTGAGGACCGCGGCGAGTTGCACGCCGCGGGATCGCCAGGCGCCCGGAACCGAATGCGAGGACCTGCACCCCATGAATCCCCATGCCCTGACGCGGCGGCTCCTCTCCGCCGCGGCCGCGCTCCTGATGTCGGCCGGAGCGCTGGCCGTCGCCGCGCCCGGCGCGGCGGCCCAAGAGGAGGACAAGGACTCCCTGCTCATCGCCACGAGCCAGGAGGTCGACACGTTCAACCCGTTCAAGCGGCGGTTCGTGATCACCTACAACACCAGCATCATGACGTACGAGACGCTCGTGCGCATGGGCGCCGACTACGAGCCGGTGCCGGGTCTGGCGACCGAGTGGGAGGAGTCCGCGGACGGTCTCACCTGGACGTTCACGATCCGCGAGGGCGCGAAGTGGTCGGACGGCGAGCCGCTGACGGCCCAGGACGTCGCCTACACGTACGGCCTGCTCATCGAGAACCAGGCCATCCACGACTGGAACATCGACTTCGCCGGGAACCTGGTGAGCGCCGAGGCCCCCGACGACACCACGTTCGTGCTCACGCTCGCCCAGCCGTCCCCGTGGGACGTGCTCACCCGCGAGGTGTTCATCGTCCCCGAGCACGTCTGGTCGCAGTACCCCGACCCGTCGGCCGACGACGCGAACCAGCTGCCGCTGGTCGGCTCCGGCCCGTTCCAGGTGACCGAGTACCAGACCGACGAGTTCATCCGGCTGGAGGCGAACGAGGACTACTGGGACGGCGCGCCCGGGTTCGACGAGATCGTCTTCGACTACTACGCGGAGAACGACGCCGCGGTGGCCGCGCTGGAGGCCCACGAGGTCGACGTGGTCTCAGGCCTCAACCCGGCGCAGATCGGGGCCCTGGAGGGCCAGGACGGCATCACCGTCAACAACGCCCAGGGCCGCCGGTACGTCTCGCTGACCATCAACTACAACTCGGTGACGCAGGACGGCACCGAGTTCGGGGACGGGCACCCCGCGCTCAAGGACCCGGTGGTGCGCCAGGCCATGCACATGGCGATCGACAAGCAGGCGCTCGTGGACACCGTCCTCGACGGCAACGGCCAGCCCGCGACCTCGATCATCCCGGAGATCTTCGAGCAGTACCACTGGGACGGCGGGGACGACCTGCTGGCGTTCGACATCGACGCGGCCAACGCCCTCCTCGACGAGGCCGGGTACGTGCGCGGCGACGACGGCATCAGGACGATGCCGGGCACCGGGGAGCGGCTGAGCTTCCGGTTCTTCCAGCACGCCGACAACACCGACTACGCCACGATCGTGCAGTTCGTGTCCGAGTGGTGGGCCGAGCTGGGCCTGGAGATCAAGCCCGAGGCCATCGAGCAGGGCACGCTGAACGACCTGGCGTACCTGGGCGAGTTCGACATCGCGTTCTCCGGCTGGGGCGTCGGGCCGAACCCGACCGAGCAGCTGGGCATGCACACCTGCGCGGTGCTCCCGACCCTCACCGACGGCACCGAGCGCTCCAGCGAGAACAACTACTGCAACGCGGAGTTCGACGCGCTCCACGAGCAGCAGAAGGTCGAGTCCGACCCCGACGCCCGCGCCGAGCTGGTGCGGCAGCAGCAGGCGCTCATGTACGCGGACACGCCCGTGATCTACCTGTACTACCAGAACGTGCTGGAGGCGTACAACAGCGACAAGATCACCGGCATGACGCTTCAGCCCAGCGAGGGCGGCATGATCACCGGCCAGCAGGGCTACGCCTGGGCCTACGTCTCGGCGCAGCCGGTCGGCGGGGCCGAGGAGGAGGGCACCCCGGCCTGGGTCTGGATCGCCGTGGCGGCCGCCGTGGTCGTCGTCATCGCCGGCGGCGTCGTGTTCGCGCTGCGGCGCAGGAAGACGGCGGACGAGCGCGAATGACCGCCGACAGTCCGACACCCGTGGACGGGGCCGCGCCGGCCCCGTCCACGGGGCGCCGCCCGGGCCGCTCGTCGAGCGGCTTCGGGCGGTACCTCTTCAAGCACGTCAGCGGTGCCGCGGTGTCGCTCCTGCTGGTGCTGTTCTCGTCGTTCTTCATCTTCCGGCTCATCGCCGGGGACCCGATCGACCAGCTCACCAAGGAGCGGCCCGTCTCGCCGGAGGAGCGCGCCGCGCTCCGCGCCGAGCTCGGCCTCGACCAGCCCATGTGGCAGCAGTTCTGGGACTACATCACCGGCACGCTCACCATGGACCTCGGCGACTCGTTCCAGTACCGGCGCCCGATCTTCGACCTCATCGTCGAGCGGCTCCCGGCCACGATCCTGCTCTCGGGCACCGGCATGGTCCTCGCGGTCCTGCTCGGCTTCTGGATCGGGACGCGCACGGGCTGGCGGCAGGGCTCGCGGTTCGACCGCGGCCACGTCGCCACCGGCCTGCTGCTGTACTCGGCGCCCACGTTCTGGCTCGGCATGATCGTCATCCTGGTCTTCGCCAGGTACCTGGGGATCTTCCCGGTCAACGGGATGCGCTCGCCGAGCACGCCGCCGGAGTTCTGGCCGCAGGCGGCCGACATCGCGCACCACCTGGTGCTGCCGGTCCTCACCTACACCGCCGTCGTGTACGCCGGGTACCTGATGATCATGCGGTCGTCCATCCTGGACGAGATCGGGAACGACTACCTGACCACCGCGCGGGCCAAGGGGCTTCGGGACGACCAGGTGCGGGACCGGCACGCCGTGCCGAACGCGCTGCTGCCCACCGTGACCCTGGTGTTCCTCGCGATCGGCGGCGTCGTCAACGGCTCCATCGTGACCGAGACCGTCTTCAGCTGGCCCGGCCTCGGGAGCCTGTTCGTGCAGGCGATCTTCTACCCCGACCGGCCGGTCCTCCAGGCGCTGTTCGTGCTCTTCTCGGCCTCGACCATCCTCGCGGTGCTCGCCGCCGAGATCCTCTACTGGTTCATCGACCCACGGATTCGGAAGTCATGACGACATCCACCACCCCGGCCTCGCCGAAGGCCGCGCGGCGCCGCCTGGCATGGGCCCGCAGGCGGCAGTCCTTCGCCCGCTCCTGGGCCGCCTACCGGGCCCAGCGCACCGGCATGATCGGACTGGTCCTCCTGGGCGCCATCGTGGTCCTCGCGCTCGCCGCACCGGTCCTCATCGACGAGTCGGCGCTCTCGGTCACCCAGGCCACCGGCGGGAGGATGGCGCCCCCGAGCGCCGAGTTCCCGCTCGGCACCGACGAGGTCGGCCGCTCGATCCTCGCGCTGACGCTGTGGGGCTCGCGCCTGTCACTCCTCATCGGACTCACCGCCACTGTCGTCGCGATCGTCATCGGCACGACCGTCGGCGTCACCAGCGGCCACGTCGGCGGCTGGTACGGCTGGTTCGCCCTGCGGATCTCCGACTGGTTCATGGTGCTGCCCAGCCTCGTCGTCGCCATCGCGCTCCTCGCGGTGCTCGGCCGGAGCATGGGCACCACCATCGTCGTCATCGCGCTCGTCTCCTGGTCGGGCACCACCCGGCTGGTGCGGGCGCAGACGCTCACCGTCCAGTCCCGGCCCTACCTGGAGCGCGCCAGGGCGCTCGGCGCCGGGCACTGGCACCAGATGACCAAGCACATCCTGCCGAACGTCCTCCCCCTCGTGCTCGCCAGCGCGACCCTGCTCGTGCCCTCGGCGATCCTCATGGAGTCCTCGCTCGCGTGGCTGGGCCTGGGCGACCCCAACGTGGTGTCGTGGGGGTCGATCCTCAACCGCGCCAGCGACAACGGCGCGGTCTCGGCGCACGCCTGGTGGTACCTGCTGCCGCCGGGCCTGGCGATCCTGCTGGTCGTGCTCGCGTTCATGATGTGCGGCCGGGCCCTGGAGGCCGTGTTCAACCCGAGGCTGCGAGGTGAGCCCTCATGACGCTCCTGGAGTTCCGGGACGTGCACGTCACGTACACCGGCTCGCGCGGACGCATCCCGGCCGTGCGCGGCGTGGACCTGACGGTCGAGGCCGGGACGACGCTCGGCATCGCGGGCGAGTCGGGCTGCGGCAAGTCGACGCTGGCGATGGCGGTGCTGCGGCTGCTGCCGAAGTCCGCGCAGGTGCGCGGGGAGATCCTGCTCGACGGCGAGGACCTGCTCCGGATGGGGTGGGGCCGGCTGCGGGGGGTGCGGTGGACGGGCGCGTCGATCGTGTTCCAGGGGGCGATGCACTCGCTCAACGCGGTGCAGCGGATCGGGCGGCAGGTCGCCGAGCCGATGCTGGTGCACGACAGGGACTTGCGCCCGTCGGTGGCCGCGAAGCGGGCCGAGGGCCTGCTGGAGCGGGTCGGACTGCCGCCCTCGCGGGCGCGGAGCTACCCGCACGAGCTGTCGGGCGGGCAGCGCCAGCGCGTCATGATCGCGATGGCGCTGGCGTGCGACCCGGACCTCATCATCGCCGACGAGGCGACGACGGCCCTCGACGTGATGGTGCAGGCCCAGGTGCTGCAGCTGATCTCGGGCCTGGTGTCCGAGCGCGGGGTGGGGCTGGTGATGATCAGCCACGACCTGTCGGTGCTGTCGTCGGTGTGCGACACCGCGGCGGTCATGTACGCGGGCCGGGTGGTGGAGCAGGGGCCGGCGCACGAGGTGTTCGCGCAGGCGCGGCACCCGTACTCGGCGGCGCTCGGCGCGGCGTTCCCGGTCATCGGGGACCCCGCGGCCCGGTTGCGGCCGGGCGGCCTGGCGGGCGATCCGCCGGACCCGGCGCGGCTGCCGGAGGGCTGCTCCTTCCGGCCGCGCTGCGCGGTGGCCGTGGAGCGGTGCGGCGAGGAGTCGCCGGAGCTGCTTCGGATCGAGGGCGCGCGCTCGAGCGCGTGCTTCGTCGCCCAGGAAGGGGAGCCCGTTGTCGTCGCATGAGGTCGCGGAGAAGGTGCTGACGGCCCGGGGGCTGCGGGTCGAGTTCGGGCTGCCCGGCGGGCGGACCGCGCGGGCCGTGGACGGGGTGGACCTGGACGTGGCGCCCGGGGAGATCGTGGCGCTCGCCGGCGAGTCCGGCTGCGGGAAGACGACGCTGGCGCGGACCCTGCTGGGGCTGGAGCCGGCCACGGGCGGGGAGGTCGCGTTCGGCGGGGCGCCGCTGGGGCGGTCCACGAAGGCGCTCAAGGCGTACCGGCGGCAGGTGCAGCTGGTCCTGCAGGACCCGTCGGGGGCGCTGAACCCGCGGCACACCGTGTACGAGGCGGTGGCCGAGGGGCTGCGCATCCACGGGATCTCCGACGACGAGCCGGGCCGGGTCGCGGACGCGCTCGCGCGGGCGGGGCTGCGGCCGCCGGAGCGGTTCTTCCTGGCGTACCCGCACGAGCTCTCCGGCGGGCAGCGGCAGCGCGTGGTCATCGCGGGGGCGCTGGTGCTGGAGCCGAGCATCCTCGTCGCGGACGAGCCGGTGGCGTCGCTGGACGCGTCGGTGCGCGGGGAGATCCTCTCGCTCCTGCTGCGGCTCAAGGAGGACGCGGGTCTGGGGGCGCTGGTCATCACGCACGACCTGGGTCTGGCGTGGAGCATCGCGGACCGGATCGCGATCATGTACCTGGGCCGGATCGTGGAGCAGGGCCCGGTGGAGCAGGTGCTCACCGACCCGCAGCACCCGTACACGCGGGCGCTGGTGTCGGTCCTCCCGGACTCGCCTGTCGCGGAGCCGATCGTGCTGGCGGGCGAGCTGCCGGACGCGTCGCGCATCCCGGGCGGGTGCCGGTTCCGGCCGCGCTGCCAGGAGGTGGCGTCGGGGAACGCGCTCACGGTGCTGGGGCGGTGCGAGGGCGAGGACCCGGTGATCGGGCCGGAGGCGCACGCGACCGCCTGCCATCTCGTGCATGCGAGGATGGCGGCGTGAAGATCCTCATCAGCGCCGACATGGAGGGCGCGACGGGCGTGACCTGCCCCGAGGACGTGCTGCCGGGCGGGCCGGGCTGGGAGCGGATGCGGCCGGTGTTCACCGGTGACGTGAACGCGGCGGTCCAGGGCCTGTTCATGCAGGGCGCGGACGCGGTGGTGGTGAACGAGGCGCACTGGTCGATGCGGAACCTGCTGCTGGAGCGGCTCGATCCGCGGGCGGCGATGATCACCGGCCGGCACAAGGACCTCTCGATGATGGAGGGCGTGCAGCACGGGGACGTGGACGGCGTGGTGTTCCTCGGGTACCACGCGGGGGCCGGCGCCGAAGGGGTGCTGGCGCACACGTATCTGGCGAACTCGATCACGGGCGTGTGGCTCGACGGGGTGCGCGCGAGCGAGGGGCGGCTGAACGCGGCCGTGGCGGCCGAGTTCGGGGTGCCGGTCATCATGGTGATCGGCGACGACAGGACCGTCGAGGACGCGAGCGGCTATGCGCCCGAAGCGGTCGGCGTGCAGGTGAAGCAGTGCGTCTCGCGGTACGCGGCGCTGTGCGACCCGCCGGAGGTGACGGCCGAGGCGATCACCGCGGGGGCCGCGGCCGCCGCGGCGCTGGCGGTCCGGCACGAGCCGGTCGTGGCGCCGCACCGGGTGGAGGTCGAGTTCGACGCGGACCACCTGGCGCGCGCGGTGACGGTGGTGCCGGGCGTGGCGGTGTGCGGCGAGCGGCGCGTCGGGTACGAGACGGAGACGATGTACGAGGCGATCCGCTGCTTCAAGGCGGTCACGACGCTCGCGAGCGCGGCGATGGAGGAGCAGTATGGCTGACGGCAAGGCACTCGAGGAGGTCGTGGAGTTCGCCCGGGACCTGATCCGGTTCGACACCACGAACCGGGGCGGCGGCGACGGGGACGAGCGCGCGGCCGCGGAGTACGCGGCGGAGCGGCTCGTCGAGGCCGGGCTGGAGCCGGTGCTCGTGGAGAAGGAGCCGCGGCGCTCCAATGTGGTCGCCCGGTTGGAGGGGACGGACCCAGGGGCCCCGGCGCTGCTGGTGCACGGGCACCTGGACGTGGTCCCGGCCGCGGCCGCGGACTGGAGCGTCGACCCGTTCTCGGGGGAGGTCGACGCGGACGGGATGCTGTGGGGCCGCGGGGCGATCGACATGAAGGGCATGGACGCGATGATGCTCGCGGCCGTGCGGTCGTGGGCGCGCGACGGCGTGCGGCCGCGGCGGTCGATCGTGTTCGCGTTCGTCGCCGACGAGGAGGCCGAGGCCGACTACGGCTCGCGGTACCTCGCCGAGGAGCACGCGGCCCTGTTCGAGGGCTGCACCGAGGGGGTCTCGGAGTCCGGCGGGTTCACCTTCCACAGCACCGCCGCGAACGGCGAGGCGCTGCGGGTCTACCCGATCGCGGCGGGCGAGCGCGGCACGGCGTGGCTGGAGCTGACGGCGCGCGGCCGGGCCGGGCACGGCTCGAAGAAGAACCCCGACAACGCGGTCGTCAAACTGGCCAGCGCGGTGGCGCGGATCGGCGCGCACGAGTGGCCGCTGCGGGTGACGCCCGTGGTGGAGGCGGCGGTCGCGGAGCTGGCCGCGCTGCACGGCGTCGCGCCCGACTACGAGGACCTGACGGGTCTGGGCGAGGCGGCGCAGCTGGTCGAGTCGACGCTGCGCAACAGCGCGAACCCGACGGTCCTGGGGGCCGGGTACAAGGTCAACGTCATCCCCGAGCACGCCAGGGCCGAAGTGGACGGCCGGGTGGTGCCGGGCGGGGAGGACGAGTTCGAGGCGACGATGGACGCGCTGTGCGGGCCGGACGTCGCGTGGCGGTACGCGCACCGGGAGCGGTCGCTGACGGCCCCGGTGGACTCGCCGACGTTCGCGGCCATGCGGGCGGCGATCGTCAAGCACGACCCGGAGGGGCACCCGGTGCCGTTCTGCATGTCGGGCGGGACCGACGCGAAGCAGTTCTCGCGCTTGGGGATCACCGGGTACGGCTTCTCGCCGCTGGCGCTGCCGCCCGGGTTCGGGTACGGAAGACTGGCCCACGGCGTGGACGAGCGGGTCCCGGTCGAGGGGCTCCGGTTCGGTCTGCGCGTCCTGGACGACTTCCTGCTCAACGCATAGGAGACGAACGTGAAGCGATCCCCTTACGGCGCCTGGGACTCCCCCATCGGCACCGACCTGGTCGCGGCGTCGGACGGGCGGCCGGGGTTCCTCGGCGCCGTCGGCGGCGAGCTGTGGTGGACCGAGCCGCGCCCGTCCGAGGGCGGGCGGCGGGCCCTGGTGCGGCGCAGGGAGGACGGCACGACCGAGTCGGTGCTGCCGGCGCCGTGGAACGTGCGCAACCGCGTCCACGAGTACGGCGGCCGCCCGTGGGCGGGCGCGATCGGCGAGGACGGCCCGGTCATCGTGTTCACGAACTACGAGGACCAGCGGCTGTACGTGTTCGAGCCGGACGGGCGCCGCGACCCGCGGCCGGTCAGCCCGGCGCCGGCTTTCCCGGGCGCGATGCGCTGGTCGGAGCCGGTCGTGGACGTGGAGCGGCGCGAGGCGTGGGCGGTGCTGGAGGAGCACACCGGGCCGAACCCGACCGACGTGCGGCGCGTGCTCGCCGCGGTGGACCTGACGCGCTCCGGCGACGACGCGGTGCACCGGGAGCTGACCGACGACTCGTACCGGTTCCTGGCCTGCCCGCGGGTGAGCCCGAGCGGCGCGGGCATCGCGTGGATCGCCTGGAACCACCCGCACATGCCCTGGGACGAGACCGAACTGCGGGTCGCCGAGATCACCGCGGACGGCGGCCTGGCCGAGGTCCGCACCGTCGCCGGGGGCGGCGGCGAGTCCATCGCGCAGGTCGAGTGGACCCGCGACGAGACGCTGGTGTTCGCGGGCGACCGCACCGGCTGGTGGAACCTGCACTGGCTCGACCCGCACACCGGGGAGCACGGCACGGTCCTGGAGGCCGAGGCCGAGTTCGCAGGTCCGTTGTGGACGCTCGGGTCGCAGTGGTTCCAGATCCTCGCCGGCGGCGACATCGCCGCCGTCCACGGCAGAGGCGAAGGGCGCCTGGGGGTCTTCGACTCCTGGGAGCGGCGGATGAACCCCGTGGAGGGGCCCTGGACCGAGTGGTCGCCGGGGCTCGCCGCCGTCGGCGACACCGTGTACGGCCTGGCCGCGAGCGCGCACACCGGCTACGAGGTGGTCGAGGTCGACGCCCGCTCGGGCGCGGCGAAGGTCGTGGCGGCCGAGCACGCCGACGCGGTCGACCGCGCGTACCTGCCGGTGCCCGAGCACCGTACCTTCACCGGGCCGGGCGGCCGCGAGATCCACGCGCACGTCTACCCGCCCCGCAACCCCCTGCACGAGGGGCCCGAGGGCGAGCGCCCGCCGTACACGGTGTGGGTCCACGGCGGGCCGACCAGCGCCGTGCGGGCCGTGCTCGACATGGAGCTGGCGTACTTCACCTCGCGGGGCATCGGCGTCGTGGAGGTGAACTACGGCGGGTCCACCGGGTACGGGCGGGCCTACCGCGAGCGCCTGCGCGAGGCGTGGGGCGAGGTCGACGTGGAGGACTGCGCGGCGGTCGCGCGGGCCCTGGCGGCCGAGGGCGCGGCCGATCCGGGCCGGATCGCGATCCGCGGCGGCAGCGCCGGGGGCTGGACCGCGGCGGCGTCGCTGACCTCCCCTGCGGCGCAGGGCGTGTACGCGTGCGCGGTGGTGAAGTACCCGATCCTGGACCTGGCGCTGTGGAGCGGCGACGACACGCACGACTT
Source organism: Glycomyces endophyticus (assembly GCF_039531525.1). Classification (NCBI taxonomy): domain Bacteria; kingdom Bacillati; phylum Actinomycetota; class Actinomycetes; order Glycomycetales; family Glycomycetaceae; genus Glycomyces; species Glycomyces endophyticus. Next base: position 80,811 of record NZ_BAAAQF010000010.1, read on the forward strand.
CGAGTCGCAGTACGTGCACTCGCTCGTGGGACCGCCGGGCGGGCCGCTCGAGGAGCGCTCGGCGGAGCGGTCGCCGGTGCACCACGCCGAGCGGATCGAGGTCCCGTTCCTCCTGCTCCAGGGCCTGGAGGACGAGATCTGCCCGCCCGCGCAGGCCGAGCTGCTGCTGGAGCGGATCGAGGGCCGCGGCGTGCCGCACGCCTACCGGACCTACGAGGGCGAGCAGCACGGCTTCCGCCGGGCGGCGACCATCGAGGACGCCGTGCTCGCCGAACACGCCCTGTACGCGGAGGTCTTCGGCTTCGAGGGCCCCGGCCTCGACCTGGGGCTGGCGCCGTGACACTGGCACCGCTGCGCCGGCCGCGGCGCCTCGTCCCCGGCGACCGGGTCGCCGTCGTCTCCCCCGCAGGCCCCACGCCGCCTGCGAACCTCGAAGCGGGACTGGGGGTCCTGCGCTCGTGGGGCCTGGAGCCGGTCCTGGCGCCGCACGCGGCGGCGCAGGGCGCCTACCTGGCCGGGAGCGACGCCGAGCGGGCCGCGGACTTCGAGGCCGCGTGGGCCGACCCGTCGTTCGCCGCCGTGATCTGCGCGAGGGGCGGCTACGGGGCGCAGCGGATGCTCGACCGCGTCGACTGGGTGCGTCTGCGCGGTGCCGAACCGAAGGCGTTCGTCGGCTTCAGCGACATCACCGCCGCGCACGAGGCGATCGCGCTCAACCTCGGCACCGCCACGATCCACGGTCCCATGCCGGGCTGGTCGGCGTTCGTCACCGACGAGGCGATGCGCGAGCACCTGCGGCTGACCCTGTTCGCGCCCGAGCGGGTGCAGACGCTCGCGCCGCCGGGCGCGAAGGCGATCGTCGGGGGCACGGCCGAGGGCGTGACCGTGGGCGGGACGCTGACGCTGCTGGCCTCGGGGATCGGCACCGCCGAGCACCGCGAGGGCATCGCCGGGGGCCTACTGCTCCTGGAGGACGTCGGCGAGGCGCCGTACCGGCTCGACCGGGCCCTGACGCAGCTGCTGCGGGCCGGGTGGTTCGACGGGGTCGCCGGGGTGGTCCTCGGTTCGTGGACCGACTGCGGGCCCGAGGCGGAGGTCCGGGCCCTGTTCGAGGACCTCCTCGGGGGCCTGGGCGTGCCGGTGGCGTGGGACTTCGGGTTCGGGCACTGCGTCCCGTCGCTCACGATTCCGCTGGGGCTCAAGGCGACTCTGGACGCAGACGCCGGAACGCTCCACTTCGGAGTCCCGGCGCTGGCCTGAGCGGGGCGGGCACGCGATTTGAAAATTCTCTCCGTAGTCTTGCCTTTACATGAAGTTTTCTGCCAGGATGAGCGGATCGGGCAAACCCCGTCGAAAAGGGACCCGGACCCCCGCACAGACTGGAGTCGCTCCATGGAGACGCATCCCCGCCGGACCGTGCTCGCCGCCGCCCTCGGGGCCGCGGCGGCGGTGGCCGCCGCCGGCACCGCCGAGGCCCACGGCGACCGCGGCGAGCGCCGCTTCGTCAAGCGCCGCCTCAAGGGCATGAGCCTGGAGGAGAAGGTCGGCCAGCTCTTCACCACCTACGCGTACGGCCAGACCGCCGACACCACCGCCGCGGCCGACGTCGCGAGCAACCAGGCGGCGCACGGCGTCGACAACGCGGCCGAGCTGATCGAGACGTACCACCTCGGCGGCATCATCTACTTCGCCTGGTCCAACAACGTCGCGAACCCCGCCCAGATCACCGCCCTCTCCAACGGTCTCCAGGACGCGGCCCTCGACGACTGCGGCACGCCGCTGTTCATCGCCACCGACCAGGAGCACGGCCTCGTCACCCGCATCGGCCCGCCCGCCACGCAGCTGCCCGGCGCGATGGCCCTCGGCGCCACCCACGACCCCGAGGCCGCCCGCGCCGCCGCCGTGATCGCCGGGACCGAGCTGCGCGCCATGGGGCTCAACCAGAACTTCGCGCCCGACGCCGACGTCAACGTCAACCCCGCCAACCCCGTCATCGGCGTGCGCTCCTTCGGGTCCGACGGCGAGCACGTCGCCGCGTTCGTGGCCGCCCAGGTCGAGGGGTACCAGGCCCGCGGCGACCTCGCCGCCACCGTCAAGCACTTCCCCGGGCACGGCGACACCGAGGACGACAGCCACAGCGAGCTGCCGCGGATCGACCACACCTACGAGGAGTGGCAGGCGATCGACGCCCCGCCGTTCCGCGCCGCCGTCGAGTCCGGCGTGGACCTCGTGATGACCGCGCACATCCAGTTCCCGGCCCTCGACGACTCGCTGCGGCCCGCCACGCTCTCCGAGGAGATCCTCACCGGGCTGCTGCGCGAGGAGCTCGGCTACGAGGGCGTCGTCATCACCGACTCCCTGCGCATGGAGGGCGTGCGCAACGGCTACGGCGACGACCGCATCCCCGTCCTCGCGCTCCTCGCGGGCGCCGACGTCCTCCTCATGCCCGAGCACATCGACATCGCCTACAACGCCGTCCTGGCGGCGGTCGGCACCGGCGAGCTGACCGAGCGGCGGATCGACGAGTCGGTGACGCGCATCCTCGGCCTGAAGTACCGGCTCGGCCTCTTCGGCGACCCGTACGCCGACCCCGAGCTCGTCGACGACGTCGTCGGGATCCCCGCGAGCCTCGAAGCGGCGCAGGGGCTCTCGGACCGGACCACGACCCTCGTCACCAACGACGGGACGCTCCCAGTGCCCACCGACGGCGGTTCCGTCCTCGTCACCGGCTGGGGCGTCACCACCGTCGCGCGCCTCGCCGGGGAGTTCGCCAACCGCGGGTGGTCCCAGACGAACCTCGTCACCGGGGCCGCGCCCACGCAGGCGCAGATCGACGCGGCCGTCGCCGCCGCCGCGGGCAAGGGCCTGATCGTGGTGTCCACCAACAACACCAAGCTCAACCCCGGGCAGGTGTCGCTGGTGGCGGCCCTCGCGGCCACCGGCACGCCGGTCGTGGCGCTCGGCGTCCAGAACCCCTACGACATCGCGTACCTCGGCGACCTCCCCAACGCCTACCTCGCGACCTACTCGTACTCCCTCGACGGCCTCGAATCGGCCGTCCACGCGATCCTCGGCTCGGTGAACCCGCAGGGTCGCCTGCCCGTCGACATCCCCCGCGCCGACGGCGCCGGCGTCCTGTTCCCATTCGGCCACGGCCTGAGCTACTAGGAGCACCAGTGAAACGCAGGATGGTCATCGGCGGCGCCGTAGCCGGCGCCGCGCTCGCGGCCACCGCCGCCGCACCCGCCGCCGCCCGCGGCGGACGCCGCGTCAGGACCGGCGTGGAGGTCCTCGCCCGCAGGGACTTCCGCGACCTCTCGGGCCAGCGGGTCGGCGTCATCTCCAACCCCACCGGCGTGCTCCCCGACCTGAGCCACGAGGTGGACCTCATGCACGGCAGCGGGAAGGTCGACATCTCCGCGGTCTTCGGGCCCGAGCACGGCTTCCGCGGCGTCTCCCAGGCCGGCGAGGGCGAGGACTTCTTCCTCGACGCCAAGACCGGGCTGCCGGTGTACAACGCGTACAACGACATGGACCGGATGGCGGAGGTGTTCGCCGAGACCGGGATCGAGACCGTGGTTTTCGACATCCAGGACGTGGGCGCGCGGTTCTACACCTACATCTGGACCATGTACCTCGCGATGGAGGCCGCCGGGCAGCTCGGCCTGCGCTTCGTCGTCCTCGACCGGCCCAACCCCGGGTCGGCGCTCGCGGCGAGCGGGCCCGTCCTCCACCCCGAGCACGCGACCTTCGTCGGCCTCAAGCCGATCGCGCAGCGCCACGGCATGACCGTGGGCGAGCTGGCGACGCTGTTCAACGGCGAGTTCCTCGCCCAGCCGGTCGACCTGGCGGTCGTCAAGATGGAGGGCTGGAGGCGGAGCATGTACTTCGAGGAGACTGGGCTGCCGTGGGTGCCCCCGTCGCCGAACATGCCCACCGTGAACACCGCCGTGGCGTACCCGGGGACGTGCCTGTTCGAGGCGAGCGCGCTCTCGGAGGGCCGGGGCACCACCAAGCCGTTCGAGTTCCTCGGCGCCCCCGGGATCGACCACGCGTGGTCGGAGTCGCTGGAGGGGCTGCCGGGCGCTTCCTTCCGTGAAGCGTATTTCACCCCCACATTCTCGAAATGGTCGGGAAAGGTCTGCGGCGGCCTCGAACTGCAAGTCACCCGAAGGGATGAATTCGATCCGATCAGGACGGCCCTGGCGATGATCATCGCGCAGCGCCGGGCCTTCCCGCAGTACGGCTGGCGGTCACAGGACGTGACCTCGTTCTGGCTGGACAAGCTGTCAGGGAACCAGGCCGTGCGCCTCGCGATCGAGGCCGGCGCGGACGTCGACGAGGTCACGGCCGTCTGGGCCGACGAATTGGATGCGTTTTCCGAGCAAAGAGAGTCGTACTTGCTCTATCGCAGCACCGCTCAGTGATGGCACGATAACCAGGAGACACGATGCAGCGTCGAACCATGCTCGGGGGCGCGGCGGGGGCGCTATGGTCGGCGTTCGCGCTCGCCTCCGCCGCCAACGCCGAGGAGCGCCCCTCCATGCCCGAACTCACCGGCCCGCCGAGCGCCGGGCCGTACGACGTGACCTTTCCCGAGCATCCGCGCGAACTGCGGTACGGGCCCTGTTCGGAAGCGCGGTTGACCGCCGCCCACGTCGACCTGATCACCCCCCGCCTCAAGTCCTATATGGAAGGTTCTGCGCCCTCGTTCCCGGGCTTCACCGTGCTGGCCGCCCGCCGCGGCGTGGTCGTGGTCCACGAGGCCGCCGGGCAGCGCCTGCGCTACTCGGGCTGGGACGACGAGACCGAGACCGCGGTCGAGCTGCCCGAGTCCGAGTGGCTGCCCGCCGAGACCGGCACCGTCTACGACCTCGCCTCGATCTCGAAGCTGTTCACCGCCACGGTGACCGGCCGCCTCATCGACGACCACGTGGTGGACCTGAAGCTGCCGGTGGTGGAGTACCTGCCCGAGTTCGACTCCGCCGACCCGTCCAAGTCCCCGATCACGCTGGAGCAGCTCCTCTCCCACACCTCGGGGATGATCTCGTTCATCAACCTGTACGACAAGCCCGACGACGCGGCCCGCATGGCCGCGATCTACGCGCAGCCCCTGCGCCGCGTCCCCGGCAGCGGCTACGAGTACTCCGACCTCAACCTCATCGTCCTCGGCAAGGTCCTGGAGCGCGTCACGGGCCAGCGCCTGGACGAGCTGGTCGCCGAGTACGTGTGCGAGCCCCTGGGGCTCGCGGACACCGGTTACAACCCGGCCGACCGGTCGCGGACGGCGGCGACCGAGTACCAGCCGTGGACGGGCCGGGGCACGGTACACGGGGAGGTCCACGACGAGAACGCGTGGGCGTTCGGCGGCGTCGCCGGGCACGCGGGGGTGTTCTCGACCGCGTGGGACCTGGCGGTGTTCGGGCAGATGATCCTCAACGGCGGCCGCCACGGCGACGCCGAGATCCTCTCCGAGGCCACCGCGCGCGCGGTCTTCACCGACATGAACGCCGGGATGGGCGAGTCCGCGGCCCGCGGGCTCGGCTGGCAGCTCGGCCAGCGCTGGTACATGGACGCGATGAGCTCGCCGGTGACGGTGGGGCACACGGGGTACACGGGCACGTCGATCGTGCTCGACCCGCTCGCGGGCACGCTGCTGGTGCTGCTGACGAACCGGGTGCACCCGACGCGGAACCGCGGCACGGCCAGCGCCTACCGGCGGGCGGCCTCGCGGCCGCTGGGCCGGGCGGTGCCGGTGCGGCCCGAGCGGGGCCGGGACGCGTGGTTCGCGGGCCAGGTCGACGCCTCGACGGCGACGCTGACGGCGGCGCTGCCGCGGGCGACGGACTGCGCCACGGCGCAGTTCGCGCTCTGGTACGACACCGAGTCCACGGACCTCGCGGTGCTGGAGTCGAGCCCGGACGGGGCGGCGTGGACGCCGGTGCCGCTGGACCTGCGGACCGAGGACCACTGCTGGCGGGTCGAGGGCGCGTTCTCGGGCTTCTCGGGCCGCCAGTGGATCCGGGCCTCGGCGGCGCTGCCGGACGGCACCTCGGTGCTGCGGTGGCGGTACACGTCGGATCCGGTGTACCAGGGCCGGGGCGTGTACGTGGACGACGTCGAGGTGCGCGAGGGCCGCGCCGTCCTGTGGGACGGCGACGGCTTCGCGGCGGTCGGCTGGGAGCGCGTCAGGGATTTACCGCATCGGATGCGGGGCGTAGCGGTCGGCGAGCCAGTCCATGACCTTGTCGCGCTCCGCGTCGACGGTCCGGTGCTCGGGGTGGGCGTCGTACCAGGCGACCACCTCGCGCGCGCCGAGCTTGTAGGGCGTGGTGCGGCGCCCGAACTCGGGTACCAGGGTCTTGATCTTCGTGTTGTCGAAGACCATCGAGTGCGCCTTGTCGCCCAGGAGGCCCGGACCCCAGTCGGGGTCGGCGGCGGCGATCGCGTCTGAGGGGACGTGCACGAGCACGGGCTCGTCGACCCCGGCCGCGGCGGCGACGTGCAGGAAGATCTGGTTCCAGGTCGGGGCCTCGTCGCCGGTGATGTGGAAGGCCTCGCCGACGGCGGCCTCCTTGCCGAGGAGCCCGGTGAACCCGACCGCGAAGTCGCGGGCGTGGGTGATGGTCCACAGCGAGGTGCCGTCGCCGTGGACGACGACGGGCTTGCCGGCGCGCATCCGCTCGACGACGGTCCAGCCGCCGTCGAAGGGCAGCAGGGTCTCGTCGTAGGTGTGGGAGGGCCGCACGATGGTGGCGGGGAAGCCGTCCTCGCGGTAGGCGGCGGTGAGGATGTCCTCGCACTCGATCTTGTCGCGGGAGTACTGCCAGAACGGGTTGCGCAGCGGCGTGGACTCGGTGACGGGCAGGTGCGAGGGCGGGGTCTGGTAGGCCGAGGCCGAGGAGATGAAGAGGTACTGCCCGGTGCGGCCGGCGAAGAGCTCGATGTCGCGGCGGACCTGCTCGGGGGTGAACACGACCCAGTTGACGACGGCGTCGAAGGTGCGGTCGCCGAGGACGGCGCGCACGGCCGCGGGGTCGCCGGCGTCGGCGGTGAGGACTTCGGCGCCGTCGGGGACGGCTCGCTCGCTGGTGCGGCCGCGGTTGAGGACGGTGACGTCGAGGCCCTGGGCGACGGCCTCGCGGACGCAGGAGGTGGAGATCCGGCCGGTCCCGCCGATGAACAGCACGCTGACGCTCACGTGAAACCCCTTTCGTGTTGACGACGGTCCCACCCTACTCGCGCCCGCGTGTCGGACCCGGGGGTTACGGTGACCGGCATGGACGAGATGCTGAGCCCCAGGGCCTTCCAGGAAGCCGACGCCAGCGGGCAGTGGAGGGTCCTCGGCGACGGCGCGTGTGCGCACTTCAGGACCGGGTCGATGCGCGAGGCCGCCGAGTTCGCTGCCGCGGTCGCCGACCTCCCGGGCGTCAAACCGCACCGGCCCGACCTGGACCTCCGTTCCGAGGGGGTGACGGTCCGGCTCGTCGCGGTGGAGCCGGGCCTCTGGGGCCTCACGGCCGCGGAGGTGGCGCTCGCGCAGGACGTCTCGGCCGTGGCCGCCGGGCTGGGGCTGGAGTCGGACCCCTCGCGGCTCCAGTCGGTCCAGGTGGCGGTCGACGCGCTCTCGCATCCGGAGGTGATCCGGTTCTGGAAGGCGGTGCTGGGCTACGAGGAGCGCGGCGAGGAGGACCTGGCCGACCCGATGAGCCGCAACGCGGCGTTCTGGTTCCAGGAGATGGACGAGCCGCGCCCGCAGCGCAACCGCCTCCACGTGGACGTGTTCCTCCCCCACGACCGGGTCGAGGCCCGGCTGGCGGCCGCCCTCGCGGCCGGGGGCACGCTGGTGCGGGACCGCTCGCCGCACTGGTGGGTGGTGGCCGACCCCGAGGGCAACGAGGCGTGCGTGTCGACGCTGGGGACGCGGGGCTCCGGGGACTAGTACGGGTCCTAGCGGCGCACGCGGCGGCCGTAGCGGCGGAAGCTGCGCGTCTCGCCGCCGATGAGCATGCCCACGACGAAGCCGAGCGCCCCGAGCAGGATCGCGAGGACGAGGCCGTTGACGCCGCCCGCGATGAACGCGACGGCGATGAGGAGTCCGGCGACGAGGCCGGTGGCGGAGGCTGACATTGGGGGCTCCCTTCGGTGGAATCCACTGTGGTTACCCATCGGTCGCCGGGCCAACCGCGCCGGATTCAGGCCCCGCGGAAGGCCCTGGGGCTCATGCCCTGGACGCGTTTGAACGCGGTGCTGAACGCGAACGGGTCGGCGTATCCGACGCGGCGGGCGACCGCCGACACCGGGGTCTCGGGGTCGGCGAGGAGGTCCTCGGCGAGGGACATGCGCCATTCGGCGAGGTAGCCGAGCGGCGGGCGGCCCATGACTGCCGTGAAGCGCTTCGCGAAGTGGGCGCGAGAGACGCCGGCCTCCGCGGCGAGGGACGCGACGGTCCAGCGCGCGGCCGGGTCGCGGTGCATCGCCTCGATGGCGGGCCCGGCGACCGGGTCGAGGACGCCGAGGTACCAGGCCGGGGCGTCGGCGCCCTGGAGGTCGAACCAGCAGCTGAGCGTGCAGACCAGGCCCCAGTCGAGGACGCGGTCGACGAGGGAGCCGCCGCCGGGCCGGCGGCTGCGGGCGATCGCGTCGTCGAGGGCCTTGAGCCACAGGACGTCCGCCGGGTCGTCGTCGAGGACGAGGGCCCGCGGGAGGGTCCGCAGAAGCCGCTCGTGGCTCGGCCGCAGGTCGCGGTAGGCGCCGACGACGAGGACGGTGGGGCCCTGCGGGTCCCGCTTCGGCTCGCAGTCGGCGTCGGGGTCGAAGCACGAGACCTGGTAGGCGGGGCCGGCGGCGCCGGGCGGGGCGTCGCGGTCGACGAGGTGGAACGGCTCGGTGTCGCGCACGATCGCGGTGGAGCCGGGCCCGAGCGGGTACTCCTCGCCGTCGGCGAGGACGAGGCGGCCGCCGCCGTGGACGACGGTGACGAGGGTGAGCGGGGCGCGGTCGGGGAAGCCGATGCGCCAGGCGGGCTCGAGGGCGGCGCGGGTGACCGAGGCGCGCTCGGCGCGGATGCCGCGGAGCATGTCGCTCAAAGGGTCCATGCCCGCAATGGTAGACGCTCGCAAAGGTTTCCCCGGGTTCTGTCCATGGCACGTCTGCTCCGGGGCGGGTGTACTTGTCTCATGAGCGAAACCAGCGAAACCGAACCCGTCGCCCTCGTCGTCATCGGCCACCACCGGTCCGACTCCCTGACCGCCGCCGTCGCCGAGCGGACCGCGAAGCGCCTCGCCGCGGGCGGCTACCGCGTCGACGTGCTCCACCTGGAGGAGGAGGCGTTCGACCCGCGCAACGGCGTCGCGGACGAGCCCGACTACGGCGACCGCGAGAAGCGCTACAGCGAGGAGGTCCACCGCCACATCGCCCGCGTGCACGCCGCCGACGTGATCGTGCCGGTCTTCCCGGTGTGGTGGTACGGGCTCCCGGCGCTGCTCAAGGGCTGGATCGACCGGGTGTGGAACTACGGGCTGACGTACGGGCGCAGCAAGTCCCCGATGGCGGGCAAGCGGATGCTGTGGATCGCGCTCGCGGGGCTGGCCGAGGACGACCCGAACTCGGCGCTGACGCGGGCGTTCCTCGACGGGCCCCTGCGGGTGGGGATCTCGGCGTACTGCGGCATCCCGGACGCCACGGCGGTCGCGCTGTTCGACTCCGAGGGGCAGGGCCTGACCGGCGCCGAGCGGGACCGGCACTACCGGGAGCTGTTCGCGAAGGCCGACGCGGCGGTCGACGTGCTGCTCTAGTGGACGCGGGGCGTCTTGCGAGCGCGCTCGCGCCGGGGGCCGTCGACGATGACGCGCACGGCGACCTCGCCGTCGGGGAACGCGGCCCGGACCGACTCGGCGAGGCCGCCCGCGGCGTTGACGAGGGACTCCCCGTCGGCGCGCGGGTCGACATGCGCGCGCAGCTCCACCAGCTGCCCGCCGCGGACGTCGAAGCGGCGGCTGGTCACGCGGTCGACCGGGGCGGCGCGGCCGAGGTCGGCGCGCAGCCTCGGGGCGACCGAGCGCACGTCGAGGTCGATGCGGTCCGCGCCGGCGCCGGCGAGGGCGACGCGGCCCTCCGCCGGGCGCGGCACGCGCGCGAAGAGCCACCACAGGGCCAGGACCGCGAGGACGACGGCCGCGGCGAGCGCGGCCCAGGCGAACCAGTCGGCGTCGACGGCGGCGTGGACCTGATCGGTGTCGAGGCGGGGCCACAGGCCCGCGAAGTCGAAGCGCCAGTCCGCGATCGCGAAGCCGGCCGCGAGCAGCAGCAGGCCGATGACGACGGCGGCGGGACGGTCGATCGCGGGTCGCCTCATCGTCCGCCCTCCTTGGCCTGCACGGAGACCTCGAGCTCGGCGAGGCCGGACAGCCGGTCCCCCACCGATTCGAGGATGTCGGCGATCGTCGCCTCGTGGCCGGGCGCGAGGAGCGCCTTGACGCGGAGGCGGCGGCGCCGCAGTTCGGTGGCGGCGTGGAGGACGCCGGGAGCGCGCTCGGCGGCGTCGGCCGCGATCGCCTCGACGGCGCGCGGCGAGACCCACAGGTCGCCGGGCCCGTCGGCGGGCAGGTGGCTGCGGCGGGCCGGCGTGAACGCGGCGACGAGGAACCACAGGCCGAGGACGACCGCCGCGGCGCCGCCGACGAGGACCCAGGTGGAGGGCTGGCGGTCGTCAAGGGCCGCAAGGGCTTCGCGAAGCCACGAGGGCTGGTCGATCCAGCCGCGCTCGGCCGCGGCGTGCTGGGCGAGGAGGACGGCGAGCGCGAGCACGAGGATCGCGCCGAGGACGGCGAGCCAGGACGCGGCGGGCCGGCGGCGGGGTTCGCGGAGCTTCATCGGACCCTCCGCTCCACGCGTGCGGGGGCGTCGACCAGGCGGACGGCGACGTCGAGCGCGACCACGTCGTACCCGGTGATGCGGGCGGTCTCGGACCGGACCCGGCCGGTGAGCTCGCGGGCGGTCGCGGCGATGGGCCCGGGCCAGGCGAGCGCGACGTCCAGGCTCGCCCAGATCCGGCCGTGCCGGACGGTGGCCTTGGCGCGCGGGCCTTTGGGCCCTGCCGTGCCGCACGCGCGGGCGGCGCCTTCGAGGACGCGGGCGACGGCGGTGTCGGACAGGCGCAGGGCGCCCCGGTCCTCCGGCGGCCGGTCGGAACCGGAGCCGGGGAGGTCGGCGAGGGCGAAGGCGTCATCGGTCACGGCGGCCTCGGAAGCGCTCGAAGAGGTCGATCTCGCCGCTGAGCTTGCCCGCGACGGCGAAGCCGAGCGCGCCGAGGACCACCGCGAGGAGGAACCCGGTGAAACCGCCGCCGATGACGGCCAGCGCCAGCAGCAGCCCGGCCACCAGGCCGGCGAAGGATGCCTTCATGGTCAGTCCCCTTTGATCGTTCGGCTGGCGGGTGCGGCGGCGCCCTCGACTCGGTCGTCGCCGGGCCCGGAGGCGGTGGCGCCGGTCCCGGCGGCCTCGTCCACATCCGCGGAGTCGACGCCTTCGCCCGCGCCGCTGAAGTCGACGTCCTCGCCTGTCCCGCTGAAGTCGACGTCCTCGCCTGTCCCGCTGAAGTCGACGTCCTCGACGGTGACCGCCACTGGGCGACCTCCGGTCAGCGGGGCGACGGCCGCGTGGACCGCGGCGGCGGTGCGGGGGATGTCGGTGTCCCAGTGGACTGCCACGTGGACCTCGCACTCGGCGTCGCCGAGCCGCAGGCCCGGCACGCGGCGGCCGGGCAGCAGGACCGCGACCTCGCCGAGCGGTCCTCCGTGGAGGCCGCTCACGCCGGGCACGGCGCGGACGGCGGCTGCGATGGCGTCGACGCCCGCGGCGAAGTCCTCGACCATGTCCCCCGCCTCCGCTACTCGACCCTCGGTTCGCCCTCGGCGTCGTCGTCCGACTCGTCGGGCAGGTGCACGTCGTGGACGGTGAGGTTGACCTCGGTGACCTGCAGGCCGGTCATGCGCTCGACGGAGGCGACGACGTTCCGGCGGACCCCGGCGGCGAGGTCGGCGATGGCGACCCCGTACTCGGCGATGACATCGAGGTCGACGGCGGCCTGGCGCTCGCCCACCTCGACGGAGACGCCCTGGCCGTAGTTGGTGCGGGAGCCGGGGATGCGCTCGCGGAGCGCGCCGACGGCGCGGCTGCCGGCCCCGCCGAGCTGGTACACGCCCTCGACCTCGCGCGTGGCGATCCCGGCGATCTTGGCGACCACCTGGTCGGCGATCGTCGTCTTGCCCTGGTCGCTCGCCAGCGGGCCGTCGTCCTTGGCCCCTGCCGCCGTCGTCTTCTCCGTCATGTCCGACCTCCCCTGTCGCGATCCGCCCTTCACCGTCGCACAGAAGCGCAGCCGATGTCACGGAAAGTGACGAACCTGAGGCAGGGTACTTTTTCTCATGCTTTATCGAAGGAGTTGACTTTATGAATGCCTTCTGCAATCATCGATGAATCTCGATGTACTGGAGGCAGGCATGCGCCGACGCACACTCTTCACCGCCGCCGGGACCGGGGCGCTGGCAGCGGGCGCGGTGCCCGCCGCGGCCCGGGCCGACTACACGACCGCCGTCAACCCCGCGACCACGTGGGGCGTCTGGGAGGGCTGGGGCACGTCCCTGTGCTGGTGGGGCCGGGCGTTCGGGAACCGGAACGATCTCGCGGACCTCATGTTCACCCGCAACACCGTCGTGTACAACGGCGCCTCGCTGCCGGGCCTGGGCATGAACATCGTGCGCTACAACGCGGGCGCGTGCTCGTGGAACTCGATCAACGGCGAGACCATGGCGGTCTCCCCGAACATGATGCGCTCGCGGCAGATGGACGGGTACTGGCTCGACTGGAACTCCAGCGACCCGGCCTCCTCGAGCTGGAACTGGAACGTCGACGCCAACCAGCGCAACCTCATGTGGAAGGCCCGCGATCGGGGCGCGAACCTGTTCGAGCTGTTCTCGAACTCGCCGATGTGGTGGATGTGCGCCAACCACAACCCCGCGGGCGGCTCGGACGGCAACGCCGACAACCTCCAGTCGTGGAACCGGCAGCAGCACGCGGTGTACATGGCGACGATCGCGAAGTACGCGCACGACAACTGGGGCGTGGACTTCGACTACGTGGACCCGTTCAACGAGCCGATCGCCAACTGGTGGACGGCGACCGGGACCCAGGAGGGCTGCCACTTCAACGTGTCGACCCAGTCGGTCGTCATCGACCACCTGCGCACCGAGCTCGACGCGCGCGGCCTGTCGTGGATGCCGATCACCGCCTCCGACGAGTCGCTGTACGACCAGGCCGTGAGCACGTGGAACGGGCTCACGAGCTCGGCGAGGAGCAAGGTGTCCAAGGTCAACGTGCACGGCTACCAGTACGAGGGCGGGCGCCGCGACTCCGTCTACAGCGCCGTCCGCGCGGCCGGCAAGCGGCTGTGGAACTCCGAGTACGGCGAGAACGACGGCACCGGCCTGCGCCTGGCGCGCAACCTCAACCTCGACTTCCGCTGGCTCCACCCGACGGGCTGGTGCTACTGGCAGGTCCTCGACGGCGGCGGCTGGGGCCTGCTCCAGGCCGACAACGAGGCGGGCACGCTCGGCGCGGTGAACACCAAGTACTTCGTGTACGCCCAGTACGCGCGCCACATCCGGCCCGGCATGACGATCGTCGACGGCGGCGAGGGCAACACGATCGCCGCCCACGACAACGCCTCCGGCAAGCTCGTCATCGTCACCACCAACTACGGCACGGCGCAGACGATCACGTACGACCTCTCCGCGTTCGGCATCGTCCCGAACGGCACCGCGGTGCGGTGGTCGACGCAGACGAACGGCTCCGAGCGGTACGCCCGGTACACCGACACGACCGTGACCTCCAAGCGCTTCTCGCGGGCCTTCCCCGCGAACACGGTGATGACCTTCGAGATCGAGGGCGTGCGCCGCTGAGGCACGCGAACGGCGCCCGGTCCTTTCCCGACCGGGCGCCGTTCCCGCGAGGGCGCTAGGACGCGTCGAGGATCGGGTCGAGGGCCGCGAACCAGTTGGCGGCGAGCTTGACGTAGCCGTCCTCGTCGGGGTGGACGCCGTCGTAGGTGTCGACGGACGGGACCCAGCCGGTGTGCTGGTCGACCACGACGATCGGCGACTGCGCGGTGGTGTGCGCGGCGGCCCAGGCCGGGATCTGGGCGTTGAAGTCGATCGTGCGCTGCGGGCAGTCCGCGCAGTTGCTCGGCGCGAGCGGGATGAGCTTCGCGACCAGGACCACCGCGTCGGGGTTGCGCTCGCGCAGGTCCGCCACGATGGTCGTGTAGGCGGCGAGGATCGTGGCCGGCGGGATCGAGGACCAGACGTCGTTGGTGGCGAAGTGGAGCAGGAGCACGTCGGGCGTGTTCTGCTCCAGCCAGCCCTCCACGCTGCCGTTGTTCACCGACTGGGTGACCAGGAAGCCGCCGTGGCCTTCGTGGTCGGGGTCGGAGCCGGCCGGGTTGCAGGCCTGGGAGAGCGAGCCGACGAAGTCGACGTCGTGGCCGGCCTGGTCGAGGAGCTGCCACAGGTTGCCGCGCCAGCAGCCGGGGCTGCCGGTGATGGAGTCGCCGAGCGGCATGATCGAGACCGGCCCGCCGGGCGGGTCGGTCGGGTCGTCGGTGGTGGGCGGGTCGGTGGGGTCGACCTGGCCGTCGCACAGGTCGCCGTTGATCGAGATCCCGGTGGGGTCGGCGGTGCTGCCGGAGCCGATGAAGCCGAAGACCTGGCGGGTCTGCCCGGCGGCGATGGTGCCGTTCCAGCCGACGTCGGAGCCGGTGAAGGCGGTGCCGCTCTGGCTCCACGAGACGTTCCAGGCGCTGGTGACGGCGGTGCCGGAGGGGAAGGTCCACTCCAGGTCCCAGCCGTTGACGGCCTCGCCCGCGGTGATGGCGACGTTGGCCTGGAATCCCGAGCCCCAGCTGCTGACCACGGTGTAGTCGACGCTGCACCCGTCCTCGGCGAGTGCCAGGTCCGCCGGGCCGAGCGCCAGCGCCGCGGCGCCGAGTGCCGTCGCGGCCGCTGCCGCGAGGGCGGTGATCCTGCGATTTCTCCGCATTCGATGTCCTTCCCGTGCACCGGGAACTGAGGGAGCGCTCCCAGAGCGAATGCGGAGATCATATCAATTCGACATTTGTATAGTCAAGTGCGTCAATATAGAGGAGTGCTTGGGCCCCATGGGTTCGAGCCGGCGCGGAGTGGGCGGCGGGCCCTTCCGGGCCCCCCGCCGTCGTTCAGACGGTCTGCGGCTCGCGCCACATCGGATAGAGCCACGGGCCGCCCTTGTCGAGGCCGTACCGGTCGCCGAGCGGCTTGTAGCCGAGCCGGCCGTACAGCTTCGCGGTCTGCGGCGAGACCGCCTCCAGGTA
Organism: Glycomyces endophyticus; assembly: GCF_039531525.1. Lineage (NCBI taxonomy): Bacteria > Bacillati > Actinomycetota > Actinomycetes > Glycomycetales > Glycomycetaceae > Glycomyces > Glycomyces endophyticus. Next base: position 96,217 of record NZ_BAAAQF010000010.1, read on the forward strand.
GGCGGGGATGCCGTCGCGGTCCAGGACGCGGTGGTGGCGCCGGAGCATCGCGGTCGCGATCCCGTTGCCGCGCCGCCGCTTCCGCACCCCGACCAGCGCCACGTAGTGGTGCGGGGCCTGCGGGTGGTGGTCGTCCATGACCTGGTCGAGGCGCCGGAACCGGTCGGTGTGGGCGCCGCACGCGGCCAGCAGCCGCTCGTCGTAGTGGGGAATGGGCCGGGCGGCGGCGGTGTGGTCGAACCAGACCACCGCGCCGTCGAGGTCGCCCGAGGTGACCACGCCGCCGTGGCCGAGCGCGTGCTCCACGAGCAGCTCGAACTGGCCGCGGACCGCCTTCAGGCGCTCGTCCGGGTCGTCCACCAGCCACCGTGCGGTCGGCAGGTCGTTGAACTCGTCGGCGAGCATGGCCGCCACGGCCCCGTACGCGCTAACGCTCACCGGCGGCTCCAACCGGCACCGCGGCCCGCTCGGCCGCCTGGACCAGGGGCGCCTTCGCGCCGTGCCCGATCCCGGCGTAGACCTCGGGGCGGGCGCGCTTGAGGAACAGGGCCCAGAGGGCGCCCAGGAGCGCCAGGACCGCGAAGACGATCGGCACCAGCTTCGGCAGGAGCGATCCCTTCTCGACGCCCAGCAGCGTGTGGAAGTGGATGACGGACAGGTACATGACGCCGCCCATGACCAGCACCGCCAGCACCGGCGCGATCCGCGCGGCCCACAGGGACTCTTCACGCCGATCCCGCGCGAAGTAGACCAGGACCGCGATGCCGCAGGTGAGGATGAGCGCGATCAGGCCGATGCCCGACGCGGTGCCGAGGTAGTAGAACAGGTGCACCACCGGGTCGAGGCCGAGCACTGCCCACAGCACGATGACCAGGCCGCCGACGACGGTCTGGGTGACCGAGGCGGCGACGGGGGCGCAGGTGCGCACCGAGGTGCGGCCGAGCCAGGAGAAGACGACCTGCTCGCGGCCGAGCGCGAACAGGTAGCGGGCGGTGGTGTTGTGGAAGCTCAAGGCCGCGGCGGTGACCGAGGTGAGCAGGAGGACCTGGCCGATCGTCACCCACGCGCTGCCGAGCTGGTCGCCGGCGAGGGTGAACATGAGGTCGGGGTCGGCGCTGGCGGCGACCACGTTGTCGTCGCCCACGGCCGTGATGATCGACCACGACGAGGCGATGTAGATGAACGCGAGGATGCCGATCGTGGCGAGGGTGGCGCGGGCGACGGTCCGCTTGCGGTCGCGGGCCTCCTCGCCGTAGACGGTGGGCGACTCGAAGCCGATGAAGCCGATGACGGCCAGGGCGAGGACGGCGCCGGCGGCCTCGCCGCCGAGGGCGTTCGGCGACAGCGCGGCGAACGACACGCCGTCCGCGGGGTTCGCGAAGTTCGAGACGCTGAACAGGAGGATGACGGCGATCTCGACGGTGAGGAGCACCGCCAGGATCTTCGCGTTGATGTCGACCGCGCGGGTGCCGAGGAGGCCGACGAGCAGCCAGGCGACGAGCGCGAAGGCCCACCAGGGCAGGTCGAGCCCGGTGGAGGCGAACAGGTTCTGGGCGGTGAAGCCCAGGAGGCCGTAGAGGCTCGCCTGGAGCGCGCAGTAGGAGGTGGCGGCGACCCACGCGGCGGCGACACCGGGGACCCGGCCGAGGCCGCGGGCAACGAACGCGTACATCGCGCCGGCGTTGGCGATGTGCCGGGCCATGGCGGTGTAGCCGACGCTGAACAGCCACAGGGAGACCGCGATGATGACGTATCCGAGCGGGATGCCGATCTGGCCGGCCACGGCGAACATGACGACGACGCCGCCGGCGATCACCGTCAGCGGGGTCGCCGCGGTGAGGGAGAAGTGGAGCAGGCTGAGCGTGCCGAGTTTGTCGCGGGCCAGTGCGGACTGGACCGCGCTCGCGGGTGAGGGAGCTGACATGGGGCGGGACTCCTAATTGCTTAGAGGTTGCCGGTGATGGCGGTGTCCGCCACCGCGGCGGTGAGGTGCCCGCGGATCGCCTGGAGGGGCGCGGGCAGCACTCGCAGGTGTCCTTCGGCGTATTCGCGCGCGCCGGAGGGCATCTGGGAGTACAGCGATTTGGACAGCCCGACCGACTCGGTCAAGGCGAGGAGGAATGCGTCGAGCAACGGCATTCTCCTGTCCATCATGGACAGATAACGGCGCAGCCGGGCCAGCGGCGCCTGGGCGATGAGGGCGTCGGCCGCGTCGTAGGTGACCTGCACCTTGCCGAGCCAGCGGCTCCGCTGCTCCCCGCGCACCATCAACCCGGCCACCACCATGTGCTCGGCGGTCTTGGAATGGGTGTCGGCGATGGCGAGGTACTCGAGCCACTCGGGCACGGCGAGGTGCTCCGGCTCGCCCTGGACGAGCTCGGTCAGCCACAGCCCCAAGGAGTCGCGCGGCGGTCCGCCGCGCGGCTCCGCGAGGACGAGGTCCCGGCCCTCGTGGCTGCGCACCGCGAGGTGGCCCGAGAACACCAGCTCCGCCAGCAGCGCCGCGCCGAGACCCAGGCCGATCACGCGAGGCGCGACCGCGGGTTTGTAGAAGTCGTGGTAGGCGGTGATGAGAAAGGCGTCGTACACCAGCCGGGGGGTGGGTGCGTCGGGCACCGGGAGTGATCCTTCCAGTACAGGAGCGTTCGATCGGATTATGATACGGTCACGCGTTTTCGCGATTGGATTCGGTATTCCGACAATTTCCGGCCTGCTAGAAGGCTTGTTGCCAATTGGCGCGCTCTACACCCCGCACGGTGGAAACGCGCAGAAGCTCCGCACTGATTGGACAGTGCGGAGCTTCGATGCCAGAGTTGCTATTGCGTCGTTTCGAGCCTTCTCGGACGGACGGGGTCAGCCGTTGACGACGTCGCAGTACGGCTGGACGGTCTCGACGATCGTGGGGCCCTCGGCCTCCTCGACGCCGAAGAGCGAGGCGGCGTCGCGGGCCAGCTGCTCCTCGTCGGCGCCTTCGGCGGCGGACTGGCAGAGGTCCCGCGCGCCGTCCACGATCTCCGTCGCGGTGACGTCGGGGGCGATCTCCTTGAGGTCGCCGGCGAGGTCGGTGGGGAAGTCGGGGGCGAGGTCGCTCAGCGACTCCTCGAGGTCGGGCAACGTGGGCGGGTCGATGGGCAGTTCCCCTTCGCCGCAGGCGGAGAGCGCCAGCGCGGTGCCGAATGCGAGTGCGAGCGCGGCGATGGTGCGGGTCGTGCGAACGGCTCGTGCCATGTGAACAGCTCCTTTGCGAGACTTGCGGCCACGGTATCAAGGCGAATGCGGATCAACGAGACGATTCGTGATGCGTTCGGTCACAAGGACGCCGCGGCGAAGCGGGTCGCGAGGCGGGCGAAGGCGCGGGCCAGCTCGGGCGGCCGGGCGGACTCGATGCCGGCGTCGAAGCGGCCGAAGGACGCGGCGAGGGCGGGCCAGGACCAGGAGCCGAGCGCGACCCGGCAGCGCCCGGGACCGAGGGCCTCGACGTGGTCGACGCCGTCGAAGGCGCCGTCGAGGAAGGGCGCGACGGCGTCGGCGGAGCGCAGGAGCACCGCGTCGCCGCGGCAGGGCCACTCGGGGTGCTCGCCGCCGCGGAAGCGGGCGCGCACGAAGGCGGTGACGTCGCCGCCGGGCAGCTCGCGGGGGGTGAAGCGCGGGCCGGCGGGGGTGCGGGGCGCGATGCGGTCGACGCGGAAGACGCGCCAGTCGTCGCGGTCGAGGTCCCAGGCGACGAGGTACCAGCGGTCGTTCCAGGTGACGAGGTGGTGGGGGTGGACGCGGCGGCGGGCGCCCTGGTGGTCGAAGCGGAGCTCCTCGCGGTCGCGCACGGCGGCGGCGAGCGCGAGCAGGACCTCGGTGTCGATCGGCGCGGGGCGGGGGCCGCGAGGCACGGCGGCGACCTGGACGGCGTCGACGCGGCGGCGCAGCCGCGGGGGCAGGACCTGCCGGACGGCGGCGAGCGCGAGGGCCGCGGCGTCCTCCATGCCGGTGCCGGTGGCGGTGCGGAGGGCGACGGCGAGGGCGACGGCCTGCTCGTCGTCGAACAGCAGCGGCGGGAGGGCCGAGCCGGGTTCGAGCCGGTAGCCGCCGTGGGGGCCGCGGACCGCGGTGATGCGGTAGCCGAGGTCGCGCAGGCGGTCGACGTCGCGGCGGACGGTGCGCTCGCTGGCGTCGAGCCGCTCGGCGAGCTGCGGGCCGGTCCAGTCGGGGCGGGTCTGGAGGAGCGAGAGCAGGCGCAGGGTCCGCGACGAGGTTCCGGTCATGGCCCCGATCCTGCCAGGAGGAGCGGACGGTAGCTGTCCTGAATGCGGATCACGCTGGTGCGGCACCGGGCGAGCGGCGCCCGGGCGAGCGAAGGAGCGGTCATGAGCGTGCACGTCACTCCCCACTTGAACTTCCGCGGCGAGGCCCGGGAGGCGCTGGAGTTCTACCGGTCGGTCTTCGGCGGCGAGCTGGCCGTCACAACGTACGGCGAGATGGGGTCCACGGACCCGGCCGAGGCCGGTCTGGTGGTGTGGGGCCAGGTCGCGGCCCCGAACGGGTTCCGGGTGATGGCCTACGACGCGCCGGCGGCGCGGCCGTGGAGCCGCGGCGAGGACCCGTTCTTCGTCTCGGTGCGCGGCACCGGTGCCGAGGAGCTGGCGGGCCTGTGGGCGGGGCTCGCGGAGGGCGGGACCGTGGTCCAGCCGTTCGGGCCCTCGGCGTGGGCCGCGGCATACGGGATGGTGCGGGACCGCTTCGGGATCACGTGGGTCCTGGACGTGCTCGGCTAGTGCGCAGGCCGCTGACCTGGTGTTAGATAGCAGGGCGGCCCCCGGCCGCGAGCCGGTCGGGCCGCCCTGCTATCTTATGAGGGGAAGGTGCCGATGGCCCTTCTTTTTTTGCGTTCAGGGGCCGGTGCGGGCCGGGCCGAGGACCGCGAGGAGCTGCAACTTTTCTTCGGCCTCGCTGCGGGGCTCGGCGGTGAGCACGAGCAGGGCCTGCGACTCGTCCTCGGTGAACAGGACCTGGCAGTCGAGCTCGATGGGGCCGACTTCGGGGTGGATCAGGGTCTTGTGGTCGGCGAACCGCTTGGCGACCTCGTGCCGCTCCCACAAATCCGCGAACTCCGCCGACCGCTGCTGCAGCGCGGTCACCAGCTCGCCTGCCCGGGACTTCGGGCCCATGGCGCCGTAGGCGACGCGCAGGGCCGACACGAGCGCGCGGCCTTGGCGGTCGCGGTCGTCGGCGGGGTACCGCTCGCGGTCGCCGGGGCGCGTGAACCAGCGGTAGGCGTCGTAGCGGTCGAGCCCGGTGTAGGAGGTGCGGTCGCCGAACAGGGCCTTCGCGAGGTCGTTCTGGACGAGGGCCTCGCCGAGGTTCGAGAGGATCAGCGCGGGCGTGTCGCCGAGGCGGTCGAGGACCCGCAGGAGCGCGGGGGCGACGTGGGCGGCGTCGGACAGGCGCGCCGGAGCGTTGTGCCCGGCCATCTGGAACAGGTAGTCGCGCTCCTGGTCGGTCAGGCGCAGGGCGCGCGCGAGCGAGGCGAGCATCTGGACGCTCGGCTGCGGGCCGCGCCGCTGCTCGAGGCGGGTGTAGTAGTCGGTCGACATGGCCGCGAGCGCGGCGACCTCCTCGCGGCGCAGGCCGGGGGCGCGGCGGCGGGCCCCGGGAGGGAGCCCGACGTCGCCGGGCTGGAGCCCTTCTCGGCGGCGGCGGAGGAACTCGGCGAGCGCGGTGCGGTCCATGCGTCAAGTATCGGCCCGGCGGGGGCCGCGAACCAGGGACCGGCGATCCCCCGACAAGCGGTCTCTGCACGGCGGCGCCGAAAGCGCCCAGACTCGGGGCATGGACATTACAGGGAACACGATCTTCATTCCGGGTTCGACGAGCGGCATCGGCCTGGCGCTCGCGCTGGCGTTCCAGGAGCGGGGCAACCAGGTGATCGTCGGGGGCCGGCGCACGGCGGAGCTGGAGCGGATCGCCGCCGCGCACCCCGGCCTCGACACGGTGCGGATCGACACCGCCGATCCGGCGAGCATCGCGGCGGCCGCGGCGGAGGTGCTGGATCGGCACCCGGACCTGAACGCGCTCATCGCGATGGCCGGGATCATGCGCGCCGAGGACTGGCGCCGGCCCGAGGGCTTCCTGGCGTCGGCGGAGGCGACGGTCACGACGAACGTGCTCGGCCCGATCCGCCTCATCGGGGCGTTCGTCGAGCACTTCCAGACCCGTCCGGACGCGACGATCATGACCGTCTCCTCGGGTCTGGCGTTCACGCCGCTGCGCGCGACACCGAGCTACAACGCGTCGAAGGCCGCGATCCACATGCTCAGCGAGTCGCTGCGGCTGCAACTGGAGGGGACCTCGGTGCGGGTCGTGGAGCTGGTGCCGCCGTCGGTGCGGACCGAGCTCATGCCCGGGCACTCGGAGGACCCGCACGCGCTGCCGCTCGACGAGTACGTCGCGGAGGTCATGGGGCTCGTCGAGTCGCAGCCGGATGCGAAGGAGATCCAGGTCGAGCGCGTCAAGTTCCTGCGCTACGGCGAGGCCCGCGGCGACTACGACCAGGTCGTGGCGGCCCTGAACGGGAACGAGCGGGCGAACCGGTAGCGGGGGCGGAGGGCCCCTCCGCTGCGGGAGGGGCCCTCCGACGTGCCTACGCGCCGGCGTCCACGACCTTGGCGAGCGCGGTGAGGGCCTCGGAGGCGGCGACCGGGTCCCCGACCTGGAGGCCGGGCGTGGCCTGGGCGCGGCTCCAGCCGCCCATGTCCCGGTCGGCGATCACGACCTGGCCGAGGATCTGGACCCACATGTCGTGGACGTCGCCGGCGGAGATGCCCGGGTCGAGGTCGAGCACGAGGTAGCCGGTGCCCGGCAGCGGGCACCACATGCCGTTCTCGATGCCGGCGTCGAGTGCGGGGGCGCGGACCCAGCCCTTCTTGACCAGGCCGAGGAGGCCGCCGACGGTGACGCGGGCCTGCTCGAAGCGGGTCACGTGGCCGGTGGCGAGCTCCTCGTCGGTGAAGGCCGCGGTCTCGCGGCCGAGCTGCGGGAAGGGCTGCACGATCTCGTAGTCGGCGAAGATCTCCGACCATGCGGCGACCTCTTCGCCGAGGTGCACGGGGTGGGCGATGCGGATGACGGCGTCGTCGGCGACGGCGAGCGCGTTCTCCTCGACGTCGGTGCGGCTCCTGTCCTCCGCGAGGCGGAAGGGGACGCCGTCGGCGGTCCACACCAGGCGGCGGGCGAGGTGCCACACCAGCGGGTGCCCGGCGAAGTGCTCCCCGAACTCGGCCGGGGTCCAGGTCCGTCCGGTCACCATGGCGCGTTCGAGGCGCTTGACCTGGTCGGCGGCGACGGTGCGGAGTTCCTTGCGGAGGTTCGCGAACCGCTTGTAGGCGGCGTCGGCGAGCTCCTGGTCGTCCTTCGCGGCGGGCTTGGGCAGGGATTTGCGGGGCTTGCCGTCGCCGTCGGTGACGAAGGGCTTGAGCTGCTCGTCGAAGCCGACCTTGAAGCTCCTGGGGCCGTAGTCGAGGACGAGCGCGGAGGCCTCGCGGAGCCCGAAGTCGGGCACGAGGCGGTCGGCGAGCTGCTCGGCGGAGAGGCCGAGGTTCGCGGCGATCGCGGTGATCTGCTCGCGGGCCTCGAGTTTGATGGCGGCGAACTTGGCCTTCTCGCCGATGCCCTGGATGGCGCGCAGTGCGGCCTCGGAGCCGATCGCGCCGAGCACCTTGAGGCCCTTGACGGCCCGGTGGTGCTGGTTCTCCCCCGGCCAGCGGCCGATGAGCGGGGTCAGGGCGCGCACGGTCTCGTCGTCACCGAAGTGCATGAGCTGGGTGAGGGCCCACGACTGGTCCCAGGGCGCGCCGGCGACGAGCCACTGCTCGAACAGGGCGTGGGAGAAGCGGGTGAGCGAGGCCCGGTCGCAGGTCTCGGCGAGGACGGCGACGCCGGGGTAGTCGTACTCGGGCGAGCCGAGGGCGAGCACGGTGGCGGCGGTGCGGACGACCGAATCGGGAAGGGCGCGTTCACCGCCCGCCAGGAGGATCTGCGGGAGCGCGGGCGGGGCGACCCAGGGGCCGGGCTCGGGGACGGGGACGCCGGCGGGCGCGAGCGGGTCGACGTCGACGAGGGTCTCGACGGCGGCGACCGCTTCGGGTCCGTACTGGACGGCGGCCTGGCGCACGAGGTCGGCGCGGCCGCAGCCCGCGAGGTAGCGCAGCGCGGCCTCGGCGGCGGCCCGGGGCTTCTTGGTCTTGCCGAGCGCGTCGGGGATCAGGAGCGCGGCGGCGTCGGCGGCGTGGCGGTCGAGCCACTCGAATGCCAAGGGGCGCAGGGTCTTCAGGCGCGCGAGCGCGTCGGCGGCGAGGCGGGCCGCGGTGAGGTTCGCGATGGGCAGGAGCACCTCGCGCAGGGAGGCGTCCGACCCGGCGCAGTCCGCCACCAGGCCGGCGGCGGCGTCCCCGTGGGCGGCGAGGAGCCGCCGGAGGAGGTCCGCGGCGAGGTAGCGCACGCCCGGCTCCCAGTCGGCCAGGAGGGGGGCCGACAGCTCGATCGGAGCGAGCGCGATGATGCGGGCCTGGTAGTGCGGGGCGAACGTGGCGAACTGCTTCACGTCCTCGGTCCAGTCGCGGTCGTCGCCGTGGACCGGGGTCGCGGCCCACTCCTCGCGTTCGCCGTCGGCCCAGGCGACCCGGTCGATCGCGGGCGGCACGAGTCCCTTGAGGACGACGGGTGCGGCGTCGGTGCGGGCGGCCTGCCACGGCGGGGCCGTGAGCAGGGCCGGGAGCGTCTCGGCGGGGGCGGCGGCGAGCCGGCCGGGAACGGAGGTCGCGGCGGTGACGGCGTCGCGGACGGCGTCGCTCTGGCGGTCCAGGGCCGCGCCGAGGACGACCGGGTCGCCGTAGAGGATCGTCGTGAGCCGCCTGCGGACCGCGGGCTCGGCGCCGGGGAGGCGCGCGGCGACGGCGCGGAGGGCGCGCTGCGGGAACCGGGCGGCGGCCTCCATGGCGAAGCCCATCGCGACCGGGTCGTCGAGGCCGTCGAGGATGCGGTCGAACGCGGCGTCGGAGGGGATCGCGGCCAGCGCCCGGTAGAGGACCTTGCGGTCGTCGGTGTCGGCCCACCTGGTGAACATGGAGTCGAGGACGGGCACGGCGTCGGCGCCGAGCCGGTGGACGAGGTCGGCGAGCCCGGAGGTCTGGAACCAGTAGAGGTACACGCCGCTGTAGTCAAGGCTCTGGAGCTGCTGACCGGTGGTGATGACGCCGAGGAGCAGGTTGGACATGGTGGCGTCCGGTTGCAGCGTCGTGAGTTCGGCGCAGACCTGGTCAAGCCAGTCGGTCTCGTGCGGGACGAGGAGGCTCGCGCCGAGCCGGCGGAGCGGGTCGGTGCGGCGCGCGGCGAGGGCGTCGATGACGGCGGCGTGCTCGGCGTCGGGGAGGGCGGCGAGGTGCGCGCGGATCGCGGCGAGCTCGGTCGAGTTGTTGAGGCGGCCCCAGCGGTGGTTCTGGGGGCTCAGCGGGCTCAGTCCGATCATGCCGTCGCGGTCGGCGGCGGCGATGTCGAGGAGGAAGAACTCGGTGAGGGCGACGGCGGCGAACGGCAGTCCGTGCTCGGCGGCGGCCAGGTCGAAGAGGGGGCGCCGGACGTAGGGGTCGGCGGTGGCGGTGGGGCGCGCGAGGGCCCAGACCGCGGCGGCGCCTTCGGGGTCGGCCTTCCCGGCGAGGAAGGCCAGGCCCGCCTCGCGGTGGTCGGCGTTGGCCTCGTGGTCGAGGCGCTCGCGCACGCGGGCGTCGAACTCGGCGAGGAGCGCGCGGCCGGCCTCGGGGTCGAGTTTGAGCCGCCTCGGCCTGTCGCTGCCGCGCCGCGGCTGCACGAATCGGTTCCAGGAGTCGGGGAAGGCGAGGAGGCGCTCGTCGGGGAGCGGGGTCTCGGATGCGGTCACGGGCGCAAGTCTAGGAACCGGGTGTGACACCGTCCTCTTTGGTACGCAGCGTGATCGGTCGAGTGCGGAGCAGCGCGGGCGGCGGCTCGGGGCCGCCGCCCGCGGGGTGCTAGTCGACCGGGGCGACCCGGATGAGGTTGCCGTCGGGGTCGGCGGCCACGAAGGTGCGGCCGAAGACCTCGTCGCGCGGCTCGTCGACGATGGTGACGCCCTTGGCCTTCCAGGCCTCGAAGAGGGCGTCGATCGCATCGGACCCGCCCGGCTCGGCGACGCAGAGTTCACTGGTGCGCACCGGGTTCGCGGCCAGGTCGACGCTCGCGCGGCCCCACAGCGAGAGGCTGATGCCGGGGGCGAGGTCGAAGGCGATGTAGCCCGGGGTCTCGAAGACCGGTGTCATGTCGAACAGGTCGCCGTAGAAGCGGGCCGCCGCGGGTGCGTCGGAGACGTAGACGATGAAGATGTTCGGCTTGGGCATGGCGCCCTCCTTTTCCGTCGGGACCGCCACCGTAGGCGGAGAACCTGACGGAATCCGTCAGGTTCTCTGGAAGAATGGCCCGGTGACTCCCGACAGGTTCTTCTCCCTGCTCCTGGCCCTGCAGACCCGGCCGGAGACCACGGTCGCGGCGCTGGCGGCCGAGACCGGCGTGTCGGACCGCACGGTGATGCGGGACCTGCGCTGGCTCCAGGACGCCGGGTTCCCGGTGCTCATGCGCCGCGGCCGGTACGGCGGCGTCTCGATGCTCCCCGGCGGCGGGCTCGACACCGCCCGCCTGACCCCGGGCGAGCGGGAGCACCTGGCGCTGACCGGACTCGACGGCGACCAGCGGCGGCGGCTGGGCGTCGCGGAGGTGAGCGGCCGGGCCTTGCGGAAGGTGTCCGGGTCGGGGCCGCCCGACGACCTGATCGCGGTCGGCGACCTCGTCGTCAGCGACAACCGGCCCTGGTTCGGTCCCGAGCCCGCGGGCACCTCCCCCGCCGCGCTCGTCGGCGACCTGCGCCGCGGCGTGCGGCTCCGGGTGCGGTACGAGCGCGAGGGCGAGGCGGCCCGGTGGCGGACCGTGGACCCGTACGGGCTCTTGGCGAAGGGCGGCCGCTGGTACCTCGTCGCCGACGAGGAGGGGGAGCCGGCGCTGCTCAACCTCCAGCGGATCGCGCGGTGGGAGCCGCTGCGCGCCGCCAGGCGGCTGCGCCCCGGCGCGCGTCTCGCCGCAGTCGCCGCCGAGCTGACGTCGGGGTGGGAGTCCGCGGGGGACCTCGAAGTGCGCCTTCGGTTCCAGGAGTACCAGGTGGGGCGGGCGCGGCGGCTCCTCGGCTCGCGCCTGACGATCGGGGAGGCCGAGGAGGACGGCTGGCGGCCGGCGGTGCTGCGGTGCCGCGTGCTGGAGGACGTGCGCCAGCTCCTGGCGTTCGGCGACACTGCCACGGTTCTGGGCCCGCCGGAGGCGGTGGCCCGCGTGCGGGAGCTCGCCCGGCAGATCCTCGACCACTACCGATGAGGCCCGGAAAACCGCTGGACACGTGCGCTATGGCGGCGTAGTTTCTCGGGGTTCCGCACGCCCCGAACACAGAAGCAGGTGCATTCGATGGTCGTCCAGGCCCTCGCGACCGGTGCCCACCGGTCGCGACTCGCAGCCGTTCACACCACTTCCAAGAGAAGGACGACCAACCACAGTGGATCTCCCACGTAGCTTCACCATCCGCGAGAGCAGCCACCGCCTGCTCAACCCGTTCACGCCCGAGAAACTGGCGGTCCTCGGCCGGGCCGTGCGCCCCGTCCCGGGGACGGCCGTGCTCGACCTCGCCTGCGGCAAGGGCGAGTTGCTGTCCACCTGGGCGCGCGACCACGGCACGACCGGCACCGGCGTCGACATCAGCACGGTCTTCATCGCCGCCGCCCGCGAGCGCGCCGACGAACTCGGCGTCGGCGACCGGGTCGCGTTCGTCCACGGCGACGCCTCCGCGCACGTCGCCGACCGGCCGGTCGGCATCGCGTCGTGCATCGGCGCCACCTGGATCGGCGGCGGCGTCGCGGGCACCGTCGAACTGCTGCGCCGCAGCCTCGCCCCCGGCGGGATGATGCTCGTCGGCGAGCCGTACTGGCGGCTCGACCCGCCCGACCGGGCGACCGTCGAGGGCTGCCACATGTCGGCGAAGGACGAGCTGCTCGCCCTTCCCGAGCTGCTGGAGCGGTTCGGCGCGCTCGGCTGCGACGTCGTCGAGATGGTCCTGGCCGACCAGGACAGCTGGGACCGCTACGCCGCGGCCCAGTGGCTCAACGTCAGGCAGTGGCTCGACGCCAACCCCGATGACGAGCTCGCCGCGCAGATGCGCGCCGAACTCGACACGGCGCCCGTCACGCACGTCCGCTACCAGCGCGAGTACCTCGGCTGGGGCGTCTTCGCCCTGATGAACCGCTAGCGCTCGACGCGAAGGGGCACCGCCGGTCCGGCGGTGCCCCTTCGTGATTCGTCGTGCGCCCTCAGGCGGCCATCGCCGCGACGAGCTCCCATCGCGCCGAGGCCGCGGCGCAGCCCGTGCACTCGTGCTCACCGTCGAGGTCGGGACTGGTGGTCCAGCCCTCGGCTTCGGCGGCCGCGCACAGTACCGGCCAGCTGTAGAACGAGTCGTCGCCGCAGCGGAAGGCGTCACCGCACCGGTCGCAGCGCAGCTCGTACTCGACGGCGCCGTTGCTCCACTCGAAGGTCCGTCCGCTCATGGTCCCTGCTCCAATCCGAGGTCGGCCCGGGGCGGCCCGGCCGGGCCGCCGCGTGTCGCACCCCTGGTGCCCCGGACCGGCGCGGGCCAAACCACGGGCGGCCGCGGCCGAGGGGCCGCGGCCGCGCAGGGCTACTCGAGGCGGAACGTCGCCGCGGCGCGCTCGGCGTCGGAGGCGACGGTGAGCAGGTTGACCAGGCCGCTCGCGTTGCGCAGGTAGCGGCCGGCGAAGTTCGCGGACTCGAACGAGACGGCGGCGGCGTCGGCCAGGCCCGCGCGGCGGTGGAAGCTGGCGTCCTGGCGGAACTGCGCGGTGCCGTCGTTCGCCTCGACCCACAGCTCGTAGTTCTTGTGCCGCAGGAAGCGGCCGGGGAAGTTCGCCGACTCGAGCGAGACCGTGCCGGAGCCGGACAGGCCCGTGACGATCCGGAACTGCGAGTCGGCGAGCATCGCGGGCGTCGCGTTGGCGCGCACCCGGAAGTCGTAGTGGTTGAGGAACACCGTGGTCGAGCCGTGCGCGGCGAGGCGGTACGGGGTGGCGCCGTCGGCCACGGGGATCCCGAAGTCGGGCGTGCCGTCGGCCTTCCAGTAGAACTTCTGGACCCTGGTGTGGCGGTTGGGGTCGTAGAGCGGGTCGCCGCTGATGTTCTTGTAGGGCCGCGCGTGGTAGACGAGGAGGTCGCTCTGGCCGTCCTCGGAGACGGTGAACGAGTTGTGGCCGGGCCCGAACTGGCCGGTGGCGTCGCTGCTGCGCAGCACCGGCTGGGCGCTCTTGGTCCACGAGGAGGCGCTGAGCAGGTTGGCGCTCTCGGACGCGGTGAGGAGGCCCATGGCGTAGTTCGCGTCGGTGGCGCTGGCGGAGAACGTCATGAAGACGCGGCCGTTGCGCTTGATGACGGCGGCGCCCTCGTTCACGTTGTGGCCGATGGTCTCCCACGAGTTGGTGGGCTTGCTGATGCGGACCGGGGTGCCGGTGATCGCCCACGGGCTCGCCATCGCGGCGAGGTAGAGGCTGGTGCCGCTGCCGAGTTCGGGGTCGCTCTGGGCCCAGCAGAGGTAGCGGGTGGAGCCGTTGGTGAAGGTGGTGGCGTCCAGGGAGAAGGAGTCGCGCGGGGTGGTGATCTGGCCGCGCTCGGTCCAGGTCCCGGCGAGCGGGTTCGCACTGGCGTTCTCCAGGGCGTACATGCGGATGGCCCAGACGTCGTCGGCGCGGCCGGCCGCGAAGTAGACGTACCACTTCCCGCTGATGTAGTGCAGTTCCGGCGCCCAGATGTGGGCGCTCATCGGGCCGCTGGAGTGCTTCTGCCACACCGTGACCTCCTGCGCGGTGGCGAGGCCCTGGACCGTGGTGGCGCGGCGCATGACGATCCGGTCGTAGGCCGGGACGCTCGCGGTGAAGTAGTAGTAGCCGTCGCTGTGGCGCACGATGAACGGGTCGGCGCGCTGCTGGATGAGCGCGTTGGAGTAGAGGACGCCGGGGCTCGCCGCGGCCGGGGCGGCGGCCCCGAACGGGGAGACGGCGGCGGCGACGGCGGCCGCGCCCGCGGCCTGGAACAGGAGGCGGCGGTTGAGGGGTGAGCTGCGCATGGGAACTCCGGTGAGGGTCGGGTCAGGACATACATGGCGGCCACCAGGTGATGTTCACGGTAACCAAGTGAGCGGTTCGAGTCAATACATCCATTGATATGAATGTCGTGGCGGGGGCCTCTCCCAAAGGTCGCAACTCGATTTCCGCCTCGCGGCAGCAGTCGGGAACGCCTCCGCGCGGACACGATGGTGTGGTCCGACCGATTCGGTCCGCACCGGACCGCCGCACCCACTGGAGACGACATGACCGCCCGACACTCCGCCTGGAGCCGCACCGGCAGGACGGCGGCCGCGCTCGCCGCGGTCGCGGTCCTCGCGACCGCCTGCGGCACCGGAGACCCGGACCTCCCCGAACCCGAGACCCCCGCGGCGCCAGAAGAGTTCACCGCCGCGAACGTCGACGCCTGGCTCGACGCGACCGTGCCCGAGATGCTGGAAGAGGCCGGCATCGCCGGCGCGACCGTGGCCGTCGTCGGCGACGGGCAGGTCCTCACCACCCGCGGCTTCGGCTTCGCCGACGTCGACGGCGGGGTCGAGGTCGACCCCGCCGAGACGCTGTTCCGACCCGGGTCGGTGTCGAAGGTGTTCACCGCCACCGCCGTCATGCAGCTCGTCGAGCAGGGCCTGGTGGACCTCGACGCCGACGTCAGCGAGTACCTCGACTTCGACATACCACGTGAGTTCGACGAAGATCTGACCCTGCGGCACCTGCTCACCCACACCGGCGGGTTCGAAGAGCGCGTCTCCGGGCTCATCGCCTTCGAGGGCACCGGGGCGCACCTCCGCGAGGCGCTCGCGACCGACCCGCCCGAGCAGGTCTTCCGGCCCGGCACCACGCCCTCGTACTCCAACTACGGCAACGCGCTCGCCGGGTACATCGTGGAGCGGGTCGCCGGCGTGCCGTTCGAGGAGTACATCGCGGTCGAACTCCTCCAGCCGCTCGGCATGGACTCCTCCTCGTTCGAGCAGCCCCTCCCCGCGGACCTCGCCGACCGCATGTCGAACGGGTACGCGAGCGCCGACGGCCCGGCGCAGCCCTTCGAGCACGTGGGCACCCCGCCCGCCGGCGCGCTCTCCGCGACCGCCGACGACATGGCGCAGTTCATGCTCGCGCAGCTGGGCGCCCGCCCCGACGGGGTCGAGCTGCTCGACGCCGCGACCCGCGAGCAGATGTACTCCCCCGCCCTCGACGGCGGCAGCCTCGCCGAGTTCGCCGGGGCGCAGCGGATGACGCTCGGCTGGTTCCAGGAGGACCAAAACGGGCACCGCGTCGTCGGCCACGGCGGCGACACCAACTGGTTCCACTCGCACCTGAACCTCTACCCCGACGACGGGGCCGGGATCTTCGTGTCCTTCAACAGCTCCGGCACCGCCGGAACCGAGACCCTCGGCCTGCGCGCCGACCTCATGGCCGGGTTCGCCGACCGGTACTTCCCCGGCGAGACCGAGGCCGCTGTCGCCGAGGGCTGGAGCGCGGACGACGTCGCGGGGACCTACTACTCCTCGCGCGGCTCGGAGTCCACGTTCCTGTCGGCGCTCGGCGTCTTCAACACGACCGAGGTCACCGCGCTCGACGACGGCCGCCTGTACTTCGCGGCCGACCCCGGCACCCAGGAGCCGGGCGTCTTCGAACCCGTCGGCGGCGGCGTCTGGAGGGAGGTCGGCGGCGACCGCACCATCGCGGTCCGCACCGAGGACGGCGAGGTCACCGGCATCGTCCACGACGCGGCGTTCACCCTGCTGCCCTTGGACGTCGAACGCGAACTGAGCGCGCCGCTGCTGGCCGCCGCGGTCGCGGTGCTCCTGCTCGCCCTGCTCGCCTGGCCCGCCGGCGCGGTCTACCGGAGGCTCCGGCGCCGTCCCGGTCCCGGCCGCGAAGGCCGCGTGTCGCGCGCGCTCGTGCGCGTGGGCGCCGCCTGCGCGGTCCTGGCGATCGCCGGCTGGGTCGCGATCGTCGTCATGGCGATGTCGCTCCAGGAACCCTCGGCCGCGCTCATCCGCACCGTGCAGGTCGTCCAGCTGATCGCGGCCCTCGGCCTGATCCCGGCGGTCGTGCGGTTCGTGGGCG
Organism: Glycomyces endophyticus; assembly: GCF_039531525.1. Taxonomy (NCBI): domain Bacteria; kingdom Bacillati; phylum Actinomycetota; class Actinomycetes; order Glycomycetales; family Glycomycetaceae; genus Glycomyces; species Glycomyces endophyticus. Next base: position 112,509 of record NZ_BAAAQF010000010.1, read on the forward strand.
AGATCCGCCGCAAGGCGGGCTGGAGGGCCGTCACCGGTACGGTGGTCGTGTTCCTGGCCCTCGCCGCGGTCGCGGACTTCGCGATCGAGTTCCACCTGCTCTCGCCGAACATCAGCTACTGACCGCCCGACGACAGGAGGGTCCGCATGACCGCGTCCGCCAAGGCCCGCCGCAGGCCCACCCCGGGCGAGCGCCTCGACCGCGCGCTCTCCCGGGTCGGGGCCGCGGGGCCGTTCTCCAGGGACGCCCTGTTCGCCGTGCTGGTGGCGGCGGTGACGCTCGGGTCGTTCGAGGTCATGGCGCGGCTCGCCCCGGCCGACCCGTCGCTGCGGGTGACCGCCGGCGAGGTCTGGACCATGGGCGCGCTCGCCACCGCGCAGTCGCTCCTGTTGTGCGCGCGCCGGGTGCGGCCGGGCTGGTGCCTCGGCGCGATGATCGCGCTGCAACTGCCGATCATCGCGATCGCCCCGCAGATCATGGCCCAGGGCTTCGGTCCGGCGATCGCGGCGTACACGGTCGGCGGCCTCGCCACCGCCCGCTTCGCCGTGGCGATCGGCGCGGTGGCGGTGGTCCTGGAGACGGCGGTGTCGACCGCGGCCACGTGGGGCGAGCCCGGCGCGGCCGCGACGGTGGCGAACCAGTTCGCGTCGAGCGCGATGCTGTACGCCGGGGCCTCGGTCATCGGGGCCTATGTGGCGACGCGGCGGCGCAACCGGGCGATGGCCCGCGAGCGGGCCGAGGCGGTGCTGCGGGCCGCGCGCGAGCGGGAGGAGTCCGCCGTCCGCTCCGAGCGGACCCGCATCGCCCGCGAGCTCCACGACGTGGCCGCGCACCACCTGTCGGGCATGGTGGTCCAGGCCGCGGCGGTGGAGCGTCTCATCGACCGCGACCCGGACGCGGCCCGGGAGGGCGCGGCGTGGATCCGCTCGCAGGGCAAGGAGACCCTGGCGAACCTGCGGCAGGTGGTGGGCCTGCTGCGCGAGCGCGGCGGCGCCGGCGAGGGCACCGCGCCGGTGCCGGGCCTGTCGGCGCTCGAAGCCCTCGTGGAGGAGTCGCGGCGGCTCGGCGACGACGTCAGGTTCGAGCGCGAGGGCGAGCCGCTGGTGCTGCCGCCGATCGCGGACATCTCGCTGTACCGGATCGCCCAGCAGGCGCTCACGAACGCCCGGCAGCACGCGCCCGGTGCGGCGGTGCGGCTGCGGCTGGTCTACGAGCCGCACCATGTGGACCTGGACGCCGTCAACGGCAGACCGCGCCGCGAGCCCGCGGACGCGGAGCACGGCGGGACCGGCCTGGTGGGCATGCGCGAACGCGCCGACCTCGTCGGGGCGGACTTCGAGGCCGGACCCACAGTGGACGGCGGCTGGCGGGTGCGGCTGCGCCTGCCGGTGCGCGAGGCCGACCGGGAGCGGCCCGGCGGGCCGCCGGGCGGCGGGGCGGACGGCGGAGTGCGCAGTGGAATCGCAAGCGGGACGGGAGAACGATGATCAAGGTGCTGCTCGTCGACGACCAGGCGGTGGTCCGTGCGGGCTTCCGCGTGCTGCTGGAGGACGCCGGCGACGTCGAGGTCGTGGCCGAGGCGTCGAACGGCCGGTCCGCGGTGACCGCGGCGGCGCAGTTCGCGCCCGACGTGATCTGCATGGACGTGCGCATGCCCGGGGGCGACGGCATCGAGGCGACCCGGCGGATCGCGGCCGATCGCGAGGGCGAGTCGCCCGCGATCCTCATCGTGACCACCTTCGGACTCGACGAGTACGTGTTCGGCGCGCTCGAAGCGGGCGCGAGCGGGTTCCTCATGAAGGACTGCGAGCCGGAGGAACTGGTCGACGCCGTCCGCAGGCTCGCCGCCGGCCAGGGCCTGGTGGACCAGGCGGTGACCCGCAGCGTCATCGCCGAGTTCGCCCGGCGCAGGCGGGTCGCGGCCGATCCCGCTGCGGCGCAGCTGCTCACGGCCCGGGAGACGGAGATCGTGCTGCTGCTGGCGCGCGGCATGTCGAACGCGGAGATCGGCAAGGAGCTGTTCGTGGAGGCCAGCACCGTGAAGTCGCACCTGAGCCGCGCGATGGCGAAGATCGGCGCCCGCGACCGGGTGCAGACCGTGGTGTGGGCCTACGAGAACGGAGTCGTGTAGGGCCCGTCCTGTGCGTTCGGGAGCGACGGTGTCCGAGTCCGCTCGTTCGCTCGTTCGCTCGCAGAGCGGAAGCAGGCCCTAGGCGGGAGAAGGGCAGTCAGGTGAGCGCGTCGACGGACAGCGCTCGGTGCGGGGTCAGGCCGGCTCGCCGGAGCGGACCCACCGGACCTCCTCGGCGATGAGGTCGATCCCGGTGCCGGCCGGCTCGTATCCGAGTTCGCGGGCAGCGGTCGTGTCGAGCACCATCGGGGTCTGCCACGGGTGCCGGCCGGACTCGTCGTCATCGGGGACGATCTCGATCGTGCCGGGCCAGGAGAGTTCGGCGGCGATGGCGCGCACGATCTCGTGCGCCGAGGGAGTGTCCGGATCGGCCGCGTTGAGGATGCGCCGGCCCGGCCGCTCGGCGACGGCGGCGATGAGGGCGGCGGCGTTCCGGGCGGCGGTGAGGTGGTCGACGGTGTCCGCCCGCGCGAGCGCGATGCGGTCGGCCCCGGCCCGCATCCGCTCGACAATGCCCTTCGTGCGGGCGTTGCGGGCCCAGGGGCCGTGGACCTTCGAGGGCCTGACCACGGTGACCGGAAGCCCCGAATCGAGTGCCACGGCCTCGGCCGCGGCCTTGCAGGGGCCGTAGCCCTCGCGGGTGAACGGGTCCGTGCCGTCCGGGGCCGGCGGCAGGGTCGGCGACGCCTCGGTGAGGGGGCCGGAGAACTGCGGCGGCTCGTCGCCGTTGAGGTGCCTGCCGGCGTCGTCGACGTACACGGCCCGGCCCGAGACCAGCACGGTGCCCCGCACGGCCGACATGGCCGGCAGGAGCGCGCGCACGTCTTCGGCCCGGTAGGCGAGCAGGTCGACGACGAGGTCGGCCCCGTCGCCGACGAGGGCCTCGACACCGCGGGCGTCGCCGCGGTCGAGTCGATGGAACCGGGCTCCGGCACTCGAGAGCGCTTGCGGCATCAGGGACGGGTCGCGCCCGGTCACGTCGACCTGCCACCCGGCCGCCGCCAGGCGCATCGCGGTCGCACCGCCGACGGCACCGGTCCCGCCGAGCACGATGGCGCGCATGCCGTTCTCCGATCATCGAGATGAACTGGGACTGTACAAGATCGGTGAGGCGCGGTGCGCAGGCGGACGGCGGCCGCTCGACTCACGGGGACCGGAGGGAGAGCGCGGCGAGTTTCGCGGCCCCGAGTTCGGCCGGGCCGGCCTCGGTGACCGGGGCGTCGGGCCAGGCGGCGGCGAGGCGGACGCGCACCGAGTCGCGGACGGGGGCGGCGCCGCGGAGCACGCTGCCCGACAGCACGATCGGCGTGCGCTCGTGCGGTTCGCGGACCGCGGCGACGGCGGCCGCGAGGTGTGCGGCGGCCTCGTCGAGGATCGCCGCGGCGAGCGCATCGCCTGCCAGCGCGGCCTCGGTGACGATGGGCGCGAGGCGGTCGAGGCTGCGGGGCGGGCGGCGGTGGACGGCGATGACGAACGAGTCGGATGCGGAGGCGCGCTCTGAAAGATCATCGCCGGTCGCTCCGGCCGTGCGGCTCGCATCAGCGAGCGCTGTCGAGGCGCTGGAACCGCTGCCGACCGCCTCGGCTGCTGGACCGGTCGGCGCGGGTTCCGGTCGAGTGGAGGAATTGCATTGCCGCGCTTCGGTTGCAGGCGTTGCGTTCTCGATGCCGTCGGCGTCGAGGACCGCCCTCGCCACGAGTTCGGTGAGCAGCGTTGGCGGCAGGCCCGCCTGGAGTCTCAGGGCGGTGTCGGCCGCCGCCTTGCGGCCGATCCAGAAGCCTGAGCCCCGGTCGCCGAGGAGCCAGCCGAGGCCGTCGCCGACGCGGGTGATGCGGTCGCCGTCGATGCGGGCGGCCGCGGCGCCGGTGCCGGCGATGAGGACGGTGCCGAGGGGTTCGTCGGTGCCGGAGGCGAAGGCGACCTGGGCGTCGCCGACGGCGCGGACGGGGCAGCGGAGGCCGGCGGCGTTCCAGACGCGCTGGAACGCCGCCGCCGTCTCGGGCTGGTCGAAGCCGCTGACTCCGGCGAGGCCGAGGACGGCGGCGGCGATGCGGGCGGGGTCGGTACCGGCCAGGGCGCCGTGCAGGGCGCGGGCGACCTCGGCGGCGGCGAGGTCGGGCGGGACGGCCAGCGGGTTGCCGCCGCCGGCGTCGCCTCTGCCGACGATCTCGCCGTCGAGGGTGGTCGCGATCGCGCGGGAGGAGGTCCCCCCGACGTCGAGGCCGAGTACCAGCTCGCTCATGTGATCAGCATGCCCCGAGGTCGGTCCACTGCGGCGTCCAGCCCGGCTCGGAGCCCTGGGTCCACCAGTTGGCGCGCCACAGGTGCTCGCCGTCGCCGGACTTGGGGCCGCTCGGGTTGCCGTTGGCGCTGCGTTCGTGGACGACGGTGTTCCCTGCGGTGTAGACCGATCCGAAGGCCCAGTCGGGGGCGGTGGCGCAGTCGGCGCCGCCGGTCGGCGGGTCGGTCGGGTCGGTGGGGTCGTCGGTGGTGGGCGGTTCGGTGGGGCATTCGCCGCCGCCGCTGCCCACGGTGTCGGTGTGCTCGACGCCGTCGGCGCGGTAGCCGTTGACGCGGGCGGTGGCCTCGGCGGGGGTGAGGACCTCGCCGGCGGTGTGCATGACGTAGTCGACCTGCTGCTGGTAGACGCTGGTGCCGCCGGCGTGGGCGGCGGTGTCGATGAACCAGAGGTTGAAGTTGATGGACATGGGGGTCTCCGGGTAGTACTTCCCGGAGTGGTCGGCGACGAGCGCGCCGTCCACGTAGTACTTGACGTGGCCGCCGGAGACGGTGAAGACGAGGTCGTGCCAGCCGGCGAAGCTCTGGCGCTGGGAGGTGTGGGTGTTGTCGGCGATCCAGGGTTCGGCCTGATAGGTCTCCCAGGTGGTCTGGTAGAAGATCGGGCCGGTCTCGCCCCAGCCGCCGTTGGGGAGGTACTCGAAGTCGATCTCGCCGTAGTCGGGGTCGAGCGGCGCGTCGAGCGGCGTGATGGTGAAGAACGTCTCGACGAGGTGGTCGCCGTCGGTGCCGCTGACGGGGGTGTCGGCGAACTTGACGCGGGCGGCGTAGGTGCCTTCGAAGAACTTCTGCTGGTGGAAGAGCTCGGCGTGGCTGGTGCCGCCGCCGGTGCCGTCGGTGGCGGCGCGGAGCTGGAGCGACTTGGCGCCGTCCACGGTGGGGAACGAGACGTTGCTCGCGGGCCAGGCGGCGCCGGGGACGCCGGGTCCGCCGGCGTTGGTGCGGACGGTCCAGCCGCGGGCGGCGATGTCGGGGTCGGACGACGAGTCGTAGGCGAAGTCGTCGAAGAGGACGCCGTCGCAGGCGGCGGTCTCGGCGGCGTCGGCGGTGCGGTCGACCGCGGTGGTGACCGCGGCGGCCGCCGCGACCGCGAGGACCGCGGCGGCGACGCCGGCGGTGCGGCGGGTGGTGCGGGTGGTTGCCATGGTGAGCTCCCTTTCCGGTTGAACTCTGTTCGGATGGACGGGGATCGGTCAGCGGACCGCGCCGGCGGTGAGGCCGGAGCGGATCTGCCGTTGGAACAGGACGTAGGCCAGCAGGACCGGGAGGATCGCGATGACGAGTCCGGCGAAGAGGCCGGAGAAGTCGCTGCGGTAGCCCTGGCTGACGGCGAGGGCGGCGAGGCCCTGCGCGAGGACGTAGCGGTCGGGGTCGGGGTTGAGGACGAGGGGCAGCAGGTACTGGTTCCACAGGCCGAGGAAGTTGAAGATGCCGACGCTGACCATGCCGGGGCGGGCCATGGGGAGCATGACGCGGAAGAAGACGCCGGTGTGGGAGCAGCCGTCGATGAACGCGGCCTCGGCGGTGGCCGTCGGGAGGCCGCGGAAGAACGCGTGGAGGAAGAACACGGTGAAGGGCAGGGCGTAGGCGGCGTACACGAGGATGAGCCCGTGGTAGGTGCCGAGGAGGCCGAGCTGGTCGACGACGAAGAACAGCGGGACGAGGGCGAGGAAGACGGGGAAGAGCATCCCGGCGACGAGCAGGTGGTAGACGAGGCGGTTGCCGGGGAAGTCGTAGCGGGCGAGGCAGTAGGCGGTGAGCGCGCCGAGGAGCATGACGAGGGCGAGCGCGCCGCCGACGACGATGAGGGTGTTGAGCAGGTACTTCCCGATGTTCGCCTCCTGCCAGGCGCGGGCCCAGTTGTCCCACTGGGGCGAGGCGGGGAGCGACCAGGGGCTGGCGAAGATCTCGGCGTCGGTCTTGAGGGAGGAGAGGACGGCCCAGGCGAGCGGGAGGGTGACGAGGGCGGCCCAGACGATGAGCGCGAGGTGGAGAGCGCCGTCGCCGATGCGGGGTGTCCAGCGGCCGGGGTTCATGCGAGTTCCACCCGTTCTCTCTTGGTGGCGCGCAGGGCGAGCGCGGTGAGGGTCAGGGTGATGAAGAAGAGCGTGACGCCCATGGCGGAGGCGTATCCGAACTCGCCGTAGGTGAACGCGGCGCGGTAGAGGGTGAGGCCGATGACCTCGGTGGCGTTGTCGGGCCCGCCGGGGCCGACGGACATGATCTGGACCAGCGCGAACCCGTCGAGGGCGAGGATGCCGAGGTAGACGTAGGCGGTCTGGACGCTGTCCCACACCAGCGGGAGGGTGATGCGGCGGAACACGGTGAACCTGCCGGCGCCGTCGAGGGTGGCGGCCTCGACGACGTCGGCGGGCACCGATTCCATGGCGGCGGTGAAGAGGACGACGTAGAAGCCGACGGCGGACCAGATCATGACGGCGGTGACGGCGGGCAGCGCGGTGGCGGGGTCGGCGAGCCAGGACCGCTGGAGCCCGTCGAGGCCGACCGCGCCGAGGAGGCCGTTGAGGAGTCCGTCGCCCGGGGTGTAGACGAACTGGAAGAGGACGCCGAGGATGGCGACGGACAGGAGCTGGGGGAAGAAGTAGACGATGCGGTAGAGGCCGGAGCCGCGGACGCCGCGTCCGCGCCGCCGCATGCCGCCGCCGAGGGTGAGGCAGGCGGCGAAGAACAGGGCGAGCGTGATCGTGGCGGTGGGGACGACCAGGAGCAGGAATCCGTTGTTGCGCAGGGCGGCGAGGAACAGCGGGTCGCTCCAGAGGTCGGTGAAGTTCTGGAGCCCGACCAGGCCGGCCTCGGCGGAGAGGCCGTTCCAGTCGGTGAGGGCGAGGTAGAACGCCTGGGCGTAGGGCGATACGACGAAGACGCCGTAGAGGAGCAGGGGCGGCGCGAGCGCCCCGATCAGGAACCGGTACTTGCCGTGTCGCATGGCTCGGGCCTCCCCTGCGTGCTCAGCGCTCGTACTTGGCGATGGAGTCGTCGGCCGCGACGGCGTCGGCGGCGGCCTGGATGCGGTCGGCCCACTGCTCGGGGTCGGCGCGTCCGGCGAGGAGTTCGCCGGTGGCGGTGTCGACTTCGACGGCGAGTTCGGGGTACCAGGTGCGGTACTTGTAGCCGAAGACGTTGTCCCCGGCGGTCTCCAGGGCCGCGGCGACGGAGGCGAGGCCGGAGGAGAGTTCGAGGCCGTCGGTGGCGCCCTTGACGACGGGCATGGCCTTGGCGGACTCGGCGAAGCCGCGAGCGACCTCGCCGGAGAACAGGCAGCGGAGGTATTCGAGGCCGCCACGCGGGTTGAGGGCCTGCGCGGGGACGAGGAAGGACTCGCTGCTGGAGCCTTGGACGGCCCCGTCGGGGAGGGCGTCGGCGGCGGTGAGGGCGGGGACGGCGGCCATCGCCATGTCGAAGCCCTCGGGGGTGACGCCCTGCTGCTCGCCCTCGATCCAGGAGCCGCAGGGGATGAACGCGGCCTGTCCGGTGCACCAGGCGTTCTGGGCCTCGGTGTGGGAGAGCCCTTCGGAGCCTTCGAGGAGGTGGCCGCCGGCGACGAGCCGGTGGATCGCGTCGGCGGCGGCGAGGACGCCGTCCTGCTTCCAGGCGTCGGGTTCGAGGTTGTCGATCGCGTACACGAGGTCGAGGCCGCCGGCCTTGGCGGCGAGGGACTGGAGCGGGTCCATCATGTACTCGGGGTACTTGCCCTGCCAGGTCCAGGGCGCGATCCCGGCGCCTTTGATCTCCTCGCAGAGGGCGAGCATGTCGTCCCAGGTCGCGGGCACGGTCCAGCCGTGCTGGTCGAAGAGGCTGCGGGAGTACCAGATGCCCCAGACCACGTAGGAGTAGTTGAGGAACCTGACGGTGCCGTCGAGGGTGCCGTCGGCGACGACGCCGGGCAGCAGCAGGTCGCGGACCTTGACGGCCGGGTCGTCGAGGCTGGGGGCGTCGAGGAGGTCGGCGAGGTCGGTGAGCTGGTCGGCGGCGGCGAGCGCGGCGATGTCGAGGCGGCCGGCGCCGGAGTTGTCGACGACGTCCGGCGGTTCGCCCGACACGAAGCGGGGCTGGAGGACCTCGCCGACCTTCTGGAGCCCTTCGTGGGTGACGGCGGCGCCGGGGTGGCGCTCCTCGTAGAGGGTGACGGCGTGCTGGGTGTACTCCTGGCCGTAGCCGCCGTCGAACATGACGACTTCGAGGTCGGCGCCGTCGGGGACGCCGAGCGGGTTGTCCTCGGTGACGGCGCCGGTCGCCTGCTCGGCGGGGTCGTCGCCGCCGGCGGTGACGCAGCCGGACAGCACGGCCGCTGCACCGGCCATTGTGGAGGCTTGCAGGAGGGCGCGACGGGTCGCTTGGACGTTCATGAGGGGCCTTTCGTGAGGTCGGAGGGGGACTGGTTCGACGGGGTCAGGCGGAGCGGCGGATGCGCCCGGCGTACCGGGCTTCGAGGGCGAGGTTGTGGTCGTCGCCGCCGGGGATGTTGGCGGACAGGTAGACCGGCGGGGTGTGCCCGGCGTCGACGAGGCGCTGCACGGCCTCGCTGACGACCATCTGGGCGAGCACGGCGGAGGTCACCGACGAGACGGCCCCGACCGCGCCGCCGCCTGGCAGCGGCATCGCGGCGTCGCCGTAGGGGGCGCCGTTGTCGAGCACCACGTCGGCGATCTCGCTGAGCCGCTTGCCGGACGGGTGCCGCGAGGGGGTCACGGCGCTGTGCTGCGCGGAGGTGAAGGCGATGAGGGGGTGGCCCTTCTCCTTCACCAGGAGCGCGAACTCCACGATGACGCCGTTGATGCCGGAGTTCGAGGCGATCGCGAACACGTCGCCAGGCTCGGTCGGCACGGTCTCCAGGAGCTGGCGGGCGATGTCGGGGTCGCGCTCCAGGAACGGGTCGTCGAGGGTCTCCAGCGGCCGGCCGCCGAGGAGGACGAGGTCGCGCAGGGCGATCTTGTTGGAGGGCACGAACCCGCCGGCGCGGCCGGCCAGCTCCATGGCGAGGGCCTCGGAGTGCCCGGACCCGAACGCCTGGAGGACGCCGCCGGCGGCGATCGAGTCGGCGATGAGCCGCCCGGCCTCGGCCACCGCGCCGGCCTGCCCCTCCCCCGTCCGGCGGATGGCCTCGGTGGCGAGGTCGAGATAGGCCCGGCCGGTGATGCGGGGCGTCTGGTCGGTCACTGGTCCTCCTGGGATCGGTTGCGGCGGTTGCGGTTCGGCTCGTCGGCGAACCGGTGGGCCTGCACGGCGCGGGCGGTCACCTCGAACGCCTCGGTGGTGCGCTCGTAGGTGCGCTGCGCGACGGCGACGTAGATGAGGTCGAGGACCAGCAGCTGGGAGTGCAACGCCGAGAGCGCGGCGAGGCGGAACGTCGTCTCGTGGACGGCGGTCGTCAGGACCACGTCGGCGGCCTGGGCCATGGGCGAGCGCTCGAACGAGGTCACGGCCACCGTCAGGGCGCCCTGCTCCCGGGCCTCGGCGAGGACCTCGACGACCTCGCGGGTCCGGCCGCTGTGGGAGAGGCCGATCGCGACGTCGCCGGAGCGCAGCAGGGCCGCGTTGGTGAGCGCGGTGTGCGTGTCGGGCCGAAACCAGCAGGGGACGCGGATGCGCTCCAGCCGGAACGCGAGCTCCCGTGCGGCCGTGCCGCTGCTGCCCAGGCCGACCAGTTCGACGCGGCCGGCCTCGGCGACCGCCTGGGCGACGCGGTCGATGCGGTCGAGGTCCACGCGGGAGGCGGTCTCCTGGATGGCGCGCGAGTCGGCGCTGGCGACGATCCCGAGGACGCGGTCGAGCGGGTCGCCCGGCTCGATCTCGCGGTCGATGTCGGTCTCCCACCGCGCCTGCTCGGCCCGGCCGCCCTCGGCGGCGAGCGCGACGCGCAGCGCGGCGTACCCGGAGAATCCGAGCACCCGGCAGAACCGCGTCACCGTGGCCGTCGAGGTGCCGGCCCGCTCGGCGAGGTCCGCGATGGACGCCCGCGTCGCGCCGTCCGGGTCCTCCAGGATCTGCATCGCGACCCGTTGCAGCGCATCGGGAAGCGTCTCCAACTCCGTACGCAGCCGCCCGACCACCCCCTGGTTTCGCACCACCGTCACTGGAAATTCCTTTCATTGAACTTTCCTTATGAAGAAAATTACGATGAACGTCCGGCCAAGTCAACGCTTCAGGAGAATAAATTTCATCGACTGGCGCAGACGAGGGCGCCCGGGCCGCGGCCCGGGCGCCCTCGCGGCCGGTCAGGGGCGTTCGGCGCCCTCCCGGTCGCCGAGGGGCCAGAGCTGGAAGAAGTCGGCGTGGAAGGCGAGGAGCGGGAAGGTGACGGCGAGGAGGGCGGAGGCGAGCCACACCTCGAGGTCGTAGCCGGGCGCGCCCGAGGCGAGGTCGCCGGTGAGAACCGGGGCGAGGAGGCGGTAGACGAGCGAGAGGACGAGGCCGATCACCGCGGCGCCGACCGTGGCGAGCACGCCTTTGAGCGGCTGCTTCGACTTCGCGAAGAGGGAGCCCTCGAAGGTGTTCAGCATCAGGATGGAGCCGAAGATGAACGGGATCGGGACGGTGACGAGGTAGACCGGGGCGTCCTGGCCGAAGGCGCCGGTGCCGACCAGGTGGACGAGGGCGGCCAGCGCGAGGACGGTGACGGTCCAGACCGCGCCGAGGACGGGCTGCCGCATGAGCTTCGGGGACCGCGACAGCGGCCACAGGTCGAAGTGGAGCGTCAGGAACATGACGGCGACGGTGGTGACGAGGTAGGCGACGGCGCTCCAGCCGTCGAAGAGGCCGCCGGGGTCCTGGTCGGCGTGGTAGAGCGGGCTGCCCTCCAGGAACGCGAAGTCGAAGCAGACCAGGAACACCGCGATCGCGATGGCGTAGGCGGCGGCGAGGAGGGCGGCCCCGGCGACGAGCGGGTTGCGGATCTTCGTGAAGGGCCAGCCCTGCCAGATGATCGTGAGCCAGAAGGTCACGACCACCGAGACGATGATCGCCTGCACCAGGGGCGGGGTGGGCGGCGTGGTCCCGCCGCCCAGGGTGACGACGTAGAGGAGGGCGACGACGGCGGCCGCGGCCAGCGCGAGGAGGAGGAAGAGCAGGCCGCGGACAGGCTGGCGCCGGGAGGCGATGAACGCGGGCTGCTCGCCGTGCCAGAAGATCCCGACGACGAGCGCGGCGGGGATCGAGCACATGAGGGAGAAGGAGACCCATCCGGTGAAGACGGGCCAGTCGAAGAGGGAGATGAACACGAGGGCGACGACCATGACGAAGAGTGCGGCGGCGATACCGCGGACGGGTTGCTTGAGAGTCGGCACGGGCCGGCTCCTTTCCTCGATTCGGGGCGGTCCGGGGAGGGGACCCCGCCGGGCCTGCGGCGGAGGCGGGGTCGAGTCGAAATGCATTGACACATTTGAATGTGCTCTCCATCACATTGCTCGTATGAGTCGTCGATTGTCAAGGCCCCCAGTGCATATCGAATGAATTTGCAGGCCGATGTGCGCATCGCGAACATCTTTTGTCTATGCTGGACATACCGGCGCGAGACAGGAGTCCGCCATGCGAGCCGTCATCCAGGATCGGTACGGAAGCCCCGACGTCATCGAGCTCGGCGAGCTCCCGGAGCCGGTCGCGGCCGAGGGCGAGGTGCTGATCGAGGTCAGGGCCGCGTCCCTCAACGGCTCCGACCGCGAGAACCTCGCCGGGAGCCCCTTCTACGCCAGGCTCGGCGGCCTGCGCCGCCCGCGGCGGCCCGTGCCGGGGTCCGACGTGGCCGGCGTCGTCGTCGCGGTCGGGGGCACGGTGACCGAGTTCGCGCCCGGCGACGAGGTCTTCGGGGAGCTCGCGGGCTACCGGGGCGGGCTCGCCGAGTACGTGGCCACGCCGCCGCGGCTGCTGGCGCGCAAGCCGCCCGGGCTGTCGTTCACCGACGCGGCCGCGATCCCGCAGGCGGGCTGCATCGCCTTCCGGGCCACGCAGGGCGTCAAGGGCGGGGACGCCGTCCTCGTCAACGGCGCGGGCGGCGCCGGGGGTGCGCTCGTCATCGGCCTCGCCAAGCACCTCGGCGCCGAGGTGACCGCCGTGGACCGGGCCGACAAGGCCGCCTACCTGCGCCAGGTCGGCGCCGACGAGACGATCGCGTTCGAGGACGAGGACTGGGCCGACCGGCGCGGCCGCTACGACCGGGTCGTCGACCTGGTCGGGCACCGCTCCCCGTACCGGGTGCAGCGGGCGCTGCGACCCGGCGGGTCCTACCTCATGGTCGGCGGGCACGCCCGCATCCTGCTGGCGGTGCTCGTCGCCGGGCCGACCGCCGGGGTGCGGACGCGGAAGCGGGTCCGGGTGCTGGCGGTGCCGCAGTCGCGGACCGACCTGGAGGCGGTGACCGCCCTGATCGTCGCGGGCGTCGTCACGCCGGTGATCGACCGGGTGTATCCGCTGGCAGAGGCCTCGGCAGCCTTCGCGCGGCTCGCCGCGGGCGACAATCGGGGGAAGGTCGTCGTCGAGGTCTCGCCCTCCCGATAGGCTGGACCGCGAGACGCTGACCCACTGCGGGGCAAGGAGAGATCGATGGCGGGCGACCGGATCGCGATCGTGTGGAACCCGGCGAAGACCGCGCGCGAGGACCTGCGGAAGGCGCTGCCCGCGACCGACGCCGTCCTGTCGTGGCACGAGACGACCCCCGAGGACCCCGGCCGCGGCGCGGCCGACGAGGCGATCAAGGCCGGAGCCGAGGCGATCGTGGCCGTCGGCGGCGACGGCACGGTGCGCGCCGTCGCCGAGCGGCTGGCGCGGAGCGACACCAGGGCCGAGCTCGGGATCGTCCCGCTCGGCACGGGCAACCTCCTCGCCCGCAACCTCGGGGTCCCCCTGAACAACCTCGCGAACGCGTTCGAGCGGGCCTTCGACGGCGCCGCGCGCCCCCTCGACCTCGGCTGGGTCGAGGCCGAGGCCGGCGGCGAGACCGTGCGCAGCGCCTTCGTGGTGATGGTGGGCTTCGGCCTCGACGCGCACATGATCGCCGAGACCGACGAGGACCTCAAGAGCCGCGTCGGCTGGCTGGCCTATGTGGAGTCGCTCGGGCGGGCCGTGAACGCGACCCAGGTCGTGGACATCGACCTCGCCGTCGACGGCGGCGAGCACGAGCGCATGGCCGGGCACACGCTCATCGTCGGCAACTGCGGGACCCTCCAGGGCGGCATCCGCCTGCTCCCCGACGCCGACCCGGCGGACGGCGAGCTGGACCTGCTGCTGCTCAGCGCCGAGGGCATCGGGCAGTGGGTCGACACCCTCCGGTCCTTCGTGTGGGACAACGGGGTCCGGCGCCTGCTCACCGGCCAGGACCGCGCCGCCAGCGCCGACACCGCCGAGCACGGCCGGGCGCGGCGGCTGGAGGTGCGGCTGTCGGAGCCGCTCATGCTGGAGATCGACGGCGACGACTTCGCCGAGTCCGCGTCGTTCAAGGTCGAGGTGCAGGAGCGCGCGGTCCTGGTGCGCTAGCGGCCGGGCGCGGCCACCGAGGCGCGGGAGACGAACTCGGTGGGCAGGTTCAGCTCGGCGCCGCTGGCGTCGCCGTCCTGGATGGCGCCCAGGAGCTTCGCGACGGCGCGCTCCCCCATGTCGCCCCACGAGCAGCGGACGGTGGAGAGCGCGGGCGCCGAGAGGTCGGCGCCGAAGATGTCGTCGAAGCCGATGAGGCTGAGGTCGCGCGGCACGGCGACACCGTGCTCGAGGCAGGCGCCGAGGAGGCCGAGGGCGACGAGGTCGTTGTAGGCGAGCACGGCGGTGACGTCGGCGGCCATGACCGCGGCGAACGCGTCGGTGCCGCCCTCGCGGGTCGGCGCGGAGGACTGGATCTCGGCGATCGACATGCCGCGGTCGACGGCGAGGTCGTGGGCGGTGACCCAGCGCATCCCGTTCATCCAGGAGGCCTCGGGGCCGGCGAGGTAGGCGATGCGCCGGTGGCCGAGCCCGTGGAGGAGGTCGAGGGCCTCGATCATGCCGGGGCGCACGTCGGGGGCGACCGAGGGCACGCCGGGGACGGGGCGGTTGACGGCGACGAGGGGCTTGGCGGCGGCGAGCTCCTGGATCTGGGCGTCCTCGAGCCGGGAGGCGACCAGGAGGAGGCCGTCGACGGCGATCTGGAGGCGCTCGGCGGTGGAGCGCTCGAGCTCGGCGGACTCCTGTGAGTCGGCGAAGACCAGCATGGTGTCGTGCTCGCGGGCGACCCGCTCGGCGCCGCGCACCAGGTCGAAGTAGACGGGGTTGGTGAGGTCGGAGACGAGGAGGCCGAGCGTCCCGGTCTTGCCGGTGGGAAGGGCGCGGGCCATGGGGTTGGTGCGGTAGCCCAGGTCGGCGGCGGCCTCGCGGATGCGCTGCTCGGTGCTGGCGCTGACGCGGCCGGGCTGGTTGAGGGCCCGGGAGACCGTCGACGGGTTCACGCCGGTGATGCGGGCGATGTCATAGATGGTCGCGGGGACCCTGCCCTTCGGCGCCGGACGGCCTTTGTCGCCCATGCCTCCCCCTTCGGATCGTCGATCGCCTCGCATGGGTGTGGATCACCGTCCGGGCAAGCTGATCATAAGAGTTTGTTTCTCGTACGGCGCACCTCGGGTCGCCCGCGCACCACCCGTGCCCCTCGACGGTACCCAGCCGCGGCGCGACGGGCCGAGCGGCCGGGAGGGGGCGGCCGGGTTGCGGACCGCTGCGGCCGGTGTTACGGTGGAAACGTTTCCGTCATGGAATCGTTTCCATAGCCATCTGACAGAGAGGTCGGACAGTTGGCCACGATCAAAGACGTCGCGTCGCGCGCCGGGGTCGCCGTCGGCACCGCGTCCCGGGTCCTGAGCGGCAGCCCCCAGACGTCCCCCGACTCGCGCAGGCGGGTGCTCGCGGCCGCGGCCGAACTCGGCTACATCGCGAACGCCCAGGCCCGCTCGCTGCGCCGCGCCCGCACCGACGTGCTCGGCCTGCTCGTCTCCGACATCCGCAACCCGTTCTTCTCCGAGCTCGCCCACGCGGCGGAGCAGGAGGCGCGCGCCCACGGCTACACGGTGATCCTCGCGAACGCCAACGAGGACGCCGCCCAGGCCGACGCCGTGCTCGACGTCTTCGCCGCCCAGCGCATCGACGGCATCCTGCTGTCCCCGCAAGGGCCCCGGACGCCCCGGCTGGAGGCGCTGCTCGCCTCGAACCTGCCGATCGTGCTGCTCAACCGGTCCATCGAGGGCGTCGACGCGCCCCTCTACGGCACCGACAACGCCGGCGGCGTCGCCCAGGCGCTCACCTGGCTCCAGCGGCGCGGCCACCGCGACGTCGCCTTCATCGGCGGCCCCGAGAGCTTCTCCACCGGCGCCGAGCGCCACGACGCCTACCTGGCCGGGCGCGCGGCCCACGGCATCAGCACCGACGACGCGCTGGTCGACGCGGGCGACTTCCTCGCCGACGGCGCCGCCGACGCGATGCGCCGCATCCTCGACCGCGGCGCCCTCCCCACGGCCGTGTTCGGCGCCAACGGCCAGACCACCCTCGGCGCCATGCGCGCCGTCCACGACCGCCTCGGCGCCGAGGCCGCCTCCCTCATCGAGTTCGTCTCCTTCGACGACGTCGAGTGGTTCGCCTTCATGTCCCCGCCCGTCAGCGCCGTCAGGAACGACGCGCCCGAGATCGGCCGCGCCGGCGTCCGCGGCCTCCTCGCCCTCATCGCCGGGAACACCGCCGAATCCCAGCGCATCCCGACCTCGTTCGTCGACCGCGCCGAAGGCGGCCAGGCATGAGCGCCGTGAACGGGCCGGCGCACCTGCCCGGACGGGGCGCCGGGAACCGGTCCACCGGCACTGCGACCGAAATCGACTGCGCCGCAATCGAACCCGACTGCGCCTCGACCGAACCCATCGGCACCGACCGCTCGCGGCGGTCGCCCGCGACCGGCCCCGGACACGGCTCCGAGGCAGCCGGCACCGACGCGCTGCACGATCGGGCGGTCCGGAAACCGGCGCAGCCCGACCCGGCGGACCGGCATCCGGCATCGGCGGCCGCCGGCCCGAGCTCCGGGGCGGACGCCCGGGTGCTCGTGGTCGGGAGCGTCAACATCGACACCGCCGTCCGGGTGTCGCGCCTCCCCGGGCCGGGTGAGACCGTGAGCGCCCGCGGCTCGGACACCGCGCTCGGCGGAAAGGGCGCGAACCAGGCCGTCGCGGCCGCCCGCGCCGGAGCCGCGGTGTGCATGGTCGGCGCGGTCGGCGCCGGTGACGGCGACGCGGCGCTCCGCGCGCTCGATGCCGGCGGCGTCGACACGGGCGGGATCGCCCGCCTCGACGGGACCCCGTCGGGCCGCGCCTATGTGTTCATCGACGACGCCGCCGAGAACTCGATCGTCGTCGTGCCCGGCGCCAACCACGCGATTCCCGAAGCGGCAGTGCGGGAGGCGTGTCGCGCGCTGCGTCCCGGCGATGTGGTGCTGCTCCAGAACGAGATCCCCGCCGAGACCTCGCGGCTCGCCGCGAGGCTGGCCCGCGAAGCGGGCGCGACGGTCGTCTGGAATGCGGCGCCTGCGCCGGAGTCAGTGGAGGAACTGGTCGATCGGCATGACCTCCTCATGGTCAACGAGCACGAGCTCGCCCGGATCGCAACGCTACTCGGGGCCGCCGACAGCCCCTCCGGATCGGCTTCGAACACCGGACCCGCGGCGGCCGTGAACCGCGGTCTTGAGCGGCCCGCAGGCAGCGGCGGAGCCGGGCCGAGCGCCGATCCGGGCACCGACACCGACACCGACACCGACACCGAGCATTCCGCACGGACCCGCGAGATCCCGACCGGGACCGAGGGACTCGATCCGGGCCGCGCTCCCGTCGAGCGACTGCTCGCCGCCGTCGCCGCCGCGACCGGTGCCGACGTCATCTGCACCCTCGGTTCCGAAGGGGCCGTGTACATCACCGGCGGCGAAACCGGCCGCGCCGAGGCCCGGCGGGTCGAGGCGGTCGACACCACCGCGGCCGGGGACACGTTCGCCGGATACTTCGCGGCGCTCGCTGGACTGCCGCCACGCGAACGGCTCCGGTTCGCCCTCGACGCCGCCTCCCTCGCCGTCACCAGGCCCGGCGCCTCGCCCTCGATCCCCATGCGGGGCGAGGTCGAAGCCCTCGCGCCGCATCCGGCGATCGCCGACGCCGCACCGCCGGGGGCCGTGCCCGCAGACCCGGCGGCAGCCCTCGCCGGGCCGCACGCCGAACCACTCGCCACCGACCCGGTCGCGGCGGACTCCGCCGCGGCGCACCGCACCGAAAGGAACACCGCCCGATGAGAATCGCGCTCGGAGCCGACCACGCCGGCTTCCCCATGAAGGACACCGTCCGGAAGGTCGTCGAAGACCTCGGGCACGAGGTCCTCGACTGCGGGACCGACGGCACCGACCCCGTCGACTTCCCGGACATCACGCAGGCGACCTGCGCGCCGGTGCTCGACGGCCGCGCCGACCGGGCGATCCTCGTGTGCGGCACCGGGCAGGGCGCGGTCATGGCCGCCAACAAGCTCCCCGGCGTCCGCTGCGGGCTCGCGCACGAGCCGTACTCGGCGCACCAGGCCGTCGAGCACGACGACGCCAACGCGATCGCGATGGGCGCCTGGCTCGTCCCCCACGCGCTCATCCCCGACATCGTGCGGGAGTTCCTCGGCGCCGTCTTCGACGACGACGAGGACACCCGCCGCCGGGTCGCCAAGCTCAACGCCCTCGACCGGTCCGCGCCCGCGGGCTGATCCGTCCGCTCCCGACCGTCCACCCACGACACCGATCAAAGGAGATCCCCCATGGCCCAGACGGCCACCGCCCCGATACGGAGCCCCCTCGGCTCGAAGGACCGCGTCAAGACCGCCATCGCGGCGGCCGCGGGCACGAGCGTCGAGAACTACGACTTCATCGCCTACGGCACGGCCGCGGCACTGTACTTCGGCCCCGTCTTCTTCCCCTCGGAAGACCCGCTCACCAGCACGCTCCTGGCGTTCGCCACGCTCGCCGTCGGGTTCGTCATGCGCCCGCTCGGCGGCGCGGTCGGCGGCTACCTCGGCGACCGGTTCGGCCGCAAGCCGGTCCTCGTCGCGGCCATGATCGTGATGGGCGCGGCGACCTTCGCGATAGGCCTCATGCCGACGTACGCGCAGATCGGCATCGCCGCGCCGATCATCCTCACCGTCGTGCGCATGGTCCAGGGCCTCGCGTTCGGCGCCGAGTGGGGCGGCGCCATCACGATGGCGTACGAGCACGCGCCGTGGCACCGCCGCGGCATGTTCGCCGCGATCCCCCAGTCGGGCAACCCGCTCGGCATCGCGCTCGCCAGCGGCATGTTCGCGTGGAGCTCGACCCTCGAAGGCGATTGGCAGTGGCGCACGCCGTTCCTGTTCAGCGCCGTGCTCGTCATCGTCGCGCTCATCGTGCGCTCGCGGCTGTCCGAGTCGCCGGAGTTCCAGGAGGCGCAGGCCGCCGGGAAGACCGAGAAGAACCCGTTCCTCGCGACCTGGCGGCACGACTGGCGCGGCATCCTCCGCGTCATCGCCCTGCGCGTGGTCGAGTCCTTCGCGTACTACTCGACGGCGACGTACCTGCTCAACTACATCTCCGAGCGCGAGCCCGAGCTGCGCCCGGTCGCGCTCGGCGCGATCACCGCGGCGAGCATCACCGCGATCGCCGTGACGTTCCTGGCCGGGACCCTCACCGACCGGATCGGCAGGCGGCCCATCTACATCGGCGGGTGCATCGCGGCGGCGCTGTTCGCGTTCCCGATGTACCTCCTGACGAACGACGGCGAGCCGGCGCTCGTGGTCGCGGTGTTCGTCATCGGCATCGGCCTCATCCACGCGTCGCTGACCGGCACGCAGGGCGCGCTGCTGACCGAGCAGTTCCGCACCGCCACCCGCACCTCGGGCGCCTCGCTCGGCTACCAGATCGCGGCCGCCCTCGGCGGCTTCGCGCCGCTGCTCGCGGCCGCGCTGGTCGGGCGGTTCGGCTGGCCCGGCGCGTCGATGCTGTATCTCGCCGCCGCGCTGGTCGGCCTGGTCGGCATCCTGCTCACCAAGGAGACGTGGGACCGCGAGGAGCGCGCCCGCGTGAACGCGCTCGTGGCGGACGCCCGCCGCGCGTTAGGCGCAGCGAGCGCAGGGGCGGAGCCGGGCCGGCTCCGCCCCTGCATTCGTCCTCGAATCGTTCAGGCCGCCGCTGGTCGCGTCCTAATCGGACAGTCGCAGATAGAGGCGCATCGTGGTGCCCTCGGGGCCGGTGTGCGTGCGGAGCAGGTCCACGACGTGGTTGACGAGCAGCAGCCCGCCGCCCTGCGAGTACTCGTCGACCGGGCGGCGGCCCACGAGCGGGTCGGTGATGCGCCCGGCGTCGCTGACCTCGCACACGAGGTGGTCGTCCTCGGTCCAGATCCGGAGCACGCCGGTGCCGCCGCCGTACATGACGCTGTTGGTGACCAGCTCGGTCACGGCGATCTCCAGGTCGATGAGCCGCAGCGCCGAAAGCCCCGCGTTGCGGCCGTAGGAGGCGGTGAACCAGCGGGCGTTGTCGACCGACTCGCGGTCGACGCCGCGCGCCACGGCGTGGCGCGGCGGGGCCGGGAGCGGGCGGTTGTAGCGGTCGAGGACCCGCTGCGGGTCGTACGCGCCGCTGGCGCGGGTCCCCTTGGCGTCCATGAGGACCGGGTGCGTGGCGAGGGAGTCGGCGAGCGCGCGCTCGTCGAGGGTGTCGAGGCCGTAGGGGCACAGGATGGCGGCGTCGCGGCCGGCGAAGGCGAGGTTGATGAGCGCTTCGTGCTGGGCGCAGGCGGGGTACTCGGCCTCGCTGCGGGAGGCCCAGATCGGCTCGCCGACGATGCTGACGCGGCGGCCGGGGTGGCGGTCGGCGAAGTCGCGGAGCACGCCGGGGATGATGCGGCCGGGGTTGGCGCCCTCCTCGGCCATGTCGAGCATGAGGACGTGCTCGCCGGTGGCGCCCAGGGCGTCGCGCAGGAGGGCGAGGTTGGGTCCGGGCACGGATACGGCGACGGGTTCGCCCGCGGCGAGGGCGGATTCGACGAAGGGCACGATGCCGGCGAGGTACTCGGCGGGACCCGAGTAGTACAACGCAGGGTGATGGAACGGTTCCTCAACCGCATGTTCCGCCACAGCCGTCATCCCCCACCTCCGCTACAGATTCCGGGAACAGTCGCACCACTTGTCAGGGACCCTACAACGACCATTGCAGGAGTCCGACAGCGCATTCGTCGACTCGCGTTCAATAGTGCCACAGAATGACTACTCTAAATCATTGCGGCCCTAGTCAAATGAGCCTGTGATGTGCATCACAAATAGGTTTATTAAATGAGTTACCGCCCGGTAGATGACATTGCCATCTGCGTTGCCTATGATGATGACAACGGCGTTCCGAGGACACCCCGGTCCTTCGGAACGATGGAGCAAATAGACGGACAGGCAACATGGCGTCTGCGCCCCGGCCCCACAGAGAAACGGGAGGACGACGATCTCATGACGAACACACGACAGGAACAGCGGAAGAAGTCCGACGACTACGGACACCTCGAGCCCCTCTTCGAGGAGCTCGCCCGCCTCGAGCCTGAGGACCCCCGGCGGTCCGAGGTCAGGGACGAGCTGGTCACCGGCTACCTCCCCCTGGCCGAGCACATCGCCCGCCGCTACTCGGGCAAGGGCATCGCCAAGGACGACCTGGTGCAGGTCGCCTCGGTCGGGCTCATCCACGCGGTCGACCGCTTCGACCCCGCGAAGGGCTCGGACTTCCTCTCCTTCGCCGTCCCCACGGTGATGGGCGAGGTCCGCCGCCACTTCCGCGACACCACCTGGCCGATGCGCGTTCCGCGCCGGCTTCAGGAGCTGCGCCTCTCCCTCAACAACGCCGGCGCCGAGCTCTCCCAGACCCTCGGCCGCCCCCCGACGGAGGCCGAGCTCGCGGAGCACCTCGGCGTCACCGAGCGCGAGGTCCTGGAGGGCATGGA
The DNA here is from genome assembly GCF_039531525.1 of Glycomyces endophyticus. NCBI lineage: Bacteria > Bacillati > Actinomycetota > Actinomycetes > Glycomycetales > Glycomycetaceae > Glycomyces > Glycomyces endophyticus. Next base: position 133,923 of record NZ_BAAAQF010000010.1, read on the forward strand.
GGCGCGCCAGGCGTACCGCCCCGTCTCGCTCGACGAGTCCCCCTTCGAGAGCGACGGCCGACTCCCCCTGGCCGAGACGATGGGCGACGAGGACGCGTCGCTGGAGTTCGTGGAGAACCACGAGTCCCTCGCGCCGCTCATCCAGGAGCTGCCCGAGCGCGAGCGCAAGATCCTGGCGCTGCGGTACTTCGGCGACATGACCCAGACGCAGATCGCCGAGGAGATCGGCATCTCGCAGATGCACGTATCGCGGCTGCTGAGCCGCACGCTGAACGAGCTCCGGGAGGAGCTCGCCGACACGATGAGCGGTTGAGCGCCTTATGCGGCGGGAAGCCGCAGGTAGAACCGAACAGTGGTCCCGCGAGGGCTGGTGTGTACGAGGAGCAGGTCGACGATCTGGTTCACGAGCACCAGCCCTCGGCCGTGGAACTGGGAGTCGTCGGTCGGCATCCGACCCGCCAGCGGGTCGGTGATGTGCCCGGCGTCGCTCACCTCGCAGACCAGCTGCGAGTCCTCGGCCCAGATCCGGAACAGGCCCTCTCCCCCGCCGTGGCTGATGGAGTTGGTGAGCAGTTCGGTGATGACGATCTCGAGGTCGATGAGCTGCATGCTCGACATGCCCGCGGCGCGCCCGTAGGACGTCGCGAACCAGCGCGCGTTGTCGAGGGTGTGCCGGTCGGCGCTGCGCTCGACGGCCCGCTTCGGGGCGGCGTCGAGGGGCCGGTTGTAGGCGTCGAGGATGCGGTCGGGGTCGAACTGCTCGCTCAGGTGGCGGCCGGTGCTGTCGATGAGCAGCGGGTGCGTGGCGCGCGCGTCGGCGATGGTCTGCTCGCTCAGCCCCTCGGTGTCGTAGGGGCACAGCTTGGTGACCGGGCGACCGGAGAAGGCGAGGTTGAGCAGGGCCTCGTGCTGGACGCAGGCGGGATACTCGATCTCGCTGCGGCCGGGCCAGATCGGCTCGCCGATGATGCGGACGCGGTGGCCTTCGCCCTTGTGCGCGTCGATGAACGACTTCAGCACGCCCGGGATGATGCGGCCCGGGTTCGCGCCCGCGTCGCTCATGTCGACGAGCATGACCCGCTCGGCGTCGGACCCGAGCGCGTCGCGCAGGGCGTCGAGGTTGTGCCTCGGGACCGCGGCGGCGACCGGCTCGTCTGCGTCGAGCGCGGCCTCGATGAACGGCACGGTGCCGGCGAGGTACTCGTCGGGGCCGGAGTAGAACAGCGCCGGGTGCTCGAACCCGTCCTGCACGCCCGGCTCCCCTTGAGCGGTCCCGGTGTTCATCGTTCACCTTCGATCGCGATCGCGGCCCCGGCCTCCGGCCACAGGACCTTCATGACGCGTTGCAGTCCCGGAGGCGCGTCGTGCACGACGATGCGCTTCCCTTCGCCCAGGGTGTCAGCGATGTTCACGAGCAAGGTGACTCCTCGAACGTCGATGAATCTGAGCTCGGCGAGATGGAGATGGGCCGCGGCCGTCCGGGCGGTCGCCCGCCGCAGCGCCTGTTCCCATTCGTCATGGCCGTTCAAATCTATCTCACCGGAGACGACGAGGCCGTCCCGATGGCATTCACATTCCTCGATCCGCAAGGGCCAGATGCCGATCGTGGGATCTGCCGTCACGACTCCTCCCAAAGGTCTCTACTGCTCCAGCCGACGACGCTGAGGAATGCTATCACCGGGCGGCGCGCCTCCGTTCGGAGTCGCGGTGCAGTTCAACGGTCGAGAGGCCCTTGGGGAGCGGGGTCAGTCCTTGTGAAGGCGGCGGCGCTCCTGAGCGGCGTCGAGCTTGCGCTCCGAGCGCTTCTCCGCATGGTGCTCGATCGCGTATTCGAGCAGCGCCCGGGCCACTGCCAGTCCGACCGTCCACGCGACGGTCCTGATGATCACCATCATGTCGAATCTCCTCCGGTCCCCGCATTCGCTCGATATCCACTCAGAGCGTTCCCGAGGCCGCAAACCGCCAAACTCCCGCCGGCGGACCCGGTGGCCCGGCGGGCGGCGGTACCCTCGCTCTGGCACTGCGACGTCCGGACAGGGGTGCGATGCGCGACTGGAATCTGAGGCGCCTGCGTGAGCGGTACAAGCTCGCCACCGCCGCCCCGCGGCCCGACGGCGTCTTCGAGAGCCGCTGGACCACCGTGGACGGCGTGCGGCTCCACTGCCGGGCGACCCGGGAGGACCCGGCGGGGCGGACGCCGGTGCTCCTGGTGCACGGCCTGACCGTCTCGCACCGGTACCTCATGCCGCTGGCGGCGCGGCTCGCCGAGCGGCACCCGGTGCGGGCGCTGGACATGCCGGGCTTCGGCCTCAGCGGCGACCCGGCGGCGACGCCCGACGTCGCGGCGCTCGCCGGCTGGATCGCCTCCTGGATCAAGGCCGTGGACGAGGGCCCGGTGGCCGTCCTCGGCAACTCCTTCGGCGCGCAGGTGGCGACCGCGCTCGCCGCCGGGCACCCGGACCTGGTGCGATGCCTGATCCTGGTGGGGCCCACCATGGACCCGTCCGCGCCCACGAAGCTGCGGCAGACCTGGCGGTGGGTCCGCGGGCTCCCCCACGAGGACCCGGGGCAGTTCCCGGTGCTCCTCCGCGACCTCGCCGACGCCGGGCTCAAGCGGGCGTGGCGGACCTTCGGCATCGCGCTCGACGACCGCATCGAGCGGCGCCTCCCCGACGTGCGGGCGCCCGTCCTCATCGCCCGCGGCGCGAAGGAGACGGTGGCCCCGCAGTCGTGGGTGCGGCAGCTCGACCGGGTCCTCCCCCGTGCCGAGACCGCCGTCGTCCCGGGCGCCCCGCACGACGCGAACTACACCAGCCCGGACGAGCTCGCCGCGCTCGTGTTCCCGTTCCTGGAGGCCGAACTGGGGGAATGAGCGCCTCGCGCGGGGCCGCTCACCCGTGCCGGGCCACGGCGGCCGCGACGCCGTCGAGGAGCAGTTCCAGGCCATGGTGGAAGTCGTTCTCTCCGGTGTCCTCGCCCGTGTCCTCCAGCAGGCCGCCGGTGAAGAGCGCGGCGGCGTCGGGGAAGCGCTCGGGGTCGACGAGGCGGGCCATGGCGCGGCCGTACTCGCGCTCGGCGGCGGCCTGGTCCATGCCGGTGCCCTCGCGGCCGGCGGCGAGCGACTGCGCGAGGAGCGAGGCGCTGGTGACGTAGCCGCCGACGATCATGAGCACGCCGACCTTGGCGCCCCAGTCGAGGCTCGTGAGCCGCATCGCGCGCAGCCCGGCGTCGAACCAGTCGATCCCGTTGGGGCCGTTGGGCGGGCCCGAGGGCTGGACCTGCGCGAGCCACGGGTGCAGTGCGAGGACGCCCCGCTGCTCGGTCGCCCACAGCCGCAGGCGCTCGCGCCACGGGCCGGTGCCGGCGAGCGAGTCGGGGACGGGCCCGTTCGCGGCGTCCCGCATGAGGTCGAGCAGCTCGTCCTTGGACCCGACGTGCCGGTAGAGGGACATCTTGGTGACCCCGAGGGACTCGGCGACGCGCGGGAGGGTGGCGGCGGCGAGGCCCTCGCGGTCGGCCAGGGCGACCGCGGCGTCGACGACGGTCCCGACGTCGAGCCTGGCGGGGCGGCCGAGCTTCGATTCGAGTGGGATGCGCCATAGTCGTGCCAGTTCGAGCGGCACGCGGTCCTGGTCCATCGCTTGGCCGTCCTCCGTTCCGTCCTCGCGGGAATGCGGGGCCATCATCGCACACCCTGTTAGTGTCTCTCGTATAGTATCCTTCAGACACTATCTTGATCCGCCGAAACGAAGGAACGACATGACCACCCCAGTCGCCACCGCGCCGCCCGCCCGGTCCGGGACCACCCGCGGCCCCGTCCGCGCCGGCGAGCGCGCCCTCGCCCCCGACCTGGCCCGCGGCGCGATGCTCCTGCTCATCGCCCTCGCCAACAGCGCCGGGTACTTCCTCGCCAGCGCCCCCGGCGTCGCCGTGGACCCTCAAGGCGCCGAGCGCGTCTACAACTTCCTCATGGTCGAGCTCGTGCACGCCCGCGCGTTTCCCCTGTTCGCACTGCTGTTCGGGTACGGCCTGGTGCAGCTTTCGCGCCGCCAGGAGCAGTCCGGGGCCTCGCCCCGGCAGGTGCGCTCCGTGCTGCTGCGCCGCGGCCTCGCGCTGTTCGCCTTCGGCGCCGTCCACGGCGTCCTGCTGTACTCGGGCGACTTCCTCGGCGCGTACGGCATCATCTGCGTCCTCTTCACCCTGCTGCTGCTCCAGCGCTCGGAGAAGGTCCACCGGTTCGCGCCCTGGTATCTCGCCGTCGGCGGCGCCTACCTCGTGGTCGTCGCGGTGTTGGCCGCGACCGGCCTGGCCGGCGGCGGCAGCGGCGCGGCCGTCCCGGTGTCGCCCTTCCCGTCCGCGGAGGCGGGCACCTACGTGGAGTCCCTCGCCGAGCGGGCGGCCGAGTGGCCGGTGCACACGCTGACGGTGGTGCCGATGATCCTCATGGTGTGGGTCGGCGCGTGGGCCGCGCGGCACCGCGTCCTCGAAGCGCCGCAGGAGCACCTGCGGCTGCTGCGCACCACCGCGATCGGCGGCTTCGCCGTCGCGATCGCCGGCGGCCTGCCGATGGCGCTGCTGACCGCCGGGGCGATCAGCGTCGACGCCGGCACGGCGGGGTCGGTGCGGATGCTGTACGAGACGTCCGGGTTCTTCGGCGGCCTCGCCTACGGCGCGCTGTTCGGGCTGATCGCGCACGCGTGCAGCCGCAGGGACTCGACCGGGCCGGTGCTCACGGCGATCGCGGCCCTCGGCCAGCGCTCGCTGACGGGGTACCTGTTCCAGTCGGTGGCGTGGCTGGCGCTGGCGGCGCCGTTCGCGCTGGCGCTGCCCGAGCGCTCGGGCAGTCCGCTGCTGGTGTCGGGGCTGTGCGCGGTCCTGGTCTGGGTGCTCACGGTGGTGGCCGCCGACGTCATGCGGCGCTTGCGGTACCGCGGCCCGGCGGAGATGCTGCTGCGGCGCCTCGTGTACTTCCGCAAGGCGGGCGAGCGCTGAGGCCGGCAGGGCCCGCCGGGCGACCGGCGGGCCTTTTCCTTACTTTCGTCAGGTCGACTTCGGTCGTTCGACAGATGCGGCCCCAGTCATCGCGCCCGTAGCTTGGCCGTCGGAGACAGCACCACCAGGCAACGGAGGCCATCATGAACACCACCCGCACTTGGATTCGCGACCACGCACGTCCGCTGGAGGACCTCGGGCCGGTCGTGGCGGCCGCGAAGGCGGCGACGGTCGTGGGGATCGGGGAGAACACCCGGGAGTCGGCCGAGATCGACCACCACCGCGTCGCGCTCGTGAAGGCGCTCGTGGCGGAGGCGGGGTACCGGGTCGTCGTGATCCCCGACAGCGCGAACGTCGCCTCGCGCATGGACGAGTACGCCCTCGGCAAGCGCGATGACCTGCGCGAGATCGTCCTCTCCGGATGGCTGCCGAACCGCACGGAGGCCGCGGCCGACCTGCTCTCGTGGCTGCGGGGCTTCAACCGGCGGCACGCGGACGATCCGGTGCGCATCATCGGCAACGGCCCCTGGCAGACCGAGCCCGGGGACTACGACCTGGTCCTCGCGGCGGCCGAGGGGATCGATCCGGCAGCGGCCGCGGCGATCCGCGAGCGCTACGACGTCGTGCGCACGGCGCACGACGTCAACGAGCACATCCAGATCCACCAGGGGACCCATCCGGGCCGCCCGTTCGCCGAGCTGGCGGGCGAGGCCCTGGACCTGGTCAGGGTCCTGGCCCCGGAACCGGGTGTGCTGGCCCTGGCCGAGCGCATCGTCGGCTTCCACGCGAACTCGGTCGCGGGGAAGCTCGACTTCGCGGAGCTCTCGAAGCGGATCGCGGGGCTGATCGTCGCCGCGCACGAGGAGTCGGGTCGGAAGGTCGTCTACTTCGACGGCTTCGCGCTCACCGGGGTCCTGTCCGAGATCGAGGTGGCGGTGAGCCCGGGGAGCCGGTTCGCGACTTCGGGGCAGCTGCTGCGGGAGCGTTTCGGCGAGGGGTACGTCTCGGTGCTCCTGGCCTTCGGGCACGGCACGATCAGGGACGGCCTGGAGATCCCGGAGCCTGGGGAAGGCAATGTGGAGCGGCTGCTGCTCGACAGTGGCGGGGCTGAAGGCGGGGCCGAGGCTGAGGCTGAGGCTGAGGCTGAAGTCAGGGTCGGTGCCGGGGCCGAGACCGAAGCCGGGGTCGGAGGCGGGGCCGGTGCCGAGGCCGGGTTCGCTGACGGTGCTGATGCCGGTTCCGGTTCCGGTGCCGGTGTCGGTGCGGGTGCGGGTGCCGGTCGCGGTGCCGAGGTCGCCGACCGGGCGGGCCGAGGCGAGCGCGCACCGGGTGGCGCCGGTGGCGGATTCCTGCTGCCGCTTGCCGACGGCGGGTGGCCGGGCGGTGCGACGCGCCTGCGGATCATCGCGGGGGTCTACGACCCGGCCGAGGACGACAAGCACTCGATCGACCTGCCGTCGCTGCCGCAGGCGGTCGACTTCCTGGGATTCGTCCCGGCGATCACCGAGACCCGGTCGCTGCGGGAGGAGGCCGTGGCCGGGTAGAGCGACGAGCGGTCGCTCCGGCGCCTGCCCCGGCGTTCGCGGTCGCCGAACCCCGGGCGTTGCGGGAAGTGGCCGTGGCCGGGTAGAGCGACGAGCGGTCGCTCCGGCGCCTGCCCCGGCGTTCGCGGTCGCCGAACCCCGGGCGTTGCGGGAAGTGGCCGTGGCCGGGTAGAGCGACGAGCGGTCGCTCCGGCGCCTGCCCCGGCGTTCGCGGTCGCCGAACCCCGGGCGTTGCGGGAAGTGGCCGTGGCCGAGTAGAGCGACGAGCGGTCGTTCCTGCGCCCGCCCGGCCCTTCGTGGTCGCCGAACCCCGGGCGGGCGGAAGGCGGGCCCGGCGGGCGGAACGCGGGCCCGGCGGGCGGTGCGGGAGGGTGGGCAGGGGAAGGCTTGTCCCCCATGCGAGCCACACGCAGGTGTCCACTCCACAGGGATGTCCGCGGGCGCCGCGATCCGTAGCGTTCCTATCAGCCGCAGCGCCCCCGCCGCGGCACCTGAGAAGGAGTGCTCATGAGACTCGTATGGCAACTGCTCACAGTCGCCCTGGTCGCCTTCCTCGGCAGCCAGGCGCTCAACGCCGTCAAGGGCAGGCCCTGGCTCACGCTGGCGATCGGCCTCGCCACCGCCGTGCTCGCGGTGGTCGCCTACCGCTGGGTCGTCGGCAGGACCGAGCGCCGGCCGGTGGCCGAGCTCGGCCGTGCGGGCGCGGTCGGACGGACCTCGCTGGGGACGCTGCTTGGCGTCGTCATGTTCGGGTTCGTCATCGCCAACATCGCCTTCCTCGGCCACTACACGGTCGACGGCCTCGGCTCCCCGGGCGGCGCGATCGGGCTGATCGGGTTCATGGCCGTCGCTGCCGTCACCGAGGAGCTGTTCTTCCGGGGCGTGCTGCTGCGGATCGTGGAGAGCCGCTTCGGCACCTGGATCGCCCTGGTGTTCACGAGCCTCCTCTTCGGACTCACCCACCTGGTCAACCCGAACGCGACCCTGTGGGGCGTGATCGCCATCGCGATCGAGGCCGGCGGGATGCTCGGCGCCGCCTACATCGCCACCCGCAACCTGTGGCTCCCCATCGGACTCCACTTCGGATGGAACACCGCCGCCTCCTCGCTGTTCAGCACCGAGGTCTCGGGCAACGGCACCCCGCAAGGGCTTCTCGACGCCGCGACCTCCGGCCCCGTCGCGGTCAGCGGCGGCGCCTTCGGCCCCGAGGGCAGCCTCTACGCGGTCGCCCTCGGCGCCTTGATGACCGCGGTCTTCCTGTGGATCGCGAAGCGGCGCGGCAACCTCGTGCCGCCTCGTCGCCGCGCCGACCGCGCGGACGCCGCCGCTACACTGCCCCGGTGATGGATCTCCGGCGGATTCCGGACCGGTGGCGGCGCCTCGACGTCACCGTCCGGGACCTCCCCCTCGGCCTGCTCCTCGCCGCCCTCTCGTTCCTCCCCGTGCTGCGCGGCCACGAGACCCAGGTCGGCGACCTCCCCGCGCGGCCGCTCGACGCCCTGGGCCTCGCCGTCCTGGCGCTCGAATGCCTCCCGCTGGCCCTCCGCAGGCGCGTCCCGGCCGCCTCGCTCGCACTGGTCTCGCTCGGCTTCATCCTGGCCTCGCTGGGGAGCTACCACACGGTCGCGGGCACGGCGCTCCCGATCGCGGTCCTCAGCGCCGGTGCGCACCTGGAGCGGTTCCGCCGCACGGCGATCGCGGTCCTCACACTCGCGTACGCGGGCCTCGCGCTGGCGCTCGTGCAGCTCGGCTCCACCGAGGGCGCCGACTCCTTCACCATGTTCTACCTCCTGCTCGCCGCCATCTGGGGCATCGGCGCCTGGCTGCGTTCAACCCGCGCCGCCGAGGCCGAACGCCGCCGCCACGTCGCGGCCGCCACCCGCGCCGCCGAACGCACGCGCATCGCCCGGGAGCTCCACGACGTCGTCACCCACCACGTGACCGCCATGGTCGTCCAGGCCGAGGCGGCCCGGTACCTCACCGCCGCACCGGAACGGCTCGACCGGGCGCTGGAGGCGATCGGCGACACCGGCCGCCTCGCCACCACCGACCTCCGGCACCTGCTCGACCTGCTGGACCCGGGCCACGGACCGGGGTCCTCACGTGTGCGCATAGAGGAGGGGCAGGAGGCGGGGTCCTCGCGCGTGCGCATTGAGGAGGGGCACGAGGCGGGGTCCTCGGGCGTCGCCGCCGGGACCGCGCGCGTCGGCGTCTCGTTCACAGGCGAGCCCGGCGACGGGCGGGCGTCACTCGTTCAGGACGCCGGCCTCCTGAACGCGGACGAGGAAGCCGAGCTCGGCGTCGAGCCGCGGGCGCCGCTCGTCGGACGGCTGCTCACCCTCGTCGAGCAGACGCGCCGGGCCGGACAGCCCGTCGAGTTCACCGAGGAGGGCGCGCCGGCCGAAGCGGCCGGGAGCGCCGACCTCGTCGCCTACCGAGTCGTCCAGGAGGGACTCACGAACGCGCTCAAGCACTCCCGAGGCACCGAGACCCGGGTCCTCGTGCGGCGCCGCGGGACCGAGATCAACGTGGAGGTCAGCTCCGCGGGCGCCGGGGACGGGGCCACGAAGGCCGCGGGTCGATCCAAGACCGGGTCCCCGAGCATGGACCGCTCCCCGACCGGGTCCGCGAGCACAGTGGACCGCTCACCGACCGCCGGCACCTCTGGCAGCGGCCGGGGGCTGGCCGGGCTCCGCGATCGCGTGGACCTCCTCGGCGGCGAGTTCGAGGCGGGTCCCGGGGCCGACGGGGGCTTCACCGTGCGGGCGCGCATCCCCGCCGGGAGGCCGTCGTGACCGGCCCGATCCGCGTCCTGGTCTGCGACGACCAGATGCTGGTCCGCACCGGCCTGGTGACCATCATCGACGCCCAGCCCGACCTCGAGGTGGCGGGCGAGTGCGGCGACGGGCAGGCCGCCGTGGACCTCGCCCGGCGGCTGCGGCCCGACGTGGTGCTCATGGACATCCGGATGCCGGTCCTCGACGGCATCGAGGCCACCCGGCGCCTCGCCGGGGCGACCGTGACCGACCCGGTCAAGGTCCTCGTGGTGACCACGTTCAACCTCGACGAGTACGTCTACGAGGCCCTGCGCGCCGGCGCCAGCGGGTTCCTCCTCAAGGACGCCCCTCCCGTGCAACTGCTGCAGGGCATCAGGACGGTCGCCACCGGCGCGGCACTCCTCGACCCGGAGGTCACACGCGCCCTGGTCGGCAGGTACGCCGCCCGCATCCGCCCGACCGAGGCCCCCGCGGGCCCGCCGCTGACCCCGCGCGAGCTGGAGGTGCTGCGCCTCATCGCCGACGGCCGCTCCAACGGCGAGATCGCGGCGGCGCTGGTGATCAGTCCCGAGACGGTGAAGACGTTCGTCTCGCGCATCCTCGCCAAGCTCGGCCTCCGCGACCGCGTGCAGGCGGTCGTCTACGCGTACCGGCACGGCCTGGTCACCTGACCGGGATCTCCAGGACGGTGACGCCCGCGCCGTCCTCGTCGACCAGGCGCTCTTCCAGTGTGGGCCCGGCGACGGCGAGCCGCTGGCGCCCCAGCCAGGCGAACAGCTCCCGGCCCGCCGGAACGAGCCCGGTCCCGGGCGGCACGACCGCCCGGACCACCCGCCGGGGAGGCAGGGTCAGCGCCTCGCCGCCGGTGCGGGTCGCGAACGCGGCCGCGAAGCCGCCGTCCGGGTCGCCGGTCAACCAGGTCAGCAGGGCCTCCGGGGCCTCGCCGCAGACGGCGGCCAGCTCGGAGGGGTGCCCGACCCGGATCCGGTGGACGCGCAGGCGCCGCTCCCCCACCAGGGCCTCCTGCGGCAGGATCGCGGCCGCCACCGCGAGGCGGTCCTCCGCGGCGGCCAGCGCGGCGGTCATGGTGGCGATGTCGCGCCGCAGGTGGTCCACAGTGGTGTCGAGGAGTTCGCGGAGGCGCGGTTCGGGGGCGTCGACGGCCTCTTCGATCTGCCGCAGCGACAGGCCGAGCCGCTGGAGTCCGCGGATGCGCTCGAGCCGGGTCAGCTCGGCCGCGCCGTACCAGCGGTAGCCGGTCGCACGGCTCACGGCCGCGGGCGGGAGCAGTCCGATGCGGTCGTAGTAGCGCAGGGTCCGCTCCGAGACCCCGGTCATGCGCGCCAGCCGGCCGATGCGCCACACGGTCGTCCACCTCCCGGGCTTGACCTTGCCTCTGCGTCAGGGTTCTAGCGTCGCAGCACATGAGCACTGAACGCAATGCCTCGCGCCCGCTTGGCGGGCTCCTCGTCGCCGCGATCGCCTTGATGGCCGCGAGCGCCGCGATCGTCGTCCCGGCCGGTCTGACACTGAATCCGGCCGACGCGGCCGCGACCCTGGAGGCGGTGCGGTCCAGGCCCGGGCTCCATCTGCTGGAGCTCGGGTTGGACGTCCTCGGCTGGCTGGCGCTCGCCGCCGCCGGGCTCGCCATGGCCGCCGGCGGCGTCAGGGAGCGGCCTGGCGTGGTGGTCCCGGCGGGGCTGCTGGCGCTCGCGGGGGCCGCGGGCCTGCTCCATGACGCGGGGAACCTCGCGGTGACCCAGTTGGCGGCCGATCCGAGCGCGGCGGACGCGGCGGCGGCGGTGCTGCTCACGGCGAAGTGGACGGTGAACCTGGCGGGGCTGCTCTGGACCGCGGCGACGGCGGCCTCGGCCGTCGGGATGCCGAAAGTGATGCGCCGCAGCGGGTTCGGGGCGGCCGCGTGCGGTCTGGCCGCGGTGGTGCTGCCGTGGACGACCGGCACGGCCGGTCCGGGTCCGGTCCTGGAGCAGCTCGGGTACGCGCTCCACCTGCCGGTGATGGCCTGGTGGGCGGCGGTTGCGTGGCGGCATCTGCGGTGAGTCCGCTACCAGCGGATGTGGATCGGGGTCTCGGGGGCGCCTTCGGCGAGGAGGCGGCGCAGGAGGTCGGGGAGGCCGCGGGGCAGGATGCGGTCGGGGGCGGCGTCCATGGCGTCGGGGTCGAGCCAGCGGTGGGTCGGGGACGGGAGGGCGATGGCGGCGGGGTCGGCGCGGAGCATGAAGAAGGTGTCGTCGGCGGCGACGAACGCGCCGGTGTCGATGCGCTGCTGGAGGCTGTAGCAGGTGGCGACGGGTGCGCCGAGGTCGCCGGGGGCGACGCTGAGGCCGAGTTCCTCGCCCAGTTCGCGGGCGGCGGCCGCGGCGGGGGTCTCGCCGGGTTCGAGGCCGCCGCCGGGGGTGTGGAGGTAGCGGTCGCCGACGTCGCGGATCTTCGCGTCGCGATGGAGCAGGAGGGCCCGGTCGCGGCGGTCGAGGACGAGGGCGCGGGCGGTGCGGCGGCGGATGGTGGTGCGGCCGGGGTCGTCCGGTTCGGGGCGGGCCGCGGGTCGCGGCGCTTCTGCGATGGTCATGGAACTCAGCGTAAACGCGGTGTCCGACATGGGGCTGTTCGAACTGCGCGTCCGTTTGGACCGGAGGCGGCGCGACGCGCGTCGGGGCACGGCCGGGATGGCCGCTGCGGCGTAGCCTGTGCTGTCGAGCACCGTCCCGTCCGCTGAGAGGCCGATCCGCATGACCGAGCTCTTCCTGTCGCTGTTCGGCATCGCCGTGAACACCGCGGCCGTCGCGTACGTGGCGACGCGCCTGCTGGACGTGCGCTACACCGTGTGGCGGCTGATCGTGGTGAGCGTGCTCGGCTACAGCGTGATGCAGTACGGGCTGCTGCCGGCGCTCATGGAGCCGTTCCGGACCCGCGAGCCCACGTCGGAGGAGATGCCGGGCGCGCTCGCGTTGTGGGCGTTGATCTTCGTGACGGCGCCGGTGTTCGCGATGATCATGCTGGTGGTGTGGGAGGCGGTGATCCCGACCGGGGCGGTGCCGCCGGCGCGGACCTGGTTCAAGGGGCTGCGCACGCGGGTGCGGCGGACCCGCCGGTACCTCCAGATCCTCGCGATCGCGGGGCGCCACGGCCTCACGGGGCTGCTGCGGGGACGGCGGCAGGCGGCGCAGGACGCGGAGATGGCGCGGGCGCTGCGGCTGGCACTGGACGACGCGGGCGTGACGTTCGTGAAGCTGGGGCAGATCCTGTCGACGCGGCGCGACCTCCTTCCGGCCGTGTACATCGCGGAGCTGGCGAAGCTCCAGGACCAGGCGGCGCCGGTGCCGGGGACGAGCGCGGTGCGGCTGGTAGAGGCGGCCGCGGGCGCGCCGGTGGACGAGGTGTTCGCGCGGTTCGATCCCGAGCCGGTGGCGGCCGCGTCGATCGCGCAGGTGCACACCGCGGTCCTGCACGGGGGCGAGGCCGTGGTGGTCAAGGTGCGCCGGCCGGGCGCGGCGCAGACCGTGGAGCGCGACCTCGACATCATCCGGCGCCTCGCGCGCAGTCTGGACCGGCACACCTCCTGGGGCCGTTCGATGGACGTCCTCGGGCTGGCCGACGGCTTCGCGGAGGCGCTGCGGGAGGAGGTCGACTTCACCGTGGAGGCGCGCAATCTCGCGCAGGTCGCGGCGGCGCACGACCGGCGCCGGGCGGAGGTGCGGGTGCCGCGGCCGTACGCGGACCTGTCGGACGAGCAGGTGCTCGTCATGGAGCGGCTGCCGGGAGTCCCGCTGGCGTCGGCGCGCCCGGAGGAGCGCGGGCTCGTGGGCCGGGAGCTGGCCGCCTCGCTGCTGCGGGAGATGTTCGACGAGATCATGGTCGACGGGATCTTCCACGCCGACCCGCACCCGGGGAACCTGATGCTCCTCGACGACGACCGGATCGGCCTCATCGACTACGGCTCGGTCGGGCGCCTGGACCGGGAGCTGCGCGCCTCGTTCGAGGCGATCCTCCAGGCCGTGGACCGCCAGGACGGGCCGGGCCTCGCCGACGCCCTCATCGGCGTCTCGACGCGCCCCGACGAGCTCGACCGGACCGGGTTCGAGCGGGCGCTCGGGTCGTTCATGGCCCGGCACCTGGTGCCGGGCGCGGCGCCGGGCATCCGCATGTTCACGGAGCTGTTCCGCATCATCGCGAGGCACCGCACCGTGATCCCGCCCGAGCTCGCGGCCGTGTTCCGCACGCTCGCCACCTTGGAGGGGTGCCTGACCGCGCTGGATCCGGGCTTCGACCTGATCGCCGAGGCTCGCGACATCGGCCAGCGCTACGCCGAGCGGCGGCTGCGCCCCGCGGCCGTGCAGGACCTCGTCATGGAGGAGGTGCACGACCTGCTCCCGGTGCTGCGCAAGCTCCCCCGGCGGATGGAGCGGCTGCTCGCCGCGGTGGAGTCGGGGCAGATGTCGGTGAACTTCCGGCTGTTCGCGAAGGCGGAGGACCGCCGGACGGTGACGGCCTGGCTGCACCAGACGCTGCTGACGGTGCTGGCGGCCGCGGCGGGCGTGATGTCGGTGATGCTGCTGGGCACCGACAGCGGGCCGGCGCTGACGGAGGCGTTCACGCTGTACCAGTTCTTCGGGCTGTCGCTGCTGCTGATCGCCTCGGTGATGGCGCTGCGGGTGCTGGCGGACATCTTCACGCGGCGGTCGCGGGAGGACTGAGGACGGCCGGCGGCCCCTCCCGGATGCGGGAGGGCCCGCCGGCCTGCGAAGGTCACTTCCAGTTGTCGACGTACACGTCGCCGGGGGCGGGCCGGCCCTTGCCGTCCTCGAGGAGCGCCTTGAGGCTCATCAGGAACGAGGCCCATTTGGTGGAGCAGTGGTGCATGAACTCGACGGGCTCCTTCCAGCCCTCGTGCTTGAACAGGACGACGGCCCAGTCGTCCTCCTGGCGGAGGTCCCAGTGGATGCGGGTGCCGATCCACTCGGGAGTGCCGCCGACGACCTCCCAGAGGACGCGCTCGCCCGGTTCGGACTCGACGACCTTCATGTCGAAGCCGCCCTGGGGGAACCGGAAGGCGATCTCCTCGCCCGTGGCGGTCCCGCCGGTGGTGTCCTCGGTCCACCAGGCCGCGAGGCCCTCGACGGTGGCGAGCGCCCGGTAGACGTCGTCGGTGGTGTGGTGCTCGACCGCGATGCGGTGCAGGATGTCGACCATTGCCGTACTCCTCTACTTCTGGTCTTGCTCGGTCTGCTGTTCCTTGGTCTGCTGGATGGACTCGGCGAGGCGCTTGATGCGCTCCATGCGGGAGTCCCAGGCGTCGCCGACGGCGGTGAGCTGGGCGACGGCGCGCGCCAGCTGGGCCTCGTCGACGCGGTAGCGGCGCTCGCGTCCGGCGGTGGCCGCGTGGACGAGGCCGACGCGGTCGAGGACGGCGAGGTGCTTGGCGACGGCCTGCCTGGTGACCGGCAGCTGCTCGGCGAGGCCGGTGGCGGTGGCCGCCCCGGCCAGGAGCAGGTCGATCATGCGGCGGCGGATCGGGTCCCCGACGGCCGACCAGAGCTCGTCGTCGACCAGGGCGTTCATCGGGCGGCCTTCTCGGCGGCCGCGGGCAGCCGCGGCAGGAAGAAGTCCCAGCCCGAGACGTGGTCGGCGTGGGCCTGGGCCGCGACGGCCTCGGTCCAGCCGCGCTCGCGGAAGCCGGTCTCGGTCATGCGCAGGACGGTGCCGTCGCCGTCGGGTTCGAGTTCGAAGACGACGAGGAAGGAGTTCCCCTGCGCGGCCTCCTCGCCTTCGGCGTGGGTCCAGCGGAAGGAGAACATGCGCGGCGGCTGCGCGTCGACGACGGTGAACTGCTCCCATTCGACGCCGCCGCCGTCCTGGTGGAAGCCGATGCGACCGGACGAACCGGGGATCGGGGTGTACTCGGCCTCGTCGGTCCACCAGTCCTTGAGGTGCTCGGGGCTGCTGACGACCTCGAAGACGACCTCGGGTGCGGCCGCGATCCGGATCTCGCGTTCGATGCTGGCGTACTCCATGTCCCTCTCCTAACGTGCAACCTTTTGTTGCCTATGACGCTAGCACGCGTCGGACCGAAGCGCAACCTTTTGTTGCATTGCGTTGAGCGGGTAGAAAGAACCCATGCATGCCGACGACACGCCCGCGAAGCAGATCATCGCGTTCACCGGCCTCCCGGGCACCGGGAAGTCGACCTTGAGCGAACGGCTCGCCCGCACCCTCCGGATCCCGGTCTTCGCCGGCGACTGGATGATGGGGGCGCTCACGCCCTACCGGATCCTCGACGACCTCGACCGGGACGCCTTCATCTCCCTCCACGACCACGTCCTGGAGACGCTCGCGCTCCGCCAGCTCCTCCTCGACCAGTCCGCCGTCACCGACTCGGTCCTCTCCGACGCGACCGCGAGGAAGTGGGCCGGGACCGCCGCCGAGCACGGCGCGCGCCTTCGCGTCATCGAGTGCGTGTGCTCCGAGGTCGACCTGCACCGCTCCCGCCTCGAGGGACGCGTCCGCGGCATCCCCGGCTGGCACGAGATCGGCTGGGACCACGTCGAGCGCCTCCAGACCTGGCTCCCGCCCCTCACCGTCGAACGCCTCCAGGTCGACGCGGTCGACTCCGTCGAGGCGAACCTCCGGAAGGTGCTCGACTACGTGGCCTGAGCCGTCGCGGGTGACCGGTCCGACCCGGCGGGGCCCCCGAACGCGGCTGGGTGGACGATCGCAGCCGCATGAGTAGGGTGGCGCTGTGGCGAATGAATCGATGCGACGGAACTGGACCGACGGCGCGGCGGGGTGGGTGGCGAACCAGGCGGTGTTCGACGCCGTGTTCGCGCCGGTGACCGCGGCGATCCTCGACGCGGCCGACCTGGCGGCGGGGCGGCGCGTCCTCGACGTCGGGTGCGGGACCGGCACGCTCCTCGCGGCCGGGACCGCCGCCGGGGCCGAGGTCGTCGGCGTGGACATCTCCGAGGGCATGGCCGCCGCCGCGCGCGAGCGCGTGCCCGGGGCGGCGGTACTCGTGGCCGACGCCCAGACCGCCGACCTGCGCGAAGCGGCCCCCGGGGCGGCCTTCGACCGGGTCGTCTCGCGCTTCGGCGTCATGTTCTTCGAGGACCCCGAGGCCGCGTTCGCGAACCTGCGCCGCGCCGCCGCCCCCGGCGCGCGGCTCGTCTTCGCCTGCTGGCGCTCCCTCGCCGAGAACCCGATGTTCAGCCTCGGCTCGCAGGTCCTCGCCGACCGGCTCGACCCGCGCCCCGAGCCGTCCGCGCCCGGAGCGCCCGGCCCCGACGCGTTCGCCGACGCCGACCGCCTCCGCGGGCTCCTCGGCGGCGCCGGGTGGACCGGCGTGCGCATCGACCCCCTCGACTTCACCTGCGACTACGGTTTCGACGGCACCGACGGCGTCGAGGAGCGGCTCGCCCAGATCCGCGCCGTCGGCGTCGGCCGCCTCGCCGAGGAGCAGCTCGTCCCCCGCATCGGCGCCGACGGCTGGGAGGCCCTGCTCGACGAGGTGCGCGCGGAGCTGCGCGGCAGCCTGGTCGACGGCGTGCTGCGCTTTCCCGGCGCGGTCTGGCTCGCCACCGCCGCGAACCCGGCCTGAACCGTGACCGCCCTCGCCGACACCGCCGCCCCGACGCGGCGCGCCACCTGGATCGCCGTCGCCGCGCTCGTGGGGGCGACCCTGTTCTGGGCCGGGAACTACATCGTCGGCCAGCGCGCCGTCGAGACCATCGACCCGGTCAGCCTGACGCTGCTGCGCTGGGCGATCGCGCTCGTCCCCCTCGCCGTCGTCGCGCAGGTCGTGGAGCGGCCGGACTGGCGCGCGGTCGCGCGGGCGTGGCCGTGGCTGCTGGTGCTGAGCGCCTCCGGCGTCCTCGGCTACAACCTGTTCCTGTACGCGGCGCTGGAGTACACCGACGCCTTCAGCGCCTCGCTCGTCAGCGCGTTCAACCCGGCGCTCATCACGCTCGCGGCGGCGGTGTTCCTGCGCGAGCGGCTGACGGCGCTGTCGGTCGGGGGCGTCGTCGCGGCCCTGGCCGGGGTGCTGGTGGTCCTGAGCGACGGCGACCCGGCCTCGCTCCTGACGAGCGGCTTCGGCACGGGCGAGCTGCTCATGATCGGCTCCATCGGGGCGTGGACGGTGTACACGATCGTGGGCCGGAGGGGTCCGCGGTTGCCGGCGGTGACCTCGACGGCGGTGCAGGCGGGGATCGCGGTGGCGGCGCTGGTCCCGTTCAGCCTCGCGGCGGGCGGCCCCGCGCTGCCGCAGTCGGGGGCCGCGATGTGGTCGCTGCTGTTCATCGCGGTGTTCCCGTCGGTGCTGTCGTACCTGCTGTGGAACCGCGCGCTGACGGCGATCCCGCCGGGCCGGGCGGGGGTGTTCCTCAACCTGATCACGGTGTTCACGGCGGTGTTCACGATCCTCGCGGGGCAGCCGTGGACGGCGGCGCAGCTCGTCGGCGGCGCGATCGTCCTGGGCGGCGTGGTGCTCACGAATCTGAAGGCGTTCACCGGGCGGGGGCGCGCCCCCGACTGAGGCGTCGGGGGCGGGCGCGGCCGTTCTACTCGGGGGCGCCGGGCATCTGCGACGGGTCGTAGGACATGAGCTCCCACGAGTGGCCGTCCGGGTCGTCCACGGCGCGGTTGTAGAGCCAGCCCATGTCCTGGGCGGGCCGCGGTTCGGTGCCGCCGGCGGCGACGGCGGCCTCCACGAGGCGGTCGACCTCGTCCTTCGCCTCGGCGGCGAGGGCGTTGATGGCCTCGATCGGGCCGGCCGCGATCTGGCGCTTCGTGAAGCCGGAGAACTGCTCGTGCGTCATGAGCTGCACGGCGATCGCGTCGCTGAGGATGATCTGCGCGGAGGTCTCGTCGGTGAACTGGGGGTTGAGGGCGCCGCCGAGGGCGAGGTAGAACGCCTTGGCCGCCTCCAGGTCGGCGACGGGGAGGTTGATGTAGATCTGCGTGAAGGCCATCGGAGTCTCCTCGGTTCGAGCGGCCGGTCGTTCCGGCCTGGTTCGAATCTACGGCCGGACCTCGGCGTCGGTCTTGTACAGAAGCGACAGCATCTCGTCGGGGGCGGGCCGCTGGAGCTCGGTGGCCCTGCGGCCGACGAACCGGGCCATGGAGCGGGCGAGGTGGGGCTGGTCGTGGTAGCCGACGAGGTGCACGACGTCGGCGGCGGCCTCGCCCCGGCGCAGCAGCATGGCGGCCTGCCGGGCGCGTTCGATCTGGCGGATGGTCCCCTGGGTCAGGCCGGTCGCGGCGGCCACGCGGCGCTGCACGGACCGGGGCGTGACGAGCAGGGGCGTGTCGCCGGCGAGGACGTCGGCGACGAGGGGGTCGCGGACGAGGAGGCCGGCGCGTACGAGGCGGTCGACGAAGGTCTCTGCGTTGCCGTAGGCGGGGATCTCCCATTCGGCGCCGTCGAGGACGAACGTGCGGGAGGTCGCGTGCGGGCTCCGCACGGCCGTGTCGACTAGGCCGGCGACGGGCAGGCTCCGCAGGTGGGCGCCGTGCCGGAAGATCACGCCGAATGCGCCGTCCATCGGGCCGCCCATGGGGACGACGGTGGGCCGGGTCTCGGGGCCGCGCACGGACACGTTGGTGACGCCTTCGGAGGTCCAGGCGATGAGCTCCCAGTTGGAGTTCGCCACGGACACCATCCGCTCGGGCGCGGCGGCGCCGTCGCCGGGCTCGACCCGGTAGACGCGCTCGACGTACGGGGAGTCGGAGGGCCGGTGCTCCAGCCCCGGGAGGTCCTCGGGCAGGTCGTGCGCCATGCCGCCGATGATACCGATCAGGGCCGACGCGAGGGCGCGTCCGGTCGTGCGGCAGCCGGGTCAGGGACCGCCTGTCGGCTCAGGCGGCGGACTCGGTAATGCGGGTGGCGGCCGTCCAGTCGAGCAGCCACTGCGGCAGCTCGGTCTCAGGGAAGCCGCCAGCGAGGCGCTCCAGCTCGTCGTGGTCGACGGACCCGCCGCCGCGCTTGAGGAACCGGGTCCGCACGTACGCCTTGGCGTACACGGTCTCGCCGGCGCGGAAGACCTGCTCGATGTAGCCCCACCGGTCGTCGAACCCGAGGACCTTCGTGTGGATCTCGAACCGCTGCCAGGGCTGGAGCGACCTGCGGTAGGTGATGGTCTGCCCGGCCACGACCGGGTACCAGCCGGCGCGCTGCATCTTCTTGAGGAAGCCCGCGCGCAGCATGAGGTCCATGCGGCCGACGTCCATGATCGTCAGGTACCGGCCGTTGGTCATGTGCCCCAGCGGATCGAGATCGGTCGGCACCACCCGGAACGGCGTCACCGCCGTGTCCCACAGCCCGACCGGCCCCCGCCGCCTCGCGCGGAGCCACAGCCCCAGCAGCCGGAAGTACATGTTCATCAGCCCACCACCGGACCTCGACGCCAACAAGTTACCCGACAGTAGCAAAGTTGCCGGGGTGTCCGCGACGCGACTGCGCCCCGGACGGCGCCGCGTCCTCGGCGCGCCGCGGTGTCGATGACGCCGGGCGCGGCGCCGTGATCGGTCGGCGCTCAGTCGATGCCGTCGCCCCAGGTGGTGGACTCGCCCGCGGGGGCGATGCGCTGCGGGACGTGCCAGGGGTTGTCGTCGCGCAGGGGCGCGGGGAGGGCGTCGTGGGGGGCGTTCTGGTAGGCGACGGCGCGCACGAAGCGGGCGATGGCGGCGGTGCCGACGCTGGTGGCGCCCAAGGTGGTGGCAGGCCAGGGGCCGCCGTGCTGCATGGCGGGGGTGACGGCGACGCCGGTGGGCCAGCCGTCGAAGAGGACGCGGCCGGCGCGGCGGGCGGCGGTGCGCACGAGGCGGGCGACGTCGTCGCCGTCGGCGCGGTGGATCGCGACGGTGAGCTCGCCTTCGAAGAGCCTCTCGAGGAGGTCGGCGTAGTCGGTGCCGGCCGGGGACTCGACGAGGATCGTGACGGGGCCGAAGCACTCGCTGAGGAGCGCGTCGGGGTGGGGGCCGAAGTCCGCGAGGGCGACGGCGGCGATCGTCGGGGTCACCCAGCCCTGGCCGTCGCCGTCGATGCGGACCGAGCCGGGGGCGATCAGGCGCACGCCCGCGGCGGAGAGGATCGCGTCGCGGCCGTGCTGGTAGTGGTCGGCGATGCGCGGGTCGAGCATCCGGTGCTCCTCGACGGCGGCCGCGGCCGCGAGGGCCTCGTCCAGGCCGTGGTCGGCGGGGAGGAACACGAGGCCGGGCTTGGTGCAGAGCTGCCCGGCGGAGCCGCCGACGCTCGCGGCGAGGCCGGCGGCGAACTCGGGGCCGCGCTCGGCGATCGCGGCGGGGGTCGCGAAGACGGGGTTGACGCTTCCGAGCTCGCCGTAGAACGGGATCGGGGCGGGGCGCGCGGCGGCGACGTCGGCGAGGAAGCGGCCGCCGCGGAGTGAGCCGGTGAAGGAGGCGGCCTTGACGACCGGGTGCTTGAGCATCGCGACGCCGGCGTCGACGCCTTCGACGAGTTGCAGCGCGCCCGCGGGGAGCCCGGCGCCTCCGAGGGCGGCGGCGGCGATCTCGGCGGTGCGCCGGGAGAGGCGCGGGTGGCCCGGGTGGGCCTTCACGACGACCGGGTTGCCGGCGGCCAGCGCGGAGGCGGTGTCGCCGCCCGCGACGGAGAACGCGAACGGGAAGTTCCCGGCGGCGAAGTTGAGGACGGGGCCGATCGGCTCGTTGCCGCTGCGCACGTCGGGCCGGGGTCCGAGCGCGAACTCGGGGTCGGCGCGGTCGATGCGGACGTCGAGGTACGCGCCGTCTACGACGGTCTCGGCGAAGAGCCGCAGCTGGACGGCGGTGCGCTTGAGCTCGCCGCGGAGCCGGGCCTCGGCGAGGCCGGTCTCGTCCATGCCGAGGGTCACGAGTTCGTCGGCGTTCGCGGTGAGCGCGTCGGCGACGGCGACGAGGGCCTTGGCGCGCACGGCGGGCGCGGTGTCGGCGAGGTCGCGCGCGGCGGCGTCGGCGGCCTGGGCGGTGGTGTCGATCGAGGTCATCTGCGCTCCTAGAACTGGAAGCCGGTCGGGAACGGGTCGGTCGGGTCGAGCGTGTACTGGGCGGTGCCGGTGATCCAGGCGCGGCCGGTGACCGTCGGGACGACGGCGGGCCGGTCGCCCACGGTGGTCTCGGCGACGAGGCGCCCGATGAAGCGGGAGCCGATGAACGACTCGTTGACGAAGTCGGTGTCGAGGGCGAGTTCGCCGCGGGCCCAGAGTTCGGCCATGCGCGCGGAGGTGCCGGTCCCGCACGGGGAGCGGTCGAACCAGCCGGGGTGGATCGCCATGGCGTGGCGCGAGTGCGCCGCGTCGGAGCCGGGCGCGATGAACTCGACGTGGTGGCAGTGGTCGAGCCCGGCGATGTAGGGGTGCACGGGCGCGGCCGTCGCGTTGACGGCGTCCATGATGGCCAGTCCGGCGGTGAGGATGTCCTGCTGCCGGTCGCGGTCGAACGGGAGGCCGACGTCGTCGAGGTCGACCATGGCGTAGAAGTTGCCGCCGAAGGCCATCGAGTACGGGACGGTGCCGAGGCCGGGGACCTCGACGCTCGCGTCGAGAGCCTCCACATAGCTCGGGACGTTCTCGATGGTGACCGACTCGGCGCGGCCGTCCCGGACGGCGACGCGGGCGGTGACGGGCCCGGCGGGGGTGTCGAGGCGGATCTCGGTGACCGGCTCGGTCACGGGGACCATGCCGGTCTCGACCAGGACGGTGGCGACGCCGATGGTGCCGTGCCCGCACATCGGCAGGCAGCCGGAGACCTCGATGTAGACGACGCCCCAGTCGCAGTCGGGGCGGGTGGAGGGCTGGAGGATCGCGCCGCTCATCGCGGCGTGGCCGCGCGGCTCGTTCATGAGGAACAGCCGCAGGTCGTCGAGGTGCTCGATGAAGTGGAGGCGCTTGTCGTTCATGGTGGCGCCGGGGATGACGCCGACGCCGCCGGTGACCACGCGGGTCGGCATGCCCTCGGTGTGCGAGTCGACGGCGCTGATGAGCCGGTTCGTTCTCATGTTCGTCCTTCCGCTGGGCGCCCTGCACGGCGGTGCCACCGTACAGGGCGCGGGGCGCTATCGGGCGGCCGCGAAGTCCAGGGCGCGCCGGGTGTCGCGGACGACCTGCTCGCGCTGGGCCTCGGAGAGGGGGCCGCGCGGCGGGCGGGTGGGGCCGCCGTAGCTGTGGCCGGCGATGTCCATGGACAGCTTGATGGCCTGCACGAACTCGGTCTTGGAGTCCCAGCGGAACACCGGCACGAGACCGCTGTAGAGGTGCCGGGCCTCCTCGATGCGGCCTTCCTGCACGAGGGTGTAGATCTCGACGGCCTCCTTCGGGAAGGCGTTGGGGTAGCCGGCGAACCAGCCGGTGGCCCCGACGACGAGGGACTCGAACAGGAGGTCGTCGGCGCCGGCGATGACGTCGATCCCGCAGCGCTCCTTGATCTCCAGGACGCGGCGGATGTCGGTGGAGAACTCCTTGATCGCCACGACGTTCTCGAGCTCGAAGAGTTCGGCGACGAGGTCGGGCACCAGGTCGACCTTGGTGTCGATCGGGTTGTTGTACATCATGATCGGCAGGCCGACCTCGTTCACGCGGGTGTAGTGCTCGACGACCTCGCCGCGGTTGGCGCGGTAGATGGTGGGCGGCAGGAGGAGCACGCCGTCGGCGCCGTCCTCTTTGGCGTACTCGGCCCACTGGACGGCCTGGTGCCACCCGACGCCGTGGACGCCGGCGACGACGAGGCCGCGGTCCCCGACGGTCTCGACGGCGACCTGCACGACCGTGCGGCGCTCCTCGTCGGTGAGCGAGGAGTACTCGCCGAGCGAGCCGTTGGGGCCGACGCCGCGGCAGCCGTTGCGGATCAGGAAGTCGCAGTGCTCGGCGAACTTGTCGTAGTCGACGGCGAGGCCGCCGGGCGCCTTCGGGTCCTCCTTGAACGCGAGGGTCGTGGCGACGACGACGCCGCCGAGATCGAAGTGCTTCTCAGACATGGGTGTCCTTCCCAAGGGTGGTGGCGAGCCCGGCGAGGTCGCCGAGCCGGATGGGTGCGGCCAGCGGCCGCCGATCGGTGGTGTCCTCGGCGCGGGCGCCGCCCGCTCCGGTGAGGTCCTCTACGGTGCGACCGCACATGCGGGCCTGGCAGATGCCGAGTCCCGCCCGGGTCGTGAGCTTCACTGAGCGCAGCGAGGCCTGGTCCGTCGCCGCGGCCGTGTCGCGGAGGCGCCCGTACGGGACCTCCTCGCAGCGGCAGACGACGGTGTCGTCGCGCAGCCACGACGTCCACCCGGGCCTGATGCCGTGGGCGGCGTCGATGCGCCGTGCGAAGTCGGTTGTGCCGCGGCGGTGCCGCAGGTCGGCGTGGTGCGCTTCGGCCCCTGCGGCGCGGCGTCCGGCGATCCGGCCCTCCACGAGCGCGGCGTCCACGCCGCCGATGCCGGTGATCTCCCCTGCGGCCCAGACACCTGCGGCGCTGGTGGCCTGGTCGGCGTCGACGGTGACGAAGCGGTCGGGGCCGATCGCGCATCCGGCGGCGATCGGGAGTTCGAGGCGTGGCGTGAACCCGTGGGAGACGCAGACGGCGTCGGCCGCGACGGTCCGCTCGGTACCGGGGATCGGGGCCCAGTCGGGGCCGAGGCGAGCGGTCACGACCTCCTCGACTCGCCCGTCGCCCCGGGCCTCGACGACGGCGTGGCCGAGGCGGTAGGGGACCCGGCGGGCCAGGTGGTGTGTGACATATCCCGCCAGCTCGGGGCCTTTGCGCGCGGCGGCCAGGAGCCGCCAGGGCTTGGGCAGCCAGCCTTTCGCGAGCGCGGTCGGCCGTGCGGCCTCGTATACGCCGACGACGTGTGCACCTGCGGCCGTGAGCGACTGGGCCACCGGCAGCAGAAACGGCCCGGCGCCCGCGACGACGGCCCGCCGCCCGACGGCGATCCGCTCGCCCTTGGCGAGCGCCTGGGCCGCCCCGGCGGAGAAGACCCCGGGCAGGTGCCAGCCGGGGAACGGCAGCGTGCGGTCGTGGGCGCCGGTGGCGATCACGAGCGCGTCGGCGGTGAAGGTGCGGGCCTCACGGCCGGCGGCGTCGGCCGGACCGATGAAAGCGTGGACGGTGACGGCGGCGCGGGCCTCGGAGCCGTTGGCAGCTTCGGCGATCGGCGCTTGTTCGTTCAGGGCGGTTGTGTCTTCGGAAACAGCGACGCGATCAACGATGCCGGTTTCGGCGTCGCCGCCGTTGGCGAACGGGTCGCGCGGCACGCTGTGCGGCGGGGCCGCGGAAGCGGGCGGGTCAAGCACGGCACCGGTCGAGCCTGGGGTGGTCGCGGCGACGGTCGGTGCGGTCGTTCCCGGGGCGGTCGCGGCCGCGGTGTGGCGGCTCGGGGCGTAGGCGGGGTCGTGCGTCTCGATCGCCCACACTTGGGCCCCGGTGACGACCTCGATCGCGGGGTCGTCGAGGCGGGCACGAAGGCGCTCGAAGGCGGGCCAGCCGTGGTGGAGACGGGACTCGCGGCGGCTCGGCCGCTGCGGCGGCAGGTGCCTCCAGTACTGGCCGCCGAGGCCGTCGCCGGAGTCCAGGAGGGTCACGCGGGCCCCGGCGTCGCACGCGGCGACGGCGGCGGCGAGCCCGGCAGGACCCGCGCCGATGACGAGGACGTGCTTCACGAGACCTCCTTCAGGTGCTCGACGGCGGACAGAGCGCGACTGTCAGCCACCGGCCTGCCGCCCCGGGCGGCGTCGGGAGCGTCGAGGGCAGACGAGAGCCCGGTGGGCCAGGCCTCGATGTCGAAGACGTGCTTCACGAGGTCTCCTTCGGGGGCTCGGCGGCCGGGTGGGCGAGGTGGAGTCCGCGGTCCGCCTCGCCGGTGCGGGTGGCGTCGGACCGGTCGGCGATGCGGTCGTCTGCGGCCGCGGCGCTCTCGCGGCCGGTTGCGCCGCGAGGGCCATGCCCGTCGGCGTCACCCTGCGGCTCGTTGCCGGGGCCGGCAGCGGTCCCGCTGGCTACGCTCTCGCGGCCGGCGGCGGCAGAGCCCGAGAGAACCTGCGGACCGCGGTCGCAGGCGATGGTGTCGTCCTGGGTCGCCACGACATCGCCGTCCTGTGCTCGCCGCATGCAGAGGCGCACGTCGGACTCGCCGTTGACGGTGGCGATGCAGTCGAAGCAGACGCCGATGCCGCAGAAGACGCCGCGAGGGCGGCCCGCGGTCGTGGTGCGCCACGCGGTCCGGTCCTGGGAGAGGAGGACGCCGGCGATCGACTGCCCTTGCAGCCCTTCGACTCGCGTGCCGTCCACGGTGATGTGGAGCGGCTGCGGCCGCTCGGGGCGGATCGGGTCGGTGGTCCAGGGGACGAGGCCGCTCATGCGGTGCCTCCGTTCAGGGCGTCGGCCCGCGCGGCCGGAGGCTGCCCCGCCTCGGCGCCCGCGACTCGGGTCGTCAGGTGCGCGGCGAGGGACGGTCGCGAGGGGAGGAACGGGGCTGGATCGAGTGCGGGCTCGGTCCCGGTGAGCTGTGCGCACAGGAGGTCGCCGGTGACGCCTGCGAGGCCGATGCCGGCGCCTTCGTGGCCGGTGGCGTACCAGAGGCCGGGGTGGCGGTGGTCCTCGCCGATCACGGGCAGGTGGTCGGGCACGTAGGGGCGGAAGCCGCCGTAGGCGCGGATCACGGGAGTGCCTTCCAGGAACGGGAACAGGCGCAGCGCCCGCTGCGCGACCTGCGCGAGGACCTCGACGCGGAGCCGGTCGTCGAAGCCGATCTGCTGGCGGCTCGATCCGATCAGGACTGTGCCGCCGGGGGTCGACTCGACCACGCTCGACGTCTGGAGGTCGGCGTCGGCCGACTGGGTCGCGCCGAAGTAGTCGCCGTCGTAGACCTTGTGGAAGACGCGCTGGGGCATCCGGGCGGTCACCAGGACTATCCCGCGGCGGGGCCGCACGGGCAGGTCGGCGCCCAGGACGCCGGCCACCGCGCCGGACCAGGGCCCGGCCGCCACGACGACAGTGTTCGTGCCGATGACCCCGGTGGAGGTGCGCACGCCGGTGATCCGCTCACCGACCCGCTCGACACCCAAGACCTCGCTGTTCGCGACGACGCGCACGCCGGCGAGGCGCGCGGATGCGAGCAGCGCCTCGGTCGCGACCACGGGCTGAAGCTGCGCGTCCTGCGGGTAGTGGACCGCTGCCGTGATCCCGGGGTGCAGATGCGGCTCAAGCGAAAGCGCCTCGGCCGCACTCAGATGCTCGACCTCGACCCCGACCGCCGCCTGGCCGCGGGCGAAGGCTCGCAGCGGCTCGGCGCCCTCCTCGGTCGTGGCGACCACGATGCCGCCCTTTCGGTCGTACTCGATGTCAGGGAAGGCGGTCCGAGCCGAACCGAGCCCGGTCGCCGCACCGCTGGAGGCGGCAGGACGCCGTTCCGGGTCACCCGAGCCTGCCGAACCGCTCACAGGCCCAGGAGGAGCTGAACCGGCACCGCCGTCAGCGGCGTCGCCGGAGCGCACGGGAGATGGAGAAGCGGGCTCAGCAGAGTTCGGGCTTCCCGGGCGCGTGCCCGAGGGGTCAGCGAGCGCCGAAGTCGAGGAAGCGGCCCCACCGGCGGTCGCGCGCGTGCCCGAGGGGTCAGCGAGCGCCGAAGTCGAGGAAGCGGCCTCACCGGCGGTCGCGCTTCCCGATGGTGCGCCGGAGGAGTACGCGGTGCCGGAGGCGATTGCTTTGGCCGGGTTGAGTTCGTCGGCGAGTTCTTCGGCGAGCTGGGGCCAGTGGGCGGCGGCGAGGAGGGCGAGGTCGAGTTCGGGGCCGGGGGCCTTGTCGGAGACCAGGAGGTTGCCTTCACCGCGGGCGCTGGTCGCGCTGGCAGGCGCGCCGCGGTCGACGATCACGATGCTCAACCCCGCCCGCGCCAGCGCGCGGGCACACGCCGCACCGACGATGCCGGCGCCGATGACGACGACGTCTGCGTTCACGTTCCCTCCTTCTTCTACTACTACGTCTTCTATGGCTGCTGCCGCTCCTGGCTCGGCTCGGCCGGCCTCACTCGGTCCGGTCGGCCACCCAGCTGGTCGGACCTGCCGGTAATGGCAGTTCGACCGGGCCGGCCGGTCGTGCCCATCGCTCGGTCGATCCCATCCGATCCGATCCGATCGGGCCGGTGTCGGCTCGGCCGAGCCGGATTCGGCTTGCCGGGCCGAGTTCAGCTGAGCTCGTTTCGACTCAGTTCACTTCGACCTTGCTTGAGCGATTCGATCGTCGCTGCCGATCGGTTCGGGTGTGCTCGGTATGGCTGGATCGGTCGGGTTCGCCGCATCGATCCGGTCTGTAATATGTCACATATTTCTATCGTGCCGGTTGGTCCCGTCTGTTTCACCCTGCGTGTACGTGCGTTGGCCTACAGGCGAACGGCTCAGTCCGCCACCGGTTCCTCGGTCTTGCCGGCCCACCAGCCGATGGCGTGGCGGATGTGCTGGCGCATGAGTTCGGCGGCCGCGTCGGCGTCGCCCTCGGCGAGGTGGTCGAGGAGGCGGTGGTGTTCGGCGGCCGAGACGTCGAGCATGCTCGTCTCCACCAGCGAGACCAGGCCGACCAGGCGGGTGCGGGCCCGCAGCTCGGCGATCGTCTCGACCAGGACCGGGTTGCCGAGCAGCGCGGTCAGGTCGAGGTGGAACCGCTGGTCGGCCAGGAGGTAGGCGGTGAGGTCGCCGGTCCGGGCGCCCGCGACGATCTCGTCGGCCTGGGCCCGGAGCGACGCGATCCGGTCGGCCGGGAACGAGGCGGCGAGGCGCGCCATCGCGGGCGGCTCCAGCAGGAGCCGGATCTCGACGATGTCGTGGAGGAGGTCGTCGCTGACGGCCGTCACGCGGAACCCCTTGTTGCGCACCGGCTCCACGAACCCGCGCTTCTCCAGGTCGAGGATCGCCTCGCGCACCGGCGTCGCCGACACGGCGAACTGCTCGGCGAGCCGCGGCACGGTCAGGAGCGCCCCCGGCGCGAGCTCGCCGGAGATGATCGCCAGCGACAGCGTGCGCTCCACGCGCACGCGCAGGCTCTCACCCGGTTCGAGACGGTTGTCAGAGGTCAGCATGTCGCTCCAGCTTCCTGATGGCCCGCGGTCCCCGCGGTTCCGTTGCGCGCGTGCGCCGCTTCGTACGCGCGTGTTCCACGCACCACTCGGTGAACGCGTGTACCACGTCGGCGTGCAGCGTACCCGATGCCGACCGCTCGGCGCCCGTTTCCCGAGGTCACGGCCGATCACGCTGCCCGGGGATCACGAGGCGCCGCCGGGGCTCCTCGTTGCCGGCGCGGTCGGTCGCGGCGTACTCGATCACCTGCGGCTCGTCGTCGAGCGCGCGCACGAACGCTTCCTGGAACGTGCCCCAGAACGTGCCCGGGCCCTCCCACTGGATGCGCTCGACGCCCGAGACGCCGTCGTCGGCGTACAGGGTGATCTCGACGCTCGCGCCGAGGTCCTTCACGGTGGCGCGGGAGACCGGCGGGGTCGTGTCGACGCTGATCTCGCGGCTGGTCGTGCCGGTGAGGCCGTCGGGGTCGGTCACGCGGGCCTCGATGCGGTGCACGCCCTCCCCGGTGATCGCGATCGGTTCGGCATAGGGGGTCCAGTCGCCGCCGGAGACGCGGAGTTCGAGCCGGAGCCCGGCGTCGGCACCGGGGCGGTCGATGTCGAAGCCGCGCAGGCGGATCCGGGGCGCGGTGGTGAACCAGCCGGAAGGGGCCGGGTCGTCGAGGATCTCGATCGCGACGGTCGGCGGCACGCGGCCCGGGTCGGTGACGGCCGGAATGTCGCCGGGCGCGAAGGGGCGCGGGTTGCCGGTGGCGCCGTCGAAGGCGGCGGCTGCCGCGAGGACGGTGTCGATCTCGTCGCGGCCGAGGAGGCCCTCGGCGCGGACCCGGCCCGCGACCGCGGCGACGCGGTCGAGGAAGGCCGCGCGGTCAGGGAACGATCCGGGCGCCCAGAGCTCGTCGAGGAAGGTGCCGCCGTCGGAGCGCTGGCGGTTGGGCACGCCGGTCCCCTTGCCGCCGAACGCGATCTCGGCGTCGGCCGACCGGACGTACATGTGGTACCTGCCGTCCTCACCGGACCAGCAGGGCTCGAACGCGATGCGTTCGGGTCCGGCGGAGGTACCGGAGCGCGGGGTCGCGGTGCCTACGGCGCTCGCGCTGTCGCGGTCGGTGCCGGTGTCCCCGGGGCCGGTGCCGCCGGAGCTTGAGTCTGCATGGTCGGCGGTCCCTGTGCCGGCGCCTCCGGTGTTCGCGAGCTCGGGATCGGCGGCGCCGAAGCCGGTGTTGTCGAGTTCGATCGCGCCTTCGCGGGCGAGTTCGGCGAGGAGCTCGGTGCCGGTGCGGCCGGTGATGAGACCGCCGTCGAAGGCGCGGCGGCCGTTGAGCCCGAACGGGAGCGCGGTGGTCGCCGCCGACTGCGCGAGCAGGAGCGTCGGACCGAGGAACAGCGCGCACTGACGTGGGTCGTCGGGTGTCGGCTCGGCCCGGAGCGAGACGGGGGTGGAGAGGACGAGCTCGTCGCCGTGACGCCACACGCGAGTCACCGCCGCGTACTCCCCCGGCACGGCCGAGGTGTCGAGCGGTTCGCCGTTGAGGCGGAGTCCGGGTCGGCCGGCGACCCAGGCGGGCACGCGAAGGTGCACGGTCCGCTCGGTGCCGTGTGACATGGCACTGGCAGATGCAGGACCGCCGGTTGCGGCGACGGCCGAGACCGCCCCGCCGAAGCTGGCGCCGTCGAGGGCGAGCGCCGTCAAAGGCGCTGCGATTCCGCTCGTGGCGGCGTCGGTCAGCGGGGTGCCATGTGATGTGGCACTGCCGTTTGACGCAGTGCCATGTGACACGGCACCTTCATCAGATGCAGTGCCGTGTGACATGGCACCGGCGGTCGAGGTGCCCGCGGTTGCGGCGGGGAAGGCCTCGAAGCGGAGCGTGATTGTCTCGCCGAGGGGGAATCCGGATTCCTGGGTGACCAGGAGGCCGGCCTCCGACCAGCGGAGTTCGGCGTCGAGGGCGAGGTTGGCGTAGAGCGCGCCCTCGCCCGTGAAGAACACGGTGTCCTGGTACTTCACGTGATTCTCGAGCCCGGTGCCGCCGCAGCAGGTGCCGACGTTGTCGTACTCGCGGAGCGCGCCCGGGTGGACCGGGAACATGTAGGTCACCTCGGGACTGGTGTCCGAGCGTGTGGCGCGGCGGGAGCCGAGGATGTGGTTGAGGAGGGTGCGTTCGTAATATGTCATGTACTGCGGGTCGAGGGTGTGCCCGAACAGCCGCCGAGCGAGCTTGAGCAGGTTGTAGCTCGCGCAGGTCTCGGCGTTGCGGTGCCCCACGTCGCCCGCGACCGAGCCGGGCGGGCCCCACAGTTCGCTCTCGCCCGTGCCGCCGTGGGCGTACGTGCGCCCGGGGACGATCTGGGCCCACAGGCCGATCGCGGCGTCGAGGTAGCGGCGCTCGCCGGTCAGCTCGAACTCGTCGACGTACCCGATGAGCTGGGGCAGGTGCTGGTTGGCGTGCATGTCGGTGAGGACGTCCGTGCCCGAGGCCCCGGCGTCGAGCAGGGCGTCCTGGTCGAAGAACGCCGCCGTCTTCAGGAACCGCGGCACTCCGGCCGCCGCGCTCAGGCGCGCCATCGTCTCGTTCATCCCGCCGAACTCGCCCGCGATGTACAGCGACCACATGCGCTGGCGGCGTTCGGGATCGAGGCGGGAGAGGCGGGCGTGGACCCAGTGGCCCATCGCTGTCGCGATGTCGAGCGCCTGAGTATTGCCGCACAGCTCGTACGCGTCGAGCAGGCCGGCCATGATCTTGTGGCAGGTGTAGTACGGCGCCCAGATCTCCCCGTAGGGCGCGAAGTGCTCCAAGCGCGAGAACTGCCACTCGCCGTACGCGGCGAGGAATCCCGGGTGCGAGTAGCGGCCGGTCGCGGCCAGCGCGGTCTGGACCTCGCCGAGGCCGGCGACGAAGTCGTCCACTTTGGCGCGCAGCGCGGGCTCCCCTGTGGAGGCGAGGGCGAGGAGCGAGAGGAAGTGCCCGGCGTAGTGCCCGCGCAGGAGGTTCGCGGTCTGGGCGTGTTCGCGCCCGGGGTAGTCGTGCTCGCCCCAGGCGTCCTCGTTGGGGTGGCCGAAGTCCTCCCAGTTGCCCGGTGCGAGTGCGCCCCGGGTGTCGAGGCCGGCGTTGCGGCGGAAGACGGCGAGGAGGCGGTCGACCGGGTAGACGCGGGCGAGGTGGAGGAGCTCGTCGCGGGCGCGGGCGAAGACGCTCGCGTCGGCGAGGCGGACGGCGTCGTGGGGGAAGGGGCGGAGGCGGGGTGCGGTCATCGCTGCTGCGCCTTCGTCCAGGCCTCGATGCCGGCGGCGTCGATGGGGAGGGCGGCCGAGAGGACTTCGGAGCCGGTGGCGGTGACGAGGACGTCGTCTTCGAGCCGCACGCCGATGCCGCGGAGCTCCGGCGGGACGGTGAGGTCGTTGGCGTGGAAGTAGAGGCCGGGTTCGACGGTCATGACGACGCCGGGTTCGAGGTCGGCGCCCATGTAGTCCTCGTACTCGGCCTTGCCGCAGTCGTGGACGTCGAGGCCGAGGTGGTGGCCGATGCCGCAGGCGAGGTAGCGGCGGTGGTGCTGTCCGGCCGGGGAGAGGGCCTCGTCGACGGAGACGGGGAGGAGGCCCCAGTCGTGCAGGCCGGTGGCGATGACCTCCATTGCGGCGTAGTGGAAGTCGAGGTACTCGGTGCCGGGTCGGATCTGGGCGAGGCCGGCGCGGTGGGCGCGTTCGACGAGGTCGTGGACCTCGCGCTGGTGGGCGTTGAAGGCGCCGGAGGCGGGGAGGGTGCGGGTGACGTCGGCGGTGTAGAGGCTGCGGGCCTCGACGCCCATGTCGAGGAGGAGGACCTCGTCGGGGAGGACGGGGCCGTCGCACCTGACCCAGTGGAGCGTGGGCGCGTGGGGGCCGGAGCCGACGATGGTGGTGTAGCCGGTGCCGTTGCCGTGGGTGCGGGCGTGGCGGTCGAAGGTGCCTTGGAGCCAGCGCTCGCCGAGGCCGTGGTCGATCGCGTGCGGGATCTCGGCGGCGACGGCGGCGAAGCCGGTGACGGTGGCGTCGACGGCGTCGCGGAGTTGCTGGATCTCCCAGGGGTCCTTGATCATTCGCAGTCGCGAGAGGTGGCGTTCGAGGAGCGGGGAGGGTTCGAGGCCGTGCTGGGCGACGAGGGCGGTGGCGGTGGTCTCGGTGGTGAGGGCGCCGGTGAGGTCCTGATCGTCGAGGTCGGGAAGGGGTTCGACGGGGAGCCGGAGGGCGTCGGACCATTCGGGAAGGCCCGGGGAGGCGCCGACCCAGAGTTCGCCGTGGGCGGCGTTCGCGAAGAAGCCGGTGTCGCCGGGGCGGAACGGGGCGGGCATGAAAAGGCGGGCGTCGTGGCCGCCGGGGCGGGGGGTCATGACGAGGACGGCGCCTTCGACCTGGCAGCCGGTGAGCCAGGTGAAGTCGCTGTCGGCGCGGAAGAGGTAGTCGCTGTCGTCGTTGCGCACGCGGGCGGTGCCGGCGGCGGCGACGATCGCGCGGCCGGGGAGGCGGGCGCTGAGGCGGTCGCGGTGGGCGGCGGCGGCTTCGGGCGCGCCGGGGACCGGGGTCGCGGGGACGGGTCCGGCGGCCCAGCCGGTGGCGATGTAGTCGGTGAACGCGGGGATCTCGGCGAGCCGCGGGTAGCGGGTGCCGGCGTACGGGGGTCGGGTGTCGGTCATCGCCGTTCTCCTCCTCGGTCGCGGACCAGTTCGCGCAGGCGGGTGAGGACCCTGCCCGATCCGATGCCGTCGTGTTCGAACTCGTTGGTCACCCATGCCTGGGCGTTGCCGATGCCGTCGAGGGTGGCCAGTTGCAGTCCCGAGTCGACGAACATGTCGTCGAAGTAGACGACGGCGGCGAGGGGGACCTCGTTGGCGGCCAGGCGGTCGGCGTCGAGGATGGGGCTCCATTCGCGGCGTTCGGCGAGGGCGTGGACGGCGGGTTTGAAGCCGCGCAGGAGGCGGACCTCGTCGAACATCCAGGGGAAGGCCATCTCGCCGGTGAACGGGAGCGGGCGCCGGTCCTCGCCGAACTCGGGGCGGCGGTCGCGTTCGCGCTGGGCGGCCCAGGCGGTGGGGCCGTTGGGGCCGTCGCCGTAGATGGACTCCTGGAGGGTCCAGAAGAGGGGGTTGGCGGCGGAGGAGGTGCGGGCGAGGACGTCGGCGAGGAAGGCCTCGGAGAGGCGGCCGTCGCGGATGAAGGCGTGTTCGACGAGCCAGTGCATGCGCTCGAAGCCGGGTTTCATGCCGAAGTCGATGCCGAGGGTCTGGAAGCGGCGGACGGTGAGGACGTCGCCGTCGGGGAGGTGGACGGGGTCGGCGGCGAGCCGGTCGGCGACGGCGGCGACGCGGTCGGCGTCGTGGGGGTAGCGCCGGTAGTACTCGGCGGTCTTGGCGGCTACGCGGTCGAAGGTGCGGCGGTAGACCTCGTCGGCGTCCATGGGGTTGCCGGGGATGCCGCCGCACACGTATGCGGCGCTGAGGGCTTCGGGGGCGCGGGAGAGGTAGGCGAGGGTGAGCCAGCCGCCGTAGGACTGCGCGAGCGTCGCCCATTTCCGTCCGTTGTAGACGGTCTGGCGGACGTGCTCGAGGTCGCGGACGATGGAGTCGGCGCGGAAGCGGGCGAGGTGGTCGGCGCCGGCGTCGGCGTCGCCGATCTCGGCGAGGATCTGCGCGTCGAGGGGCGTGCTGCGGCCGGTGCCGCGCTGGTCGACGAGGACGACGCGGTAGTCCTGGAGGGCCTCCTCGATCCAGCCGTCGGCCTTGAGGGGGCGCGGGTTGGCGCCGCCGGGGCCGCCCTGGAGGTAGGTGAGGAGCGGGAGGTCGGCGTCGCGGCGGTCGGGGTCGACGAGTTCGCGCACGAACACCTCGATGCGGCCGCGGGTCGGGTCGTCCCAGTCGAGCGGGACCTCGACGTACCGCTCGCGCACGTGCATGCCCGGCATGGAGTACTGCACCTGGGTCATCGTCCGGCCTCCTGTCGTTGGGTGCGGGCGCGCTCGTTGCGCCGCCTCGCGGCGTCCCATTCTGGCCGGATGCGCGGGACGGCCGCGAGGAGTCTGCGGGTGTAGGGGTCCTGCGGGTCGCCGAAGACCTGGTCGCGGTCGCCGGTCTCGACGATGCGGCCGCCGTTCATGACCGCCACGCGGTGGGCGATCTGGCGGACGACGGCGAGGTCGTGGGCGATGAACAGGTAGCTGAAGCCCTCCTCGTCCTGGAGCCGCCGCAGCAGGTTGATCACCTGGGCCTGCACGGAGACGTCGAGGGCGGAGACGGCCTCGTCGGCGATGATGAGCTTCGGGGCGACCGCGAGCGCGCGGGCGATGCCGATGCGCTGGGCCTGGCCGCCGGAGAACTGGGCGGGGAAGCGCCCGGAGTGGTCGGGGTCGAGGCCGACGCGCTCCATGAGCTCCCTGGTGAAGGCGCGGGCGCCGCCGGGGATCGGGCGCTTCTGGTAGACGAGCGGGGCGGTGACGATCCGCTCGACGGTGTGCTTGGGGTTGAGCGAGGAGTAGGGGTCCTGGAAGACGACCTGGACCTCGCCGCGGTAGGCGTGGAGGTCCTTGCCGGTGAGGGAGTGGACGTCGCGGCCGGCGAACTCGATGGTGCCGCTGGTGGTGTCGATGAGGCGGGCGACGAGGCGCGCGGTGGTGGACTTGCCGGAGCCGGACTCGCCGACGAGGGCGAGGGTCTCGCCGGCGCGGACTTCGAGCGAGACGTCGTCGACGGCGCGGAACTTCGCGGTGCGGCCGAGGAGGCCGTCGCCGCGGATCGCGAACTCCTTGACGAGGCCGGTGGCGCGGAGCAGGGGGCCGCTCATCGGTCCTCCTCGGTGGTCGTGGTGCGGAGCAGGCCGATCTCGTCGTCGATGCGCGGGACGGCGTCGAGGAGCATGCGGGTGTAGTCGGCCTGCGGGTCGCAGAAGATCCGCTCGGCGGTGCCCTGCTCGACGAGGTCGCCGTCGCGCATGACGACGATGTGGTCGGCGACCTCGCTGACGACGGCGAGGTCGTGGGTGATGAGGATGAGGCCGGCGCCGGTGTCGCGGCGGATCTCGGCGAGGAGGTCGAGGATCTGGGCCTGGACGGTGACGTCGAGGGCGGTGGTGGGCTCGTCGGCGATGATGAGGTCGGGTTCCATGCTCAGGGTCATGGCGATCATGACCCGCTGGCGCATGCCGCCGGAGAACTGGTGCGGGTAGTGGTCGACGCGGCGGGCGGCGTCGTGGATGTGGACGCGCTCCATGGCCTCGATCGCGACCTTGCGGGCCTGGCGGCGGGTGACGCCGGTGCGGTGCGCCCGGTAGGCCTCGGCGATCTGGGTGCCGACGGTGTAGTACGGGTTGAGCGAGGAGAGCGGGTCCTGGAAGACCATGGCGATGCGGTCGCCGCGGACGGCCTGCATCTGGCGCTCGCGCAGGGTGGTGAGCTCGGTGCCGTCGAGTTCGATGGAGCCGGTCCGCCTGGCGCCCTTGGGGAGCAGGTCCATGATGGCGAGGCTGGTCATGGACTTGCCGGAGCCGGACTCGCCGACGATGCCGAGGGCGCCGCCGCGGGCGAGGTCGAAGCCGAGGTGCTTGACGACGTCCACGTCGCCTGCGGCCGTGGTGAAGCCGACGGTCAGGTCGCGCACGCGCAGCAGCGGCCGGTCCTGTTCGGAGGTCGTCATGTCGCGCTCCCCACTCGCACTCGCGGGTCGATGGCGGTGTACAGCAGGTCGACGACCATGTTGCCGACGACGACGAGGAACGCCGCGAGGAGCGTGACGCCCATGATGACGGGCTGGTCGTTCTTGGTGATGGAGTCGGCGGCGAGCTTGCCGATGCCGTTGAGGCCGAACACGGTCTCGGTGATGAGGGCGCCGCCGAGGAGGCCGGCGAAGTCCATGCCGAAGATCGTGACGATGGGGGTGAGGGCCGGGCGCAGGGCGTGCCGGCGCCAGACGAGGCCGGGGCTGAGGCCCTTGGCGCGGGCGGTGCGCACGTAGTTCTCCTGGAGGGTCTCGATGACGTTCGCGCGCGTGAGTCTGGTGTAGACGGCCGCGGCGCCGATGGAGAGGACGATCCAGGGCATGAGGAAGTTGAGGAACCACTGCGCCGGGTCCTCGCTGAACGGCACGGCCCGCGGGAACGGGAGCCAGCCGAGGGTGACGACCAGGAGGAACTGGAGCGTCAGGGCGAGCACGTAGTTCGGGACGGACATGCCGGTGAGGGTGAGGCCGGTGATGAACCGGTCGGCGAACCTGCCCTCCTTGACGGCGCTGAGGAGTCCGGCGGAGACACCGGCGAGGAGCCACAGCACGGCGGCGCCGACGGCGACGGTGGCCGAGACGGGCAGGCGCTGGAGGATCATGTCGAAGACCGGCTGGCTGGTCTGGAACGAGTAGCCGAGGCACGGTGCGGCGCAGTCGATCGCGTTGACGCCGGTGCCGTAGGTGCGGCCGGTGAACAGGCCGGTGAGGAACGTCCAGAACTGGGCCCAGAACGGCTGGTCGAGGCCGAGGTTCGCGCGGATCTGGTCGATCGCCTCGGGGGTGCAGTTCTTGCCGCAGATCTGAACGGCCGGGTCGGGCGAGAGCACGAAGAAGATCACGTAGGTGAACAGGCACACCAGGAACAGCACGACGACCATGCCCAGCAGGCGGTTCGCGAGGAAGCGGATCATGCGCGGCCCTCCCCGGACTCGGCGATCTTCTTGATGCGGTCGCCGAGGACGGTGAACGACAGCACGAGCAGGAACAGGAACGCGCCCGGGAACAGGAAGTAGGCGGGGTCGACCGCGTACCAGGGCACGGAGGAGGCGATCATCTGCCCCCAGGACGGGGTCGGCGGGACGACGCCGACGCCCAAGAAGGACAGTCCCGCCTCGGTGCCGACGTAGCCGGGCACCGCGAGGGTGGTCATGACGATGATGGTGGAGGAGAGGTTCGGGAGGATCTCCTTGAAGATGATCTGGGCGCTGGAGGCGCCCGACGCCTTCGCGGACTCGACGAACTCGCGCTGCTTGAGCGACATCGTCTGGCCGCGCACGATCCGCGCCAGGTACGGCCAGCCGAAGAACGAGATCACCACGACCAGGAGCGCCTGCCGGTTCTCGGCCGGGAGGGCCGAGAGGACCGCGATCATGAAGATGAGGGCCGGGAAGGCCATCAGGAACTCCATGACGCGGGAGACCACCATGTCGACGCGGCCGCCGAAGTACCCCGCGACGAGGCCGAAGACGACGCCGAGGACGCTGGTGAGCGCGGTCGCCAGGAGCGCGATCGTCATGGACACCCTGGCGCCGTAGACGATCCGCGCGAAGATGTCGCGCCCGTTGCCGGGCTCCACGCCGAACCAGTGGTCGGCGCTGATCCCGCCGCCCCAGCCGAGTGGGATGCCGCCCAGGTTGGGGTCGACCGCGGCCTGGTCGAACTCCAGCGGGCCGTGCCCGCTGAGCTTGACCAGGAGCGGCGCGAACAGCGCCATGAGGATGACGATGAGGATGTAGGCGCTGCAGGCGACCGCGACGCGGTCGCGGAGGAAGGTGCGGGTCAGGCGTCGCCCTGAGCGGGGCGGCGAGGTCGACGCGGGGTCGCCGGTCGCCTCACCGCCCGCCGCACCTTCAGCTTCGAGTGCTGTCGGAGTGAAGGTCATCGGTATCAGCCCGCGGACGGGTCCTTGAGACCGATGATCGTCAGGTCGGTCATGCTGGTGTTGGGGATGTAGTTCGCGACGTTCTCGCCGGGGAGGAAGACGCCCTTCTCCCACAGCAGCGGCGCCATCGGCGCGAGGCCCATGACCTGCTCGTCGAACTCGCCCCACGCCACGTTCGCGGCGTCGAGGTCGGTCATCGCCTTGATCTCGTCGATGCGGGCGTTGACGCCCTCGTCGTTCAGCTGCGCGAGGTTGTTGTTGCCCTTGTCGGTGATGAGTCGCCCGTCGACCAGCGGCGGGACCATCGTGGAGGCGCTGGAGGCCCAGTCGGGGCACCAGCCGGTGATGGCCGCGTCGGACTGCTGCGAGGGCGTGCCGATCGTCTCGTAGTACGTGGACGTGTCGATGACGTTGAGGACGACCTCGACGTTGATCTTCGCGAGCGCCTGCTGGATCGACTCGGCCTGCGCCTGCATGGCCGGCTGCGAGCGGATGTCCAGGGTGAACGAGAAGCCGTCCTGGAGGCCGACTGAGGTCAGCAGCTCCAGGGCCTTGTCCGGGTCGCCGGTGCCGTCGTCGCTCGGGTAGAGGTCGAAATCCTTGTGACCGTTCACCGCCGGAGGCGTGATCGTGGTCGCGGGGTCGGCGAGCTGGTTGCCGCCGGAGGCGGTCTGGAGGGACGCGCGGTCGATGGCGTAGTTCATCGCCTGGCGGACCTCGACCTGGTCGAACGGCGCCTTGGTGGTGTTCATGCCCATGTAGGTGGTGCAGTAGGCGTCGGCGGTCTCGACGCGGTCGGCGAGGTCCGGGGACTGGATGCGGGCCAGGGTGGCCGGCTGGATGCGCCCGGAGATCGCGTTGACGTCGGCGCCCTGCCCGGCCATGAGGCGCTCGTCGATCGTGGCCCCGTCGAGGCCGATCTCGAACTCCCACGCGTCGGGGTAGGCCTTGCGGACGTCGTCGGTGGCGGCGTCCCAGTGCTCGTTGCGGACGAGCTTGATGAGGCTGCCCGGGGTGTAGGTGTCCAGCGTGTAGGGGCCGGAGGCGATGATGTCGTTGATGAACTCGTCGCCCGCGCCGGTCCCGATCGGGAACGGCACCGCGTTCGGCTGGGCCAGCACGGAGTCGAACTCGGGGAACGGCTTGACGAGGTGGAAGACGATAGTGTGCTCGTCGGGCGTCTCGATGCCGGGGTGGTCGCCGGACTGGTACGGGCCGGCGTAGTCGGCGGGGGCCTCGACGGTGTTCTTGAGCCACGGGGAGCCGATGCCGATCTCGGGGTCCCACGCGCGGGAGATGCCGAACTCGAGCTCGGCGGAGGTGATGGGGTCGCCGTTGTCGAACTTCAGGCCGTCTTTGAGGGTGTAGGTCCAGGTGAGGCCGTCCTCGGAGGCCGTGCCGAGGCTTTCGGCCATGTCGGGGACGATCGCGTTCGGGTCCTCGGCGTCGCCGGAGGCCTGCATGGTGAGGCCGCGGTAGACGAGGCGGTAGAAGGCGTTGACGCCGCCGTCCCAGCCTCGGGCCGGGTCGAGGTACGAGAAGTCGGCGTTCTGGAGCATGTGCATGGTCCCGCCGGCCACGGGGTCGTCGCCGGCCGCGTCGCCGGCGCCGTCGTTCTGACCGCTGCAGGCGGTGAGGAGCAGCGCCGCGGCGACGAGGGCCGCCGGTGCTCGCGTGAGCTTCTTCAGCATGGGGGATTTCCTTTTCGGTTGTCGCGCCGATGACCGCTCCGCGGGGGCCCGGGGGGCGGGCGCGTGCTCGGAACCGTCGCACCGGCCCGTTGCGGCGCCGGTTCGCAGTAACATATCACATATCACATATCACTGAACCGGGCTGAACTTCGGCGGCGAACGGGCAGCGTACGGTGGGGAAAGAGCCGGTTTCGCGGATCTGGGCCGGGCCGCACGGGCCCAGGGCGGGCCGGGCGGGCTCAGGGGCGGGCCGCAGGGCCGGAGGCGAGGCGGGTCGGACCCGGCGCGCGGACCGGGCGGGGCCCGATGAATTCGGCGCGCGGGCGGCCGGGCGGGCCGGGCGCCGATGAATTCGGCGGGCGGGTCCGGTCATACGTGGAGAGGCGGTTCACCGGGAACCGCACCTGCCGAAAGGATCGGGCGATGACCGAGGCGACGATGGAGCCGCACTCCCCCGCACCCGGAAGGGCG
Organism: Glycomyces endophyticus; assembly: GCF_039531525.1. Taxonomy (NCBI): domain Bacteria; kingdom Bacillati; phylum Actinomycetota; class Actinomycetes; order Glycomycetales; family Glycomycetaceae; genus Glycomyces; species Glycomyces endophyticus. The sequence continues at coordinate 174,098 of NZ_BAAAQF010000010.1, forward strand.
CTGCCTCCCAACGGGTTCCGGACGTTCCTCCACGTGCTGGCGAACACCGCCGTCGCCAACGTGACGACGAGCTTCCTGTGGTTCGCGCTGACGTTCTGGATCTACGTCGAGACGCGCAACGTCATCGCCACCGGCGTGATCGGCGCGTCCTACATGCTGTTCCTCGCGGTGTTCGGGATGTTCTTCGGGACGCTCGTCGACCGGTTCCGCAAGAAGGCCGTGATGCTGTGGGCGACCGTCGCGGCGCTCGGGGTCTTCGTCGTGGACGCGCTGTTCTTCTTCGCGGCGGGCGCGGACCGCATCAAGGACCTGGGCGCGCCGTGGTTCTGGATCTTCGCCGTGGTGATGCTCGCCGGCGCGGTCGTGGAGCAGCTGCGCGCCATCGCGCTGTCGACCACGGTCACGCTGCTGGTCCCCCAAGAGCGCCATGCGAACGCGAACGGGATGGTCGGCACCGTCCAGGGCGTCGCGATGCTCGTCACGAGTGTCTTTAGTGGACTGTCGGTCGGATTCCTGGGCATGGGCTGGACCCTCGTCATCGGCATCACCGCGCTCGCGCTGACCCTCGTCCATCTGATCCCGCTGCCGATCCCCGAGGAGCGGGCCGAGCAGTCGGGGCCGGTGGAGAAGTGGGTCGACGTGCGCGGCGGCTGGCTCGCCGTCCGGGCCGTGCCCGGACTGCTGGCGCTCGTGCTGTTCAGCTCGCTGAACAACCTGTTCGGCGGGGTCGCGATGGCGGTCATGGACCCGTACGGGATCGACATGTTCGGCGTGGAGGGCTGGGGCTTCTGGTTCGCCGTGGCCTCCACGGGGTTCATCGCGGGCGGCGCGGTGGTCGCCAAGAAGGGCATCGGGAGGAACCCGCTCCGCACCATCCTGATCGTGGTCGTCGTCCTCGGCGCGGCCGGCGCGGTCTCCACGCTCCGCGAGTGGGCGTGGCTGTACATCGCGGGCGTCTGGCTGTTCATGGCGCTGATCCCCGCGGCCGAGGCTGCCGAGCAGACCGTCATCCAGCGGGTCGTGCCGTTCGAGCGGCAGGGCCGCGTCTTCGGGTTCGCGATGACGTTCGAGGCGGCCGCCGCGCCGGTCACGGCGCTGTTCATCGCGCCGCTCGCCGAGCTGCTGGTCATCCCCTACATGCGCACGGACGCCGGCCAGGCGCAGTGGGAGTGGCTCCTGGGCACCGGCGACGGCCGCGGCATCGCCCTGCTCCTCCTGTGCGGCGGCGCCTTCACCGCCGTCCTCGCGTGCGTCGCACTGCTCGCCCCGCAGTACCGCCAGTTGAGCGAGCGCTACCGCGAGGCGACCGAGCGGGCCGAGGCAGAGACGGAAGACCGCGAAGAGGTCGCGGTCTGAGCACGGCACCACACGGACGGCCGCATCCCCACGGACGCGGCCGTCCGCCGTTCGCGCGGCGCTGACGAGGTCGTTCGCGTGGCCGGTCGGCCCGGTGAATGGGCCTCCGAGTCGACGTCCTGAGCGTCGTGCCCGGGCGGGCGTTCAGTCGCGTTCGAGGACGCCCGCGAGGGCCGCGGCCGTCCGCGAGACGGTCGGGTCCTCATCACGGGCCGCCGAGCGGAGCATTTCCAGCGCGAGCGGTCGCGGCAGCTCGGCGAAGGCCTGCACGAGGCGGAGCCGGGCCGCGGCGTCCTCAGTGGATGCCGCGAGGACGTGTTCCAGGACGCGCTTGATGCGGTCCGCCTGCGCCGGATCGTTCGCCAACGCGCCCAGTACCTCCGCGGCGTCGACGTCGTTGGCGCCCTCGACCACCATGCGGACGAGGACGGGCACCGCCGCCGGATTCCCGCGCGAGCCGAGCGCCAGGGCCGCGTGCCTGCGGACCGCGCCGTCCGAGTCCTCCAGGGCCGTGACGAGGGCGGCCGAGGCGTCGTCGTCGGGGAGCTCGGCGAGGGCGAGGACCGCGCGGCGCCTGACGTCGACGTCGCCGGAGGCCAGCCCGGGGGCCAGGCTCGCGGCGACGTCGTGGTCGGCCCGCGCGAGCGCCCAGCGCAGCGCGCCCGCGACGTTGGTGTCGGCCTCGGTCAGGATCGCCTCCGCCAGCGCGGGCGCGGGCACGTCGGCGGCGGGGGCGAGGACGGCCTGCTGGCGGCGGGCGGCGTCGGGCGAGGTGAGGCCGTGGAGGAGTTCGACGATGCGCAGGACCTCCTCCCATCCGGCGGGCTCGCTGGAGTCGACGGCCTTGAGCCGCTTGAGGAGTTCGCGTTCGCGGGCGAGGCGGTGCTCGGTCGCGTCGATGAGGTCGCCGATGAGCGCGGCGGGCGCGAACTCGGGGTCGTCGAGGACGCGGCCGATCTGGCGCAGCGACAGGCCCAGGGTGCGCAGGCTCTCGACGTGGAAGATCCGGCGGATGTCGTCGTCGGAGTATTCGCGGTAGCCTCCGACGGTGCGGCCGGTGGGCCGCACCAGTCCGAGGTTGTCGTAGTGCCTGAGCATCCTGGTGCTGACGCCGGACCGGCGCGCGACCTCACCGATGAGCATCGGGTTCCTTTCCGCCGAGTGCGTAGGTGCGCCTGGCGGCGTCGAGGTTGAGCTCGAACGCGGCCTCGGGGTCGCGCAGGAGCCGTTCGGTGGCGGCCGCGTGGGCGGCGACGACCGGGTCGTCGCCGTCGATCGCAGCCTGGAGCACCGGTTCGACGGGTTCGCCGAGGGCGACGAGCGCCCGGCTGAGGCTGACCTGGACCTCGCGGTCGCCGCGGCCGAACTGGGTGGCGAGCGCGGCGGCGAGGTCCCGTTCCTGTCCCTCAGGGACGAGGACGACGGCGGCGCGCCAGGCGGCGCGGGCGACCTCGTCGTTCCGGTCGCGCAGGAGCTCGGGCGTGACGGCGGCCCAGGTGTCCGGGTCGCCGATCTTCGACAGCGTGTGCAGGGCCTGGCTGCGGTCCTGGTCGCGGCCGTCGGCGAGGGCCTCGCGCAGCTTCGGCACGACGTCGCCGGCCGGGTACCGGGTCAGGGCCCAGGTGAGCATGTCGCGCACGTAGAAGTCCGGCTCGACGCCGCACCGGGCGATGAGCGCGTCGACGTACGCGGGCTCGGGATCGGTCCCGGCGGCCATGGCGGCCTTGAGCCGCACCGACGACTCCTGGGCGCCGAGTGCGGCGATCAGGCTGGTGACCTGCGGGTTCGTGTGTGCCGTGTTCATCTGAAGCACCTCCGGTACTCAAGGGAACACCTTGTCACCGTGTCAATGTCAAGTCTTTCGCGGATCGGGCCCGGGCTCGGTGTCGAAGCGCTCGGGTTCTCCTGGCCGGGCTAGGGGCTGGCCGGTAGGCCGGGTCGGCGTCGTTCGCTCGGCGCGTGGTCGGGGCCGCCGCGTGGTCGGCGGCGGCCCCGGCGTTTCGGGCGGTCGTCAGCGGGCGAGGAGGGAGCGGAGGGCCCCGGTGATCTCGGCCGGGGCCTCTTCGGCCATGAAGTGGCCGGCGGTGGTGAGGCGGTGGTCGAGGTCGGGGGCCCAGGCGCGCCAGAGGGCGGCGGCGTCGTAGCCGAGGGCGGCGCCCCAGTCCTGCTGGACGACGGTGACGGGCATGGGGAAGGTGGTGCCGGCGGCGAGGTCGGCGCGGTCGTGGTCGATGTCGATGCCGGCGGAGGCGCGGTAGTCGGCGACGATCGAGGGCACGGCGGCGGCGGAGGCGCGGAGGTACTCGGCGCGGACGTCGGGGCCGATCGCGTCGGGGTCGCGGGTCCAGACGTCGAGGAAGTGGCCGAAGAAGGCGTCGGACTCGGCGGCGATCATGCGCTCGGGGAGGCCGGGGGGCTGGGCCATGAGGTACAGGTGGAAGGCGACGGCGGCGCTCGCGCCGTGGAGGACGTCCCACATGTCGAGGGTGGGGACGACGTCGAGCATCGCGAGGTGGGTGACGGCGTCGGGGTGGTCGAGGCCGGTGCGGAAGGCGACGAGGGCGCCGCGGTCGTGGCCGGCGAGGGCGAAGCGCTCGTGGCCGAGGGCGCGGGCGAGGGCGGCGACGTCGGCGCCCATGGTGCGCTTGCTGTAGGTGTCGGGGCCGTCCTCGGCGGGCTTGTCGCTGTCGCCGTAGCCGCGCAGGTCGGGGCAGATGACGGTGTGGTCGGCGGCGAGGTCGGCGGCGACGCGGCGCCACATGAGGTGGGTCTGCGGGAAGCCGTGGAGGAGGACGACGGGCGTGCCGGAGCCGCCGACGGCGGCGTTGAGCGAGACGCCGTCGGCGACGGGGACGCGGTGGTAGGCGAAGCCGGGAATCTGCATGGTTGCTCCTTCGTGTTCGGTGGGACTGCTGAAGCGTCTCCGGCGTCGATGAGCGTTCGATGAGCGATAGGTTGGGGCGTCGGCGGGAGGGGGCGCGGTGCAGGTGGGGTTCGGGGTGCTCGGGCCGGTCGCGGCGTGGGACGGCGAGGGCCGCGAGCTGGCGTTGAAGGGCGCGCGGCACCGGTCGGTGCTGGCGCGGCTGATCGCGGCGCGGGGTCGGACGGTGTCGGTGGAGCGGCTGGTCGACGACGTGTGGGAGGTGCCGCCGGACGGTGCGGTGGGCGTGGTGCGGACGTTCGTGGCGGCGCTGCGGCGGGCCGTGGAGCCGGGTCGGGAGCCGCGGACCCCGGCGCGGGTGATCGTGACGGACGGGCGCGGGTACGCGCTGCGGGCCGGGGAGGACGCGGTGGACGCGTGGCGGTTCGAGGCCGCGGTGGCGGCGTCGGCCGGGGCGGGGCCACGGGCGGTGCTCGCGGGGCTCGACGCGGCGCTGGGCTGGTGGCGGGGCGGCGCGTACGCGGATCTGGACGAGCGGCCGTGGGTGCTGGCCGAGCGGCGGCGCCTGGGGGAGCTGCGGCTCGACGCGGTGGAGCGGCGGGCGGGGGCGCTGGTGGCGCTGGGCCGGGCCGGTGAGGCGATCGCGGCGCTCGACGCGCACGTGGACGGGCACCCGTGGCGGGAAGAGGCGTGGCGGCTGCTGGCGCTCGCGCTGCACCGGAGCGGGCGCCAGGCCGAGGCGCTGGAGGTGGTGCGGCGCGGCGGCGCGCTGCTGCGGGACCGGTTGGGGCTCGATCCCGGTCCGCGCCTGCGGGATCTGGAGGTGGAGCTGCTGCGCGGGAGCGAGCCGGCCGCCGGTGCGCACGAGGCGGTGTGGGCGCAGGCGGCGGCGTCGCTGGACGGTTCGGTGGGCGCGCGGGCGGTGCTGGACTCGACGGTGGGCCTGCTGCGGTATCTGGCGGTGACGGGCGCGGGCGGCCTGGAGGCGGCGGGGGCGCGGCGGATCGAGGCGGTGGAGGCCGCCGAGCGGCTGGGCGACCCGGTGCTGACGGCGCGGGTGATCGGCGCGTACGACGTGCCGGCGATCTGGACGCGCTCGGACGACCCGGCCCGGGCGGCGCGGATCGTCGCGGCCGCCGAGCGCACTTTGAAGACGCTCGGCGAGGAGGCGTCGGCGGTGACGCGGGCGCGGCTGCTGGCGACGGTCGCGATGGAGTCGCGGGGCACCGGGGGGCCGCGGGCGCGGGCGGCGGCTCGGGAGGCCGAGCGGATCGCCCGGGACCTGGGCGATCCGCCGCTGCTCGCGTTCGCGCTCAACGGGGTGTTCATGCAGTCCTGCCACCGCGCGGGCCTGGCCCCGGCGCGCGACGCGGTCGGGGCGGAGCTGACGGCCCTGGCCGCCCGGCACGACCTGGCCTCGTACGAGGTCTTGGGGCGGCTGATCCGGATGCAGGCGCGCGGCGCGCTCGGGGACTTCGCGGGCGCCGACGCCCACGCGGCGGCCGCGGAGGCGCTCGCGGACCGGCACGAGCGGCCGCTCACGGGCGTGTTCACGGCCTGGTACACGGCGATGCGCACGGCGGCGACCGGGAGCCCGGAGGCGGCCGAGGCGGCGTACGCGGCGGCGGCGGACCGGCTCTCCGGTGCGGGGATGCCGGGGGTCGAGCGGGGGCTGGAGCCGTTGGCGCGGCTGTGCACTCGCATCCATTATGGACTGACTGAGGGGGCGGAGGACGGGTCGGACTGGGGGCCGTACCGGCCCTGGGTCGAACCGGTGCTGTCGCTGGCGCGCGGCGACCGGGACGGGGCGGCCGCGGCCCTGGAGCGGGCGCCCGCGCCGCCCGGCGACCTGATGCTCGAAGCACTGTGGACGGTCATGTCGCGGGCCGCGGTCGGCCTGCGGCACCGGCCGGCGATCGAACGGGCCCTGGCCGCGCTCGAACCGGCGGCCGGCGAACTCGCGGGGGCCGGCTCGGGGACGCTCACGGCGGGCCCGGTGGACCGGCACCTCGCCGAGCTGCGCCGCGCGCTCGCCGACGCGTGACCGCTTCCGCCGCAATGCAAGCGCTACCACAGTGGATCGCGTTCGGGGAATGCGCTGTACCGGCCGGTAACACTTCGGCCGCCAGAACACAAGTCGCACGGATCGCGCGAGACCTATTGAATCCCTTCGTATTCTGGCAATAGACTCACGGACATGCATCCCTCCCCCCGAACGGTCGCCGTCGGCGTCGACCTCGGATCTGCGACCACGACCGTGTCGACACGTCGCGACGGCGGCGCCGAGGAGCCCCGGGAAGTGCATCAGCGCCCGACCGCGGACGGCGGCGCGGCCCGGCCGGTCCCCGACGAGGCCGCGCTCATCGGACTCGCCGTCCCCGCCACCTGGAACACGACCAGGCGCCGCGCCCACGCCGAGGCCGCCGCGAACGCGGGCTTCGACGCGGCGTTCCTCGTCTCCGAACCCGAGGCGGCCGCACGGCACTTCGCCGCGGTCCAGGGCCGCCGGCTCGACGCGGGCGCGCCGCTCGTCGTCTGCAACCTCGGGGCCGCCTCCTGCCACGTGGCCGTCGTCCGCCGCGAGGGCGAGCGGTACCAGATCGAGGCCGCCCGCACCGCCGACGACCTCGGCGGCCGGGCCTTCGACCAGGACCTCCTCGACCACCTCGCCGGCCGGCTGCGCCGCACCGACGCCGACTACCTCGCGCGCGTGCAGAACCCCGGCGAGACCGCCCTGCGCGCGACCGTGCTCGACGAGGTGCGGCGCGCCCGCGAGCGCCTGACCGACCACCCGTCGGCCACCGTGAACCTCCCCGGCCTCGACCGCGAGCTGCGCCTGACCCGCGAGGACGCCGACCAGTGCCTCACCCCGGCGGCGCTGCGGACGGTGAGCCTCGTCGAGGACGCCATGCGCGACGCCGGGATCGAGTCCGACCAGATCGCGGCGCTGCTGCTGGTGGGCGGGGCGAGCCGCACACCGCTCATCGCGGACGTCGTCGGCCACCACTTCGGCGTCGAGCCCGTGCTCCCGGACCTCCCCGACCTGGTCATCGCCGAGGGCGCGGCGCTCGCGGGCCTCGCGCGGATCGGCGGCGGCGAGGACGACGAGTCCCCGGCGGCCGCGCACCTGGCCCGGATGCGCACGAGTCCCGAAGTGCTGGTGACGATGATGGTCGTGGTCTTCGCCGTGCTCTCCTTCGCGGGCGTCGCCCTGCTCAACCGCGGCGGCCCCGACGCGCAGGAGCTCGACGCCGCCACCGAGACACCGCTGCAGGACACCGGCAACGAGTCCGTGGCGGCCGACCCGACCTCGGCCGAGGCCGAACCGGAGCCGGACGCGGCGCCGGCGTCGCCCGAGCCGTCCGACGAGTCCGGCGAGCCGAGTCCGAGCCCGTCCGGGGCGACCGAGCCCGCCGCCGTGCCGGCCAGCGACGCCCCGCCAGAGTCCGCCACGCCCGTGACCGAGGCCGGGATCGCGGTGCCGGACGTGCTGGGACAGACGCTCGCCGACGCGATCAGGGCCCTCGAGGAGGCCGGGTTCACCATGATCGGATCGTCCGGCGAGGACCGCGGCGGCGACGGCGCGGACTCGCGGAACTGCCTGGTCCTCACCCAGTCGCCCGAGGGCGGCGTGCAGCACCCGGCGGACGAGCCGGTGAGCCTCGTCTACGCCTACGCGGGCAACGACGCCTGCCGGGGCTAGGGCGCGCAGGCGCGCACGAGCGCGGGGACGAGCCGCTCCAGCAGGGCCTGGTCGGCGGGATCGGACGGGGCGTACTCGGTGATGCCGAGCCCCGCGATCTCGTGGCGGGCCGCGAGCGCGGCGACGCCGTCGAGCAGCTCCGCCGCGCTGAGGCCGCCGGGCTCGGGGTAGCAGACCGAGGCGATGCCGTCGAGCACGTCGAGGTCGACGTGGACGTAGACGACCGCGTCGGGGTCCAGTGCGTCGGGACCGCCGATGTCGTGGCGGGCGATGTGCTCGGCCTCGCCGGGGTCGATCGAGCGCGCGCCGACGAGCGCGGTCCGGTCGGGCCGCAGCGCGGGCCCGGCGGTGAGCCCGGCAGGTCCTTCGCCATGCAGCGCACGGAGGATCATGCCGTGGAACGCCCCTGACGGGGAGGTCTCGGGGGTGTTCAGGTCCGGGTGGGCGTCGAACCACACGACGGCGAGCCGGTCGCCGTGGCGTTCGAGCGCGGCCTGGACGGGGGCGAGCTCGACGCCGCAGTCGCCGCCGACGGTGCAGGTGAAGTCGTCGCCGGGGAGGGCGTCGCGCACACGGGCGGCGGTCTCCTGCAGGGTCGCACCGGGTTCGACGCGCACACGCCGGTCCGCGGGAACCATGGCGGCGAGGCGCGCGGCGCCTTCGGCGAGCCGCTCGGCGTCCGGTGACCCCGACCCGCGCCACTCGGGCACTTCGACGACCGTGACCATGCGATTCCCCTTCCGTCCGTTGCGGTCCAGGCTAGCGCGGGCTCAGGCGACGGTGGTGAGGGCCGTGGTGCGGGTGCCGATCTCGGTCGCGACGTGCTCGGCGAAGGCGTCGACGGCGGCGGTGCCTTCGCCGTCGCGCCACACCAGGCCGTACCTGACGGGTTCGGCGTCGACGATCTGGACGTGCGCGACGCCGGGGCGGGCGTGGTAGGTCGCGGTGTGGGCGGCGGTGAGCATGGCGCCCTTGCCCGCGGCGACGAACATGAGGGCTTCTTGGAGGCTGGTGACGACCGGCCCGGCGGGCACGGGCAGGCCCGCGGGGGTGCGGCCGGGGGTCTGGAGCGCGCGGCGGTAGGCGGGGAGGTCGCCGTCGGTGGTGATGAGGTCGACTCCGGCGAGGTCGTCCATGGTGAGCCAGGGCCGGGCGGCGAGGGGGTGGCCGGCGGGGACGGCGAGCATGCGGCCCTCGGTGAGGAGGGTGGGGCCCTTGGCGAGGTCGTCCTCGCGCACGGGCAGCTCCATGAGGAGCACGTCGTAGTAGCGGTCGCGGACCTGCGCGAACGGGTCGGTGAAGGACATCTCGCAGATCTCGACGGCGAGTTCGGGGTGCTCCGCGCGGAGGGCGTCGACGGCGTTCATGGCGATCTCGCCGGTGAGCGGGGCGGAGAAGCCGACGCGGAGGGTGCCGCCGAAGCCGCGGGCGGCGGCCGCGGTGCGGGCCACGGCGCGCTCGATGGCGCGGTGGTGGGGCTCGACGTCGTCGCGGAAGCGGGCGCCGAGGTCGGTGAGGACGACGGTGCGGCTGGTGCGCTCGAACAGGGGCGCGCCGAGGCGGCGTTCGAGGCGCTGCACGAGCTGGCTGACGCGGGCGCGGGAGAGCCGCATGCGGGCGGCGGTGCGCCCGAAGTGCAGCTCCTCGGCCAGGATCAGGAAGCACTCGAGTTCGTCGCGTTCCATGGGGCCCTCCGTATCGGTAAGTCTCACTGAACGAACGTTGCCGACTTCGTCGTTGTTCCCGGGGGCGATCGGGCCGACGATTGCACGGCCAGAGAAACCACGTCCGTTGAGGAGAAACCCGTGAAAGCCCGTGAATGGGGTGTGCTGCTCGTCCTTTCAGGAGCGATCTTCCTGGAGGGCATCGACATCGCCATGCTCAACATCGCCCTGCCCTCGATCCGCACCGACCTCGGCCTGGACACCGGGTCGCTCCAGTGGGTCGTGAGCGCCTACGTCCTCGGCTACGGCGGCTTCATGCTGCTGGGCGGCCGGGCCGCCGACATCCTGGGGCGGCGCCAGGTGTTCCTGACCGCGCTCCTGGTCTTCCTGCTGTTCTCCGGGCTCGGCGGCCTCGCCGAGAACGGGGCGACGCTCATCGCCGCCCGGTTCGTCACCGGCCTCGCGGCCGCGTTCATGACGCCCGCCGGCCTGTCGATCATCACCACCGGGTTCGAGGAGGGGCCCAAGCGCGACCGGGCCCTGATGATCTACGGCGCCATCGGCGCCGGGGGCTTCACCCTCGGCATGGTCATCGGCGGCCTGCTCACCGCGCTCGACTGGCGCTGGGTGTTCTTCATGCCGGTGGCGCTGTCGCTGGTCCTGCTGGTGGCCGCGTTCGTGCTCATCCCCCGGTCGCCGCGCCCCGAGCGCCGCGGGCAGCGCTTCGACCTGCTCGGCGGGCTCACCATCACCGCGGCCGTCGTGCTGCTCGTGCTCGGCGTCGAGCGGGCGGCGCATGTCGGCGTCGGCTGGACGGTCGGCGCGGTCGCGGCGAGCCTCGCGCTGATCGCCGCGTTCGTCGCGGTCGAGCGGCGCACCGCCTCGCCGCTGGTGCGGCTGGGGATCTTCAAGTCCGGGTCGCTGGTGCGCGCCAACGTGGTCGGGATGCTGTTCATGGCCGGGTTCTTCGGCTTCCAGTTCCTGGTGGTGCTGTACCTGCAGGAGCTGCGCGGCTGGTCGACGATCGAGGCGAGCCTGGCGATGCTGGTGATGGGCATCGACGTGGTGCTGGCGCCGACCCTGACGCCGAAGCTGTTGCGCCGCTTCGGGAACGCCCCGGTGCTGCTGGGCGGCCTGGTCGCCGCCGCGCTCGCCTTCGCGCTCTTCCTGACGGTCGGAGCGAGCACCTCGTACCCGGCGATGCTGCCGAGCCTGGTGTTCATGGGCCTGGCGTTCACGCTGGCGTACGGCCCGCTGACCATCATCGCCACCAACGGGATCGACGAGGAGGAGCAGGGGCTCGCCGGCGGGCTGCTGTACACCTCGTTCCAGTTCGGCGCGGCGATCGGCCTCGCGGGCGTGGCCGCGGTGAACGTCGCGGCCACGGCGTCGGCGTCGTCGCAGGACCTGCTCGGCGGCTACCGGGCGGCGATGCTGGTGCCGCTCGCGGCCGCGGTGGTCGCGGTCGCGGTGGGGGCGTTCAACCTCCGCCGCCGCGAGCGCGAGGCGGCCGCGGAGCCGCAGCTCGCGGGCGTGGCCTGACGCCGGGCGCGGGGGCGCCGGACCGCCGATGCGGTCCGGCGCCCCCGCGGCGCGTCACGGGAGGGGTTCGGCGAGGTACCGCTGGATGGTGGGGCCGTAGCTGGCCGCCAGCTCTTCCACGTCCATGGCGGCCACGTCCGGGACCTCGAGGATGTAGCGGCACAGGGAGATCCCGAGGATCTGCGTGGCGACGAGCCCGGCCCGCCGCCGCACCTCCGCTTCGTCGGCCACGAACGCCCGGACGACCGCGGCGAACTCGTCCTGGATGACGCCGCGCATCCGCTCGGCCGCCTCGGGGTCGTTGACGGCGCGGCGCAGCCGGGCCAGGACCGCCGGGTCGCCCTCCCAGAGCGCGAACATGCGCCGGACCACGGCCTCGCCGATCTCCGCGGGGGGCACGGACTCGAGTTCCGGGAGCCGGTACGGGACGTCGACGGCGGTCGCGAACAGCTCCTCCTTGCTCCCGAAGTAGCGCATCACCATCGAGGGGTCGATGCCGGCGTCCGCGGCGATGGCCCTGATGGTCGCCCGGTCGTACCCCTCCGCGCCGAACCGCCTGCGGGCGGCGGCGAGGATCGCGGCCTTGGTCGCGTCGGAGCGGCGCGGCTTCGGTGTGTGCATGCCGAGCAGTGTATGCCAACACGCGTTGACTCCCGGCGTTCGCGGGGCCTATGATGCCAACAACCGTTGGCAAACAGTTGTTGGCGGACTACACCCCAAGGGAGACATCATGTCTGCTGACCCGCAGCCCGAAGTCGTCATCGTCGGTGCCGGGCCCACCGGCCTGCTGCTGGCGGGCGACCTCGCCGAAGCGGGCGTCCGCGTGCTCGTGCTCGAACGGCGCGGCGCCGAGATCTCGAACCTGTCCCGCGCCTTCGGCGTCCACGCCCGGACCATGGAGGAGTTCGACGCCCGCGGCCTCGCCGAGGAGCTGCTCGACTTCGGCGGCGCGCGGCTGCCGGGCATCCGCCTGTTCAACCGGGTCACGCTCCACCTCGCCGACCTGGAGACCCGCTTCCCCTACCTGCTCATGACCCCGCAGTACAACGTGGAGAAGGTGCTGCTGCGCCGGGCGCTCGACGCGGGCGCCGAGATCCGCTACGACAGCCCGGTGACGGGCGTCGAGCAGGACGGCGGCGCGGTGACCGTCCACACTGGAAGCGAGTCCGTGACCGCCTCGTACGTCGTCGGCGCCGACGGCGTCGGCTCGGCCGTGCGCCGGGCGATCGGCATGCCCTACCCGGGCGAGTCGGTCCTGAAGTCGATCATGCTCGCCGACGTGCAGCTGACCGACCCGCCCGCCGAGAGCCCGGCGATCCAGGGCGTCAACGGCGCGTTCTGCTTCGTGGCGACCTTCGGCGACGAGTACTGGCGGATCTTCGCCTGGAACTCGGCCGACCAGAAGAGCGACGACGAGCCGATCGAGCTCGACGAGGTGCGCGAGGCGGCCCGCCTGGCGTTCGGCACCGACTTCGGGATGCACTCGCCGCGGTGGCTCTCGCGCTTCCACTCCGACGAGCGCCAGGTCCCCGAGTACCGGTCGGGGAACGTGTTCCTCGCCGGGGACGCGGCCCACTGCCACTCCCCCGCCGGGGGCCAGGGCATGAACACGGGCCTCCAGGACGCGGCGAACCTGTCGTGGAAGCTCGCGGCCGTCCTCCGCGGCGCCGACCCCGCGCTCCTGGACACGTACCACTCCGAGCGCCACCCCGTCGGCAAGGCGGTGCTGCGTTCCAGCGGCGCGATCATCCGGCTCGCGGCCGAGCGCTCGAAGCTCAAGGCCGCCATCGGCGGCCTCGCCGCCGCCACCGCGCTGCACATCAAGCCGATCGAGGCGAAGGCCATGGGCATGATCTCGGGGGTCGGCATCCACTACGGGCACGGCAAGGGCGAGGACGCGCTCGTGGGCCACCGCGCCAACGACATCGCCCTCGCCGACGGCACCCGCCTGTACGAGGCGCTGCGCGGCGGGCGCTTCGTCGTCCTCGACAGCGCCGAGTCGTTCGCCGGGGACTTCACCGCCGACGCGGCCTCGGCCGCGCCCGACGGCGAGGCGAAGGTGATCCGTCCCGACGGGTACGTCGGATGGGCCGGCGAGGACGACCCCGCCGCGATCCGCTCCTACCTGAAGCACCGCGCGGGCTGACGCGCGGCGGTCGCGGCGGCGCCCGGCGCGGGCGCCGCTGTGACCGGTCGTCCCACTAGCCGGTCGGCCGGATGGTTCACGGTCCCCGGGGTTCTACGATTGCGCCATGAAGGTCTGGATCCCTCACGAAGCAGGACTGGCGTACCTCGGCGACCTCCCCGAGGACGTCGACGTCGAGATCTACGAAGGCGGCGAGCGCCCCTCGGACCCGGCCGGCGTGCGGCTGCTGGTGCCGCCGGGCGGGGTCGAGCCGGCGCAGGTGTTCGCGGACTTCCCGGCACTGGAGGCGGTGCAGCTGCTCAGCGCCGGCGCCGAGACCTGGGTGCCGCACATGCCCGAGGGGATCGCCTTGTGCGACAACAAGGGCGCGCACACCGAGGCCACCGCGGAGTGGATCCAGACCGCGACGCTGGCGTCGATCCGGCGGTTCGACGCGTTCGCGCGCGGGCAGGCCCACCGCGACTGGCGGCCGGTGCGGACCGGGACGCTGACCGGCGCGACCGCGCTCATCGTGGGCGCCGGGTCGATCGGCGAGTCCGTCGCCAGGCGGTTCGCGGCGAGCGGCACCGAGATCCTGCGGATCGCCCGCACCGCGCGGGCCGGGGTGCACACCGTCGAGGACCTGCCCGACCTGCTGCCGAAGGCCGACGTCGTGGTGATCATCGTGCCGCTGACGCCGGCGACCGAGCGCCTGGTCGACGCCGCGTTCCTCGCTCGGATGAAGGACGGCGCGCTCCTGGTCAACGCCGCCCGCGGCCGCGTGGTGGACACCGACGCGCTCACCCGCGAGGTGGCCTCCGGGCGCCTGCGGTGCGCGCTCGACGTCACCGAGCCCGAGCCGCTGCCGGCCGACCACGAGTTGTGGGGCCTCGAGGGCGCCCTCATCACCCCGCACGTCGGCGGGGCCGTGGAGGGCTTCATCGGGCGGGTGTACCCGCTGGTGGGCGACCAGATCCGCCGCCTCGCGGCCGGGGAGCCGCTGGCGCACACCACCGAGAACGGGTACTAGGCCGCGTTTCATCACCCGGGCGAGGTGGCGTCCGAGTCCGTCCCTTCGCTCGCAAGGCGCCGGGCGACCCGGTGACCGGGTCGTTCGGCGACGCAGCGAACGGGCCTGATGCGGACCGGTCGGGTCGTGCGACAGGGCCTGAGGCCCGTGCCTCCTGAGACCGGACCGATTTCGGGAGGGCCGACGACGCGGCGACCGGTCCGATGCCGTGGGCGGGCGTCAGCTCGCGAAGATCCGCGCGCGGGCCTCGACGGTGTCGACGCCGAGGGCGGTGAAAAGGTCCGCGACCGGGTCGCGCGGGTCGCGTTCGAGGAGTGCGAGGAGCAGGTGGCGCAGCTCGATGCGCTTGGCGCGGGCGCCCATCGCGAGGGTGAGCGAGCGCGCGAGGACGTCTTTCGCGCCCGCGCCGAAGCGGGGGCTCTTGCGGCGCGGGGCCGGGCCGGTCGGCCGGAAGGTCCCGAGGTCGACGCCGACGGCGGCGAGCGCGCGGCGGTCGAGTTCGTCGGCGGCGGCGCGGGCGTCGGCGGCGCGCACGCCGAGGAGCGTCTCCCCTTCGCCGTCGCGGAGGACGGCGAGCAGGAGGTGCTCGGTGCCGACGCTGCGGTCGCCGCGTTCGCGGGCCTCGTCGACCGCGGCGGTGACGGCGGACTTCGCGGTGGCGGCGAAGCGCTCGAACATGTCAGTGCCCCTTTCCGTGCTTGGCGTGCACCGACTGTCGCGTGACGCCGAGGGCGTCGCCGATCTGCTCCCAGGACCAGCCCTGCGAGCGGGCGCGCGCCACGTTGGCGGCCTCGACCTGCTCGGCGAGCCGGTGCAGGGCGCCGACGGCGCGCAGCCCCACGGCGGGGTCGTCGGTGGCGATGCGGGTCGAGAGGTCGTCGGTGCTCATGCTTGTCAGTTTAGACTGACAACTCACATGCTGTCAATTCAGACTGACAGTCAGCGGCCGATGGGCTCCTGGGCGTGGAGGCGCGCGGCGTCGGCGGCGGCGAGGCCCGCCACGTGGCCCTCGTAGTTGGTGATCCGGGTGGAGCGCCCGAACTTCAAGCGCGGGAACAGCTCCTCGGTGCGGGTGTCGACGCGCTGGTCGCGCTCGCGCATGACCGGCACGAGGTCGGTGCCGGTCTCCTCGGCGACCTCGCGGGCGGTGTCGTCGGCCGATTCGCGCAGGCGCTCGCCGATGCGCATGGCGAAGGAGGCGAGGAACGACTGCCGGAACGAGCGGGTCTGCGACTTGCCGCGCTTGGCCGAGACCGAGCCGACCCGGGCCATCGCCGCGGTGGCCTGGACCAGGAGCGAGTGGTACAGCAGCTCGACCGAGCGCAGGTCGGCGCGGTCGCCGATGATCGTGGTGAAGCCGCCGTCGGGCCAGTAGACGGACCGGCAGTGGTTGGCGTCGGCGATCTGCGCGATCAGCTCGGACTTGGGCTGCTCGTAGGGGCGCTCGATGACGACGCGCAGCGCCTCCGGTTCGCGCCGCTCCTGGCCGGTCTCGGCGAGGAGGGCCTCGTTGATGCTGTGGCGCGCGATGAGCTGCTGGGCCTTGGCGGTGAACGCCTCGGCCTCGGCGTCGGAGTCGGTCGACTCGGCCTTCGCCAGGAGCGCCCGGATCTTCTGGTACTCGCGGGAGGACTCGGCGACGCCGAGCTTGTGGGCGATGAGCGGCGTGCCGGGCAGGGGCTCGACGCGCGGGATCTTCGGGAGCCCGCCGACGAACTCGAGGGCTTCGAGGACCGCGGCCCACAGGACGATGCGGTCCCACCGGCCCAGGCCCGCGCAGGCCGCGGGAACGCCCGCGTCGGAGACGACGGCGGCCAGCTCCTCGCGGTGGACGTTCCAGCGGTCGCTCAGCTGCGACTCGCCGTACCGCGCGAGCTGGCCGCGCATCATGACGGCGCCGGCCTGGGCGGCCTCCGGAGCGCACGACTTGCGCAGGGCGCTGGAGACCTCGCGTGGCATCCAGCCCCACTCCCAGGCGCGGAGCACGGCGTCGTCGCCGAGCTCCTCGAAGACGCGGGCCAGCACGGCCGGCCAGCCCGCGTCGTCGGAGGCGCCTTCGAGTCCGGAGGCGGCGTCGACCCAGTCGGGGCGCGCGCTCATGGCGCGCTGGAGGACGCCGAGCACGAGCTGGCGTGCGCGGCCTTCGGGCGGCAGCCCGTTCAGCTCGTCCTGTTGCACCGGTCCCCCAACGACGTGCGCGAAAGGTGCAACTGTACCCGCGGGGCTCAGGCCTCGTCGGTGTCGATGTCCTCGCGGGTGACGTCGGCCCTGCCGTCCTTGGTGTACATCCGCAGGAAGGCGAAGATCCCGGCCAGGCCGGCGACGACGCAGACCGGCTGGAAGAGGGTGGTGCCGCCGAAGACCACGGTGTCGGCGTCGCCGACGAGGATGCCGATCACCTGCGTGAAGGTGACGACGAACCCGCCGATGACGAGGACGACGATGCAGATCCGCGAAGCGGCGGAGAGCAGGCTGCTCATTGGTCGGTGCTCCTAACTGTCCGGTTCACGGGACCCAGGCGATGCCGACGGCCATGAGGACGCCGAGCACGAACGTGGGGATGAGGTAGTAGGCGATGACCGGCTTGAAGGTCTTGACCGGGTTGACGTCGGCGATGCCGGCCGCGACGTACAGCGGCGCGGCGCCCGGCGGGGAGGCGCTCTCGGAGGCGGCCCAGACCAGGACCGCGGCGAAGGCGGCGGCGGGCGCGACCCCGACCGCGGTGAGGGCGGCGTAGCCGACGCCGCCGACGGCCGCGATGGTGCCGGTGGTGCTCAGCGGCCCGGCGATGACGATGATGAGCGCGCCGACGACGAGCGCGGCGACGACCGTGGGGACTCCGCCGAGCTGTTCGAGGAGGGGCGCGAGCTGCTCCCCCAGGCCGAGGTTCGAGATGACCTCGGAGGCGGAGAACGCCGCGATCATGGTGACGGCGACCAGGCCGAGCTTGGGGCTGACGTCGCCGAGGAAGTCCCACCAGGCGCGGGTGGTCTTGGGCAGGAGCCTGCGCCCCACGATGAGGCCGGGGATGAGCATGGCGACGGGGAGCCAGAACAGCACGGGGATGGTGTCGGCGGCCTCGGGGCCGATGCGGGCGGTGACGGCCTCGCCGGTGGCGCCGTTGGTCGCGAGGATGGGCACGGCGATCGCGAGGAGCACGATGAACGACGACCATCCGGCCTTGGCGGTGCGCCGCAGCGGCTGGACGTCCTCGGGGTTCATGGCGCCGACGCCGCGCCGGCGGATCATGACGTACGCGGCGATGACGCGGGAGGCGAGGAACCACAGGGCGGCGACGAACATGGTCAGGATGACGTCGTTCGAGGTGAGGTCGCCGACGACCGTGGGGAAGGCCAGCAGCAGGAAGAACGCGCCGCTGAAGGGGAAGACCGCGCCGATGCCGGCGTTGCCGCCGAGCACGGTCGCGGCGGTCTCGCCGCTGGCGTTGGAGCGCTTGATCCAGGGGATGGTGATCGAGCCGACCGTGGCGGCGGTGGCCGCGCCGTTGTGGGCGACGGCGCCGAAGAGGGCGGAGCCGAGGGTCGCGGCGTAGACGGAGCCGCCGCGGAAGCGGCCGATCATGGAGCTGAGGACGTCGACGATGCGCTGGACGACGCCGACGCGCACCAGCAGCTCGCCGACGATCACGAACGCGAGGGCCGCGTAGGTGACCTCGTTCATGAGGCCGTCGAGCAGGCCGGTCCACAGGGCCGGGAAGAAGTCGGCGCCCGCGAAGAGGGCGCTCACGATGAAGCCGGCGAACATCGACTCGCCGATGTTGCGCTTGAGCAGCACGTTCCAGACGACGATGGTGCCGATGAAGGCGGCGAGGGCGATGACCGCGATGTAGTCGCTCACGAGTCGCCTCGCGGGGCGGGCGGGCCCGAGTCGGACCGAGGGGTACGGGGACGGGACATGGTCTGGCCTCCTCTTTGAAACCTGATGGACTGTTGCCCGACCGACAATACTATAGTTTGGATCAAGATCAAACAGTATCTCGCCCTGAATTCCAGCGCGTGTGCACCGCTCGCGGCGCACGCCGAAACCCGGCCCGTCGCGGTGGACGGGCCGGTGAGCGGTGGTGCGGAGGGGGTGGTCTAGGCCAGGACGCGGTGCTTGGCGCCCTCGATGTGGCCCTTCATGAGCGCGGCCGCGCGCTCGGCGTCGCGGGCCTGGAGGGCGTCGAGGATGAGGCGGTGCTCGCGGGCGGCGTCGCCGACCCCGGTGCGGCCGCGCTTGGTGAACAGGCGGAACCGCTGCATCTGGCCGTCGAGGGAGTGCAGGGCCTGCTCCAGGAACGGGTTGTCGCTCTGCACGGCGATGAGACGGTGGAACGCGTCGTCGGAGGTCCAGTAGTGTCGGAATCCCTCGGGGTCCTCGTCGGCGTGCGGCACGGTGGCGTCGAGGTCCTCGACCGTCGCGCGCAGCTCGTCGAGGAACTCGGGCGTGGTGCGCAGGCCCGCCTGGAGCGCCAGCTCGGGCTCGATCACCATGCGCGCCTCCATGAGCTTGGCGACCTCGCGGTCGGTGAGGGCGTCGGCGACCTGGTAGCCCTTGAGCGCCTCGCGGCGCACGAGCCCGGTGTGCTCCAGCCGCGCGAGGGCCTCGCGCAGCGGCGTCTGGCTGACCTCCAGCTCGCGCGAGAGGGCGCCGATGTTGAGCGGCTCGCCCGCGGTGCGGCGGCCGTCGAGGAGCTGCTGGAGGAGGACCCCGTACATCCGGTCCGCCACCGGTTCGCGGGTCGACCGCCTGCTCGTGACCACTGGACGCTCCTTCGCTTTCGGACCCTTGATTCTGCCATACACGATCGGGCCCGATTCGATACCAGTCGCGGCGATCCCCGAGCGCGGAGGCCGCCGGGCGGCCTCCGCGGGCGTCCTAGGCGACGGTCAGGAGGTTGGTCCGCCCGTAGGCCGCGGCGGCGACCGGTCCGGTCAGGTAGTCGACGAACGCCTGGGCCGCAGCCGAACCGGCGCCGGCGGCGAGCGTCGCGGAGAACTCGGTGTAGTGCTGGACCTCGTCGGGGAACGGGCCGACGATCACGGCCTCGGGCACGAAGAGGAGCTCGCTGAGCTGCTGGATCGCGACGTCGGCGCGGCCGTCGACCACGGCTTCGGCGATGAACCCCTTCTCGATGATCGTGGCCCGCTCGTTGAGCCGGTCGGCGATCCCGAGGTCCTCGATGAGCCGCTTGAAGTAGATGCCGCTGGCGCCGGTGACCGAGTACGCGACGCTGCGGGCGTCGAGCAGGGTCTGCACGAACGCGTCCTTCGTGGCGATGTCGGGCAGGGGCGCGCCCGGGGGCACGGCCAGGCCGATGCCGCAGCGGGCCACGGCCGTGCGGGTGGCGAGGTCCACGATCCCCTGCTCGGCGAGCGGGTCGAACGAGCCGGTCACCCCGATCATCACGTCGAAGGTCTCGCCCGCGTCGATGCGGCGCACGAGCTGGACCGTGGGGTCGAACACGGTGTGCACGGCGATGCCGGTCTCGGCGGTGAACGCCTCCAGGATCGCGTCGTCGAGGGCCTTGCGGACGGCGAGCGTGGAGAACAGCGTGATGGAGCTGGACATGGCGGTTTCCTTCTGTCGGTGAGCGAGTGGGACGGAACGGGTCTAGGACGGGCGCAGCGCGGCGGCCTGCGCCGCGGTGAGGGGCCGGGTCGCGGTGCCGCGCAGCAGCAGGTGCAGCTTCGCGGTCTCCTCCAGCTCCTCGACCGCGTCCACGGCCGCGGCGAGCGTGCGGCCGGAGACGACGGGGCCGTGGTTGCGCAGCAGCATCGCGTGGCCTTCGCGGGCGGTCGCCTCGGCGAGCGCTTCGAGGGCCGCGTCGCCGGGCGCGTGGTACGGCAGCAGGGGGAGCCGGCCGATCCGCATGGCGTAGTAGGCGGTCAGGGGCGGCAGCGCGTCGTCGGGGTCGAGCCCGTCCATGCAGGAGACGGCGGCCGCGTGGGTCGAGTGCGTGTGCGCGACGGCGTGGTCGCCGGGCCTGGCGCGCAGCACGGCCGCGTGCAGGAAGGCCTCTTTGGACGGTTTCGGGCCGTCGAGGTACGCGCCGCTCACGTCGATGAGGGAGAGGTCCGCGGCGGTGACGGTGCCCAGGCTGGAGCCGGTGGGCGTGATGAGGATGCCGTCGGCGGTCCGCACCGAGAGGTTCCCGGTGCTGCCGTGGGTGAGGCCCCGCGAGAACAGCGACCGCGCGGCGGCGACGATCTGGTCGGCGGCAGTGGCGGTGTCGGTGGTCATCGCGGCTCCGATGCGGTGAGGAGGAGGTCCGGATCGCCGAAGTTCCCGGACTTGAGCAGGACGTCGAGGCCGTCGGCGGTGTGGATCCAGGGCACGCCGCGCGCGGCCTCGGCGCCGATGAGGCCGCCGCCGATCCCGAGCGCGGCCACGATCGCCCCGGAGGTCTCGCCTCCGGCGCACACGAACCTGGTGACGCCGCGTTCCTTGAGGCCCAGGGCGACCCGGGCGACGGCCGCTTCGAGGATCTGGGCCGAGCGCTCGGTGCCGTGGGCCCGCTGGACCTCGGCCAGCGCCTGGGGCGGGAGCGAGGCGTAGACGAGCGGCGCCGCTTCGGTGTCGAGCGCGTCGTACCAGGCGAGGGCGGTCGCGGCGAGCGCCTCGGGGTCGGGGGTGGCGAGGGCGTCGAGGCGGTGCGCGGGGCGTCCGGCCTCGCGCAGGTGCGCGATCTGTTCGAGGGTGCGCCGGGAGCAGCTGCCCGCGAGGACGGCGGCGCGTCCGCCGGGCGGCTGCGGGGGCGGACCGGTCGCGGGGCCGCGGCGTTCGGCCGCGACGCGGGCGAGGGCCCCGGCGAGGCCGGCGCCGCCGCCGGTGAGCGGCTCGTCGGCCACGGCGCGGGCGACGGCGAGCAGGTCGGCGTCGGTGAGCGCGTCGGGGAACAGGTATCGGAAGTCTCTGCGGGCCTTCGTGATCGCGGCGGCGATGGCTTCGGCGCCGTCGCTCACGACCTGGTGCGGGACGGCGGCGCTGCGGCCGGTGCTCTGGGCGTCCATGAGCCGCACCAGGTTCGCGTCGCGCATCGGTGTGAGCGGGTGGTCGCGCATGGGCGAGTCCGACAGGAGCTGGTCGTGCACGAAGAGGTGCCCTTGGTAGGCGGTGCGGCCGTGCTCGGGCGAGGCGGGGGTGTGGACGACGGCGTCGGCGCCGGTGAGGGCGGCCAGCGCGTCGAGCACCGGGCCGATGTTGCCTGCGGCGGTGGAGTCGAAGGTGGAGCAGTACTTGAAGTAGAGGCGGTCGGCTCCGGCGGCGCGGAGGCGGTCGGCCGCGGCGAGGCTCTGGGCGACGGCGTCGGCGGCGGGGATCGTGCGGGTCTTGAGTGCGATGACGACGGCGTCGAGGCCGGGGTCCACGGCCTCCGGGAGTCCGAAGTGGATGGCGGTGCGCAGGCCCTGGCGGCGGAAGGCGACGGCGGCGTCGGTGCCGCCGGTGACGTCGTCGGCGATCGCGCCGATCATGACGCGTCCTCGGCGAGGCGGCGGCGCAGGGCGGCGGCGGCGCTGGCGGGGCCGGAGACGACGGGGAGGCCGAGGGCCGCGGCGAGCCGGTCGCCGGCGGGGGCGAGCGAGTACTGGGCGAGGAAGACCGCGTCCACGTCGGCGGCGAGGGGGCGGCAGGCGTCGACGAGGGCGGTCGCGAGCGCGTCGGCGTCGCCGGCCTTGGTGGCGGCCATGGCGGCGGGCACGGCGAGGGCGGTGACCTCGGTGCCGTTGTCGCCCAGGGCTTCGCGTAGGCGGGCGGCGGAGTCGTCCTTGGCGGTGTCGAAGGAGGCCACCACGAGCACGCGGGCGTGTCCGGCGGCGGCGAGGTCCGCGAACGCGGACTCGTCGGGGGCGAGGACCGGGCGCTCGGACCGGTAGCCCTGGGCGACGGGGCCGTAGAGGGAGCAGGTGAGGAGGACGCCGTCGGCGCCGCTGTCGAGCGCGAGGGCGATGAGGGCGTTCATGCGGGCGCGGAGGTCGTCGTCGAGGCCGCCGCGGGCGTCGGCGTCGGCGAGGAGGCGGTCGTCGAGGAGGTTCCACACCTCGGCCTGCGGGAAGTCGCGGGCGAGGGCGTCCTGGGCGGGCGCGATGGCGGCGGCGACGGCGTTGATCAGCGCGATGCGGGTGCTCATGCGCTGTGCTCCTTCATCCAGGCGAGGCCGGCGACGGTGTCGGTGCGGGGGCGGTACTCGCAGCCGATCCAGCCGTCGTAGCCGGATTCGGCGATCGCGGCGAACAGTGCGCGCCAGCCGATCTCGCCGGTGCCGGGTTCGTTGCGGGAGGGCGGGTCGGCGATCTGGAGGTGGAGGACCAGGTGCTGGAGCCGCTGGTAGGTGCGGATGAGGTCGCCTTCGTCGATCTGCGCGTGGTAGAAGTCGAGGAGGAGGCCGACCCGGTCGGGGCCGACGGCCTCGGCGACGGCGGCGGCCTGGTCCTGGGTCTCGAGGATGAAGCCGGGGGCGTCGCGCTTGTTCTGGGCTTCGACGAGGAGACGCACGCCGGTGCCGTTCGCCTGGTCCGCGGCCCAGGCGATGTTGGCGGTGTACTGGGCGAAGGCGCGGTCGCGGGTGGTGCCGTCGGGGACGATGCCGCCGACGACGTGGAGGAAGGGCGCGCCGAGCGCGGTGGCGTATTCGAGGCCGCGGAGGACGCCGTCGCGGTACTCCCCCACCGCGTCGGGGAGGCACGCGAGGCCTTGGCGGGTGGGCGATCCGGCGGGGCCCATGGGGGTGTTGACGAGGATCTGCTCCAGGCCGTTGTCGTCGAGGAGGCGCTTGAGGCGCGCGGCGTCGTGCTCGTAGGGGGAGGCGTACTCGACGGCGGCGAACCCGGCGTCGGCGGCCGCGGCGAAGCGGTCTTCGAAGGCGTGCTCGGTGAAGAGCCACTTGAGGTTGGCGTCGAACCGGAGTGTCATGTCGGTGCTCCTCAGACGGCGGTGCGCGCGTCGGCGCACTCGGGGTTGACGGTCTGCGGGGGGATGCGGCCCTGGAGTCCGTCCACGACGGACTGGGCGGCCATCATGCCGGAGCGGGCGCGGGACTCGACGGTGGCGGCGCCGATGTGGGCGGTGATGAGGAGGTTGTCGAGGCCGCGGAGGCGGCTGTCGGCGGGGAGCGGCTCGGTCTCGACGGTGTCGAGGGCGGCTCCGGCGAGCTTGCCGGAGGCGACGGCGTCGGCGAGCGCGTCCTCGTCGATGAGGCCGCCGCGGGCGGCGTTGACGAGGTAGGCGCCGTCCTTCATCTTCGCGATGGCGGCGGCGTCGACGAGGTGGTGGGTCTCGGGGGTGAGGAAGAGGTGGAGGCTGGTGAAGTCGGCTTCGGCCAGGAGTTCGTCGAGGGTGGCCTCGCGGATGCCGTGGGCCTCGGCGAAGGCGTGGTCGAAGTAGGGGTCGTAGGCGATGACGCTCATGCCGATGGCCTGGGCCATGGTGGCGACGAGCTTGCCGATGGCGCCGAGGCCGACGACGCCGAGGACGGCGCCGCCGAGTTCGCGGCCGGAGACCTGGTCCCAGCCGCCCGCGCGCACGGTCGCGACGTTCTGGGGGATGGTGCGGGCGGCGGCGAGGAGGAGGCCGATGGTGTGCTCGGCGACGGACTGGCGGTTGACGCCGGGGGTGGGGCAGACGGCGATGCCGCGGGCGGTGGCGGCGGCGACGTCGATGTTGTCGTAGCCGACGCCGGTGCGGCCGATGACGCGCAGGTTCGGCGCGGCGTCGAAGAGCTCGGCGGTGAAGGGGTCGGTGCCGGCGACGATCGCGTCGAAGGGGCCGACGAGGTCGGCGAGCCGCTCGCCGGTCTCGGCGCGGTCCTTGAAGGAGCTGTGCACGACGTCGAGTCCGGCTTCGCGCAGGTGGCGGTCCACCGCGTCTCCCGGTCGCAGCCATGCGGTGGTGACGAGCACGCGCCCACTGGTCATCTCATCGGTCCTCTCGTCGCGTCCGAACGTTAATAAAATACTATAGTAATCGATTCGATCGTACAACGATGATCCGGCACACGTGTGCCGCGGGGCGAAGGAGAGGCCGGTCGGCGAGGGACGACGCGGCCGACGAGGGCGGTCCGCCTGCCGCGGGGCGTCGGAGGCCCCGCTCCGCGGGTGTCGACCGGGCGCGACTCGGTCACCGCCGGCGGGTCGCGAAGCAACCCGTCGCCACGGGTCGGCGTGGCGGATCGCCGCGGGCGGGCCGAGGGCCGGTCGCCGAGGGCGGTCTACGCGGGCGGGTCGAGGGTGTCGAGTGCGCCGAGTGCGATCGCGGCGGCGCGGCGCATGGCGTCGGCGGTCTCGGCCTGGCCGTCGCCGGCGCTCAGACTCGCGATGGCGGCGGCGCTGACGGCGCCGACGAGGGCACCCAGGACGGCGGCGGCGCTGGTGCGGTCGAGGACGTCGGGATAGGCGTCGACCAGGGCGTCGGCGATGCGGGCCTGGCCGGCGAAGGCGGTGTGGAGCACGCGGGCCTGGACGGCGGGCGACTCGGCGATGAGGCGGGCGCGGAGTGCGGCCATGCCCGAGGGCAGGTCGCGGGCGGCGGTGTCGTCGATCATCGCGGCGAGCGAGGCGGCCAGGACCTCGCGCAGCGGCGCGCCGGGGGCGCGGTCCTCGATGACCCGCAGCGCCAGGTCGAGGCGGGCACGGCCGTCGCTGAGGAGCACGTCCTCCTTGGTGGGGAAGTGGAGGAAGAAGGTGCGCTTGGAGACGTCGGCGGCCTCGGCGATGGCGGCGACGCCCGTCGCCTCGTAGCCGTGCTCCTCGAACAGCCTTGCGGCCGTGGCGATGAGCGTCTGCCTGGTCTGCTGCTTCTTGCGCTCGCGGCGCCCCGACTCCTCCGGCACCCGGTCAGCATAGTGCAGCCCGGATATCGATGCACCCGGAATATAAGTGCACTCGGTATACTCATATACTCAGTGCATCGATCGCGCGAGGGCGCGGACGGAAGGAGCATGCGATGAGCAGTCTGGAAGGGCGCACGGTCCTGGTGACCGGCGCGGGCCGGGGCATCGGGCGCGCGGAGGCGCTGCACCTGGCTTCGCTCGGCGCGAACGTGGTCGTCAACGACCCGGGCGTGGGCGTCGACGGCCGCGGCGGGGACGCGGGCGTTGCGCAGGCGGTGGTCGAGGAGATCACCGCGGCCGGCGGCAGCGCGGTCGCCGACCACGGGAGCGTCGCCGACTGGGACGACGCCGAGCGGATGGTGGCGCGGGCGGTGGCCGAGTTCGGCGACCTCCACGCGGTGGTCAACAACGCCGCCACCGAGGTCAACAAGGGACTCGAACGGCTCGAGGAGGCCGAGTTCGACGACGTGGTCGCCGTGAAGCTCAAGGGCGCCTTCGCGGTCAGCCGCTGGGCGGCCGCGCACTGGCGCCGGGCGTGGGACGCCGGCGAGCGCACCCCGCGCGCGATCGTGAACACCGCCTCGGGCTCGGGCCTGTACAACTCGCTGCCGGGCCAGTCGAACTACGCGGCGGCGAACGCGGGCGTCGCGGCGCTCACCACGGTCCACGCGCTCGAACTGGGGCGCTTGGGAGTGCGCGTCAACTGCGTCGCGCCCTCGATGGTCCGCACCCGGCTCACGCACGGCGTGCCGGGCATGGACGAGGCGCCCGCCGACGGCCCCGACCCGAAGGACCCCGCGATGGTCGCCCCGCTCGTGTCCTATCTGGCCGGTCCCGACTGCGCGTTCACGGGCCAGGTCCTCTCGATCCGCGGCACCACCGTCCTCGCCTCGAACGGCTGGTCGCTCGGGGAGCACGTGACGAAGGAGGGCGGCCCGTGGACGGCGGCCGAACTCGGCGACGCCCTCGCCGGACTCCCGCTGGAGGACCCCTTCGATAAACTCGCGGCCGCGCTCGGGGCCGCGCTGGGTACCCAGGGGCGCGAGGCGATCGAGGCCATGATCGCGGCCGAGCTCGACAAGGCGTAGCGGGCCGGGCGGTACGCGGGCCGGCGCGGCCGAGGGCGCCGGCCCGGAGGTCCGGGGCGGCGGTGCTCCCCCGCCCGCGCGGCGGATGCGAACCGGGCGGGCCACATGCCAAGCGAAACCGCAGGTCAATGCGCATGCGAGGGATGCCATCAGCGGTTGTCAGCGGTTGTCAGCCGGATATCAGTGCGCTGTCAGGGCGGCCCCCGATAGTTGCTTCATCAAGGCGAACCGCCGAGAAACGAACCGCTTGAAGGAGCACCGAAATGTCGAACGTCACCCTCTCCCCCGCCGACGAGACCGTCATCCGCACCGCCGCGTGGGGCGCCGTCTCCCTCATGTCCGCCGCCGGGATCGCCGGGTCGGCGCACAAGATCGGCACCGAGTCCTCGCTGGCGCTCGTCGCCGCGACCGGCACCGTCGGCCGCGTCGTCGCCAGCGCCAAGGGCGCGAAGCTGAAGGGCAAGTCCACCGCCGAGCTCGCCGACCAGGTCTTCCCCGCGATCACCGAGTCGGTGAAGCTCCTGGAGAGCCGCGACCCGGCCGAGGCGCAGGAGTTCCGGAACCTGATCGGGATCGTCGTGGCGTCGGCGAACCGCGCGCACCGCGGCGGCCCGAGCCCGGTCATGGAGGACATGGCCCGCAAGATCGACGAGGCGATGAACGCCTAGCGATCCGAATCCGCCCCAGGAGAAACGAGGGGGCCGACCGCGCGAGCGGCCGGCCCCTCGTTGCGTTCCCGGGTCCGGAGGCGGCCTCGCCGCGCCCTGAAGCGGGCCTGCCTGCAGCGAGCCGGCCTCGATGCGGAAACGAACACTCGCGGCGGGCCGCCCGGCGCCGGAAGCGGACGGCGTTCACGCCTGAACCGGACTGCTCGGCGCGCTCGGTGCGTGACGGGGTGTCATCGCGCGGCAAGCGGGTACCCGGAGGGGACGCACAGAGAGGGGCCCGCCATGAACGCACGACCGATGTCGACGACCGGCCGCCACTGGTGGGAGGCCGAGCGGCGGCGCACGACCGCCGTCCAGCAGGGGCTGAGCGTGGTCTCCTGGTTCTTCCTCCTGATCGGCGTACTGGGCTTCGTGCCCCTCGTGACGCCCGGGTACTCCGGGATCGCGTTCGCCGGGTCGGACGGCTCGGCCGAGCTGTTCGGCGTCTTCGGGATCTCGGTGCTCACCAACCTGCTGCACCTGGCCTTCGGTGTGCTGGGCTTCATCATGTCGTGGATGGCCGGCGCCGCGCGGCGCACGCTGATCGGCGGCGGCGTGGTGTTCGCCCTCCTGGGCCTGTACGGGCTGTTCACCGACGCGGCCGGGGCCGGGAACTTCCTCGGGAGCAACTGGGCGACCGGCCTGCTCCACCTGGGCCTGGGCATCGTGATGGTGGTCCTGGGCGTGGTCCTGCACCGCCGCCTCCCCCGCGAGAGCGAGGCCCGCGGCGAGGGCGACTTCGGCGAGACGAACCGCGGCGCGGCCCGTTGAGCGGCGGCTGGTTCCCCGGGTTCGAGGAGTGGGACCTCAAGGTGACGCCCGGCGTGGTGCTGCACGGCCGCTCCGGGGGCGCGGGGCCGGCCGTGGTGCTGCTGCACGGGCATCCGCGCACGCACGCGACCTGGTACCGGGTCGCTCCGGCGCTGGCCGCCGCCGGGTATTTCGTGGTGTGCCCGGACCTGCGCGGTTACGGCCGCTCCTCGAAGCCCGAGCCGGACGCCGAGCACCTGCTGTACTCCGACAGGGCGATGGCGGCCGACGTCGCCGGGCTCATGTCGGTCCTGGGCCACGAGCGGTTCGCCGTGGTCGGGCACGACCGGGGCGCGTACGCGGCGTTCCGGACCGCGATGGACTTCCCCGACCGGGTCGCGGCGCTCGCGGTCTGCGACGGGGTGCCGATCCTGGAGGCGCTGGAGCGCGCCGACGCGAAGTTCGCGGCGCGGTGGTGGCACTGGTTCTTCTACGGCGCGTCGCCGCACGCCGAGCGCGTGATCACCGCCGACCCGCTGGCCTGGTACGGGTTCGACGAGGCCGCGATGGGTCCGGAGAACTACGCGGACGCGGTGGCGGCGGTCGCCGATCCGCGCACGGTGCGGGCGATGCTGGAGGACTACCGGGCCGGGCTCACGCGAGACCTTGAGAACGACGCGGAGGACCGGGCCGCGGGCGGGGTCGTCCAGGCGCCGGTGCTGGCGATGTGGTCGCGCTTCGACGACATGGAGGAGCTGTACGGGGACCCGGCCGCGGTCTGGGCGCCGTGGTGCGCGCTCCCGGTGCGCGCGGCGGTGATCGACTCGGGGCACCACATGGCGGAGGAGGCGCCGTCGCAGACGGCCGGGGCGCTGCACGCGTTCCTCGAAGCCGTGCGCCCGCACTGAGCGGCCGTTTACCGGGTCCGCCGCCGGGCATGTTCAGGGATGAGCGATACCCCGCAAGCATCCGAGAAGGAGACGGCCACGATGCCGTCCGACGTCGACGGGAACGTGGGCCGGTTCGACCGGTTCTCGTCCCTGGCCTCGAAGCTCACGAGCAGGCCGGGGTACTTCGCGTTCTGCGTGCTGCTGGTGCTGATCTGGGCGCCCACGTTCTTCGTGTTCGACAAGCTGACCTGGCACCTGCTCATCGACACGGTGACCACGGTGATCACGTTCCTGACGGTGGCGCTGCTCCAGAACAGCGAGACCCGGAACGAGGCGGCGCTCCAGCACAAGCTGAACGCAGTCGCGGGCGGGCTCGCTGACATCATGGACCGGCTCTCCGACGACGAGACCCCGGAGGAGATGCGCCGCCGCCGCGACGAGCTGCGCCGGGCCGTGGGCCTGGAGGAGAACGAGAGCGTCTGAGGTGGCGGGAGCGTCTGCGGTCAGGCGCTCTTGCGCCTGCTCGCGGCGGTCTTCTTGGCCGCGGTCGTCTTGGCGGTGCTCTTGCGGGCGGTGGTCTTCTTGGCGGCGGCCTTGCGCGCGGTCTTCTTGGCGGCCTTGGCCGTGGTCTTCTTGGCCGCGGCTTTCTTGGCGGTGGTCTTCTTTGCCGTGGTCTTCTTGGCGGCCTGCTGCGCGGTGCGGCCCTTGGCGCCCTTCGCGTCGACGCTCTTCTGGAGCGCGTCCATGAGGTTGATGACCTTGGCCTTCGGCGCGGCCTTCTCCTGCTTCCCCGGGGTGGAGCGTCCGGCGGCCTTCGCCTCGATGAGGTCGGCGAGGGCCTCCTGGTAGGCGTCGGTGTAGTCCTCGGGGTTGAAGTCGGCGGTCATGGAGTCGATGAGGGTGGCGGCCATCGCGAGCTCCTGCTTGCGGGCCTCTCCCGCGGCGGCGGTGAACTGGGGTTTGCGGATCTCGTCGGGCCAGAGCATGGTGTGGATGACGAGGAGGTCGTCGCGGGGCCGCAGCACGGCCAGGGTCTCCCTGCGCCGCAGCGTGATCCGCACGATCGCGAGCTTGCCCGAGTCGATGAGCGCCTGGCGCAGGAGCACGTAGGGCTTCTCGGCGCCGTCGCCGGGCTCGGCGTAGTAGGACTTCTCGTAGTGGATGGGGTCGATCTGCTCGGCGGGCACGAACTCGACGACGTCTGCGGTCTTGGAGGAGCTGACGGGCAGGTCGGCGAGGTCCTCGTCGTCGATGAGCACGACCTCGTCGCCGACCTCGACGCCCTTGACGATCTCGGCGGGCGGCACGACCTCCTCGTCGATCTCGCAGACCTTCCAGTAGCGGATCCGCCCGGCGTCCTCGGCGTGATACTGGTGCAGCGCCGGGTCGTGGCTGCTGGTCGCGGTGTGGAGCTTCACCGGGATGCTCACCAGTCCGAACGCGATCGTTCCGCTCCAAATCCCCCCTGGCATGACCACAGCATGACACCGCGGAGCGCCTCGGAACCGAGATATGTCATCTTCTCGTGTTTTCAGGGAGGAGACTGGCGGCAGGACCGACCGCCGCGCACCGCGGCGGGAACGACGGGCGGATCGACGGCGCGAGGGGCGCGCCGAGCCGGGAATGCGGGGCGGGCATGGCGCCGACCATCCACGTGGACGGGCACGACATCGCGCTGTCGAAGCTCGACAAGGAGCTGTTCCCCGAGGACCACGTGAGCAAGGACGACCTGCTCGTGCACTACCTCGCGGTCTCCGAGGCGATGCTCCCGCACCTGGCGGGCCGCCCACTCACGCTGCTGCGGTTCCCGCACGGGATCGGCGGCGAGGGGTTCTTCCAGAAGGAGGCGCCCGACCACTTCCCCGACTGGATCCGCACGGTCGAGGTCCCCCACAAGCACAGCCCGGGCAGCGGCCGGTACGCCGTCTGCGACGACACCGCGACCCTGCTGTACCTCGCGAACCTGTCCGCGATCGAGTTCCACGTCTGGCCCGCGCGGGCGGACCGCATCGACCGCCCCGACCGGCTCGTCATCGACCTCGACCCGCCCGACGGCACCCCGCTCCCGGCCCTCCGCTCGGTCGCCCGCCGCGCGCGCGACCTCTACACCGAGGTCGGGCTCACCCCGTACCTCCAGGCCACGGGCGGGCGCGGCTACCACGTGGTGGCGCCGCTGGACCGCAGCCGGGACTTCACGTTCGTGCGCGACCTGGCCGGGCGCCTCGCCGCGCACCTGGCCGCCGACGACCCCGAGCTGCTGACGACCGCGTTCCGCAAGAACAAGCGCGGGAACCGCGTATTCCTCGACGCCAACCGCAACGGCCGCGCCCAGACCTTCATCGCCCCGTACTCGGTGCGCGCCCGGCCCGGCGCGGCCGTCGCGACCCCGCTGGACTGGAACGAGCTGGGCAGGTCGGTGCCGAACGGGTACACGACGGCCGCGATCCGCCGCCGCCTCGCGCGCAAGCAGGACCCCTGGGCGGACATGGACCGCGAGGCGGCCGACGCCGGGGCGGTGAGCGACCGGCTCGACGCGCTCGACTGAACGGGCGGGGCGCCGGCGGGCGGCAGTCGGTGCCGCGGCGGAGGCCGAGGTCCTTCGCTCGCCGCGTAGGCGGTCTCTGGGACGGGCCGCGGACTGGGGGGGTGCTGTCGGCGGCGGTCGCCGCGAGGGCGGCAGCCGTCCGCTCGGGCGGTTTCCGGTCGATACGCAAACGCACTTCGCGTTCCGGTCATAGGCTCGGTCGATGGACCTGCCCGCACCGATGCTGGCGACCGCCGGGCCGCTGCCCACGGCGAGCGGTTGGGCGTACGAGTTCAAGTGGGACGGCGTCCGCGTGCTCTGCGAGACCGGCGGCGGGTCCTGGCGGCTGCTCACGCGGCACGGCACCGACGTCACGGCCAAGTTCCCCGAACTCGCCGAGATCGCCGACATCGGCGATGCGGTGCTGGACGGCGAGCTCACCGTCTTCGCCGACACGCTCCCCGACTTCAGCGCCGCCGTGCGCCGCCTCCGCGCCGACCCCGCGAAGGTCGAGCGCCTGTCGGTGTCGCTCCCCGCGACCGTGCTCGTCTTCGACGTGCTCCGCTACCGGGGCAAGGACCTGCGGTCGGAGCCGTACGTGCACCGCCGCGTGACCCTCGACGGCATCGGCCTCGACGGCGAGCGCTGGGCGGTGCCGCCGTGGTCGGACGACCGGCTCACCGTGGAGGCGACCAGCCTCGCCCACGGACTCGAAGGGGTCGTCGCCAAGAAGCTCAACAGCCCGTACGTGAGCGGGCGGTCCCGGCTGTGGATCAAGGAGCGGCACGCCAACGTCATCGACACCGTGGTCGCCGGGTGGCTGCGCACCCCTTCGGGGAAGGTCTCGCTGCTGCTCGCCGAGCGGACTCCCGCCGGGCTGGAGTACCGCGGCCGCTGCACGGCCGATACCGACGTGCTCCCCGCACTCGAACCGCTCGCCGCCCACGACCCGCCCGTCGAGGTGGCGGACGCGCCCGAGGGCGTCCAGTGGGTGCGCCCGGACCTCCAGGTGGAGGTCACCGCCGCGTCCCGTCGCCCGGACGGGCGGCTGCGCCAGCCGAAGTTCGTGCGGGCCCGGTTCGACCAGCTCGGCTAGGAACGCACCTGGCGCCCGGCCGCGGGCGTGCCCGCGGCCGGGCGCGTTCGCTCAGGCGTCAGAAGCCCGTGTTGACGGAGTACAGGTCGGGGCGGCGGTCCGGGTCCGTGTAGACCTGCATGGACGCGTAGCTCGTCGCCGAGTCGGGGGTCTTCTCCGTGTAGGTGTAGCCCTGCCAGGTGATGCTTCCGGTGAGGAACACGACCTCGTTGAAGCTCCCCTCCTTGAACCGGACCTTCGCGGTGAAGCCGTCTCCCTGCACCATGTCGCGGAGCTGGCCCGAGTAGTAGCCGTTGCCGTCGCAGGTGCCGGTGACCTGGCGCTCCTGTGCGACAGCGGTCGAACCGTGGTAGCGGGTGATCGTGTAGCCGTTGGCCTGGCCGTTGCAGGCGGCCTCAGCGGGGGCGGAGGAGACGAGCACGGTGCCCAGGGCGGCGAACGCCGACGCGGCGGCCAGGGCCAGCCCGCGTGTGACGGTAGTGCGCTTCAGTGGTCGCATATGCGGTCCTCTCGGGATCGGATCTGGTGGGCGGAAGCACCCACGAGCATCTCGATTCTTCTGTCCTGGAAGGGGATTCGCGAGGCGGTGGACCGGCGGGAGACCGGCGGGTCGGGCGCGAAGCGGCGGGTGGCAGGAAGTCCCGCGGCACGGCCGGGAGCAGCGCCCCGGCTCAGCGGGTCAGGGCGCTGCTTCCGGCGGCAGGGGTGCCGCGCGTCAGGATCGGACGAGTTCGGCCAGGCGCACGTCGTAGACCTCGGCGTAGGTCGCTTCGATGTCGTGCCCCTCGTCGATACAGAGCTCATGGGCCGCCGAGGCGGCGAGCTCCCGCTGTTGCAGTCCCTCAAGGGCGGCAGTCTGGTCGGCGTCGAGGACGTCGGCGACGCGCAGGTCCGCCCAGGTCTGACCGGCGTCGATCAAGGGCTGGCCCTGGGTCCCGTAGGCCTCGATGAACGTCTGGGCCTCCTCTTGCAGCGGCAAGCCCATGTCGTCGCGGTTCGCGAAGTCGTATCCCTGCTCGGCCATGCAGTTCGACCACGCCTCGGTGGCTTCGGCGAGCCGCGGATCGTCGGCCGTCGCCGCGGAGGCCTGCTCGATGTACTCGTTGATCGGGGAGTCGTTGGGCAGGTACACGTTTCCGTCGGCGGGGAAGCCGAACTCGCCGTAGGACCGTTCGAGGCAACCGAGTTCGCTCGGCCGGTACCTATCGCGGTCGTCGGCGGGCAGGGCCTCGAACGCGGCCCGCTGCTCCTCGGCGGTGGCGTACACGAAGTCCTCGTAGGCTCTGGAGAGGTCGATGGTCGTCGAGTGCCCGAACCCGTATTCGGCCGCGAACTGCTCGTCAGTGAGCCCGAGCCATTCGGTCATCGACAGGGCCTCGGCGGGCCCGAGGTACTCCAGGTCGTCTTCGGCCATGCACTCGGCGACGAACTCGTTCCGCGCCGCCTCGGTCTCCGCAGGGTCGGTCTCCGCGCTCGGTGTCTCGCCCAAGCGGTCGACGATGGCCTGCTCGGCTGCGGTGAACTCGCGTCCGGTGTCGCCGGAGCAGCCGGCGGCGACCAGGAGCGCAGCCGCAACGAGCGGCCCCAGGGGGCTTCGTGCCCTCATGTGGCGGTTCCCTTCGAAGGATGCGGCCGGACGAGTCACGTCCGGCCGGGATCATCCTCGCGGCCGATCGAAGGGGTATCAAGGCGGTTCGGCGGCGGGACACCGGCATGAACGAGCGAGGGGCGCTCCCGGCGGGAGCGCCCCTCGTCTCGGTCGTGGATCTAACGAACGGCCCGCTGCGCGAAGCAGTCCGGTGAAGTCGGCCGTGTGGAGGTCGAAGATCGGAGAACCTTCGCCGAGCTTGCTGTCCCGGACCTGGAAGCCGACAGCAGCGGGGCGGGCCTCGACGCAGTCGCTGTTTGCTGAGCCATCACTCCGGCTCGACTTCCGCCAGGGAGCCACCCGTGCCTCGACGCAGTTGCTGTTTGCTGAGCCATCACTCCGGCTCGACTTGCGCCACCCATCCTGGCTCATCGACGGAACTCCTTCAGAGACTTGGCTTGAAGAACCCCCGTTTCGAAAATCTGGCTGTACATCCCCACCGCGTCGGGCTTCTCATAGAAGCGGAACTCGTAGGGGCTCTCCAGATAGACGATGCTGGGGTTCCGGTGATCTCTCAAGGATAGTAGGGAGAAGGGCATCCGCATCTTCGGATACGGTCCCTCCGAGAACGGCAGGTACTTGAAGGTGACGTTCTCGTGCTCATCGAGCTCCAGCATGCGGTTGATCTGCTCGCCATCGCACCCGTTGTGCAGAGCGGCCTCGCTTAGCAGAATCGTCCAGACCGTGGTACCCAGCCGAGCCACGAACTCGCCTTGCCGATGAAGTCGCTCCTCGATGAGGCTCGGGATCCTCCCGGGGTCCTCGCCGCCCTTCTCGAACAGTCGCTGCATGAAGCGTTCGGTCTGCGCCAGCCCAGGCGGGAACTGCGATTCGTATTGCTGGAGACCGACTGCCATCCGCTCGAACTCTAGATACGAGTCCCACCCTGAGTTCGCGACCGCATGGCTGGTCTGCGCCCAGATTTTCGCGTCTGCCAAGCGCCACAGACGCTCCATCTCGTACTTCACCTGGGGTGGCGCCCCGTAGTAGTCGCAGAGCCGACCGATCTGCGAGAAGTTGACGCGTGTCCTGATCCCCTGTTCTACCCGCTTGAGCGACCTCGACGATCCGACGATCGCGCAAGCCTCCGGGTCGTTGGTGCTCTTTCCGGCCCGATCGCGATGCTTCCGCAAGCCACGGCCGACGATCACGAGAAGTTCTGATTCGGTCGCCATCCGTTCATTATCACAGCTTTCGGCGGATTCACAACGGTCGGAAACAGTCGGCAGTTATGCACGCCAAACTGCCGATCATTACTGCCGGTCATTACTGCCGATGCATTGTGGCCCTGCTCAACTGCCCCACCCTCTACCAGGCGATTCGCTCTTGTGGAGGCTGCTCCCCCGTCCTAACCTCGATCCATCGCGGGCGGTAGATGCGGCCCACAAGGGGTCTGAAGTGGAGGAAGCGCGATGGTGATCTCATACGGCGGAGACGATCCGGGCCCGAGCCGGCTCGAACGAGGGCGGTTCAGCGACGGGCACACGAATTTCACGGTCCGGGCGTCGAGTGCGGACGCGCCGGACTCGTTCCAGGTCTCGGCAGACGGGAATGCGGCGGACATCGTGCTGATCGTCTCGGGGCTGAACACCGGTCGGCTGCATGCGACCTGGGGCCAGGGCTGGCGGAGCTTCGCGCCCGACTGGAAGGTCTGGGTGGAGGATGCGGCATACCAGGTCTTCTACAACGGCCTGCGGCTCGGCGAGCGCGGGACCGACGACGGCCGACCGGGACAGGTGCGGTTCTGTGACGGGTGAGGGAGCCGCCGCCGAGCCGCACCCGGACCGGGACGGCTGGCTCGGCGATTTCAGAAGGGGCCCTGCGGTGTTCGCGCTCTTTCGCATCGGGGTCGAGTCGGGCGGGCATCCGCTCGGGCCGCCCGAGTACCGGATCGAGTGCAACGACGGCGCGGGACCGCGCGAGATCTGCCGGTTCGTGGACGAGCCCGACCCCGTTCCCGAGTGGCGGGGCGCCTGGCGCGGCGACGAGTGGTGCGGCTGGATCCTCGATCGCGCCCGCGAGCTGATAGCCCGCCCCCGGAACACCTGATTCCGGTGCGGCGAGGGGCCGGCCGATCCTGGGTGGAGGATCGGCCGGCCCCTGTGACAGCACCGGGCCCGTTCCCGACTTCGGTCGGGCCCGTTCGGCGTTGTGCCTCTGGGCGGTCCGGTGCGGCGATGAGCCGCAGGCCGGTTCTAGAGGCGGCCCTCGTAGTACACGTGCCAGACGGTCCCCATGGCGTTGCCCTGCAGGCACCAGGTGTCGGTGATGCCGTCGAAGGTCCACAGCCAGTCGGCCACCTCCTGGCACCGGGTGGAGGTCCTGAAGGTCATGTAGTACGTGCCCCGGGCCGCCGCGTAGTCGCCGGAGGCGGTCGCGGTCGTCTCGGTCTGGGCCGGGGCCGGGGCCGCCGAAGCGGTGCCGGTGACCGTGAGCCCGGTGATGGTCGCCGCCATCGCGAAGCCGGCGAGCACGGCCGAGACCCGTCGCGCGTTCCTCTTGAGGGCACTGTTCATGGACATCGCGTTCCTTCCGCTGCAAGGGTCGCGCCTGGTGCCGGCGCGGGGCGGCGTTCGGGGCCCGGCCGAGGGACCCGACGCGGGTCGATCGGTGCGGGCCGCCGCCGAGATCAGTCTGGCGGCGGGAGGCGTCGCGTACCAGGCGGAACAGCGGCGGACCAGCGGCGGGAACGCCGATCGAGGGGCCGACGGCGGCGCTACTTCGCGGCGGGTTCGGGGGCCATGATGAGGCCGATGAGTGTGATGCCAAGGGCCGCAGTGGTGTACAGGGCGATCGCGTCGGTGCCGTTCACCCGGTAGAGGGCGATGGCGACAAGCGGCGCGAGGGCGCCGCCGGGGATGCCGGCGAGCTGGTAGCCGAGGGAGGTGCCCGAGTAGCGCACGCGGGTCTCGAAGCGTTCGGCGATGAAGGCGGCCTGGGGCGCGTACATGGCCGCGTGGGCGATGAGGGCGCCGATCACGGCCACCACGATGAGCGCGGTCGAGTCGGTGTCGAGGAGCGGGAAGAACATCCAGACCCAGATCCCGGCGGCGATCGCTCCGGCGAACATGATGCTCGCGCGGCCGATGCGGTCCGAGAGGCGCCCGAACCACGGGATGAGCACCAGCTGCACGGCCGATCCGGCGAGCACCGCGCCGAGGCCCACGTCCTGGCTCACGCCGACGATCCCCGTCAGGTAGGTGATGAGGTACAGGGTGAAGACGTAGAAGGCCACGTCGACGCCGATGCGGGTGAGGAACGCCGAGGCCAGCGCGCGCTTGTGGGTGCGGAAGACCTCGCCGAGCGGGTTGGAGGGGACCGCGCGGATGGAGGCGAACAGGGGCGATTCGGCGACGTTGCTCCTGATCCACAGGCCCACCAGGGCGAGCAGGGCCGAGACCAGGAACGCGAGGCGCCAGCCCCAGGTCATGAAGGCCTCGTCGCTGAGGACGAGGTTCGAGCCGGCGAGCACGCCCGCGGCGAGGAGGTTCC
The DNA here is from genome assembly GCF_039531525.1 of Glycomyces endophyticus. Taxonomy (NCBI): domain Bacteria; kingdom Bacillati; phylum Actinomycetota; class Actinomycetes; order Glycomycetales; family Glycomycetaceae; genus Glycomyces; species Glycomyces endophyticus. Next base: position 211,422 of record NZ_BAAAQF010000010.1, read on the forward strand.
CGGCGGGGACGCCGAACTGGACCCAGGCGGCGGCCGCGCCCCAGCGGTCGCGGCGGTCGTGCTCGATGGAGAGGAGGACCGCGCCGCCCCATTCGCCGCCGAGGCTCAGGCCCTGGAGGAAGCGGAGCAGGACGAGGATGATCGGCGCGGCGAGACCGATGCTGTTGTAGGTGGGCAGGATGCCGATGAGGAAGGTCGACATGCCCATGAGGAGCAGGGAGACGGCGAGGACGTTGCGGCGGCCGACGCGGTCGCCCATGTGGCCGAAGAGAATGCCGCCGATGGGTCTGGCGGCGAAGCCGATGCCGTAGGTGGCGAAGGCGAGGAGGGTGCCGGCGGCCGGGGAGGCGGAGGGGAAGAACAGCGGGCCGAAGACGAGCGCGGCGGCGGTGCCGTAGAGGAAGAAGTCGTACCACTCCAGCGAGGTGCCGACCGCGCAGGCGGCGATGACGGCGCGGGGCGAGCGGGCGGTGCCCGCGGGGGCGGCGGTGAGGGCGGCCATCATTCACATCCTTCGAACTGGGGGATGGGGATCGAGGAGAGGTCCATGCCGGCGGGGGCGAACCACTGCTGCATGAGGAGTTCGGCGGTGCCGTCGGCGTACATGTCGGTGATCGCGCGGTTGATCGCCTCGCAGCCGGCGGTGTCGCCGGGCTGCATGCCGATGCCGAGGCGCTCCTCGGAGTAGCCGGCGCCCACGAGGCGGGCCTGGCCGCCGGACTGCCAGGCGAGGCCGGCGAGGATGCGGTCGTCTGTGGCGATGACGTCGACGCGGCCGTCGATGAGCATCTCCAGGCAGTCGATGGAGTCCTCGGCCTCGACGGGGATCGCGGAGACGCCGTGCTCGACGGTGATGCGGTCGGCGACGTTGGAGCCGCGGGTGGAGCACAGGCGGCGGCCCTCGATGTCGGCGAGCGCGGTGATAGAGGTGTCGTCGGCGCGCACGAGGAGGTCCTGGTGGGCGATCATGTACGGGCCGGCGAAGTCGATGTGCCGCTTGCGTTCCTGGGTGATGGAGAACGAGGCGATCGTGATGTCGGCGCGGTCTTCGAGGAGCACGGTCTCGCGGTCGGCGGTGAGGACGGGGACCCACTCGATGTCCTTGCCGAGGCGGTCGGCGATGTACCGGGCGGTGTCGACGTCGTAGCCCTCGTACTCGCCGTCCTCGCCTTCCCAGCCGATGAGGGGCTGGTCGGCCTGGATGGCGACGCGGAGGACGTCGGCGTCGAGTATGGAGCGGTCGTCGGCGGCGCAGCCGGCCGCGGTGAGCGGCAGGGCGAGCGCGGCGGCGAGCAGGGGCGCGGCGCGTCTCATCGGAACTCCCTGAGTCTGGGCGCGATGCCGGTGAAGGTGAAGGCGGCCAGGGAGACCATCGCGGCGGGCAGGAGGAACGCGAAGTCGGCGATGGCCTGCTCCCCGTCCTCGATGCCGGCTCGGAAGGTGTCGAGGTGCTCTTCGGAGAGGGCGGCGAGCGCGGTGTCGTAGGCGTCGTAGGCGGCGCTGACGGAGGCGAGGCGTTCGCCTTCGGTGCCGGTGCCGGTGCGCATGGCGGCGTCGGCGTCCATGAGGGACTGCCAGGCGCGGGCGGCGTCCCAGGCGGCGGTGGAGTCGGTGAAGCCGTCGGAGAGGAGTCCGGCGGTGCCGGCGGGGACGCCGGCCGGGTCGGTCCAGGCGGCGGCCACGAGGTCGCGGTACTCGTCGAGGTTGCCGGCCTCCTCGTAGTGGAGGGACTGGGCCTTGTCGAGGAGGGTCTGCTCGTAGATGTCGGCGCGTTCGGTGTCGAGGAGGAAGCGGACCTGGTCGACGTAGAGGGCGTTGGAGACGGCGTTGGCGCGGGCGAGGGAGAGGGCGTTGTCGAAGCCGTCCTCCTTGGCGGTCTCCTGGGCGGACTGCTCGGCGGTGAGGACGGCGAGGCCGGTGCCGAGGTAGAGGAGGCAGACGGCGGTGGCGACGAGGAGGGAGGGGTTGAAGACGCGGCCGAAGCCGCGCGCGATGTGGAGCTGGAGCCAGACGAGGGCGGCGAGGGCGGTGAGTCCGGCGACGGCGACCACGAGGAGGCCGGTGCCGATGCGGTTCTCGGAGCGGTCGTAGGCCTCGCGGACGGCGGTGGCGTTCTCCAGGGTGAGGTTGTAGGACAGGGGAAGGAGCCGCCCGCTCATGAGGTCGCCGGCCTCGCGGTAGGCGGCGACGACCTCGGGCGGGGCCTGGCCTTGGGGGTAGGCGGCCTGGTCGGCGAGGAGGAGGGCTTCGGCGGCGAGCTGCTCGTACTCGCCGTAGTGCTCCATGACCGCTTCGATGGTGGTGCGCTGGGCGGCGTCGTCGCCGGCGAGGCGGTGGGCTTCGAGGAGGGCGGCGGCGATCTCGCCGCGGCGCTGGGCGTAGCGGGTCTCGGCGGCCGCGGTGGCGGTGGCGTCGGAGGTGCCGAGGAGCAGGAGGGTGGCGACCTGGGCGTCGGCGTCGGAGAGCGCGAAGTAGAGGTCGGTGGTGGCGACGACCTGGGGTCCGGCTTCGTGGCCGATGACGTCGAGGGCGTCGTTGGCCGCGGCGGCGGCCACGGCGAGCGCGGTGAGCATGGCGGCGAGGGCCGCGACGGCGGCGACGGCGCGGATGAGGAGGCGGGGCGGGGAGGCGGTGCGGTGGGCGAGGTCGAGCCGGGTGGCGAGCGGGTCGCCGTCGGGGCGGGGGCGGGCGATGACGGGGGTGTGGCTCATCGCTGGTCGTCCTTTCCGGTGCGGCGCAGACGGATGGCGGTCCAGGCGCCGAGGTGGAGGACGGTGCCTTCGGGGAGGGGCACGGGCACGTTGGCTTCGAGGCGGCGGCCGCCGAGGCGGGTGCCGTTGTAGGAGCCTAGGTCCACGATGGACCACCCGTCGGAGGTGCGCATGAGCACGGCGTGGAGGTGCGAGACGCCGATGTCGGCCGGGGGCGAGGAGAGGTCGACCTCGGGGCGGTCGCCTCCGTCGCGGCTGCCGCGCCCGATGCGCACGTGGTCGCCGCGCAGCGGGATCCTGCGGTCGGGGGCGTAGGGCGGGAAGGGGAGCGAATCGCCGCCGGGGTGCGCGGCGAGCCGGTCGTAGAACTCGCGGTCGGCGCTGACGAGGACTTCGAAGCCGCTGTCGGGCGCGGGTGGCGCGGGGTCCTGGGGGCGGGCGGGGTCGGGGTCGGGGGCGGCCTGGTCCCGGGCCGCCGGGTCGCGGTCAGGGTCCTGGCCGGCGTCAGCCGGGTCGCGGTCGGCGTCGGCGTCGAGGGCGGGGGCGGCGTCGGGGGCGAGCGTGGTGTGGCCGCTGATCGGGGTCGGTCCGGCGTCGCCCGCGAAGTCGTAGCCGCAGGCCTGGCAGAAGCGGCCGAGCTGGCGCTCCGCGCAGGCGGGGCAGCGGGGCGGGGGCAGGATCGGGCCGGTGGCGTGGAGCGGCAGGGCCGGGTCGCCGCCGGTGAGGGGGCGGCCGCAGTTGTCGCACCACTCGGTGTCGGCGGACTCGTGGGCGCAGCTCGGGCAGGTGACGGTCATGTGCGCTCCGTTCGCGAGGTCGGGGTGCGGACGGTGACGTCGGTGCCGACGTCGAGTTGGAGCCGGTCGGCCTCGGTGACGCCCTGCTTGAGGCGGGCGGTGCCGGTGCCGGGGTCGAAGTCGATGATGCGCTCGATGAGGCGGGCGGTGGCCCGGTTGCCGGCCTCCTCGGCGAGGGTGCGGGCGGTGGCGAGGTGGCGGGTCGCGGTGGGCGGGTCGCCGGCGCGGAGTGCGGCGAGGCCGGTGCGCACGTGCTCGGCGAGCCGCACCTGCCCGGTGTGGACGGCGACCTTGGCGTTGACCTCGGTGTTCAGCACCGGGTCGTCGGTCCAGCACATGAGGACGTTGGCGCGGGCCAGCACCTCGCTGCCGGCGCCCTGCACGACGAGGACCTGCGCGGCGCGGATCTCCTCCCCCACCCGCCAGGCCGGGGCCGCCACCTCCAGCATGTACTCGCGGGTCTCGGTGCCCCACGCCGCCAAGGAGAACAGTGCGCTGCGGCCGTCGAGGTCGCGGCGGTGGCCGCCGAGGTCCTGGAGGGTCGGGTAGACCTGGCGGAGCGAGGCCACCGAGACGTCGGCGGGGGTCTTCACGAGGATCGCGACCTCGCCGTAGGCCCGGCCCATGGCCTTGCCGCAGACCTCGGTGAAGTGGTCGGTGAGGTCGGCGAGGTCCTCGATGAAGGCGCGGGTGCCGTGGAAGCGGTCGGCGATCTGCTTGAGCTGGTCGGGGTCCCAGTCGACGCCGATGCCCACGGCGTCGCAGGCGAACCTGCCCTCGCAGTAGTCGAGGTCGGCGCCGTAGGAGTGGGCGTCCTGGTTGACCATGCCGTCGGTGAGGAGCAGCACGTGGCCGATCGCGCCGGGGCGGGTGGCGAGCAGGTCGGCGGCGCAGCGCAGCCACACCCCGGTGTAGGTGAGGTTGCCGAGCTGCATGCGGTCGATCGCCAGCGCGGCCGCCCTGCGGTGCTTGGGGATCGCCGTGGCGAGGCGGCCGTTGCCGGGGTAGAGCTGGCTCGCGTCGTGGCCGCCGGCGACGATCGCGAAGTGGGCGTCCTCGCGGAGGGCCTCGACGGCGGCCTTGGCAGCGCGCTTGGCCTCCTCGAGTTTGGGACCGCCCATCGACGGGGAGCGGTCGATGACGATGACCTCGGCGACCTCGGCGGCGGCGGTGCCGCCGGTCTGGCATTCCACGCTCAGCACGGCCGCCATCTCGGCGGTGCCGGGCGGCACGAACTTGTTCTGGTCCACGGTGAGGGTGAAGGCGGTGGCGTCGGTCATCGGGGGTTCCTCTCGTGAGAAGCGGGGCGGAGGGGCGGCGGTGCGGCCCGGCGGGCGGGGCGGACCCGCCGTGGCTTGGAACGGGCCCCCGCCGGTGCGAGCGCGGGGCCGCGAGCACCCCGCCGAGGTCGATGCGCGTGAACCGCGGCGGCGGGCCCATCAGCGGGACGCCGCCTGAGCGTCCGGCTCGGCGGCCCGGCCGGTGCGCCCGGCGGGCAAGTACCGGGCGCACCGGAGCCGCGCGGCCGGAGGGTCGGCGTGCGGGCCGGCGCGGCGGGCCCGTTCGCGGCGCTCACAGCCATGTCCTGGGTCTGACCCGGTTGGCCTCGCCGACCACCCACCAGCGCACGCGCTGCGAAGGGACCCTCCCGGCAATGCGGCGCAGCACCGCCTCCCGGGCGGAGCCGACCGCCTCGGAGGTGAACGGCACGCCGTACAGGAGCGTCTGCGGGTCGGGGCCGTCGTCGTCGAGCACGTCCGCGGCCGCGCGCCACAGCTCGGCCTCCAGGAGGTCCGCCTCGGCTCGGTCCAGTGTGGTCAGTCCTTCCAGGAGGGCGGCGGCGCGCTTGAGGTCGGCGAGCGTGGCGTCCGGGTCCCTGACGAGCCGCGCGAGCAGGGCCTGCCGTGCGGCGGCGTGGCTCGACGACGAGGCCGGGACCGCCTCCAGCGCCGCGAAGTCGCCCTTCGCGCGCGCCAGGCCGAAGGCGGCGCTGGTGTACGCGCGGTCGGTGCGCCACACCCGCGCGTGGTGCTCGGCCCCGCCCGCCGGTTCGGCGCAGATCGCCAAGGCCTGCAAGGGGGCCAGCTCTCCGGGCAGGTGCGCCCGCACGCGCGAGAACCAGTACGCGGCGTCCGGCATCCGGTCGGCGTCGCCGAGCGCGGCCATGCCCCGGTACCAGTCCAGGCGCCAGTCCCCGCCGAGCTCGTCGGCGGCCTCGACCAGGAGCGGATCGGTGCGCTCCGAGCCGGTCTCGGCCGCGAGCCGCACCTGCGCGAGCCGGGCCTCGGCGGTGCGCGGCAGGGCCTCCACCAGCGGCAGCGCGGTCTCGGCCGGCTCGGCCGCGAGCGCGGCGAGCGCCACGGCCGCCGGGTCGGACGGATCGGTGAGCGGGGCGGGCAGGAGCCGCCGGGCCTGCACCGGGGCGGCCGGGGCCAGGATCCGGTCGGGGTCGGCGCTCACGGCGCTGGCGTAGGCCCCGCGCTCGGGTCCGAAGTGGGCGGAGACGGCCGGGAACGGCGTGCCGTCGATGCCCGCGCGGATCTGGCGGAGCACGCCGGTGAGCTGGTCGGCCATGTCGGCGGCGGTGGCGAAGCGGGAGCCGGGGTCGGGGTGGCAGGCGCGTTCGAGGAGCAGGTACAGGGACTCGTCGAAGCCGTCGGGGCGGGCCGGGAGCGGCGCGGAGACGATCGTCCCGGCCGCGCCGCGCACGGCCGGGCTGAAGGCGAGGGTGAGGACGGCGAGGGTGCGGCCGACCGTGTAGAGGTCGGAGGCGACGTCGGGGAAGCGGTCGCCGGTGACCTCGGGGGCCTGGTAGCCGATGGTGCCCCAGACGTCGCCGCCGGTGTCGCCGATGCGGCGCATCGCGCCGAGGTCGATGAGGCGGATGCGGTCGCCCACTTGGATGAGGTTGGCGGGCTTGAGGTCGCAGTAGACCATGTCGGCGTCGTGGAGGTGGCCGAAGGCGGCGAGGGCTTCGAGGACGCACGGGATCGCCCACTCCGGCGGCATCGCGCCCTCGCGCCGGCCCAGGCGGGCGCGGAGCTGGTCGCCGAGGGAGACGCCGCCGATGTACTCCATGACGAGGTAGCCCGAGAGGGTGCCGTCGCGGGCGTCGCGGTGCTGCACGAAGTTGTGGATCTTGACGATCCCGGGGTGGTCGACGGCGATGAGGTAGCGCCGCTCGGCCTCGGCGGCGGCGAGCGCGGCCGGGTCGGTGGTGTTGAGCAGTCCTTTGAGTACGACCCACTTGCCGTCGAGGTTCCGGTCCGCGGCGAGGTAGATCCAGCCGAGGCCGCCGTGCGCGAGGCACCCGCGGATCTCGTACTGGCCCGCGACGAGGTCGCCGGGCTTGAGCGCGGGCGTGAAGTCGAACCCGGCGCCGCACTCGGGGCAGAAGCCCTTCGGGCGGTCCACGTGGTCGAGCCGGTGGCCGTTGGCGCAGCGCCGGTCCGCCTGGGGCACGGCGGGATCGGTCATGAGCGCGGAGACGGGGTCGGTGACCGGCACCGAGGGCAGGTCGGCGAGGCCGGTGCCGAGGCGGCCCGCGCTGCGGCGCGAGGAGGTCGAGGGCCGGGAGGGCTGCGTCGGGGGCGCGGCGGCCGCGGGGGCGGCCCGGAGCCCGCAGTCGTCGCAGTAGCCGTCGGCGTCGATGGCACCGCCGCAGTGGACGCAGGTGCCGGGTCGGGCGGGCGGTGCGGGGTGCGGCGGGGCGGCCGGGGCGGCGGTCGGGGCCATCCGGCCGGTGGCGAACGGCGCGGCGGGCGGCGCCTGGAGGCCGCAGTCGTCGCAGTAGCCTTCGGCGTCGATCGCGCCGCCGCAGCGGAGGCAGGGGTCGGTCATGGGCGGTCTCCGTTCGCGAGGGCGGCCAGGTCGTCGACCGCGGTGCGGGCCTCGGGGATCGAGCAGGGGGCGGTCCACAGGACGGCCTTGGCGCGGGCCCACGCCTCGCGGAAGGCCGGTCCGTCGTCGGCGCCGGTGCGCTCGGCCCGGGCCCGGTAGGCCTCGGCCTCACCGCGGAGCCGGTTGCGGATGTGGAGCGGCGTGTTGCAGGCGGCGAACGCCGTCTCGGCCCGGCTCTCGGCCAGCTCGATGCGGCGGCCGAGGCGCTTGCGCGCCACGGCCGTCTCGGTCCAGCCGGCCTCGCCGAATCCCGGGATCTCCGCCAGCCGCTCGCGCAGTTCCGCTGCGGCGGTGAGGGGTTCGGGAACGCGCGGGTCACTGATGCGCTCGCGGGTCTCGGTCCACCTGGCGAGGAGGCGCCGCTCGCGGACCTCCAGGGCGTCGATGCGCTCGGCGAGCGGATCGGGGTCGCCCGCGGCGGCGATGGCCGCCTCGATCTCCTCCAGGAGGTCGCCCACGCGCCCGAAGTCCTGTTCCATGACCTCCAGGGCCCGGTCCGTCGGCATCTCGGCGTTCCGGGGGCCGGACGGAAAACAGGGGTCCGCGCCGGGCACGCGGGCGAGCAGCAGCGCGGCCTTCTCGGCGCTGCGCCTGCCGAACCGCCCCTTCCCGTCGCGCAGCGCGGCCACTTCGGCGAGGCGCCCGCTCCAGTCGTGGAACAGGATCCAGAGGGCGTCCCACTGCTGCAGCGCCCAGCCGCACCGCCCTTTCGGCAGTGCCGCGGCTTCGGCCCGCAGGGCGGCGAACGCGGCGCCGGACTCGCGGTCGAGCAGCCGGGCGGCGAACCGGTCGCGCTCGGCGAGGCGGTCGGCGAGCTCCCGCTCCACCGCGTCGCGGTCCACTGGTGCCATGCCGACCTCCTTCCGCTGCAACCGGTTCCTGTGTCCTATGCGACAGCGTAGTGCGGAAGTGCGCACGAAGGGTACCGCGAGAATCCGCTGAATCAGGCCGCTACCTGGGCGAACTGGGCATCTTCAGCGGGCCGCGGGAACCCGCTGTGAAGAAATCATGAGCCCGCGATGCGCCGCAGGCTCGCCCGCGACTGCGTGTGGCGGCCCCAGGCCCGGTAGACCTCCGCGAAGTGCGCGTGGACCTCCCGCGCGCCCGCCGCGTCGCCGCCGCGCTTGAAGCGCGCCAGCGCGAGTTCGAGCTCGCGCTCGGCGGCCGGGAAGTCGCGCATGCGGAAGTGGAGCCAGCCGAGGGTCATGCCCATGACGGCGGCGTCGCCGTCGCGCCCGGCCCCGGCGGCGGCCGCCAGCGCGGCGGTCAGGAGCGGCAGCGCCTCCCGCTCCCGGCCCAGGCGCGCGAGCGCGGTGGCGAGGTTCGCGCGGGCGGCGCCGAAGCGGTCGCCATGGTCGGTGCGCTCGACCGCTTCCAATGCGGCCCTGCCGTGCTCCTCGGCCTTCGCGAGCGCGCCGCGCGCGTACGCGGCGACGGCCACGAGGTTGCGGTGCCGGGCCAGGTGGGCCGGGTCGGGTCCCGCGGCGGGGAGCGCGGCCTCGGCGAGGCGTTCGAGCTCCTCGGGGCGGTGGCCGCGCTTGGCGTAGCCGCAGAGGACGTCGGCGAGCAGCGCGCCCTCGGGGAACGCGGCCCACGCGCGGTAGGCGGCGGTCAGGAACCCGTACTCGGCCAAGGGGGCCGGGGCGCGCAGGTCGCGGAAGCCCGCCACGGCGCGTTCGCGCAGGGCGCGCAGTTCCGCGGCGGTGGCGGGTGATTTGGCGCGGGCGTACTCGGCGACGAGGCGGTGCAGGCGGTAGCGGCCGTCCGCGCCCGTGCGGATCAAGTGCGCTGCGGCGAGGGCGGCGAGCACGCGTTCGCCGTCCGCGGCGGCGGGGCCGCCGTGTTCGCGTTCGCGGCCGTCTGCGTCGCCGCGATCGCGGCCCTGTCCCCCGCCGCCGGAGGCACCGGCATGGTCGTCGGCGCCGCCCGCCTCCGCAACGGCGCGTGCGCTGGCCGCTGCCGCGATGCGCAGCGCGACCGGCTCGCCGATGTCGGGCACGGGCAGGAGTGCGAGGTCGCGCAGGCAGCGGCGCTCGCCGTCGTCGAGCCCGGCGTGGGAGAGGTCGAAGACGCGGGCGATCTGGCCGCGTTCGCCGGCCTGCCAGAGGCGGCCGTCGCCGAGGCGCTTCGCGAGGCCGGCGAGGCCGAGGCCGGGGCGGTCGTCGAGGAGTCCGGCGGCGATGCGGAGCGCGAGCGGCAGGCCGCCGCAGTGGGCGGCCACGGCGGCGGCGTCCTCGCGCCGCGCGGCGGTGTCGCCGGTGAGGGCCCGCAGGAGCGCGATGGCGTCGTCCTCGGGGAGTTCGGCGATCGCGACGGCGACCACGTTGCTGAAGTGCTGCAGCGGGTCGAGGCGGGCGCGGCCGGTCACGACGACCGCCGAGCCGCCGGTGCCGGGCAGGAGCGGGCGCACCTGGTCGGCGTCCCCGGCGTTGTCGAGGAACACCAGGACGCGGCGGCCCGCGAGGAGGGCCCGGTAGTTCGCGGCGGCCTGGCCGACGTCGGCGGGGAGGTCGGCGGGGCGGGTGCCGAGGGCGCGCAGGAAGCCGTGGAGGACGGCGAGCGGGTCGGCGGCCCCGGCGGCGTCGCCGCCGCGCAGGTCGGCGTGGAGCTGGCCGTCGGGGAAGTCGCCGGTGCGGCGGCGGGCCCATTCCAGGCCAAGCGAGGACTTCCCGGCGCCGCCGATCCCGGTGATCGCGATCGTCAAGGGCCCGTTGGCGTCGCGTTCGGTCCAGCGGGCGTCGATCCGCTCGAGTTCGGCCGTGCGGCCTGTGAACCCGGGGACGGGCGCGGGCAGCTGGCGGGGGACGCGGGGTCGGGAGCGCACCGAGGGCGCGGCGGTCGGGCCGTGCGGGTCGAGGTTGCCTTGGAGGAGGTCGAGATGGGTGCGGCGCACCTGCGGGCCGGGGTCGGCGCCGAGGGTGTCGGCGAGGGCGCGCCGCAGGGTCTCGTACGCCTCCAGCGCCTCGGCGGTGCGGCCGGTGGCGTGCAGGGCGATCATGAGCTGGCAGACCAGGCGCTCGCGGAACGGGTGCTCGGCGAGGCGGGCACGCGCCTCGACGGAGGCCCGGTCGAAGCGCCGCAGGTGCAGGAGCAGGTCGAGGCGCTCCTCGACCACCTCCATGCGGGACTCCTCCAGGACGGCGGCGCCGGACTCGATGAAGTGCCCGCCGAGCCCGGCGTACGCGGGCCCGCGCCACAGGCCCAGGGCGAGGTCGTAGACGGCGAGCGCCTCGACGGGGTCGCCGTCCTCCACGAGGGACGCGGCGTAGAGGCGGCCGGACTCGAAGCGGTCCACGTCGACGCCGCCGGGGCCCACCTGGAGGCGGTAGGCCGCGCCGATGGTCTCCAGCGTGCACCCGGGGTCGTCGGCGATGAGACTGCGGAGCTCGGCGACGCGGTTCTGGACCTGCCGGTGCGCGGTGCGCGGCGGCTCGTCGGGCCAGACGGCCTCGATGAGGCGGCCGGTGCTCACCGGGAGGTTCCGTTCGAGCAGAAGCACCGCGAGGATGGCGGCGGTCTTGCCGAGCAGGGGTCGCGGCTCCCCGTCGACGACGATCTGGAGCGGACCGAGGACCGTGAACCGCATGGGACTCCGGTGGTTGATGGGGAGGGGACCCGGAGGACCAGCGTACCGGACCCTTCGGACGGGTTCGAAAAAAGTCGCCTGCGGGACCAATCCGAATGCGATCCTGCTCCGAATGCGTGCTCAAGATCCGGGCGAGGAGAGGACGTGAGGCATGGACGGGACCGCACCGGCACCGGGCGCGAGGGGAGGTCGCTCGTGGACGACGTGATCCTGTTGGACGAGGCCGGGAACGAGGTCGGGACCGCCGCGAAGGCCGAGGTGCACACCGCCGAGACGCCGCTGCACCTGGCGTTCTCGTGCCATGTGGCCGGGCCGGACGGGCGGCTCCTGGTCACTCGCCGGTCGCTGGCGAAGCGGGCCTGGCCGGGCGTGTGGACCAACGCGTTCTGCGGGCACCCGCGCCCGGGCGAGTCGTTCGAGGACGCGGTCACGCGGCACGCGGACCGCGAGCTCGGGATGCGGGTCTCGGACGTGGCTCCGGCGGTGCCGGACTTCAGGTACCGGGCCGTGGACGCGGGCGGGATCGTCGAGAACGAGGTCTGCCCGGTGTACACCGCGACCGCCGACGGCGAGGTGCGCATGAACCCCGAGGAGGTCATGGACTTCGCGTGGACGGCGCCGCGGGACCTCGCGGCGGCGCTGGCCGCCGCGCCGTGGGCGTTCAGCCCGTGGCTGGTGCTCCAGGCCCCGCGCCTGGACCTGCTGCGACCGGACGGGGGGCCCTGATGTCCGCTGCGGATGCGGCCGCCGTCGACGCGATGGTGGACCGGGCGCTGGCGCGCCTTGCCGCGAAGGGGCGGGCGCGGGACCCGCGGGCCGCCGTCATCGCCGAGGCCGCGGTGGACGCCGCGACCGGCGGGAAGCGGTTCCGGCCGCGCCTGGTGGCCACCTCGTACCTGGCGTTCGGGGGCGGTGCCGCGGAGGGGGCGGTGGCCGACGTCGCCGCCGGGTTCGAGCTCCTCCACACCGCGTTCGTCATCCACGACGACGTGATCGACGGCGACGTGGAGCGGCGCGGCAAGCCGAACGTCTCCGGGGTGTTCCGCGCGGGCGCCCGCGCGGCCGGCGCGTCCTTCGGGCGGGCCGCGACCTTCGGCGACGCCGCCTCGATCCTCGTCGGCGACGTGCTCCTGTACGAGGCCACGCGGCTCATCGCGGGCGCGGACCTCCCCGCCGGGGCGCGGGGCGGGCTGCTCGACCTGCTCGACGACGTCATCCTCGTCTCGGCCGCGGGCGAGCTCGCCGACGTCGAGTACGCGACCCTCCCGAACCCGCCCAGCCCCGAGGCCGTGCTCGCCACCGCGCGCGACAAGACGGCCGTCTACTCCATCAGCGCGCCGCTCCAGGCCGGTGCGCTCATCGCGGGCGCGCCGGACGAGGCGGTGGCGGCGCTCGGCGCGGCCGGGCGCTCGCTCGGGCTCGCGTTCCAGCTCGCCGACGACCTCATCGGCGCGTTCGGCACGGCCGGGCAGGCGGGCCGCACCCCCGGCGCGGACCTGCGCGAGGGCAAGCACACCGCGCTGGTGGCCCTGGCCCGCCGCAGCGACGAATGGTCCGAAGTGGAGTCGGCGATAGCCATGGCGCGCATCGGACCCGAAGGCGTGCGCGCGGCCCAGGAGGCCCTCGACGCCTGCGGGGCCCGCAAGCGGGTCAGCGCACTGATCGACGAGACCCTGGACGCCGCCCGCGCCCGGTGGTCCCGCGCCCCCATCCCCGAGGCCGCCCGGCGGATGCTCGGAGACCTCACCGACGTCATCGAGGAGCGCGTCCCGTGACCGGAGACCAAGGACTCGACTTGTACCACCGCACCGCCCGGCGAGCGGCCGACGAGGTCATCGCCGGCTACTCGACCTCGTTCGGCCTCGCGTGCCGGCTGCTGGGGCCGCGGGTGCGCACGCACGTGCGCGCCGTCTACGCGCTCGTGCGCGTCGCCGACGAGGTCGTCGACGGCCCCGCCGCCGAGGCCGGGCTCGACGCGGCCGCCACCCGCCACGTCCTCGACGACCTGGAGGCGCACACGCTGCGCGCGATCGAGGAGGGCTTCAGCGCCAACCTCGTCGTGCACGCCTTCGCGCTCACCGCGCGCGAGTGCGGCATCGGTGAGGACCTGGTGCGGCCGTTCTTCGCGTCGATGCGGTCGGACCTGGAGATCGCCGACCACGACGACCGCTCGCGCCGCCAGTACGTGTACGGCTCGGCCGAGGTGGTCGGGCTGATGTGCCTCCAGGCGTTCGTCAACGCCGGCCGGCCCGGCACCGACCCCGCCGACCCGCTCGTCCGCGAGGGCGCGCGGCGGCTCGGCTCGGCGTTCCAGGAGGTCAACTTCCTGCGCGACGCCGAGCACGACCGCACCGGCCTGGGCCGCGACTACCTGGGCGTCGGCGACTCCGCGGCCGCCCGCACGGAGGTCCTCGACCGGATCGACCGCGACCTCCTCGCGGCCCGCGCGTGCATCCCCCTGCTGCCCAAGGACTGCCGCCGCGCCGTCGCCACCGCGCACGGGCTGTTCGCCGCGCTCTCGCGGCGGCTGCGGGAGGAGAACGGGCCCGGGCGAGTCCGGGTCCCCAACTGGCGCAAGGCGGTCATCGCGGCGAAGGTCTCGCTCGTCCCGTCGCAGCGGGGCGGTGGCGCATGAGGGCGATCGTCATCGGCGGCGGCATCTCGGGCCTCGCCACGGCCGGGCTGCTCGCCCGGGACGGCCACGACGTCACGGTCCTGGAGGCCCGCCCCGCGACCGGGGGCCGGGCCGGGTCCTGGGAGCACGGCGGCTTCCGGTTCGACACCGGGCCGAGCTGGTACCTGATGCCGGAGGTGTTCGAGCACTGGTTCCGGCTCATGGGGACCACGGCCGGAGACGAGCTCGACCTCGTGCGGCTCACGCCCGCGTTCCGGGCGCACTTCGAGCCGCCCGGGGCCGCGCCGCTCGACGTCGTCTCCGGGCGCGAGTCGGCGACCGCGATGTTCGAGCGGATCGAGACCGGCGCGGGCCCGCGCCTGTCGTCCTACCTCGACTCCGCCCGGGACGCCTACGACCTGGCCGTGAACCGGTTCCTGTACGACACCTACGAGACGACGAAGGGCCTGCGCGACCCCGCGCTGCTGCGGCGGCTCCCGCGGCTGCTGCCGCTGCTGACGCGCTCGCTCGCCGCGCACGTCGACCGCCGCTTCACCGACCGGCGGCTGCGCCAGATCCTCGGCTACCCGGCGGTCTTCCTCGGCAGCTCCCCCTACCGGGCGCCCAGCCTGTACCACCTGATGAGCCACCTCGACCTCGCCGACGGCGTGCTGTACCCCATGGGCGGCTTCACGACCGTCATCGCGGCGGTCGAGCGGCTCGCCGCGGCCGCCGGGGCGAAGGTCGAGACCGGCGCGCCCGTCGAGCGCATCCTCACCCGGGACGGGAGCGCGCGCGGCGTGCGGCTCCGGGACGGCCGCGAACTCGACGCCGACCTGGTCGTCTCCACCGCCGACCTGCACCACACCGAGACCGCGCTCCTCGGCGACGGCGAACGCACCTACCCCGAGGCGTGGTGGCGGCGGCGCAGTCCGAGCCCCGGCGCACTCCTGCTCATGCTCGGCGTCGAGGGCCCGCTTCCGCAACTCGCGCACCACAACCTGCTGTTCACGCGCGACTGGAAGGCGAACTTCGACGCGATCTTCGGACGCCGGCCCCGCGTCCCGCACCCGGCCTCGATCTACGTGTGCCGCCCCAGCGCCACCGACCCGACCGCCGCCCCGGCGGGGCACGAGAACCTGTTCGTCCTCGTCCCGGTCCCCGCCGACCCCGGCATCGGCAGCGGCGGCGACCTCGCCGTCGAGGCCGCCGCCGACCGCGTCATCGCGCAGATCGCCGCCTGGTGCGGCGCCCCGGACCTCCCCGAGCGCGTCGTGGTGCGCCGCACCGTCGCCCCCGGCGACTTCGCGACCGGCCTCAACGCCTGGCGCGGCAACGCGCTCGGCCTGGAGCACACCCTCCGCCAGAGCGCGTTCTTCCGGCCCGGCAACGCCTCCCGGAAGGTGCGGGGCCTCATGTACGCCGGGGCCTCGACGCTGCCGGGCATCGGCCTGCCGATGTGCCTCATCTCGGCCGAGCTCGTGCTCAAGCGCCTGCGGGGCGACCGCTCGCCGGGCCCGCTCCCCGAACCCGGGGAGGCCTGACATGCCCGGCGTGTACCTCGCGGCGATCCTGGTGAGCGCCGCCGGCGTCGCCGCCCTCGACCGGCGGTTCCGCCTGGCCGCGTTCCGGTCGCCGCGCCGCACGCTCCTCGCCGTCGCCGTCGGCACCGCGTTCCTCCTGGTCTGGGACGCGGTCGGCATCGCCACCGGAGTGTTCGTCAAGGGCGGCTCCGACGCGCTGCTGGGGATCGACCTGGCCCCGCACCTGCCGCTGGAGGAGCCGGTGTTCCTCGCGTTCCTGTGCTACCTCGCCGTGGTCGCGTGGCAGGCGGCCCGGCGACTCCCGTTCGCGGAGGACCGATGACGTACGCGCTCATCTGCCTGCCGTTCCTGGCCGCCACCGCCGCGGTGACCGCGCTCAGCGCCCGCCGCCCGCACTTCGGGCCCCGCATGGCCGCCTCGGCGGCCGCCGCGGTGCTCCTGCTCGCGCTCACCGCGGTGTTCGACAACGCCATGATCGCCGCGGGCCTGTTCACCTACCCCGAGACCCACCTCCTCGGCCTCAAGATCGGCCGCGCGCCGATCGAGGACTTCGCCTACCCGCTGTGCGCCGCGTTCGCGGTGCCGGCCGTCTTCGTCCTCCTACCGGAACGGCGCCGCGCATGACCGTCCTGACCGCCCGCACCACCGCCACGCAGCTGCTCGTCTCCTCGCGGCCGGTGAGCTGGATCAACACCGCGTACCCGTTCGCCGCGGCCTGGCTCATGACGGCCGGGACGATCGACCTCGCGTTCATCGTCGGCACCCTGTTCTTCCTGGTGCCGTACAACCTCGCGATGTACGGGATCAACGACGTCTTCGACTACGAGTCGGACCTGCGCAGCCCCCGCAAGGGCGGCGCGCACGGAGCCGTGCTCGACCGAGGGCTGCACCGGGCCACACTCGTCGCCGCCGCGGCCGTGTGCCTGCCGTTCCTGGGGTACCTCTTCGCGATCGGCTCGCTCGCCGCGAACGCGGTGCTGGCCGCCTCGATGCTCTTCGTCGTGTACTACTCGGCGCCGCCGCTGCGGCTCAAGGAGATCCCGCTCGCGGACTCGCTGACCTCCAGCATCCACTTCTGGTCCCCCGCGGCCTACGCGATCGTGCTCGCCGACGCGCCGTGGACGGCCGCCACGACCGCCGTGTTCGTCGCGTTCGGACTGTGGGGCGTCGCCTCGCACGCGTTCGGCGCCGTCCAGGACGTGCCCTCCGACCGCGAGGCCGGGATCGCCTCGATCGCCACCTGGTGGGGCGCGGCCCCCACCGTCCGGTTCTCGATCGCCTGCTACGCCGCCGCCGGACTCGCCGTGCTGCTCACGCCCTGGCCCGGCCCGCTCGCCGCGCCGCTGGTGCTGCTCTACATCGCCTCGGCCTGGCCGTACCGGAACGTGCCGGACGCCCGCGCCGGGGAGTCGACGGCGGGCTGGCGCCGGTTCCTGTGGCTCAACCAGATCGCCGGGTTCGGGGTCACCCTCGTCCTCATCGTCGCGGCCCGGGGATGATGGACGGTGTGGAGTTCATGACGACGGCGGCCGTCTGGGCCGCGGGGGCGCTCGGCGCCGCGTTCGCGCTGATCGGCGTCGTGGGCGTCGCCGCGCCGGAGTTCGCCGCGCACGCGTACGGCATCCCGGCCGACACGCCCGGGACCCGCTCCTGGGCGGCCGCGGCCGCCTGGCGCGACATCGCCGCGGGCGCGGCGGTGGTCACCGTGGCCTGCACGAGCCCCGCGACCACGATCGGCCTCGTCCTGCTCGCGCTGGCGCTCATCCCGCTCGGCGACGTGGTCATCGTTGCGCGCCACGGCATCCGGGACGGGCGGACCTACCTGCCCCATCTGGCCGGGCTCGCCGCGGCCGTGGCCGTGGCCGCGGTCCTGCTCATCCTGTGAACCGGGCCCCGAGCGGTTCTATAGGCTGATGGTCCCAGTCCGAGAGGGAGCGACCGTGGAACCGTGCACCGACACCGCGCACCGGGCGTGCGCGCCGGGCGGACGCCGTGGTTGACACCGTCTCCGCCGAGTCGCTGCTGCTGCGCGCCGGGCACGGCGAGGACGAGGCGTTCTCCGGGCTCTACGACCTGATGTCGCCGCGCGTCTACGGGATCTGCCTGCGCGTGCTGCGCGACCGGGCCCAGGCCGAGGAGGTCGCCCAGGAGGTCCTGATCGAGGTGTGGCGCACCGCGGCCCGCTTCGACGAGCGCCGCGGCACGGCCCTCGCGTGGATCGCCACCATCGCCCACCGCCGCGCCGTCGACCGCGTGCGCGCCTCCCAGGCCGCCGGGGACCGCGAGCGGCGCGCGGCCGCCGAGTCGGCCGACGTCCCGGCCGACCCCGTCGCCGACGCCGCCGCGCAGCGCATCGAGCACCGCCAGGTGCGGCGGTGCCTCAAGGCCCTCACCGAGCTCCAGCACCGCGCCGTGACCCTCGCCTACTACGGCGGGTACACGTACCAGCAGGTCGCGGCACTCCTGGACGCCGCCGTGCCGACCGTCAAGACCCGCATCCGGGACGGCCTCGTGAAGCTGCGCGACTGCCTGGAGGCCTCCCGGTGAGCGACGACGTCCACGCCCTCATCGGCGCCTGGGTCCTCGACGCGGTCGAGGACGACGAGCGGCGCCTCATCGAAGCCCATGTGGCGCAATGCGAGTCGTGCTCCCGGGAGGCGGACGAGCTGCGCGAGGCCGTCGCCCGCCTCTCCGACACCCTCGTCACCGAGCCCCCGCCGGGCCTGCGCGAGCGCGTCCTGGCCGAGGCCCGCCGCACCCCGCAGGAGCCCGCGCCCGCGCGCCGGCCCCGCCCGGCGCGGCGCCCGAGCCGGTGGCGGCACCCGCGCCTGCGGCTCGCGGTCGGCGCCGCCGCGTTCGCCGTCGTCGCCGCCTTCGCGGGCGTCTTCGCCACCTGGCAGGTCATGCGCGGCCCGGCCGAGGACGAGTCGCAGATGACCGCCGTCCTCGAAGCGGCCGACGCCGACGTCGCCTTCCAGCAGGCCGAGGGCGGCGGGCGCGTCACCATCGTCTACTCCGCCGACCTCGACCGCGCGGTCGTGGTCGTCTCCGACCTCGCCGCCATCGGCGACGACCGCTCCTACCAGGTGTGGCTCGTGGACGCGGCCGGGCAGGTCTCGGCCGGCGTCATGGACGCGGGCGACTCCTCCGCGACCATGGTCGTGGACGGCGTCGGCGACACCGAGGTCATCGGCCTCACCAGCGAGCCCGCGGGCGGGTCCGATCAGCCGACCACGCCGATGATCGCCGACGTGGCCCTGCCCGCCTAGGACCTGTCCGGTGCATCCGGACGGGCGGTGTCCGGCCCGTCCGCCCGCTCGCCGGGATGCACAGGACGGGCCCTGACGCCCGGCCCGTTTCGCGGCGATTCGCGTTAGGATCGCCGCATGTACCTCGTCTCGGGAGCCACCGGCAACGTCGGCGGCGAAGTCGTTCGGGCCCTTGCGGATCAGGGCCTCCCAGTGCGGGCCGTGGTCCGCTCCGCCGCCCGGTGGGAACCGGTCGAGCACGTCGAGGCGGTGGAGGCCGACCTCGACGATCCGGCCACATTGGACCCCTGGCTGGACGGGGTCGAGGGCGCATTCCTGCTCCCCGGCTTCCCCGACATGCCCGGCCTGTACCGCAAGCTGCGGGAGGCGGGCGTCGTGCGCGTCGTCCAGCTCTCCGGCAGCTCCGCCGAGTCCGGCGACACCGCCAACGCCGTCACCGCGATGATGCTCGACACCGAGACCGCGGCCCGCGAGTCGGGTCTCCTCTGGACCATCCTGCGCCCCAGCGGGTTCGACTCCAACGCCCTCCGCTGGCTCCCCCAGCTCCGCGAGGGCGACCTCGTGCGCGCCCCCTGGGGCGAGATCCCCGTGGCCTGCATCGACCCCGCCGACATCGCCGCGGTCGCCGCGACCGCGTTGACGAACCCGGGCCACGAGGGCGCGATCCACCGCATCTCCGGCCCCCGCCCCATGCTCCCCGCTGAGCAGATCGCGGTCCTCGCCCGCGTCCTCGACCGGCCCCTCCGCTTCGAGAACCTCTCGCCGCAGGAGACCCGGTTCCAGCTGGAGTCGACCATGCCCCAGCCGTTCGTCGACGCCTTCCTCGACTTCTACGTCAAGGGCTCCCTCGACGAGTCCCCCGTCTTCCGCACGGTCGAGGAGATCACCGGCCGCCCGCCCCGCACCTTCGAGCAGTGGGCCGAAGCCCACGCCGCCGACTTCCGTTAGCGTGCATGAGGGGCCGCCCGGTCCCCGGGCGGGCCCTCGTGGTGTCCGCGACGGGCGGTTGCGGGCCGCGGGGGCCGAGCGCCGCGTCAGATTCGGGCGAGTTCCTGCTCCGCCGCCGCGGCCTCGGGGACGCCGCAGGCGGTGAACCCGTCGAGGGCGTCGCAAAGGAGCCGGCGGGCGGTGCCGTTGTCGCCCAAGGCGAGATGCGCCCCGGCGAGGCCGCGGTGGGCGCGGGCGAGCTCGTAGGCGTCCTCATGGGACCGGGCGAGGGCGGCGGCGCGCTCGTGCTGGGCGAGGGCCTCGCCGGCGCGGCCGCAGGCGGTGAGGGCGCGGCCGAGGTCGTTGCGGGCGGCGCGCTCCAGTGAGGGGTCGACCAGTTTCACCGCGTACGCGACGGCCCGGTCGAGGCGGGCGGCGGCCTCGGCGGCTCGGCCGAGGCGCAGGAGGTCCTCGCCGAGTTCGATGAGCGTGTCGGTGACGTCGGCGGTGTCCCCTTCTCCCCCATAGGCGTCGAGGGCCGCGGCGTGCACGGCCGCGGCGCGGTCGGGGTCGCCGAGCTCGCGGGTGAGGACGCCGCGGAACGCCTCGATGCGGACGCGGTTGTGGTCGTCGCCGGCGTCGAGGCGGGACTCGGCCGCGTCGAGGCGGCGGCGGACCTCGTCGAACCGCCCGAGCCGCAGCAGCGGGACGACCATGTTGGTCCGGATGAGCGCGGCCGCCGCCGCGTCGTCGGCCGCCTCGGCGAGCTCCAGCGCCGCCTCGTGGACCGCCACGGACTCGGCGAAGCGTCCCGAGCGGCGGTGCAGGACCCCGATGTTGGCGAGGGTCAGCGCCGCGTCGGCGTCCTCGCCCAGGGCGCGTTTGAGGGCGACGGACTGCTCCAGGCAATCGATGGCCTCGCGGTTCCGGCCCGCGGCGAGGAGCCGGCGGCCGGTGTCGCCGAGGGTGTAGGCCTCCTTGCGGCGGTCGCCGGTGCGGCGGGCGATCGCCGCCGCCGTCCGGTTGACCGCGGCGTGCGGGCCGATGTCGGAGTCGTGCACGAAGAACGCGTTGAACGCGGTCGCCAGGTGCCACGCCTCCTCGTCGAAGCCCGCCGCCTCGGCGGCGGCCACCGCGGCGGCGAGGTTGCCGCGCTCGGTCTGGAACCAGGCCAGCGCCTCGGCCTGGTCCTCGAAGCCGGGCAGGTCGAGACCGTGGGCGGCCGCGCCTTCGGTGTAGCGGCGCTTGTTCGGGTGCAGGCGCGCCGCGGCGGCGTAGGCGAAGTGCAGGTGGACCTCGACGAGCCGCCGGAGCGCCGCGCGCCGTTCCGCCTCGGGCTCTTCGTGGTCGGCGAGTCCGGCGGCGAAGCGGCGCACGAGGTCGTGGAGCCGGTAGCGGCCTGCCGAGCGGGTCTCGGCCAGGTGGACGTCGACGAGGGCTTCGAGGATCCCGGAGGACCGGTCGGCGTCGAAGCCGGTCAGCGCGGCGGCGGCGCGGGCGTCGGCGTCGCCGCCGGGGGCGAGCCCGAGGCGCCGGAGCAGGAGCCGGTGGTCGGCGTCGAGTTCGCGGTAGGAGGCGTGCAGGGCGGCGGCGACGCCGCGGTGGCCCGTGTCGAGCTCGTCGAGGACCCGGTCCTCGTCGGCGAGGCGCTCCAGCAGGTCGCTGACCCTCCATTGAGGACGGCTGCGCAGGCGGGCGGCCGCGAGGCCCATCGCGAGCGGGAGCCGTCCGCAGCGCTCGGCGATCGCGACGGCCTCGTCGGCGGTGGCCCGGCCCGCGGCCAGGCCGAGCATGGCGACGGCCTCGCGCATCGGGGGCGGTTCGAGCGGCACGGAGTGCGCGCCCGAGAGCGCGGAGAGGTCGCGGCGGCTGGTGGCGATGACCAGGCTGTCGGGCGTGCCGGGCAGGAGCGGCTCGACCTGCTCGGCGCTCGGGGCGTCGTCGAGCACGAGCAGGACCCGCCTGCCGGCGAGCGTGCTGCGGTAGGTCGCGGTGAGTTCGTCGAGCGCCTCGGGGCGGGCGCGGCCGGACGGGTCGAGGCTGCGGATCACGCGGGTGAGCACCGAAGCCAGGTCCGGGCGCAGGCCTTCGGCGCCGCTGAACCCGTGGAGGTCCACGAACAGCTGGCCGTCGGGGTAGCGGTCGGCGAGCGCGTGCGCGGCGCGCACCGCGAGGGAGGTCTTGCCGACGCCGGCCATGCCGTGCACGGCGACGACCTCGGCGCCTCCCTCGACGGCGGCGAGCAGCGAGTCCATTGGCAGCTCGCGTCCCGCGAACCCGGCGAGCGACCGCGGCAGCTCGCGGGGCGGGGGCGGTCCCGCGTCGGCGTCGCTCCCGGCGTCGACGCCGAGCGCCTGCATGAGGAGCCGCAGGGTGCGCGGCTGCGGCCGGGTCCGGCCCGATTCGATGTCGCGGATCGTGCGGATGCCGACGCCCGCCTTGAGCGCGAGCTCCTCCTGCGTCATCACCGCTCGCGACCGGAGCCGGCGGAGGTCGATGCGGGCCTCGGACATGTGGTCGGGCATCCGGCAATGGTAGGGCAGCGGGACGAGTCGGCGGGCGTCGTGAACTGGCGCTCGGCGGGATCCCGCCGGTGTCCCGCCGGTGCTCCGCCGTTCAGCCGGCCTGGGTCAGCGGTCGCACCACCGCTTCGCGTCGGCTAGCGAGAGGAACACGATGACGAGGACCGACATGAGCATCCCGGGGCAGGTGGCGGAGACCGCGACGACGTTGGGGCCGTAGGAGGTGGTGGTCTCCAGGGCGCCGTCCACCGTGGAGGTCGACGTGACCGGGGCGAGGGCCCCGACGACGATCCACGACGCCACCGACAGCGTCAGCGAAGCCCCTTCGACCGCGATCGCCGCGACCCTGGCCCGGCCCCCGCGCCGCTTGACGCGCACGGCCAGCAGCCCGCGCGCGACGGTCAGCGCGACCAGGACCGCCGAGGACGCCGCGACCACCGCGCCGAGCCCGCGCTCCAGGCCGTCGTCGGCCCACGCCTCGGTGAGATACGCCGACACGGGCAGGAACGCGGAACCGCACGCCCCGACCGCGAGCAGCACCCACAGCAGCACCACGGCGGCGGTGACGACGCCGGGCGGGCGCTCGGCGACAGGCGGGAAGGGCGCAGGGGCGTGCGGTGCGGGCGGCGGGTCCTGGGACACGGCGGGGCCTCTCGGTCGATCGGGTCGGGGCCCACGCCATGCTGCCAGGGCCGGGCCCGAACCGCCAACGGGACACCGGGCGCGACGGCCCGCCCGCCGGAATTCCGCCGGTCTCCCGCCGCCTGCTCGGCCGAGACGACCGCCGTCGAGGCCCGCGGCATCGCGAGCGCCTTCGCCGGGCCCGCGCCGGCCCGACTCCTCGGTGGTGTCGCGGGCTACGCCGACGGGTTCGGACTCGGGTGAGCCGCGCTGGCGGAGGTCCGCGAGCGAGCCGGTCGCCGGGGCCGGGATCACACGGCGAGCTGCGGGAGGACGCGCTCGCCGAAGACGTCGATGAAGCGCTCCTGGTCGGTGCCGACCTGGTGGAGGTAGACGCGGGAGAAGCCCAGCTCGGCGTAGGAGGCGAGCGAGGCGGCGTGCCGGTCGAGGTCGGAGGAGACGAGGATGCCGGGTTCGAGGGCGCCGGGCGGGACGTGCGCGCAGGCGGCGTCGAACTGCTCGGGCAGCTCCAGCTCCTGGTTGAGCCCGGCGGGGAGGGCGACGAACCGCCACTGGTCGAGGGCCTGGTTGCGGGCGCGGTCCTCGTCGGCGTCCCAGGACACGTGGGCTTGGAGGTGGCGGGGCTTGCCCTCGCCGCCGCCCTCGTGGAAGGCGTCGATGATCTTGCGCAGCTGCTCGTCGGGGGCGTTGACGGTGATGAGGCCGTCGGCCCAGGCGGCGACCTCGCGGGCGGTGGCGGGCGAGAGCGCGGCCGCGAACAGCGGCGGCGGGTGCTCGGGCCGCGTGTAGAGGCGGGCGGCGCGCACGGTGACGCGGCCGTCGTGGTCGACGGTCTCGCCGTCGAGGAGGCGGCGGATGACGTCGGCGCTCTCGGCGAGGCGCGCGTTGCGTTCGGGTTTGCGGGGCCAGAGCGCGCCGGTGACGTGCTCGTTGAGAGCCTGCCCGCTGCCGAGCGCGGGCGTGAAGCGGCCGGGGTAGAGCTCCTCAACGGTGGCGATGGCCTGCGCCGTGATCGCGGGGTGGTAGCGGTTCCCGGGCGCGGTCACGATGGCGAAGGGGACGCTGGTCGCGGCCATGGCGGCGCCGAGCCAGGTCCAGGCGTACCCGGACTCGTCCTGGCCGGTGCTCCAGGGCGCGAAGTGGTCCGAGGAGTTCACGGCGGCGAAGCCCGCGGCTTCGGCCGCGGCCGCCGCCGCGACCAGGCGCGAAGGCGGGAACTGCTCGTGCGAGGCGTGGTATCCGATCTCCACAAGGGACTCCTCACTTGAAGACGTGGGTGCGGGGGCGCAGCCAGCGGTAGCCGTACCCGGTGAGCTTGAACAGGGACGGCTCGTCGTCGTCGGACGAGTGGTCGCCGCCGGTGAGGATGTCGACGAGGTCGTCCAGGCCGTCGCCCGCGAGGCGCACCTCGACGTCCTCGTCGGCGAGGTTGACGAGGGTGACGACGGTGCCGTCGCGCTCGTCGTC
The DNA here is from genome assembly GCF_039531525.1 of Glycomyces endophyticus. Classification (NCBI taxonomy): domain Bacteria; kingdom Bacillati; phylum Actinomycetota; class Actinomycetes; order Glycomycetales; family Glycomycetaceae; genus Glycomyces; species Glycomyces endophyticus. The sequence goes on from NZ_BAAAQF010000010.1 coordinate 235,401, forward strand.
GTGCCGGAGCGCGACCACGGAGGGGCACCCGGTGTCGAGCACGGCGTGCCGTCCGAAGCCGATCTCGGTGAGGCCCAAGCGGGTCCGGACCAGGTCGCCGACGCTGGCGAGCAGGCCGCCGTCGAGACTGCGGTGCTGGTCGTAGACGTTGACCTCCTCGTAGCCGAAGGGGCCCTCCCGCACGGGCTCGGCGACGAGCCGGTCCTTCGGGGCCGAGGAGAACCCGCCGTGCTCGTCGGCGCTCCACTGCATGGGGATGCGCACGCTCATTCGCTCGCGCCGCGACAGGTCGTCGCCCATGCCGATCTCGTCGCCGTACTGAAGCACGGGCGTGCCGGGGAGCGATAGGAGGAGGGCGTGCGCGGCGGCGATGCGTCTCCGGTCGCCGCCGAGCATCGGGGCGATGCGGCGGCGGATGCCGCGGCCGTACGCGCGCATGTCCTCGTCGGGCGCGAACAGCGCCATGACCTCCTCGCGCTCCTCCTCGGAGAGCCGTTCGAGGTCGAGCTCGTCGTGGTTGCGCAGCCAGTTCGCGTACTGGCTGTGGCGCGGCGGCTGCGGCATCTCCTCCAGGGCCCGGTGGACCGGCTCGGCCTCGCCGCGCGCGAGGGCGAGGAAGACGTGGTTGTTCATCCAGAAGTTGAGGAGCATCGTCAGGCCGTCGCCGTCGAGGAAGTAGTCGTCGTACTCCTCCAGCGGGACGTCGACCTCGCCCATGAGCACGGCCTCGGGATGGCGCAGGGCGACGAACTCGCGCAGCTCGCGGAGGAGGTCGGCGCCCGCCTCGTACTCCTCGATCTCCTCGGCGGCGTGGACCATGTAGGGGACGGCGTCGACGCGGAACCCCGACGCGCCGAGGCGGAGCCAGAACGCCATGATGCGCTTGATCTCCTCGCGCACTTCGGGATTGGCGATGTTGAGGTCGGGCTCGTGGGCGTAGAAGACGTGCCGGTAGTACTGGCCGGCCTCCTCGTCCCAGGTCCAGATCGAGTCCTCGACGGTCGGGAAGCACGGCTCCAGGCCCTCGACCTCGACCGGCTCGTCGGACCAGATGTAGTAGTCGCGGTAGCGCGAGTCGGGGTTCGACCGGGCCTCCCGGAACCACGGATGCTGGTCGGAGGTGTGCTGCACGACCAGGTCGAAGATGACGCGGATGCCCTTCTCCTCGGCCTCCTCCAGCAGTCCGACCAGGTCGGAGACGGTGCCCAGGCGCGGGTCGACGGACAGGTGGTCGGTGAGGTCGTAGCCGCCGTCCTTGAACGGCGAGGGGTAGAACGGCAGCAGCCACAGGCAGGTGGCGCCCAGGCCGCGGAGGTGGTCGAGCCGCCTCGTGATGCCCCTGATGTCGCCCCACCCGTCGCCGTCCGAGTCGCGGAACATCGACGGGTCCATGGCGTAGATGACGGCGTTGCGGTACCAGAGCGGCTGCATGGCCCTCCCTCTGCTCGGTCGTCCGAAGCGTCCCTTCCAAGTGCCCGCGCCGCTGCGGCGCGAAACGCGGGGCAGGCCGGGCGCGGCGCGCGGATCGGCCGGTACGCCCCGGGGGTTGTCGGTGCAGGGTGGCAGCATGGTGGCATGACGACGATCCCCACGGCTCCGGCCGACCTGCTCGCCGACGAGGCCGGCTACCTGGAAGCGGTGGCGCGGGCCCGGCAGGCCGCCGACGCGTACTACGGCTCCGGCGAGTCCGGCATGGACGACGACACCTACGACCGGCTGCTGCGCGGCATCACGGCCTTCGAGGTGGAGCACCCCGACCTGGTCGCCGCCGACTCCCCCACGCGCGAGGTCGCGGCCGGGGTGACCACGGGCGACGTCGAGCACGCCGTGCGGATGCTGAGCCTGGGCAACGTGTTCTCCGAGGAGGACCTCCGCGACTGGGCCGCGGGCCTGGAGCGGCGCCTGGGCGGGCGCGCGGTCGCGGCGTGGGTGGTCGAGCCGAAGCTCGACGGCGTCGCGCTCGCGGCCCGGTACCAGGACGGGAAGCTGGTCCAGCTCGTCACCCGCGGCGACGGGAGCACCGGCGAGGACGTCTCGCACGTCATCGGCGACCTCGCGGGCCTGCCGAGCGAGTTGACCGAGCCGGTCACCGTCGAGGTCCGCGGCGAGGTCCTGATGACCGAGGAGCAGTTCGCGGCCGCGAACGAGGCGCGGGCCGCGCACGGCGGCGCGGTGTTCGCCAACCGCCGCAACGCCTCCTCGGGATCGCTGCGGGCCAAGGACCGCGCCTACCGGGTCGCGCAGACGTTCTTCGCCTACGACGCCCTCACCGACCCCGCGCACACCAGCGACCCCGGCCTGGCCGAGCTGCCGCACACCGAGCTCATCGCGCGCCTCGGCGCGCTCGGCCTGGGCACGACCCTCGGCACCCCAGTCGGCACTCATCCGTGCGCCGACCTCGACGCCGTCCTCGCGCGCATCGAGGCGATCGGCGTGCAGCGCCCCGACCTCCCGTACGAGCTCGACGGCGCGGTCATCAAGGCCGACCTGCCCGCCGACCGGGCCGAGGCCGGCACCGGCTCGCGCACCCCGCACTGGGCGACGGCGTACAAGTACCCTGCGGCGCAGAAGATCACGACGCTCCTGGCCGTCGAGTGGAGCGTGGGACGCACCGGCGTCATCGCCCCGCGCGCCGTCCTCGAACCGGTCGAGGTCGGCGGCACCACGATCACCTATGCGACCCTGCACAACCCGGCCGACATCCGCCGCCGCGACCTCATGATCGGCGACCAGGTCACCGTCTACCGCGCGGGCGAGGTCATCCCCCGCGTCGAGGGTGCGATGACCACCCTGCGCACCGGGGCCGAGCAGGCGATCGAGTTCCCCGAGGCCTGCCCGCGCTGCGGCGCGGCGATCGACCGCAGCCAGGAGCGGTGGCGGTGCGAGCGCGGCCGCGACTGCGGGCGGGTCGAGGCCATCCGGTACGCGGTGGCCCGCGACTGCCTCGACGTCGACGGGCTCGGCGAGAAGATCGTGGTCCAGCTCGTCGAGCGCGGCATGATCGAGGACTTCGCCGACCTGTTCCCCCTCACCCGCGAGCAGCTCCTGTCGCTGGACCGCATGGGCGAGACCAGCGCCGACAACCTCCTGGGCGCGATCGCCAAAGCCAAGGGCCAGCCGCTCAACCGCGTGTTCTGCGCCCTCGGCGTCCTCGGCACCGGCCGCTCGATGTCGCTGCGCATCGCCGGGTACTTCGGCTCGATGGACTCGATCGTCGCCGCCGACGCGGTGGCGCTCGAGAAGGTCGACGGCATCGGCGGCGAGAAGGCCCCGGTCATCGTCGCCGAACTCGCCGAGCTCGCACCCGTCATCGCCAAGCTCAAGGCCGCCGGCGTCAACCTCGACCAGCCCGGCTGGGTCCCCCCGCCCGCCGACGACGCCGAGCCCGAGCCCGACAGCGGACTTCCCCTGCAGGGCATGTCCGTCGTCGTCACCGGCGGCATGAGCGGCCCGCTGGCGGACTACTCCCGCACCCAGATGAACGAGCTCGTCGCGCGCGCCGGCGGCAAGGCGACGTCCAGCGTCTCCAAGAAGACCGGCATCGTCGTCGCGGGCGAGAAGGCGGGCAGCAAGCTCGAGAAGGCCCGCGAACTGGGCATCGAGGTCCTGACCCCGGAGGAGTTCGCCGAACGCCTCGCCGAGTTCCTCACCGAGGAGGCCTAGAGGCATCGGTCCGTTCGCGCTGCGGGACTCGCCGTCCCCGTCTCATCAAGACGGGGACCCCGGCCCCGGTTCGCCCCGGGGTCCGGGGCGGCGGGCGCGCGGGGAGCGGGTGCCGACCGGGCGACGAGTCTGAGCGCCCGGCGCGGCGCTAGATCGCGATCGCCCCGGCCCGGGGCCCGGGCGGAAGACGCACGGGGAGCAGATGCGGACACGGGCGACCAGTCCGAGCCCGGAACGCCGGGCGCGGCGCTAGCCTGGGCGCGGAACGTGTGACGAGAGGGGGCGGCAGGTGCCACGGGAGGAGTCAGGCGCTGACCTGCACCTCGACCTGTCGCCGACCGGTCCCCGCCGGGCGGCCGTGGCGGCGGCGCTGCGGGAGGCCGTGCGGAGTGGGCGGCTCGCGCCGGGGACGCGGCTGCCGCCGTACCGGTCGCTGGCGGCCGATCTCGGCGTCGCCCGCAACACCGTGGCCGACGCGTACGCCGAACTCGTCGCCGAAGGCCGCCTGACCGCCCGGCAGGGCTCAGGCACGCGCGTGGCCGACCGGGTCAGGGCCCGGCCACAGCGCGTCCCCGCGAAACCCAAGGGCGGCAAGGCCCCCGTGCACAACCTCGCTCAGGGGCAACCGGACGCGACGTCGTTCCCGCGCGCGGCCTGGACCGCCGCGGTCCGCCGCGCCGTCACCGCCGCCCCGCACGACGCCTTCGCTCCCCCGCACCCGCAGGGCCGCCCCGAACTGCGCCGGGCGCTCGCCGAATACCTCGCGCGCACGCGCGGCGTCGCGGCCGACCCCGACCAGATCGTCGTCTGCGCGGGCTTCGCGCACGGGCTGCGGCTCCTGTTCGGCGGCGGCGTCCTCAGAGGACCGCTCGCCGTCGAGCCGTACAGCCTGCCGTTCCACCGCGGCATCCTCGCCGACGCGGGCGTGCGGACCATCCCGCTCGGACTCGACGAGCACGGCGTGCGCACCGATCAGCTGGCCTCGCACCCGGACACGACCACCCGGCGCGGCGCCCGCGCCGTCCTGCTCACCCCGGCCCACCAGTTCCCCACCGGCGCCACGCTCGACCCCGCGCGCCGCGCGGCCGCGGTCGACTGGGCGCGGCTCCGCGGCGGCGTCGTCCTGGAAGACGACTACGACGGCGAGTTCCGGTACGACCGCGAACCCGTCGGCGCCGTGCAGGGCCTCGACCCCGGCCACGTGGTCTACCTGGGCTCGGTCAGCAAGAGCCTCTCGCCCGCGATCCGCTTGGGCTGGATGGTGATCCCCTCGCACCTGGTCGACGCCGTCCTGGCGGCGAAAGGCCTGCGGGAGGCGTGGACCGGCGTCACCGACCAGCTCGCGCTCGCGGAGTTCATCGACTCCGGGCGCTACGACCGGCACGTGCGCCGCATGCGCCAGCGCTACCGCGACCGGCGCAACCTCCTCGCGGCCGTCCTCGCCGAACGCGCCCCGCACATCGAACCCGCGGGCATCGCCGCTGGCCTCCACGCGGTGCTGCGCCTCCCGCCCGGAACCGAGGCCCCGACCCTCGCCGCCGCCTCACGCGCCGGCCTGGCCCTCGACGGCCTCACCGGGTTCCGCCACCCCGACAGCGTTGAGCCGCAACAAGACGGCCTCGTCATCGGCTACGCCGCCCCACCCGACCACCGCTACCGCCCCGCCCTTGACGCCCTCTGCGCCGTACTGCCGCCGGCGCCGGACACCGGCGCCTGAAGGCTGTCCCGGTCTCGGGTCGGAGTCAGGCGGCGCAGGCGGTTCCGCTCCTCCGATAGCGACGCCGTCGCCGCGGACGCGGCGGTCCCGCCGGTGGTCAGGTGTGGTGAGCGAGAACCTGGTGGGCGAGGAGGTGGCCTGCCGGGTCGGTGTGGACGGTGACGCGGGCGAGCCGCGGGACGGCATGGATGAGGCGGTGTTCGGCGTCGACGGCGATGGTGTGGGCGTCGGTCACGGTCAAGGCCGCATCGACGGCGATGTCGACCTCGCCGTGCATTCGGTGGCCGACCCACCGGAGCCGCAGCGCACCGACCGCCTCGACTCCCGGGGTCGCGGCCAGGACCGCTTCTGCCCGGTCGACCACGCCGGGATCGACCGCGTCCATCAACCGCCGCCAGATCTGCAGTGCGGCGTCCTTGAGGACCATGACGATCGCGACCGTGATCGCCAAGCCGACGACCGGGTCGGCCCAGCCCCAGCCCAGCGCCACCCCGCCGGCCCCGAGCAGGACCGCCAGCGACGTGAATCCGTCGGTGCGGGCGTGCAGGCCGTCGGCGACCAGCGCGGCCGAGCCGATCCTGCGGCCGACCCCGATCCTGTAGCGGGCGACGAGCTCGTTGCCGACGAACCCGATGCCGCCCGCGGCGGCGACCGCCCACAGGTGGTCGACTGCGGCGGGATTGCGGAGCCGGTCGATCGCCGCGACCGCGGCGGCGACGGCCGAGGCGGCGATGAACACGACGATGACGATCCCGGCCAGGTCTTCGGCGCGGCCGAAGCCGTAGGTGTAGCGGCGGGTCGCCTTGCGGCGCCCGAGGAGGAACGCGATGCCCAGCGGGATCGCGGTGAGCGCGTCCGCGACGTTGTGCAGGGTGTCGCCCAGCAGCGCGACCGAGCCGGTGAAGGCCACCACGACCGCTTGGACCGCAGCGGTCGCGCCGAGGATCACCAAGGAGATCCACAGCGCCCGCAACCCCTCCCGGCTCGACTCCATCGCCCCGTCGACCTTGTCGGCGCTGTCATGCGAGTGCGGCGCAAGCAGATGCGCGAGGCGATGCCGCCGACCACCGTGCCGCCCGTGCCCGCCGTGATCGTGATCGTGGCCGTGGCTCTCACCGCGGGGGTGGTGCGAGTGGTCATGGCTGGACATCGGGTCTCCCTGTCTTCAGAGCCGCTCACCGCGCGAACTCTTCATTATAGACCGCTCTACCAGGCAAAACACTCGCAGATGCCGGGCTCTGGCAACAGCCCGTCCTTCTCCGCGAACCTCGGTGGAGCCTTCAGCGCTCGGCCAGCGCGCTCTTCCAGACCGGGCTCTCGAAGTAGTGGTTGTCGTACTGCTGGGAGCTGTCGCGGATGTCCTGGATCGTGGCCTCGCCGCGGTGCACGCGCTCCAGGAGCCGGTAGTAGTCGAAGCGCTGGAGACCCGGGGTGAACACCACCAGCATCTCGGCCTCGGCGCCGGGAGCGGGCGCGAAGGCGTGGGGGACGGTCGGCGGCACGGTCAGGAAGTCGCCCTTGCCGAGTCGCACGATCTCCTCCCCGACCAGGATGCGCATCTCGCCCTCGATCACGAAGAACGTCTCGGTGGCCTTGGTGTGGAAGTGCGCGGGCGCGCCCGGCGAGCCCTTGCTGAACGTGGCCTTGTTCGCGGTGATCGTCCCGCCGGTCGCCCCGGCGTCGGCGAGTAGCGTGATGAGGCTCGTCGGCCCGTCCTGCAGCGTCTCGGCCTCGGCGGCGCGGACGAAGACGGGGGCGGCCGGCTGGTTCGTGGTCATGAGGGTCTCCTGGTGTCGTGGACCTGCGTTTCAGCAGGTGGTTCCTGTGGTGAACGCAAATCTACCTGCGGAATAGACCCCTCATCTGGTTCATTCTCATGGTGTTCTCATGGGTCAATTTTGTGTCCGACATCGGCCTGAAGCGGTGGCCTCGCGCCGAAGACGGTCCCGAACCGGTTGCCGCCGTTCCTGTTCGCGGTGCCGGCTGTCGTCTCGTGGGTTTTGCGCCGCGCACGATCGGGTGAACCGTCGCGCGGGGACCTTCGCAGGGGCGCAGTCGATCTACGATGGACCCACCCCTCCCCCACCGCTCGGAGCCCGTGATGGAGCCTGTCACCACCGCGCTGACGACCTGGGTCGCGCGCCAGCTCGCGCAGCAGACGGCCGGGCTCGTCAAGGCCCGGCTCCGCCGCGACAGCGATGCGCCCGAGGTGCGCAAGGCGCTGCTGCTGGCGGTCAAAGGCGGCCTCGACGTCGCCGTGGACGAAGCGTTCCCTGGCGACCTGGAGCAGCAGGCGGCGGTCACCGCCGCGCTGCTCGAACGCGACGATGACGCGCTCCCGCTGATCGACGGCACCGGGCTGGCCCAGCTCGTGGGCTCCGTGCGGGTCTGGATCGCCGAGACGGAGTCGCCGGTCGGCGAACACGGCCTGCCCGAGCGGATCGACGCCTCGCACCCGCTGGCCGCGCCCCTGTGCGCGGCGATCCTCGCGCAGGTCCGCTGGGACGCCACACGGGGCACGCGCGCGCTCGCGGCGTTGTGGAGCGATTTCAAGCTCGCGTGTTTGGAGACGCCTCCGGGGCCCGGTCATCTGCGCGACTACTGGCACCCCGACACCACCGGTGCCGGCTTCGTCGGGCGCGGACCCGAGCTCGACGGCCTCGACGCGGCGCTGCGGGGCGGCGACGGCGCCGGGCGGATCCAGGTCGTGGCGGGCTTCGGGGGGATCGGGAAGACCGAACTCGCGGTCGCCTACGCGCGCAGGCATTCGAGCGCGTACCCCGACGGGTGCGTGTTCTACAACTTCCAGTCCTACACCGACGGCCGCGTCCCCGAGACCAGCGACCAGGCGCTGGTGAAGATACTCCCGACGATCCGCGACGACCTCACCAGCGCGGGCGTCGAGCAGCTCTCGGCGGACGGGCGGGTGAGCGCCTGGCAGCAGAGTACCGCCGGGCGCACACTGCTCATGGTGTGGGACAACGTGAAGCACGTCGAGCAGATCGAGCGGTTGCTCCTGCGCCAGGAGGGGTGCGCGACGATCGTAACCACCCGCGACCACCTGGACCTCGGCGAGTCGGCGGCGATCCCGCTCGACGCGCTCGACCGCGGGACCGCACGCGCGCTGTTCACCGGCATCGCCGGGACCGGGCACGACGCGGCGACCGTCGACCGCCTGATCGAGGCCGACCTCTTCGTGCCCGTGCTCATCAAGGCCCACGCGCACCTGGTGCGCTCGGGTCGGCGCGGCCTCGCCGAGATCGCGGGCGGGCCCGGGCGCGCGGGCGGGAGCGGGAAGCGCCGCACGCAGCAGGCGCTGTTCGACCGCCTCGACGGCTCGTACCGGTACCTGGACGACGACCTGCGGTACGCCTTCCGGTTCCTCGGCGCGCATCCGGGAGGCTTCGTCCTGGCCGACACCGCCGCGGCCGTGCTCGGGTGCGACCCCGACGAGGCCGAGGCGTTCATGGAGGACCTGATCGACGCGGGGATGGCCCGTCGCCACCACCTCACGGCACCGGGGATGACCGCGTACTCGGCGCACGACGTCCTGCGCGCGTACGCCGCCCACCGGGCGCATTTGGAGGATGAGATGGCACCGCTCCGTTCTGAACTGCTCGCGCACTACCTCCGTCGGCTCCGGGACCGGGGCGCCGGCGACCAGGAGTGGCTGGAGGCCGAGATCGACAACGTCGCCGACACCGCTCGCGCCGGCCGGAGCCGCGAGCATGCCGATCTCGCGCTGCACGCCGGCCACGTGCTGTTCGGCTTCGGCCGGTACACCGACGCGGCCGCGGTCTACCGGCACGCGGCGGAGCGGTACGCGGAGTCGGGCGAGGAGCGGCAGCGCGGGCACGCCCTGGTCGGTCGCGGCGAAGTGGCACGGCTGCAAGGAGAATGGGACCGCTCGCTGGAGTACTGCAAGGAGGCGGTCGGCGTCTTCGAGCGGACCGGCGACCGCGACGGGCTCATCAAGGCCGCCGTCGGGCTGGGCCACGTCGCCCGGCTCAAGGGCGAGCACGAGGAAGCGGCCCGCCACTTCGCGCGGGCGGCCGAGCAGGCCGGGGAGGCCGGAGACCAGGCCGTCCAGGCGCGGGCCCTGGTGGGTCTTGGCCACGTGCACCGGCTCCAGCGCCGCTGGGACGACGCGGTCGGCGCGTTCGAGCGGGCGGCCGCGCTCGACGACGCCCTTCAGCGCGCCAACGCCCTCCGCGGCATCGGCGACGTCCTGCGAGCGCAGGACGAGCCGGCCCGGGCCGACGAGCACTACGGACAGGCGCTGGGGACGTACACCGCGCTCGGCGACCGGAACGGGGAGGCCAACGCCTACCTCGGCAGGGGCGCCGTCTCGCTGATCCAGCGGGACTGGGACGAGGCCGACCGGCGGTACCGGTCGGCCGGCGAGATCTTCATCGAGCTCGGCAACCGCTTCGGACTCGGCACCGCGCTGCGCGGCAGGGGCACCGCGGCCGCCGGAGCACGCGACCCCGAGGCGGCGCGGCGGCTCCTCCACGAGGCGCTCGCGATCTACGCGGCCCTCCAGAGTCCGGCCGTCAACGGCCTGCGGGTCCAGATCCAGCAGTTGGAGACGGACTTCGCGGTGGACGCCGACCCGGCGGACGCCGATGCGCGGCCGTCCGACGGCGAGTGAACAAGGGCGTTGATCTGGGGCGAGGTCTTCCGGGGGTAGTGCCGCGTTGACAAGTGGGCGCTTGCCCGCTAATAATGGGCAAGCGGTCACTATGGGTCGCCTTGGAGAAGGCAGGTGTGCATGAACGCTTCAGCGGCAACGGAGGTGCTCATCGTCGGCGCGGGTCCGGTGGGGCTGGTGCTGGCGTGCGACCTCGCCCGGCGGGGAGTCGCGGTGCGGATCGTCGAGCGGGCGGAGGCGTTTCAGGTCGGGACGCGGGCGCGCGGCGTGCGGGCGCGCACGCAGGAGGTGTTCGAGGACCTCGGGGTGCTCGACAGGCTCGTCGCGCACGCCGAGGCGGCGACGGGCACGGCGCGGTTCTACGACGCCGCAGGGAATGTCGTGCGCGAGGCGGTGATGTACGACGCGCCGCCGGTGCCGGGCGCGCCGTACCCGGGGAGTCTGATGGTCGGGCAGCAGTTCACCGAGGCGGTCCTTCGCGAGCGGCTCGCGTCGTTCGGGGTGAAGGTGGAGCTCGGGGGCGAGTTCGTCGACTACGAGGAGGAGGACGGGCAGGTCACGGCGTCGGTGCGGTTCGGCGGCCGGGTGGAGGAGATCCGGGCGCGCTATCTCGTCGGGTGCGACGGCGGCGGCAGCACCGTGCGCAAGCGGGCGGGCATCAGCTTCCTGGGCGAGACGTGGGAGCGGCAGCGGATGCTGTTCGGGAACCTCCGCGTCGAGGGCCTGGACGACTCGGTCGCGCACCTGTGGGGCGCCGGCCCGGGCGGGATGCTCAGTCTCGCGCCGATGCCGAAGAGCGGCACCTGGTTCTTCACCGCGCCGCTGCCGCAGGAGGACGGCCTGGACCCCGCCGCGGTGTCGGTCGAGACGTTCGCGGAGGCCTTCGCCGAGCGGGTCGGACTGCCCGGCGTGCGCTTCTCCGACCCCGTGTACCTCTCGGTGTACCAGGTCAACATCCGCATGGTGGACCGCTACCGGGAAGGCCGCGTGCTCCTGGCAGGCGACGCCGCCCATGTGCACGCGCCCGCGGGCGGCCAGGGCATGAACACGGGCGTGCAGGACGCCTACAACCTCGGCTGGAAGCTCGCGCGCGTGCTCCGCGGCGCGCCCGGCGCGCTGCTGGACACGTACGAGGAGGAGCGCCTGCCGGTCGCCGCGCACGTGCTCGCCTCGACCACCGCGCGGGGAAAGTACTGGAGCGGCAAGGACGCCGCCGAGGTCTCGGACCGCCTCGTCGGCACGTTCGCGGGCCGGGACCCGTTCAGCGACGTCAGCCAGCTGAGCCTCGGCTACCGGGGCTCCAGTCTCGCGCGGCAGTTGGACGAAGGGATCGGCGTCCGCGCCGGGGACCGCGCCCCGGACGCCGTCTGCACCGATCAGAGCGGTGCGCGGGTGCGGCTGTTCGAGCGCTTCCGCGGCCCGCACGCCACACTGCTCGTCTTCGGGGACCGGACCGCTCCGGAGGCGGTGGACCGGTTCGGCGAGGTCCGCACGCAGCGCGTACGCGCGCAAGGGGAACCGCCGGCCGAGGGTGACCTGGTCGACGCCGACGGGGAGGCGCGCGAACGATACGGGGTCGCGGGCGACGGCCTCGTGCTCGTGCGCCCCGACGGGTACATCGCGCTCGCCGGCGGCGACTGGGACGGCGACGTGGTGTCCGACCACCTCGCGCACCCGGGGCGCGGTGGGGAATGCGCGAATCCGTGACTCGCCCGGCTCAGGGCCGCGGGCGGGACGATCGGTGGCACCCCGGCTCGTAGCTGACCCGGACCCCGGCGAGCCGCAGTGCTCGCGGCAGCCGCAGCCGCAGCGAGCGTGAAGCGCCCTGCGCACGGCAACGGGCGCGAAGATCGGTGACTCAGCGGCCGACCTGCACCCTGGCAACCCGGCCCGCGGAACCCGCACCCGCACCCGCGGCGAGCGTGAAGCGCCCTGCGCACGGCGGCGGGCGCGAACTCCGATGAGCCTCCCGGCGGCGCTAGAGTGGTCGCACGCCCATTCCGATGCCGCCGGGAGGTCCGATGCCGACAGGGGTCGCCTTGCACGACGCACGCGCCCGGCTGCTCGCCGCGGCCGAGCGGGTCCTGGTGCGCGACGGCGCGGGCGCGCTGACCAGTCGGGCCGTGACCGAGGAGGCCGGGGTCGCGAAAGGCGTGCTGCACCGCCACTTCGCGGACTTCGACGACTTCCTCGCCGAGCTCGTGCGGGCCCGCATCGCCTTGGTGGAGGCGGACATCGACGCGCTCGCCGGGTCGGCCGTCTCGTCCACGCTGGTCGCCACCTTGACCGAGGCGCTGACCCGCGTCTTCACACCGGTGAACCTGGGCCTGGTCGGACTCGTGATCTCCCGCGACGGCGTGCGGACCCGCCTGCGCGAGACCAGCCCTCGGGGGCTGCCGATCCTCACCGAGGCCGGTGCGCGGCTCGCGGCGTACCTCGACGCCGAGCGCCGGTACGGGCGCCTCGTCCCGGGCACCGACACCCGCACGCTCGCCATGACCCTTGTCGGCACCGGCCACCTCCTCTTCGCCGGTGAGCTCGGCGCACTTCCCGACGCCTCGGCCGTGCGGGAGGTCGTGGAGGCGATCACGGTCGGTGCCGAACCGGGCGTCCGTCACTGACGAGCCGTTGCGCCCCTGGTGAACAGCCCTGCGACGGCCGGGCCGCGGCCGGGCCGGGTTTCGCGGGCCGCCGCCGGGGAAGCCCGGAGTCGACCACAAGCGACGAAGGATGGTGCGCAATGAGTCGACTCCACGACGAGCAGGCCCCCGGCGGCTTCTCCGGTGCGGGGCAGGTGCTGGTGGGCACGTACGCCCGGTACCAGGAGGCCGAGCGGGCCGTCGACCACCTCTCCGACAACGGATTCCCCGTGGAGCGCACGGCGATCGTGGGCCGCGGTTTGACCACAGTAGAGCGTGTGACCGGGCGGCTGACGATGTGGCGAGCGGCCGGCCAGGGCGCCGTCTCGGGTGCGGTGCTGGGTGCGCTGTTCGGATGGCTCTTCGGGCTGTTCGGGTGGGTGGACCCGCTCATCGCCGGTCTGCTGCTGGCACTGTACGGCGCGTTCCTCGGCGCGATCGCGGGCGCGATCGCCGGGCTGGTCGGCCACGCGCTGACCGGCGGACGCCGCGACTTCTCCTCCGTGGGCGAGCTGCGGGCCGACAGCTACGACCTGCTGGTCGACGCCGCGTACGCGACCGAGGCCGGCCGCCACCTGGACGCCGAGGGCGGCCCCGGCCGCGGCGGCGAGCCCGTGACCACCCCCGCGACCGCGCCCGTCGACGACGAGCCGCGCGGCGTCGAGACCGACCACCGGTCCGAGGCCGACGACCGGCCCCGCGACCGCAACGCCGACGACCACAGGGATCTGAACACCGACGGCACCGATCCGGACGCGGTCGACACCGACCGCAACGAGGTCGCCGGCACCGACCCCACCCGCGAGAACCGCCGCCGGCTCAAGCGCCCGTAGCGGCGGCGCGAACAGAGCTTGAGCGGGGGCGACGCGAGTCGCCCCCGCTTCTGCAACCATCCGGTTGACAACGACCGGGGGCGCGTCTACGCTCGTATTCAACCGATCAGTTGAGGAAGGTGCGAGCGTGGGCGTGGAGCAACTCGACCGGGCGTTCGCGGCACTCGCCGACCCGACCAGGCGCGGGCTCGTCGCGCGGCTGGCCGTCTCGGACGCGACCGTGGGCGAGCTCGCCGAGCCGTACGACATGAGCTTCCAGGCGATCTCCAAGCACGTCAAGGTGCTCGAGGAGGCCGGGCTCGTGACCCGCAGCCGGGACGCCCAGCGCCGCCCGGTCCACCTGCGCGCCGAGGCGCTCGACTCGATGACGGCGTGGATCGAGCGCTACCGCCGCGAGGCCGAGGAGCGGTACAGCCGCCTCGACGACCTGCTCGACCGCACGGACCCGAAGCACACCCGTGAGAAGGACGGAACATGACCGAGCCCAAGACCGCGATCACCGCCGACGCGAAGGTGCCGACGATCGAGATCGTGCGCGAGTTCGACGCGGCCCCTGAGCGGGTGTTCCGCGCCCACGTCGACCCGGACCTGTTCGCGCAGTGGGTCGGGCCGCGCTCGATGACCACGCGGATCCTCCGGTGGGAGGCCCGCACGGGCGGCGAGTGGGCCTTCGCCAACGACCGCGGCGGCGAGGAGGTCGCCGCGTTCTACGGCAGCTTCCACGACGTGCGGCCCGGCGAGCGGATCGTGCGGACCGCCACCTACACCGGCGACGCCGACAACGTCGCCCTCGAGACGCTGACGTTCGAGGCGCTCGCCGGCGGCCGCACGCGGCTGCGGGCGATGAGCCTGGTCAAGGACTTCGCGACCCGCGACGGCATCCTGGCCGGCGGCATGGAGGGCGGTGTCGGCGACGGCTTCGACAAGCTCGACGAACTCCTTGCGGCGCAGAGCGGCCCGTCGCAGCGGCACGCCGACGACGCGGCCCGGTTCGCCGCACTGGTGGAGTCCGCGTCGCCGGACGACTGGGCGCGGCCCAGCCCGGTCGCGGAGTGGACGGCGCTCGACGTGGTGAAGCACCTGGTGGAATGGTCGCGCGGCTTCCTCAAGGGCGCGGGCGTCGAGCTCGAACCGCTCGACGTCGCGGCCGACCCGGTCGCCGCCTGGCGGCGGCACACCGCCGACATCCAGTCCATCGTGGATGATCCGGCCGGGCGCGTGCTCAGCAACCCGAACACCGGCGACGTGCCCGTGGACGCGGCGATCGACCAGTTCTACACGGCCGACGTCTGGGCGCACTCCTGGGACCTCGCCAAGGCCCTCGGCCGCGAACCCGACCTCGGGGACGAGCGCTGCCTCGCCGCCCTCGAAGGCATGGCCCCCATCGACGAGATGCTGCGCGCGAGCGGCCAGTTCGGGCCGGCCGTGCCGGTCGCCGACGACGCCTCCCCGCAGGACCGCTTCGCGGCCTTCATCGGCCGCGACCCGCAGTGGAAGCCCTGACGGACCGCAAGAAGGCACAGAGACGCCCGCAGGACCGCTTCGCGGCGTTCATCGGCCGCGAGGGAGCCTTGACGGACCGCAAGACGCCGCGGAGGCGCGGGGCCCGGTCCGGGCCCCGCGCACGAACGGTCAGACCGCGTCCCGGCGCCGCGTGAGGAACGCGACCTCGGCGGTGTTGCCGGCCAGCGCGATCGCGGCGTCGTAGGCCTCGCGGGCGTCCGCGGTCCGGTCCAGGCGCCGCAGCAGGTCCGCTCGCGCGGCGTGGAACGCGTGGTACCCGGCCAGGTCCGGTGCGAGCGCGTCGACGAGCGCGAGCCCGACCTGCGGGCCGTCGCACTCCCCCACCGCGATCGCGCGGTTGAGCCGCACGACCGGTGAGCCGTCGATCCGCGCGAGCCGGTCGTAGAGGGCGACCACCTGCGTCCAGTCGGTGGCGTCGCCGTCGGTGTGCACGGCGTTGACCGCCGCGAGCAGCTGGTACCGGCCCGGTGCGGCGCCCGACGCCAGGCGCTCGCGCACCAGCGCGTGCCCTTCGGCGATCAGGTCTGCGTCCCAAAGGGACCGGTCCTGCTCGTCGAGGCGCAGCAGCTCCCCTGTGGACGAGACGCGGGCCGCGCGGCGCGCGTCGGTGAGGAGCATGAGGGCGAGCAGCCCGGCGGCCTCGCCGTCGTCGGGCAGCAGCTCGCGGAGCAGCCGCGCGAGCCGGATCGCCTCGCCGCTCAGCTCCTCGCGCACGGGCGGCGTGCCCGGCCCGGAGGCGAGGTAGCCCTCGTTGAAGATCAGGTACAGCACCGCGAGCACGCCCGAGACGCGGCCGGGCAGGTCCGCGGCGAGCGGCACCCGGTAGGGGATGCGGGCGGCCGCGATCTTCGCCTTGGCGCGGGTGATGCGGGCGCCCATCGCGGTGTCCTGCACCAGGAACGCGCGGGCGATCTCGGACACGGCCAGGCCGCCGACCATCCGCAGCGTCAGGGCCACACGCGCCTCGATCGCGAGCGCGGGGTGGCAGCAGGTGAAGACCAGCCGCAGCCGGTCGTCGTCGATCGCGCCGACCGGTTCGGGTGCGGTCTGCATGATCAGCGCCTCTTCGTGTTTGCCGTCGCGTTTCTGCTCGCGGCGGATCCGGTCGACGGCCTTGCGGGTCGCGGTGGTGGTGAGCCAGGCGCCGGGGTTGGGCGGGACGCCGTCGGAGGGCCAGCGCTCGGCGGCGGCGGCGAAGGCGTCGGCGGCCGCGTCCTCGGCGACGTCTAGGCTCGCGAACCGCTTGGCGAGGCTCGCCACCACCCGCGCCCACTCGTCGCGGTGGGCGCGGGCCAGGGCGTCTCGTGCGTCGCTCATCCGGTGAGGAGGGGCCGGATCTCGAGTCGGCGGTTGCAGGCCTTCGAGCCGTCGGCCATGAGGCTCAGGGCGACGTCGAGGTCCGGGGCCTCGATGATCCAGAAGCCCGCGGCCCACTCCTTGGTCTCGGCGAACGGGCCGTCGCTGAAGACCGGTTCGTCGCCGCGGCCGTCGACCACGGTGGAGGCGCTCGGGTCGGCCAGGCCGCCCGCGAAGACCCAGTGGCCGCCGGCGCGGAGCCGGTCGTTGAACGCGTCGATGGCGACGGCCTCTTCGGCGGTGCCGGAGTCGCTGCGGTCGAAGATGACGTTGACCAGGTACTGCATGTGCTGATTCTCCCTCGTTATTTCGCGGTGCGGCGCCGCGGCCCGGCGCCTTCGGGGACCTCGCCGTGGAGGTGCGGGAGGTAGACGAGCTTCTGGGTGCGGCCGTCGAGAACGGTCGACTCGACGAGTTCGAGGTCGAGTTCCGCGCCCTCGTGGAAGAGCGCGGCGCCTCCGGCGCGGCCGGAGACGGCCGGGAACATGACGACCTCGATCCGGTCGACCAGCCCGGCGGCGAGCAGCGCGCGGTTGAGCGAGATGCTGCCGTGCGAGCGCATCGGGACGTCGGTGGTGCGCTTGAGCCGCTCGATGGCGGTCACGGCGTCCTCGGCGATGACGGTGGAGTTCCGCCAGCCGAGCGGTTCCTGGAGGGTGCTGGAGAAGACGAGCTTCGGCAGCTCGTTCAGGCGCTCGTAGTACGGCTCGTCGTAGTCGACGACGAACTCGCGGAACTGCCGGAACGTGGTCGCGCCGTAGACCAGGACCTGGTCCTCCGCGAAGGCGCGGACGCGGTCCTCGCGGACCTCGGGCCCCTCCTTCCCCCAGTAGCCGGGCCAGCCGCGGGCCATGCCGTAGCCGTCGATGGTGCAGAAGAAGTCGACGGTGAAAGTGGTGCTCATGTCAGTGCTCCCGTTCGCGCCGCCTCCGTCGGGCGGCCTCACGAGTACTACGAACGGGCCCGGGCCGTTTCGACACCCCGCCCGGAGATTTCTTCGGGCGGGGTGCCGGGGCCTCACCAGCGCGTGGCGTAGTAGCAGGCGACGTCCGCGTGGCGCGGGAGCACGCCCAGGTCGAGGAGGCTGCTGTAGCAGAGCGGGTAGCCCGCCCAGGCGTCGCACGCGTGCCGGACCAGCGGCCCGACGATGTAGCCGGCGCCTTCGAGGTAGCTCGTGCACTCCTTGGCGTCCGCCTGCGCGGGCGCGGAGGCGGCGAGCACCGCTCCGGCCGCCAGCGCGAGCGCGGCCAGGCCTTGCGCGATGCGTCGGGTTCTGAGCGCCATGGCGCCCCCTTTCGTTCAGCGGACGTGCTTCGAGCGGGAGCCTATGGCGGCGGGGGCGCTGGTTCGGGGGAACGCGGGAACGGCGCGATCGGATTTCCGACTGCGCCGGCGGGTCTGCGGTCGCGCGGGGTCGGGGCGGTCCCGCCGGGCTAGGACGGCGCCGCTTGGGCGGTGAAGCCGCTGAGGATCCACATCAGCTGGTCGACGAACCGGATGCCGGTCGGGTCGTACCACTCGGAGTGCTCTTCACAGCTCATCATGCCTGCCGAGGGGTCGGGGAGCTCGGTGGTGGAGATGTTCCACGCCACCAGGCCGTAGAGCACGCCGACCAGCGCGACGCCCAGCCACAGCGGCAGTCGGCGCCGCGCGGCGGGCTGCGCCAGGGCGAAAGCGGTGAGGATCAGCAGGGTCCCGGACTGGATCTTGCCGCCGCCGAGGAGCACGACGCCGAGCAGTCCGGTGACGGCGACACCGGTCCACAAGGCCGTCTTCTTGGTGGTGTTCATCAGGGGTCCTTTCAACGCGGCCGGCAGGGGTCCGGCCTGTGGGGACCAGTCCACCGCACCGCCTGTTGCGTCGGCGTCATCGAGCACGGCGACGCCGGGGCCAATGCGGCGGCGCCCGCGCGGGGTCGGGGCGGTCCCGGAGGCGGTTAGCATCGGAGCGCCGGGCCCGGCGCCGGGCCCGCAAGGGGAGGGAGCACGGCATGAGGATCGTCGTCATCGGCGGGAGCGGGCACATCGGCACGTTCCTCGTCCCGCGGCTGGTGCGCGCGGGGCACGAGGTCGTCAACATCAGCCGCGGCAGGCGCGCCGCGTACGCGGAGGCGCCCGAGTGGGAACAGGTCCGGCAGGTGACGGCCGACCGCGAGCGGGAGGACGCCGACGGGGTCTTCGGCGCCACCGTGGCCGGCCTCGCCCCGGACGCCGTCGTGGACCTGGTGTGCTTCACGCCCGAATCGGCTGCGGCCCTGGTGGAGCGGCTGCGCGGCGAGACCGGGCACCTGCTGCACTGCGGCACCGTGTGGCGGTACGGGGTGAGCCGCCGCGCGCCGATCCGCGAGGGCGAGGGCACGCCGCCGTTCGGCGAGTACGGCGTGCAGAAGGACCGCATCGCGCGGATGCTCAAGGAGGAGACCGCGAACGGCGGCCTCGCCACGACCACCCTGCACCCCGGCCACATCGTCGGCCCCGGCTGGCACCCGATCGGGCCGCTCGGGAACCTCGACCCAGAGGTCTGGCGCACCCTGTCGGCCGGGCGCACCCTGCGCGTCCCGGGCATCGGGGCCGAGCACATGCACCACGTCCACGCCGACGACGTCGCGCAGGGTTTCGAACTGGCGCTTGCGAACCGCGAGGCCGCGACCGGCGAGGACTTCCACGTCGTCGCGCCGTCCGCGATGAACGTCCGCGGCCTCGCCCACGCCGCCGCGTCCTGGTTCGGCCAGGAGGCGGACCTCGAGAGCGTGAGCTGGGACGACTTCCGCGCCGGCACCACCGCCGAGCACGCCGACGCGAGCTGGGAGCACCTCTCGCGCAGCCACGTGTGCAGCATCGAGAAGGCGCGCGCCCTCCTCGGCTACGCGCCCGCGTACGAGCCCGACGCCGCGATCCTGGAGTCGGTGCGCTGGCTGATCGAGCACGGCCGCATCGAGGTCGAGCGCCCGCTCGCGGTCTGAACCGGGCGGCGGGTGCGGCACCGACCGGGCCGCGCCCGCCGGAGCCGGCGGCCGTTAGCCTGGTGGCCATGCTCGACGCCCTCAACCCTTTCCAGCGCCGGCTCCTCGACGACTGGTTCCCCGACCTGGCGGTCGAGGCCGACATGAGCTGGGACCTGGTCGAGACCACGGTGCTGCGGGCGACGGCGGGCGGCCGGGTCGTGGTCGTCAAGGCCGGCGGCCCGGGCGACCACCACATCGAACGGGAGATCGCCGCGCACCGCGCGTGGACCGCGCCGTGGGTCGAGCGGGGCCGGGCCGCGCGGATGCTGCACGCCGACGTCGACGCGAAGCTGCTGGCGACCGAGTACCTTCCGGGCGAGCTGGTCCGGGAGACCGCGGCCGCCGCCGAGGCGGACACCTACGTGCAGGCCGGCGAGCTCCTGCGCGACTACCACGACCAGTCGGCGGTCGAGGACGACGGCTACGAGGCCCGCATGAACGCGAAGGCGCTCTCCTGGTTCGAAGGACCGCACCGGGTCGCGCCCGAGACCGTCGCGGCGCTGTCGGCCGTGGTCGCGTCGTGGCCGCTCGCGCCGGCCGTCTGCGTGCCGACGCACGGCGACTGGCAGACCCGGAACTGGCTCATCGACGACGGCGTGCTGCGGGTGATCGACTTCGGCCGGGCCGCGCTGCGCCCGGCCGCCGAGGACTTCGAGCGACTCGCCGCGCAGGAGTTCGCTCGCTACCCGGGGGCGGAGCAGGCGTTCCTCGCCGGCTACGGCGCCGACCCGCGCGAGCCCGACGCCTGGTTCCGCCAGCGCGTGCGGTCCGCGATCGCGACGGCCTGCTGGGCGCACAAGATCGGCGACGAGGAGTTCGAGGCGCAGGGGCACCGGATGATCGCCGACGTGCTCGCCGAAGCCGCCTGACCTTCCAGACCGGCTACGGCGCAGCGCGGGAGCGCTAGTCGCAGCCGCCTCCGCCGCCGGAGTCCCCACCGCCACCGCCGGAGTCGCTCGGGCCGCAGTCGTTGCTGCTCCCGCTGTCGGAGGAGCTCCAGCTGTAGCTCGACCCGTCCGAGTAGTACCCGGCCGAGCCCGAGCCTCGGGAGGTCTTCCCGGTGCGGGCGGCGGCGATGACGATCCAGATGATCAACGCGCAGATGACGAGTGCGACGACGAGAACCATGGGCGGGCTCCTTCGAACGGGCGGACCCTCACCATAGGTCCCCGCGGCCACCCGCGGGGGACGGCCTGATCAGGGCCGGTGCGGCCGACTGCGATGGGCGCGGGGTGGCGCGTCATCGCAGTCGGGGGGCGGTCACCACTCCCACTGGCGTTCGCCGCGGGGGGAGCGGCCGAAGCCGCGGCGGCCTCGGCCGCCTCCGTGGCCGCCATGGCCTCCGTGGCCGCCGCGTCCCATGCCGGGGCCGCCGAAGCCGCCCCAGGGGCCGAAGCCGTCGGCGCCGAAGGCCATCTGCTTGAACTTGCGCATGTGGGGGTCGAGGCCGTCGGGCAGGTGGGACTCGATCTCGTCGATGACGCGGTCGAGGAGGGCGGCGAGTTGCTCCTGCTCCTCCTTGGTGAGCACGGAGAACGGGTCCCCGACGGGCTCGGCCTCGTGCTGGGCGGCCGCGGTGCGGCCGGCGTCGGTGAGGTCGACCATACTGGTGCGGCGGTCCTCGGCGCTGGGCTCGCGGCGGACGAGGCCGGCGTCCTCGAGCTTGGTGAGCAGCTCGCCGAGCGACTGGGAGCGGATGCCCAGCAGGTAGGCGAGCTCCTTCTGCGCGATCGGCGACTGGAGGGAGAGCAGGTGCAGGACGCGGCCCTGCCCCTGGTAGGCGCCCGCGCGGGGGTGGCGGCCGCGGAGCTGCGCGTCGCTTCGGCGCAGCAGCATCAGGAGGTACGGGAGGCGCGCGCTCAGGTTGAGCCCGTCGTCGTCCCAGGCCCCGGCGCGGTCGTCGCGCTCGGGAGTCGTGTCGTCATGTTCGTTCGACATGATCGTTCCTTTCGGTTCGGACCTCCGGCCTTTCCGAAGGTTCCTTCACATACTTTAACCGAAGGAACCTTCGAATGACAACAGGAACCTTCGATTATTTGCAGGACCCTGCGATGTTCGTGGCGACCGTCCCACCGAGCGTGCACGTGAGAGGATCTCGGACGCCCGGCGACCCGCATCCCGGAGGGAACCTGATGGAGAGCATCACCAAGAACCGCCAGTCCGCCGAGACGCTGCGCGCCATGATCGCCGCCGCGTTCGGCCCCGAGCAGGTGCCCGAGGGCGAGGACTTCGCCGAGGAGCTGGGCCACGGCTGGTTCAACGTCGCCTACCGGATCGCGCTCCGGGACGGCAGGAACGTGGTCCTCAAGATCGCGCCCCCGGCCGGCGTCGAGGTCATGACCTACGAGCGCGGCGCCATGGACATCGAGCTCGCGTCCCTCGCGCTCATCCGCGAGCACACCGGCGTGCCCGTCCCCGAGGTGCTCTTCGCGGACGCCGGCCGCCGGATCTGCGACGCGCCCTACTTCTTCATGCCCTACATCGACGCCGACAACATCGGCATCGTCAAGGAGACGCTCTCCGACGCGGAGGTCGCCGACTACTGGGAGCAGCTCGGCGCCCGCAACGCCGAGCTCAACGCCATCGAGGGCCCCGGTTTCGGCCCCCTGCTCGACCCCCGCTTCCCCACCTGGCGGGCCGCCTTCGGGCAGATGTGCGAGGACGTCCTCGCCGACGGCGAACGCCGCCGCGTCGACCTCGGGTTCGACTACGCGACGGTCCGCGAGGTCCTGGCAGACCACGCCGACAGCCTCGACGAGGTCACCGAGCCGCGCTTCGTCGAGTGGGACCTGTGGCCCAGCAACGTCATGGTCGCCGGCGGCCGCATCGTCTGCATCATCGACCACGAGCGGGCCTTCTGGGGCGACCCGCTCATGGAGGCCGGGTTCTGCGGCGCCGAACTGCCCGCGATCTCCGACGCCGAGTCCTTCGCCCGCGGCTGGGGCCGCGGCCCGCTCACCCCCGCCGAGCGCACCCGCCGCCGCCTGTACGGCCTCCACCTGCTCCTCATCATGGTCATCGAGACGGACTACCGCAGCCACACCGACACCGACCAGTACGACTGGGCCCGAGCGCAACTCGCCGAGCTCATGGCCCGGTTCGGACACCTCCCCCGGGCCTGACGCGTGCGCTCCCCGGCCGTCGAGGGCGTCGAAGCGCTCGCCACCGCGCCGGTCGGCCGCCTGCTGTGGCACGGCACCGCGCAGGCGACCATGTCGGTCGGCGTCTACGGCGTGTACGCGCTCACCAACGCCTGGTTCGTCGCCCACGGCGTCGGCCCGACCGCGATGGGCGCGGTGAACCTGGTCGCACCAGTCCTGTTGGTCGTCGGCGCGCTGTCGACCACCGTCGGCTCGGGGGGCGCCTCGCTGGTCTCCAGAAGGCTCGGCGCGGGCGACCCGGAGGGCGCGGCGAGGGCCGCCGCGAGCGCGTTCCTGGTGTTCTGGGCCGGGGCCCTCGCGGTCGCGGTCGCGGGCCTGGCCTGCCTCGAGCCGCTGCTGACCGCGCTCGGCGCGCACGGGGAAATGCGCGGGTACGCCCGCGAGTACGCCGTCGTCATCCTGGCCTCGACCCTGGTCGGCACCGGGTTCTCCAGCCTCGTGCGTGCCGAGGGCCGCCTGCGCTTCGCCACGATGCTGTGGGTCGCGCCGGTCCTGGTCCAGATCACCCTCGACCCGGTCCTCATCTTCGGTTTCGACCTGGGCGTGCGCGGCGCCGCGATCGGCACCGCCGGGGGCCAGGCGGTCTCGGCCGCGATGAGCCTGTGGTTCTTCTTCGTCCAGCGCGACCGCCCGTACGCGATCCGCGCCGCCCACCTGCGCCCGCACTGGACGACGATCCGGTCGCTGCTGGCGGTCGGGTCGCCCTCGATGCTCGCGGGGCTCGGGGCCACCGCGCTCGCGCTCATCGTCAACAACACCCTCGCCGGGCTCGGCGCGGCCGCCGCCGTCACCGCGTACGCGGTCTGCGCGCGCATCCAGACGTTCGCCGCCATGCCGCAGCTGGGCATCGGCCAGGGCATGCAGCCGATCGTGGGCTTCAACGCCGGGCGCGGGGCGGCGGACCGGGTCCACCGCGTCCGTACGCTCGCACTGCGCGCCACCCTGATGTACGGCGCCGCCGCAGCGGGCCTCACGGCCCTGTTCGCCGGCCCGCTCACGACGCTGCTGCTCGGCTCGGCCTCGGCCGAGGCGGCGGCCGCGCTGCGGATCATCGCCGCCGGGCTCGTGCTCTCAGGCGTCCCGCCGCTGGTCTCGGCGTACTTCCAGGCGATCGGGCGGCCGCGGCCCTCCTACGCGGTCTCGGCGGGGACGCTGCTGGCGCTGAAGATCCCCGCGGTCCTCGCGTTCGGCACTCTGGGCGCCACGGGGGTCTGGATCGGGCTCGCCGTCGGCGAGCTCGCCGCCGCGGCGGCCGCCCTCGCGCTGCTGGCCCGCCGCCGCCGCGAACCCGCCTGACCCGGACACGTGAGCGATACCGCGCGATCAACAGGCGTGACGGTCGAACACCTGAGGCAACCCGGACGGTCGGATGCGGCGTTACAGGAGGGACGAACCCCATCCGAGGTCTGGAGACGCATGGCCGGAAAGAGCGGAGCGCCCTGGTGGGCGCACCTGATGGCGTACGCGGGCGGGCTGACGCTCGTAGCCGCCGGCGGGACGGCGGGCGCGATGCAGATCGCGTCCGTCACCGCCGAGAACGCGGTCCCCGAGGAGAGCATCCTCGGCGACGCGCAGGCCGAGGTCGAGACCGCGCAGATCGAGGGGCCGCTCAACATCCTGGTGCTCGGCGTCGACAAGCAGGGCGGCTCCACCCGCTCCGACACGATGATCCTGGTCCACATCAACCAGGACCTGACGCAGACCACGATGGTCTCGCTGCCGCGCGACCTGTGGGTGGAGATCCCCGACTGCGGGCCCGGCTACGGCAACAACCCCTGCGAGAACAAGATCAACCACTCGGCGTCGATCAGCGACGACTGGGAGGAGACCCGACCCAACGTCGTGCAGACGATCTTCGACCTGACGGGCGTGGAGTTCCACATGGGCGCCACCGTCGACTTCGAGGGCTTTCTCGGCCTCGTCGACATGGTCGGCGAGATCGAGCTGTGCCCCTGGCACGAGATCCAGTCGGAGCACGGCGAGCAGCGCGTCTTCCCCAAGGGCTGCGCGATGTACGACAAGGACGAGTCGCTCGACCTGATCCGCCAGCGCTACGGCTGGAACTGGGACTCGGACTGGGAGGAGGGCCGCGGCGGCGACTACGGGCGCCAGGCCATGCAGCAGCAGGCGATCAAGTCGCTCCTGCGGGCGTTCAAGGAGGAGGGCTACCTGACCGACCCGGCGAAGCTCACCGAGATCCTCCAGGGCTTCGGCGACTCGCTGACGATCGACAAGCCCGACGAGTGGACCATCACCGACCTGGCCGTGAACCTGCGCGACATCGACCCCGAGAGCATCACCAGCATCCAGGTGCCCTCGACGCCGGACGAGACGTACCTGGGCGGCGAGCGGGTCGACATCGTGCTGACCCACGACGGCGCCGAGCAGACCGCCGCGGACGCGCTGTGGACGGCGCTCCAGACCGACACGCTCGACCAGTGGATGGTCCAGTATCCGGAGTGGGTGAAGACGCCACCTGCGTAGACGCTCGCGACTCGTTCGGCCGCAAGGCTTTTCGCAAAAACATTGTCGTACGCGTGTGGAAACCTGTCTCCGTTCGGGTATCCCTTCCCGACGAGTCGAGCGCGGCCGCGAAGCGGCGGCGCCGGAGGAGAGGAGCACGACCCCTTGGCGCACACGCGAACCGCGGCGGCCTCCACCGCCACCTGGATCAGGTTCTCCAGCCGCACCGGCCGAGTCGAGATGAACACCGCGCTCGCCTGCGCGCAGCTCGCCGAGGCGGCACGGGCGGGGTTCGACGTCGTCGTGGAAGGGGACCGGCGCCTCGTGGTCGAGCGCGCCGGGTACGGCGACCGCGTCACGTTCACGCCCGCGCACGTGGGCGACGCGCCCGCCGCGTGGCAGTGGGGCGTGCTCGAACGGCTGGCCGGCTTCGGGGGGCTCGCCGCCGAGTACGACCGGGGCGGGCGCATCCGCCTCCTCGCGGGCGGGCGGCTCCTCGATCGCGCGGCCTCGGCCGTCGCGGTGGACCGCGGCTGGGTCGAGGCCGTGGACGGCCGCGCCGCCCTCACCTGGATCGGCCGCCGCATGCTCGACCACCACCGCGGGTCGCGGGACGGCCGGACCAGGTCCCTCGCGACGCCGGTCGGGGCCGGGGCAGGCGTATCCCGGTAACGGCAGTACCTCCCTGGCGGGCCGTTCCGGCCGTACGGTTGAGGGCATGGATCGCAGCCAGGACGCCGCCGAGTTCCTCAAGTCGCGGCGGGACCGCGTCACCCCCGACAAGGCCGGGGTCTTCGGATCGGGCCGCCGCCGCGTGCCCGGTCTGCGCCGCGAGGAGGTCGCGTACCTGGCCGGGGTGAGCGTGGACTACTACGTGCGCATGGAGCGCGGCGACCTGCGCGGGGTCTCCCCCGAGGTCCTCGACGCGCTCGCCCGGGCCCTGCAGCTTGACGAGGCCGAGACCGCGTACCTCCACGACCTCGCCGCCGCGGCCGGGCCCGGCGCGCGCCGGCGCCGCGAGAAGACCGCCGAGGCGGTGGTCCGGCCCGGGCTCCAGCGGTTCGTCGACGCCGTCACCGGCGCGGCCGTCACGGTCCAGAACCGCGCGGGCGACATCGTCGCGGCCAACGTCCTCGGCCGGGCTCTGTACGCGCCCGTGCTCGACAGCCCCGCCGGGCGCGGCAACACGAGCCGGTTCCTGTTCCTCGACCCCGCCGCCAGGATCTTCTGGCCCGACTGGACGCTCATCGCCGACCAGAACGTGGCGAGCCTGCGCTCGATCGCCGGGCAGCACCCGCACGACCGCACGGTCACCGACCACATCGGCGAGCTCGTCACCAGAAGCGACGACTTCCGGGTCCGCTGGGCCGCCCACGACGTGCGCTTCCACCGCACCGGCACCAAGCGCCTCCGCCACCCCGAGGTGGGCGACCTGGAACTGGACTACGAGGCGATGGAGTTCCCGGCCAGTCCCGAACTGCGCATGACCGCGTACACCGCCGCGTCCGGCACCCCCAGCTCCGAGCGCCTCGCCCTGCTCGGCAGCCTCGCCGCGAGCCGGGAGGACACCGATGTGAGCACCGGACGCGCCCGTGAGACGCGGGCCCGAGGGGAGTAACGACAGTCCCTCCCGCACGCCCGGGAAACCGCCTAGCGTCGGTGTCATGAGCGAGAACGACATGCACACGACGCTGAACAACGGCGTGCGGATGCCCCTGCTGGGCTTCGGGGTCTTCCAGACCCCTCCCGACGAGACGCGGGAGGCCGTCGCCGAGGCGCTGAAGACCGGGTACCGGCTCATCGACACCGCCGCCGCCTACGGCAACGAGCGCGGGGTCGGCCAGGCCATCGCCGACTCCGGGCTGGCCCGTGACGAGGTGTTCGTCGAGACGAAGGTGTGGATCTCCGACTTCGGGTACGACGAGACGCTGCACGCGTTCGACAAGTCCGCCGGGAAGCTCGGCGTCGACACCCTCGACCTGTTCATCCTGCACCAAGCCCTGCCGTCCGCGTTCGAGCGGACGACCGAGGCGTACCGGGCCCTGGAGGCACTCCTCGCCGACGGCAAGGTCCGCGCGATCGGCGTCTCCAACTTCATGCCCGACCACCTCGCCGCCCTCATGGAGCACGCGAGCGTCGTCCCCGCGGTCAACCAGGTCGAGGTCCACCCGTACTTCACCCAGCCCGACGTCCAGCGAGCGGACGCCGACCGCGGCATCCTCACCCAGGCGTGGTCCCCGATCGGCGGCATCACCGCCTACCGCGACACCGGCACCGGCTCAGTCTTCGAGGACCCCGCGATCACAAAGATCGCCGAAGCCCACGGCAAGAGCCCCGCGCAGGTGATGCTGCGCTGGCACCTCCAGGCCGGGCGCTCGGCGATCCCGAAGTCGGTCGAGGCGCACCGCATCGCCGAGAACTTCGACGTCTTCGACTTCGCGCTCAGCGCCGACGAGACCGCGGCGATCGACGGCCTCGACACGGGCGTGCGCGGCGGCCCCGAACCCGAGGCCGTGACGCTCGAGGCGTTCGGCCGCGACATCCCCGAAGCCTGAACCTGACCACTGCGGCGTCTGGGATAGCGTGCTCGATCCCGACACGCCTCCGCTCGCCGCCGAGATCGACGGCCTCACCGAGCACTCCTGAAAGGACTTGAGAATGAAGGCCACCTTCATGTACGCCGCCGGAGACGTCCGCGTCGAAGACGCCCCGGACCCGGTGCTCGTCGAGCCGACCGACGCCCTCGTGCGCGTCGTCCGCTCCTGCATCTGCGGTTCCGACCTGCACCCGTACCACTCGATGAAGGCCTCTGACACGGGGCAGACGATGGGCCACGAGTTCATCGGCGTCGTCGAGGACATCGGCTCGGAGGTGACGTCGGTCCGCAAGGGCGACTTCGTGATCGCCCCGTTCGCCGTCTCCGACGGCACCTGCGGGTTCTGTCTTGAGGGCCTCCAGACCTCCTGCTTGCACGGCGGGTTCTGGAACGACGCGCACCTGGGCACCGGGGGCGGCCAGGCCGAAGCGGTCCGCGTCCCGCTCGCCGACGGCACGCTGGTCGCCGTCCCGGGCGTCGACGAGCACTCCCCGCTCCTGCCCTCGCTGCTGACGCTCTCGGACGTGTACGGCACCGGCTGGCACGCCGCGCGCGCCGCCGGCGTCGCCGAGGGCGACTCGGTCGCGGTCATCGGCGACGGCGCGGTCGGGCTCATGGCCGTGCTCGCCGCGAAGCAGATGGGCGCCGAGCAGATCATCCTCATGGGCCGCCACAAGGCCCGCACCGACCTCGGCCGTGAGTACGGCGCCACCGACGTCGTCGCCGAGCGCGGCGAGGAGGGCATCGCGAAGGTCCGCGACCTCGCGGGCGGGCTCGGGGTGCGCAGGGTCCTGGAGGCCGTGGGGCACATGCCGGCCTACGAGCAGGCGCTCGGCGTCGTGCGCGACGGCGGCGCCATCGCGCGCGTCGGCGTGCCGCAGTACTCCGATGGCCAGATCGGCTGGCCGTTCTTCGGCCGCAACCTGACCCTCACCGGCGGGCCCGCGCCCGCGCGTGCGTACATCGAGCCGCTGCTGCCGGGCGTCCTCGACGGCACGGTGAACCCGGGCAAGGTCTTCGACCGCACCATCGGGATCGACCAGACTCCCGAGGGCTACCGGGCGATGGACGACCGCGAGGCCCTCAAAGTCATGATCCGGTTCTGAGACCCCACCGCTGAAGGAGACCACACATGGAACGACGACAGCTCGGCGACGGCCTCTCGGTCGGCGCGATCGGCTTCGGCTGCATGGGCATGAGCCAGTCCTACGGGCCCTCCACCGGCACCAGGGACGACCACGTCGCGCTCATCCGCTCAGCGGTCGACCAGGGCGTCACCCTCTTCGACACCGCCGAGGTCTACGGCCCCTACGTGAACGAGGAGCTCGTCGGCGAGGCGCTCGCGCCCGTGCGCGACCGGGTCGTCATCGCCACCAAGTTCGGGTTCGACATCAAGCCCGAAGGCGGCTGGCGGGGCACCGACTCCTCGCCGGAGCAGATCCGCCGCGCCGTCGAAGGGTCGCTCAGGCGGCTCGGCACCGACCGGATCGACCTGCTGTACCAGCACCGGGTCGACCCCGACGTCCCCATCGAGGACGTGGCGGGAACGGTCAAGGACCTCATCGCCGAGGGCAAGGTCGCGCACTTCGGACTGTCGGAGGCCGGGCCGGACACGATCCGCCGCGCCCACGCCGTGCAGCCCGTGGCCGCCCTGCAGAACGAGTACTCGCTGTGGTGGCGCCGGCCCGAGGACGAGATCCTGCCGCTGCTCGAGGAGCTCGGCATCGGCCTGGTCCCCTACAGCCCCCTCGGAAAAGGCTTCCTGACCGGGGCGATCACCGCCGACACCGAGTTCACCGAGGGCGACGTCCGCGGCACCATCCCCCGCTTCGAAGCCGAGGCGCGCGAGGCGAACCGGGCGCTCGTCGACCTCCTCGCCGACATCGCCGCCGACAAGGGCGCCTCGACCGCGCAGATCGCCCTCGCCTGGCTCCTGGCCAGGCGGCCCTGGATCGTGCCGATCCCCGGCACCCGCAGGCCCGAACGCCTCGCCGAGAACCTCGGCGCCGCCGACGTCGACCTCACCGCGGCCGACCTGGACCGCATCCGGTCCGCCGCGGACGGCATCCAGATCCTGGGCGGCCGCTACCCCGAGCACCTCGAACGCATGACCGGTCTCTGACCGGTCAGGCGAGCCGCCGGAGGAGCTCCTCGGTGGGAATGCGCGGGTCGAGGATCTGCACGAGGTTCCCGGCGGCTCGTTCGAAGGCGGTGCGGACCGCCCGCTCGTGGGTGTCGAAGACGACCGCGGCCAGCGCCTCGGCTCCCATGCCGTCGGCCGCGGGGAGGAACTCGACGCCCACGAGCCTGCCGCCGAAGGTGACCGTGACGGCCACTTCGCCGCGCTCCGACTCGACGCGGAAGCTCGTGGACCTGACGAGGCCCTCGACCTTCTCGGCCATGGCCCCCAGCGCCTCCATGCGCGCCCGGAAGTCGCGCATGGAGGCGTCGAAGTTCAAGGGCGGCACAGGGTCTGAGGACGGCGGCCGGATCGCGGGGGTCTGGTCCATGGGTCTCCTCGTCCGTCCCGGCGCCCAGTCGGGGCGCCGGACTCACCCCCGCAGTGTCCTACGTCGGCGGCGCGGCCGGGGCCCCGGCCGCGGGCGGGGTGAGGCGCCGCGGCCGTGCGGACGAACCCGGCTCCGCACAACGGCCGGTCGAACCGGTGCGAACGGTCAGACCTGCGTCGCCCGCTCGGAGGTTTTCCCGCCCGGCCGACGGGCGGTTCCGTGGACTTCTGAGCGGTATCGTGCGGTGCGTTGCGGAATCGCAGGGGCCGCGAATGCCCCATGAGCGTGCAATCCGTGAATTCCGCAAAGATCGCCGCGGCCGTGTCCTGCGGATACGATCCGAGCACCTTGCCCTCCCGCCATACGGAATGCTGCGATGATCGATCACTTCGCCCACGGGTACACCACGCTGCTGGTGGCCTTCGTGGTCTCCATGACCGGTTCGGCCCTCGGTCTCCTGCTCGCCAAACACGCCCGCCGCCACGACCGGCCGGGACCCCGCATCCGCTGGCTCGTGATGGCCGCCTTCGCCATCGGCGGGACCGGCATCTGGGTCATGCACTTCGTGGCGATGCTCGGCTTCACCGTCCGCGACGCCGAGCTGCGCTACGACCCCGGCACGACGGCGCTCAGCGCGCTCATCGCCGTCGCCGTGGTCGCCTGCGGCCTCTTCGTCATCGGCCTCGGCCGCTACTCGCGCCTCAAGCTCGCCGCCGCCGGGCTCCTCACCGGCCTCGGCGTCGCCGCCATGCACTACACGGGCATGGCCGCCGTCAGCTCCGACGTCGAGCTGGAGTTCGGCCTCGGGTACGTCGTCGCCTCGGTGGTGATCGCGATCGGCGCGGCGACGACGGCGCTGTGGCTCTCGTGGCGGCTCGAACGCGCCTCCTCGATGTGGCTGGCCGCCGCGGTGATGGCCGTGGCCGTGAACCTCATGCACTACACCGGGATGCTCGGCGTCTCCGCGGGCGCCGCGGCGACCGACGACCCGCACGGCGCCGCGGCGGCCGACCTCGTCTTCCCGATGGCGACCGTGACCGCGATCGTGCTGCTGGTGCTGGTGTTCACCGTCGTCATGGTCCCCACCGACGAGGAGATCAAGGCCGACGAGCACCTCGCCTCGCTCCAGGCCCGCACCGCCGACCGCGCGGCCGGCGCGCGGCCCGCGCAGTCCTGACGCAGACCGTCCACAAGTGACATAAAGCGGCCCGAACCCGCCTCGGTCCGGACGGCGACATCAGGTGCCCCATGCGCACCATCCCGCATCGGACACGTGTGGCAAGATCGCGTGCGTGCAGATCAGGATGCTCGGGCCGTTCGAGGTCCGTCTCGGCGACGGCACCGTCGCCGACGTGCAGGGCTCCCGGCTGCGCGCGCTCGTGATCGCGCTCGCGCTCCAGCCCGGCGCGGTCGTCCGCAAGGACGCCCTCGTCGACTGGATCTGGGGCGAGCGTCCGCCCGCCGAGGCCGCGAACGCCCTGCACCGCTTGGTCTCCCGCCTCCGCAAGGCGCTCCCGGAGGGGTCCGTCGAAGGCCGCGCCGACGGGTACCGGCTCGCCATCGCGCCCGACGACGTCGACGCGGTGCGGTTCGAGCGCCTCGCGGCCCCCGGCGACGAGACCGGCGCCCCGCGGCTCCACGCGCTCCGCGAGGCCCTCGCGCTGTGGCGGGGCGCGGCCATGCACGGCGTCGACCTGCCGGACTCGACCGGTTTCGACGCCGCCGCCACCCGTCTGGAGCGGTTGCGCCGCACCGTGGCCGAGGACCGGTACGACGCCGAGGCCGCCGCCGGGAACGGCGCCGGCCTCATCACCGAGCTCACCGACCTCCTCGCCGAGGACCCGCTCCGCGAGCGCATCGCCGCCGCGCTCATGCGCGCCCTCGCCGCCGCGGGCCGCGACTCCGAGGCGCTCCTGGTCTACCGGCGCACTGGCGAGGCCCTCGCCGACGCGCTCGGCGCCGACCCCTCGCCCGAGCTGGCCGGGCTCCACGTGGCGCTGCTGCGCGGCGAGGTCGGGCGGCGCGAGGAGCGGCGCCGCACCAACCTGCGCGCGGAGCTGACCAGCTTCATCGGACGCGACGAGGAGGTCGCCTCGGTCGGCGGCCTCGTCGCCGGGAACCGGCTCACCACCCTCATCGGCCCGGGCGGGTCGGGCAAGACCCGCCTCGCCGCGGAGACCGCGCACACCCTGCTCGGCGACCTCCCGGACGGCGCGTGGATGGTCGAGCTGGCCGCGATCGGCGCCGACGGCGACGTGGCCCAGGCGGTCCTGGCCGGGCTGGGCCTGCGCGACGCCCTGCGCGGCGACGCGCCCGGCGACAGCGCGACCGAGCGGGCCGTCGCGGCCCTGCGCGACCAGGAGGTCCTGCTCGTCCTCGACAACTGCGAGCACGTGATCGACGCCGCCGCCGCGTTCGCGCACCGCGTCCTCGGCGAGTGCCGCGGCCTGCGCGTCCTCGCCACCAGCCGGGAGCCGCTCGGGATCACCGGCGAGGTGCTGTGGCCGGTCGCGCCGCTGGCCCTGCCGAGGTCGGGTGACGACCCCGACGCGATCGCGGCCTCGCCCGCGGTACGGCTCCTGCGCGACCGGGCGAGCGCGGTCAGGCAGGACCTCGACGGCGACGCGGCCACGATGGCGCGCGTCGCGCGGGCCCTCGACGGGATGCCGCTCGCGATCGAGCTCGCCGCCGCGCGGCTGCGCGTCATGTCCCTGCAGCAGCTCGCCGACCGCCTCGACGACCGGTTCCAGCTGCTCACCGGTGGTTCGCGCACGGCGCTGCCGCGGCACAAGACGCTCCGGGCCGTCATCGACTGGAGCTGGGACCTCCTCGACGACGACGAGAAACTGGTCCTGCGCCGTCTCTCGGTGTTCGCCTCGGGCGCCGGACTCGAAGCGGCCGAACAGGTCTGCGCGAGCGACACAGTTGCGCCCGGCCGCGTCCTGGACCTGCTCACCGCCCTCACCGAGAAGTCCCTCCTCATCGCCGGAGGCGACCGCGCGCCCCGCTACCGGATGCTTGGCACCATCAAGGAGTACGCCGGGCAGCGCCTCGCCGACGCCGGGGAGGCGGGCCTCGCGCGCCGGGCGCACCTCGCGCACGTCACCGGGCTGGTCGAGACCGCCGAGCCGCACCTGTACCGCGGCGAGCAGCTCGAATGGCTCGCGCTCCTCGAAGCCGAGCACGACGACATCGCGGCCGCGATGCGCGGCGCCATCGCCGCGGGCGAGGCCCAGGAGGCGATGCGGCTCGCCGCCGCGGCCGGCTGGTACTGGTGGCTCGGCGGGCACAAGGCGGAGGGCGACGAGCTGATCCGGGCCGCGACCGCGCTCCCCGGCGAGGTCGACGACGCGGTCCGCGCGGTGGTGTACGCCCGCGCCGTCCACGCGGGCATCCACAACGGACGGACGGTCCGCGACCTCGCCGCCTGGGGCCCCGGCGACCGCGACCAGGCCGAAGAGTGGCTCGGCAAGGCCTACGAGATCAGCCTCCGCGTCCCCCCGGGCCACCGCGCGATCCGGTTCACGGCCGCGCTGGAGCGGCTCGTCCACGCGCCCGGGGAGGCCGCGCCCGCGTTCGAGAGCCTGCTCGACGACGAGGACCCGTGGCTGGCGGCCCTGGCCCGGCTCCACCTCGGGCGGCTGCGGATCGTCCTCGGCCTCCACGGGACGGAGGCCGACGCGCACCTGGAGGCCGCGCTCGCCGCGTTCCGCTCGCTCGGCGACCGGTGGGGCACCTCGTTCGCGCTGACCGAGCTGGCGAACCGGATCGCGATGCGCGGTGAGTTCGCGGCGGCGTGCGAGCTGTACGAGCAGGCCGTGGCGGTGATGACCGAGTTCGGCGCCAACGAGGACGCCGTCTCGGTGCGCTCCCGGCAGGCCCAGCTGCGCTTCCTCGCGGGCGACCCCGCGGCCGCGGCCTGCGCGATGGCCGAGGCGCGGCGCACCGCCGAGCGGATCGCCTGGCCGAACGCGCTCGCCGAACTCGCGCTCGCGCAGGCGGAACTGGCCCGCTGGAGCGGCGACGCCCCGCAGGCGCGCGAGCGACTCGACGCGTTCTCCGACCTGCTCGGCGACGACAGCAAGCGGGCGCACGTGCGCGCCGTCCGCCACGACCTGCTCGGCTACCTGGCGGAGGACGCCGGGACCGCCCGCGGCCACCGGCTCGCCGCCGTCGAGGCGGCGGTCGAGACCGCGCACGCGCCGCTGACCGCGCAGGTGCTCGTCGGCGTCGCCGACCAGGCCCTGCGCTCGGGCGACCACGCCCTGGCGGTCCGGCTCCTGCTGGCGGGAGCGGCCGTGCGCGGGCTCCAGGACCGCTCGCACCCGGACGTCCTGCGGATCGAGGAGGCGTCACGAGCCTCCCTCGGGGACGCGGGGTTCGCGGCGGCGGCCGCCGAGGGCGCGGGCGCCGACTGGCGTGCGCTGGTCGCGACGGCCCTGGCGCCCTAGGGCCTGTCCTGCGAGTCAGGGAGTGGCGGTGTCCGAATCCGTTCGTTCGCTCGCAAGGCGCAGGGCCTGCGAATACGACGCCGGTATTCGCGGGCCCCTACAGCGCGGCGAGCGGACCTGATGACGACCGGTCTGATCCGCAGGACAGGCCCTCATGCGGCGGCGCGCGACAGCGCGGCCAGCACGTCGTCCAGATCAGACTCGGGCACCGACCACTCCGCGGCGCTCAGCGCGTACTCGTCGAGCCGGTCGAGCAGCGATCGGAGCGACCGCGTCCCGCCGTCCCCGGGCACGCGCAGCACCAGCGGCTCCTCCCCCGCGACGGCGTCGCTGAGCACCCGCGCGGCCGCCGCGAACTCGTACTCGGTCGCGAACCGCAGGCGCACATGGCGTTCGGGGATGCGGCGCTTGAGCTCCTCGACGGTGCAGCGGGCGACGACGCGGCCGCGGTCGAGGACGGCGACCTCGTCGGCGAGCCGGTCGGCCTCGGCCAGGCACCCGGTCGTGACGAGGACGGCGGCGCCGCCCGCGGCCAGGTCGCGCACGATCGCGCGCACGGTCCGGCGGTCGGCGGCGTCGAGCCCGAGCGTGGGCTCGTCGAGCAGGACCACGGGAGGCCCGCCGGCCAGCGCGAGCGCGAGCGCGAAGCGGCGGCGCTCGCCGCCCGAGTAGGTCGCGACCGGCCGGTTCAGGGCTCCGGTCAGGCCGAGCCGGTCGAGGAGGCCGGGCGGCGGGGGGCCGGCGCGGCGCAGGAGGGCGCTCCCGGTCAGGGCCGCGTCGGCGTCGCCGATCGGGGCGGCCGCGCCGACGAGGGCCCGCACGGCGGCCGGCTCCAGGGCGGCGTCGTGTCCGCAGACGCGCACGGTCCCGTCGTCGGGCGCGGTTCTGGCGGTGAGGACGTCGACCAGGGTCGACTTGCCGGACTCGCCGGGTCCGAGGAGCGCGACGACCGCGCCCGCGGGCACGGCGAGGTCGACGCCGTCGAGGACGGCGTTGCGGCCGAACGCTTTCCGCAGCCCGGAGACCGCGACAACTGTGTCTGTCATGCTCCGACGATCGCGGACGGTCCTGACACCGGTCTGACAGGCCTCTGACACGCGAGTGCGGGTCAGGCCGCGGGCGGGGCGGTGCTGGCGCGGAGGACGAGTTCGGTGGCGAGTTCGACGCGGTGCCGGCGGGGCGCCCGGCCCGCGGCGAGGTCGACGAGCATCGCGGCGGCGGTGGCGGCCATGTCGTGGAGCGGCTGGCGGATCGTGGTGAGGGGCGGGATCATCCACCGGGCCTTGGGGAGGTCGTCGAAGCCGACGACGCTGAGGTCGGCGGGGATGCGCACGCCCAGTTCGGCCGCCGCGTGGTAGACGCCGAGGGCGGTGCCGTCGTTGCAGGCGAAGATCGCGGTGGGCGGGTCGTCGAGGGCGAGGAGTTCGCGGGCGAAGCGGACGCCGTCCTCGATCTGGAAGTCGCCGATGCGGATGAGCGCGGGGTCGACGGGGAGGCCGGCGAGGTCCATGGCGGCGCGGTGGCCGTCGAGGCGGGCGCGGCCGGCGAGGACGCGTTCGGGGCCGGTGATGACGGCGATGCGGCGGTGGCCGAGGCCGAGGAGGTGCCGGGTGGCCTCCAGGCCGCCGTTCCAGTTGCTCGCGCCGACGGAGGGGTCCTCGTGGACGGGTTCGCCGGTCGGGTCGACGGCGACGACGGGGATGTCCCTGGAGCGCAGACGGTCCCGCTGGTCCTCAGTGAAGCCGCAGAAGACCGGGACGACGCCGGTGGGGCGGCGGGCGAGGACGTCCTCGACCCAGCCACGTCCGGGGACGTGGCGGCCGCCGAGTTCGGAGACGCTGACGCCGAGGCTGTGCTCGCGGGCGACGGCGGTGACGCCGTTGATGATCTCGACGGGGTACAGGCCGCGGATTTCGTGGAAGACGAGTTCGATGAGCGGGGCGGGGCGGGTGGCGCGCTTCTGGCGGCGGTAGCCGTGGCGCTTGATGAGGGCCTCGATCTCGCGGCGGGTCTCGGGTGCGACGTCGAGGCGGCCGTTGACGACCTTGGAGACGGTGGCGACCGAGACGCCGGCCCGGACGGCGAGCTGCGCGATGGTCAGGGGTTCGGGGGCGTCGGGGGCGGTCACCGCGTCAGTCTAGCGCCGCTCGGGCGGCTCCCAGGGATCGATGGGCGTCGCTTCCGTCGCTTGCGCACCACCTCGGTGTTATCGCGCGCATCCGACGCGGCGAACCCCTTGACTCGATATCGACGTCTATCTATAGTTCCATATATCTAATTTTCGGAGCTGAGATCGAAAGTTTCGAAATCCCCGACACCGCACCGAATCGTCCGCCTCCGCAGGGTTGTGAACGATAACCAGCCCTGCCCCGAACGAGAGACCGCACATGACACGCATCCGAGCGAAGACGCTCCTCGCGGCCGTCGCCATCGCGACCGCCGCGGCCTTCACCACCGCCGGCTTCAGCGCCAGCGCCCAGACGAACGAGGAGGTCGAGGCCGCCGCGCTCCCCGCGACCTACCAGTGGGAGTCGACCGGGGCGCTCATCGGCCCCAAGCCCAACAGCGGTCACAACGTCGTCTCCGTCAAGGACCCCACGGTGGTCCAGGACGCGAGCGGCAAGTGGCACGTCTTCATGACCACCGCCAACACCGCCGGGGCGTGGAGCCTGGCGTACACGAGCTTCACCGACTGGTCGCAGGCCGGCTCGGCCCCGCACACCTTCCTGGACACGAACCCGAACATCGGCTCCCGGTACGCCGCCGCACCGCACGTGTTCTACTACGCGCCGCAGGGCCTGTGGTACCTGGTCTACCAGACCGGGCTCCCCTCGTACTCGACCACGTCGAACATCAACGACCCCATGAGCTGGTCGGCGCCGAGGAACTTCCAGAACGAGATGCCGCAGATCGTCCGGGACAACATCGGCAACGGCCACTGGCTCGACTACTGGGTCATCTGCGACGCGACGAACTGCTACCTGTTCTCGGCCGACGACAACGGCCACGTCTACCGCGCCGAGACCACCGTCGCGAACTTCCCGAACGGGTTCACGAACACGCAGATCGTGCTGCAGGACACCAAGAACAACCTCTTCGAGGGCGGTGCGGTCTACAACGTCGACGGCACCGGCGACTACCTGCTCATGTGGGAGTCGATCGGCTCCAACGGGGCCCGGTACTACCGCTCCTACACCGCCGACACGCTCCGGAGCACCTGGCAGCCGCAGGCGACGAGCCAGAGCGCCCCGTTCGCGGGGGCCGTCAACACGACGTTCCCCAGTGGACGGTGGACGACCGACATCAGCCACGGCGAACTGCTCCGGTCCGGCCGCGACCAGACCATGACCATCGACACCGGCGACCTCCGCATGCTCTACCAGGGCCGCGACCCGAACTCCGGCGGCGACTACTCGCAGCTGCCGTACCGCCTCGCCCTGCTGACCCTCACCGGAGGCGGCTCGTGCTGAACCCGAATGACCCCCGGTCCACCGCACCCGACCAGGAGCACGCCATGACCACGGCCGCGCCCGACCTGACGATCCTCACCCGCTGGGCCCGCGGACTCGCGGCCCTCGCCGTCGCGGCCCTGGTCGCGACCGCCGCGCTGGTCTCCTTCCACGCCGACCGCGCCGACGCGCAGCCGCCGAGCACCAGCGACTGGTACACGATCGTCTCCCGCCACTCCGGACTCGCTATGGACATCCAGGGCGCCTCGACCGCGACCGGCGCGATCCTCACCCAGTACACCGACTACGAGGGCCCCAACCAGCAGTTCCGGTTCATCGACTCCGGGAGCGGCTACTACCGCATCCAGGTCCGCCACACGGGCCAGGTGCTCGACGTCTGGAACTTCAGCACCGCCGACGGAGCCACGATCGCCCAGTACACGAACCTGAACGGCACCAACCAGCAGTGGCAGGTCAACCGGAACTCGGCCGGCTACTACTCGTTCGTCAACCGCAACTCCGGCAAGGCGATCGACGTCTACAACTGGTCGACCGCCCTGAGCGCCCCGCTGCGCCAGTGGACCTCCACCGGGGCGAACAACCAGCAGTTCTCGCTCGTCCCGGTGGGCGCCACCTGCGGCGCGGACACCGTCCTCGCCGACATCCAGGCCGCCTCGAACGACTGACCGACCCGGGACCGGACGGGGCGGAGCACCGCCGGTCCGCCGACCGCCCCGTCCGGTCCCGCCTCCTGAAAGGACTGTCCATGCCGATGTCCCGACGCTCCGCCCTCGGCCTCGCCGCCGCCTCGGCCGCGGCCGCGCTCGTCCCGCCCACCGGCGCCGAGGCGCAGCAGACCTCGTACGCGAACCCCGTGGTCTGGCAGGACTTCGCCGACGTCGAGGTCATCCGCGTCGGCGCCGAGTTCTACATGACCGCCTCCACGATGCACTACTCCCCCGGCGCGCCCGTGCTCCGCTCCCGGGACCTCGTCAACTGGGAGTTCATCGGCCACTCGGTGCCCTCGCTGGACTTCGGGGCGAAGTACGACCTCAACGGCGCCCGCGGGTACGTGCGCGGGATCTGGGCCTCGACGATCGCGCACCGGCCCGCCGAGCAACGGTTCTACTGGCTGGGCCAGATCGACTTCGCCCGGTCCTACATGTACACGGCGACGAACCCGGCCGGGCCCTGGACGCGCCACGCCGAACTCGCTCGCGCCTACTACGACGCCGGGATGCTCGTCGACACCGACGGCACCATGTACGTCGCGTACGGCAACACGCAGATCTCGGTCGCGCAGCTCTCCGCCGACGGGAGGAGCGAGGTGCGCAATCAGCAGGTGTTCTCGACCCCGTCGAGCATCGGCACCCTCGAAGGCGCCCGCTTCTACAAGATCAACGGGAACTACTACATCTTCCTCACCCGGCCCGCCAACGGCCAGTACATCCTCAAGTCCTCGTCGCCTTGGGGCCCTTACGAACTGCGGCAGGTCCTGCTCGACATGCCCGGCCCGATCAGCGGCGGCGGCGTCCCGCACCAGGGCGCGCTCGTCTCCACGCCCACCGGGGCCTGGCACTACATGGCGTTCGTCGACGCCTACCCCGGCGGCCGCATGCCCGCCCTCGCCCCGATCACCTGGACCGCCGACGGCTGGCCCCAGGTCACCACCGCGGGCGGCGCCTGGGGCGCGACCTACCCCTTCCCGAACCTGACGCCCGCCCCGGTGCCCTCCCTCATCGGGACGGACACCTTCACCGCGTCCACACTGGCCGCCAAGTGGGAGTGGAACCACAACCCCGACCACACGAAGTGGACCACCGGCGCCGGACTCCGGCTCCAGACCGCCACCGTCACGAACGACCTCTACAGCGCCCGGAACACGCTCACCCACCGCATCCAGGGCCCCTCCTCCACCGCCACCGTCGAACTCGACCTCGCCGAGATGCGCGACGGCGACCGCACCGGCCTCGCGATGCTGCGCGACGCCTCCGCGTGGATCGGCGTCAAGCGCGACGCGGGCACGCTGCGGGCCGTCATGGTCGACGGCCTCACCATGGACGCCGGCTGGAACACCACCGGCACCGGCACCGAGCGGGCCTCGGCCGACCTGTGCACCACCAGGATCTGGCTGCGCGCCGCCGCGGACATCCGGCCCGGCGCCGGGCGCCAGGCCGTGTTCTCCTACAGCACCGACGGCGTGAACTTCCTCGGCCTCGGCCCCGCGTTCACGCTCAACAGCAACTGGACCTTCTTCATGGGCTACCGGTTCGCCGTCTTCAACCACGCCGCGAGTGCGCTGGGCGGCGCCGTCACCGTCGACCGGTTCACCGTCGCCACGCCGTGAGCGCCGGCCGGGCGCCGGCCCCTCCCGGCCGCGCGTTCCCAGACGTCGACTGGTCGTCCGACGGCGCCGAGGACCCGCGGGCCGGCGGAGTGCCGGCCGCGGGTGTGAAGACCGCTCCTGGACACGGCGGCGCCGTCAGATGTCCCGGACGTCGGCGGTCGCGAGCGACCACGTCAGGAAGATCGCCAGCGCGATCACGACGACCGACCACAGCGGGTAGTACGGCAGGAAGAAGAAGTTCTCGATCGCCACCAGGCAGGCGAAGACCATGCCCATCACACGGGCGAACCCGGAGCCGGAGAAGAGCAGGAAGCCGACCAGGACGACGACGACGCCGAGGATGAGGTGGATCCAGCCCCAGGCGGTGGTGTCCAGGTCGAACGTGTAGTGCTCGGACACCGCGAGGAAGCCGTCGTTCAGGATCGCGGCGATGCCCATCGACACCTGCCAGACGCCCATGACGATCGCCGCGCAGGCCGCGAACACCATGCCGCCGGCCGCCCATGCCCTCGATTCGGGACTGCGTGCCATCGCCGCGCTCCTTTCAGGATGGTGCCAATCTACGAGTCCGCAGGTGGGCCCGGCAGCCGAACACGAGAAACCGCCGCTTTGCGGGCCGCAGCGGCCGTACGCTCTGAGTGCCGTGCCGCGGCGGCCACCGCCGGGCGAGCGCCGACGAGGGAGCCGACCATGACCGACGCCGCGTTGAACCGGGCCGAGCGCAAGGAGCTCGAACGGCTCCGGGCCCGGGCCGCCGGCCGCAAGGGCCGCGGGGCGCGGTGGACCGGGGCCGTCGTGCTGCTGGTCCTGGCCGCGATCACCGGCGTGCTCGCCACCGCCACGGTGTTCGCGCGCAACGAGGTCCTCAACACCGACCGGTTCGTCGCGAACATGGAACCGCTGTACCGGGACGAGGAGATCCGCGGGGCCGTGGCCGCCCGCGTCAGCGGCGCGATCACCGGGGCGCTCGACGTGGAGGCGCTCGTGGCCGAGGCGGTCGACGCCGTCCAGACCAAGGGCGGACCGGAGGTCCTCGACCGGCTCGCGGCACCGCTCGCCTCGGGCGTCAACTCCTTCATCGACGACCAGGTCCAGGCCGTCGTCCACTCCGACCAGTTCACCGAGCTGTGGCGCCAGGCCAACCGGACCGCGCATACCTCGCTGGTCAGGCTGCTCACCGGCGACGGCGACGGCGCCCTGTCGCTGGACGGGAACGACCTCGTGCTCGATCTCGGACCGGTCCTGGACGCGGCGAAGGCGCGCCTGGTCGCCGCCGGGTTCGACCTGGCCGCGCGCCTGCCCGAGCTGTCGGTCACCTTCACCGTCGCCACCTCCGAGTCGTTCCCAAAACTCCAGGTCGCGGCCGCCCTGCTCAACGCCGCGGCGTGGGTGCTGCCGATCGCCGCGCTGGCGCTGCTGGCCGCGGGGGTCGCGATCGCGCCGTCCCGCCGCCGCGGGCTCGGCCTGGGCGCGCTGTTCCTGGCGGTCGGGATGCTCCTCCTGTGGGGCGCGGTCTCCATCGGGCGCAGCGCGTACCTCGCTGGCCTCGGGGACGCCGTCCAGTCGCCGACGGCGGCGGCGAACCTGTACACGGCGCTGACCCGCTTCCTCATCGGCGGCGCGCAGACCATCGCCGTCCTCGCGCTCATCGTCGCCCTCGCCTGCTGGCTCCTCGGGCCGGGTGCGGCGGCGACGGCGGTCAGGCGCCTCGCCCTCGGTGCCCGGGACGGCCTCGCGCGGCTGCTCGCGGGAGCGGGGCTCGGGTTCGGCGCGTTCGGGGCGTTCGTGTTCCGCTCGCGCCGCCCGATCGAGTTCGCGGCGGTCGCGGCCGGGCTGCTGTGGCTGGTGCTGTGGCGCCACCCCGGGGTCTCGGGGGTCCTGACGGTCGCCCTGGTCGTGGCGCTGTTCATCGCGGTCGTCGAGGTCGTGGGCCGGGCCTCGCAGGACGCCCGGGCCGCGGCCTGACGGGTCCGCTTGTCTCGCTTCGGCCGCTGGGTGGCCTCGCGCGGCCGGGATCTTCGCATATCCGGCGAATCGCGGGGTAATCCGAGGTGGAACGAAGGAGGAGCCATGTCAGACGTTTCCGGCCCGTACACCGAGGACGGCATCGAGCCGCAGAAGCCCGGACCGGGCGACCCGGTCCCCGGCCCGCCCGACCCGCTCCAGCCGGTGCCCGGCGACCCGCACGAGCCCGACCCCACGCAGCCGAGCCCGCCTGACCCGCCGGAGCCGAACGACCCGGTCCGGCCCCTGCCGGACGAGCCGGCCCCGCCGCGGCCCTGGTGAGGGCCTGAAGGCCGCGGCACGAGCGCACCGTCAGGCGACGGGAGCACCGGTCCGAGTCGCCGCACTGGCCACAGCGGGGCGGGCACGGCGGTGCCGGTGAGGCGTTCGACCCCGGCCCACAGGGCTGACACCACTGGACTGGTTGCGGCGCAACATTTCCCATAGTTCGCAGGCAACCGGACCGAGCTTCTTGCAGGTATCCAATGTCGTTGGCTCACGTCGGCCGGACCGACGTGATCGGATGCGACACGAGGAGAAGCAACGATGCTCAAGAAGTTGGCAGCACGGCTCGCGATCACCTGCGCCGTTGCCGTCGGTCTCATCGCAGGGACGGGGAGCGCGGCCTTCGCGGCCGACACCTGGCTGATCCTGTCCGACATCGACGGCCGTCAGGTCGGCGCGATGCAGCACGTGGACGACGGGGACTCGTTCCGGGTCTACGACTCGCTCAAGGACGGCTACAGCGTCGAGGGCTGCCTTCAGGCCTACGCGCCGAGGGTCGGTTGGACCACCGTCAAGTGCAAGAACAACGACTCCGGAGCGGGGACGTACGAGAGCTTCGGATTCGACGTGATCACCGGCGTCCCCTACCGGATGCGGCTGTGCCACGCGCTCGTCCCGTGCGCCTACCAGGGTTTCAACGAATAAGGCCACGGCCCGCGGCGGCCTGTGCCGCCGCGGGCCGGCGGTTCGGGGCTCATCCTGACAGGGCGCGGCCGCTGTCGGAGGCGGCCGTGACCGCTGCTGCGGCGCGGGCGGACTGGAAGGCCACGGCCGGGATGCTCGACGTGATGAAGGAGCCGCCGGCGGCGAGGTCGCCGATCACGTGGAGGCGCGGATCCGTGGAGGCCAGGCCGCCGTCGGGGTGCAGCGCGGCCGTGCCGTCCGCGGCCAGGGCGTCGACCAGTTGGGCCGCTCCGCGGGGGATCGACTGCGGGGCGGGGTTCACGGCGTTGACGAGGACGGCGGTCGTGCGCCGCCCCTGGTCCCCGGATATATGAAACCGCCCGTTTACCGC
The DNA here is from genome assembly GCF_039531525.1 of Glycomyces endophyticus. Classification (NCBI taxonomy): domain Bacteria; kingdom Bacillati; phylum Actinomycetota; class Actinomycetes; order Glycomycetales; family Glycomycetaceae; genus Glycomyces; species Glycomyces endophyticus. The sequence goes on from NZ_BAAAQF010000010.1 coordinate 279,069, forward strand.
CTCGATCGCGCGGACTCCCGCGACGGCGTCGAGTTGACCGGAGTCGAAGAGCCGCATGAGGATCGATGCGTTCACCGGGACCATCGGGGAGGCGACGCCGGTCGCCGTGCGGAGGCGCCGCCGCAGCCGCGCCCGGTCGGCCGCGGGGAGCAGCCGCCAGGCGTAGGGGCCGACGGTGTGCGCCGTCAGCTGGAGGAACCGGCGGCCGATGCGGTGGTCGTCGACGGCGTCGAGTTGCGCGCGCAGCCGCCGGACCGGATCGTCGGTCTCGGCCGCCAGCAGCTCGGCGGTGAACGCCGCGAAGTCCTCTCCTGCCGAATCGATCTCGTCGCGCAGCAGGCCGACGAGGTCGTCGAGCGCGACCGTGCCGCGTTCGCGGTGCAGCGCGGCGACGCGGTCGGTCGTCACGAACCGCGGCTGCCGTTCTACCGGGCGCTGCCAGACGTGAGGCAGCATGCCGCTGCGCGACAGGAGCGAGATCCGGCCGGTGTGTCCGCGGGCGGCGAGCGAGACGACGACGTCGACCGCGGTCAGGCCGCTGCCGATGACGCCGACGTCGCTGCCGGAGGGAATCCGGTCGAGGGTGCGGCGCAGCGGGTACGGGTCGCCCGCGAAGCCGGGGGCGCCGTCGAGGCCGTACAGGTCCGGCGGGGTTCCGCCGCCCACGCAGAGGACCACGTGATCGGCCTCGTGCCGCTGTCCGTCCTCGGTGCCGAGGACCATGCGGGTCCCGGCCCCGGTCGCGCCGGTGACGCGGGAGCGGACGACGCGGACCTCCCAGCCGGCTTCGCGCAGCGCCGCCAGCGCCGTCTCGGCGGTGTGCTCCAGGTACTCGCCGTAGAGCGCGCGGGGCACGAGCGGCTCGCCCAGCAGCGGGTCGAGGTGCTCGGCGGCGCGCCCGCCGAGCCACGCCGCGTAGTGCCCGAGGTCGCCGTGCCGGATCGACATGATGGCGGGCGGGGCGTTGACCAGCACCGATTCGAGGTCCGGTCCGTAGGGGCGGCCCCGCCACAGGTGGGGAGACGGCTCGAACACCGTGATCCTCCCGGGCCCGGCGGCGCGGGCCGCCAACGCGTCGAGCATGCCGACCGCAGCGGCTCCCGCTCCGATGATCGCAATGTCCATGATGGCCTCTCTGATTTCGTTGCGCTCCTGAACGACTCGGAGTCGGTTCGAGTCTCGTCGTCCCGCTCTCCCGGCCCCATCCCCTGAACTCGGGCGATCGCGGGGCGGCCATCCCCTCATTCGGGGGGTGGGCGCGGAGGACCGGGCGGGGCAGACTTGCCGGGACGCCGACAGGAGGACCACGATGACCGCCGCACGCCTCCGCACCGACCTGATCGCGGCCGCGGACCGGGCCGGGGACGCTCGCGAGCTGTTCGCCCGGGCGTCGGTCGGGCTGCGGCGGTTCGTGCCGTTCGACGCGGCGGTCTGGGCGGCGACCGATCCGGAGACCGGCCTCATCACGGCCCCGATGGTGGTGGAGAACCTCGGCGCCTCCGAACGCTGCGCCGAGTACTGGGAGAGCGAGCTCCTGGAGGAGAACGTCGTCCCGTTCCGCGAGCTCGCCCGCGCCGCCGTCCCCGCGGCCGGCCTGCGCGCGGTGACCGGCGACCTGCCCGCGCGCAGCGCGCGCTACCGGCGGATGCTGAGCGCCCAGGGCGTGGACGACGAGCTGCGGGCCGTGCTCCGGGTCGGCGACCGGCCCTGGGCCGTGGTGAGCCTGTTCCGCATGGGCGCGGGCGAACCGTTCGGCCCGGAGGAGACCGCGGCGGTCGCGAGCCTCTCCGGCCCGCTCGCCGAGCGGCTGCGCCGCTTCGCCCGCCCGTCCGCGTCCGGAGTCGGGACCGACTCGCCCGCACCGGGGCTGGTGCTGTTCGACGCCTTCGGCGAGGCGACGTCGATCAACGAGGAGGCGCGGCACCACCTCGCGACGCTCCCCGAGGGCCCGTCGACGGCGTCGGCGCTGGGCCTGCGGCTGCCGATCTGGGTGGTCGCCACCGCGATGCAGGCGCGCGCGATCGCGGGCGGGCGCGACCGGGGCGGCGCGCGGATCCGCATCAGAACCGTTGCGGGGCAATGGCTGGTATGCCACGCCTCGTGCCTCAGCGGCCCCGAGGGGCGCCCCGGCCCGGTGGCGTTCGTGATCGAGCGGGCCGCGGCCGCCGACACGGGCGCGATGGCCGCCGAGGCCTACGGCCTGACCCCTCGCGAACTGGAGATCACCCGCCTCATCGCCCGCGGCCGCCCCACCGCCGAGATCGCCGCGGCGCTCTTCATCTCCCCGCACACCGTCCGCGACCACCTCAAGGCCGTCTTCGACAAGACCGAGGTCTCCAGCCGGGGCGAACTCGTCGCGCGCCTGTTCACCTGATCCGGTGCCGGCGGCGGAGTCCCGGGAGCCGTCGAAATTACATCGAAGTTCTTGACTATTTGGGGCGCGGCGTCGATCATGGACCTGTTACCGATAACCATTCATCGGCCGCGCACGAGCCGGTGCGCCCCATCAGCTTCCGCACTCGAGGAGAGCGCCCCATGAGAAGAGTCCTGCCGACCGTGCTCGCCGCCGTCCTGGGGCTGGTGCTGGCGCTCGCCGGCGCGGCGCCCGCCGCCGCCGTCCCCGATCCGGTCGGCGGGGCGGCGGTCGAACTGGTCGCCCGCCACTCGGGGCGGTGTGCCGACGTCATTAGCGGGTCCACTGCGGACGGTGCTCCGATCGGGCAGTACGACTGCAACAACGGCGCCAACCAGCTCTGGCGCCTGCGCGACCTCGGCAACGGCTACGTCCAGGTCGCCGCCGGGCACTCGGGCAAGTGCCTCGACGTCAACGGCGGCTCGACCGCCAACGGCGCCATGGTGTTCCAGTGGGCGTGCCACAGCGGGCTGAACCAGCAGTGGCAGATCCAGGACGCCGGGAGCGGGCATACGCGGCTCGTCGCCCGCCACTCGGGCAAGTGCCTGGAGGTGACCGACGGCGCGACGGCCAACGGGGCCCGGCTCCGGCAGTGGGACTGCGGCGCCTCGCAGCACCAGCAGTGGCGGCTCGACACGATCGCCAACCCGGCGCTGCCGGGCCTGTTCGCCGACCCGAACATCGTCCGCTTCGGCGACACGTACTACCTCTACCCGACCACCGACGGCTTCGCCGGCTGGTCCGGGACCCAGTTCCGGGCGTTCTCCTCCAAGGACCTCGTCCACTGGACCGACCACGGCGTGATCCTCGACGTGGCGGCCGACGTCTCCTGGGCCGACAACTCCGCCTGGGCGCCGGGGATCGCCGAGAAGAACGGGAAGTACTACTTCTACTTCTCGGCCGGCCTCGCCAGCGGCGACACCCGCAAGCACCTCGGCGTGGCCGTGGCCGACTCCCCGGTCGGGCCGTTCCGCGACGCCCTCGGGCGGCCCCTGGTCGCGGCCGGATCGTATTCGGGCCAGATGATCGACCCGGCGGTCTTCACCGACACGAACGGCCAGTCCTACCTGTACTGGGGCCAGGGCGCCTCGCACCAGGTCCAGCTCAACGCCGACATGACCTCGTTCAACGCCGCCCAGGTCCGCACGTACCAGCCGACCGGCTACAACGAGGGCAGCTTCGTCGTGAAGCGCGGCTCCACCTACTACTTCATGTGGTCGGAGAACGACACCCGCTCCGAGGACTACCGAGTGGCGTACGCGACCGGCTCCTCCCCCACCGGGCCGTGGAACGCCCGCGCCGGCGTCATCCTGCAGAAGGACCTCGCACTGGGCGTCAAGGGCACCGGCCACCACTCCGTCGTGCAGGTCCCCGGCACCGACACCTGGTACATCGCCTACCACCGCTTCGCCGTACCCGGCGGCGACGGCACCCACCGCGAGACCATGATCGACCGGCTCTACTTCAACGCCGACGGCTCCATCCGCCCGGTCGTCCCCACCATCGACGGCGTCCCTCCGATCTGAGCTGGAGGCGCCGCGGCCGGAGCGGCTCCCGCACTCGGCGGTTCAGGTGCGGGAGCGGACGCTGGCGACGACCATGTCGACCATGAGGGCGAAGCTGTCGTCGATGCTCTCGGGCAGACCGAAGCCGCCGTCGGCCTCGAGGATCGCGAAGCCGTGCACGGCCGCGCGCAGGCAGCGGGTCGCGTGCACGAGGTCGTCCTCGGCCAGGTCGAGGCCGCGCAGGACGGCGAACACGGATTCGAGCAAGGGCTGGGCCGCCTTCCCGGTGTGCGGTTCGGGCCGCTGGATCAGGGCCGCGTACCGGTGCGGGCGCGCGCGGGCGTAGTCGCGCCAGGCGTGCATGCAGGCCCCGATCGCGTCCTCGCCGGCGCGGCCGACCCCGGCGGTCTTGACCGCGTCGGCGAGTTCGCCGGCGACCCGGGCCGACACGAGCGTCCGCAGCTCGGCGAGGTTCGCCACGTGCTTGTACAGCGACGGGCTGGAGACCCCCGCCGCCGCGGCGACCTTCGCGAGCGTCAGGCCGGCGGAGCCGTCTTCGTCGACGAGCCCGACGGCCAGGTCCACGACGGCCTCGGTCGAGAGGTTCGCCCTAGCCACGGGCGGTCTCGCGGGCGAGCGCGGCGATGAGGGCGGCGACGCGCTCGGGGAACTGGACGTGCGGGTAGTGCCCCGCGCCCTCGACGACCTCGACGCGGCCGTAGCCCTCGGGCATCCGCGCGACGATGGCCGCGCCCTCGGCCGCCGGGTCGGGCCAGTCGGGGTCGAGGTCGCCCTCGACGATGACGGTGGGGACGCGCAGCTCGGCGAGTTTCGCGTCCGCGTCGGCGGTCGGCGACATGCCGATGCGGCTGACGATCGCCATGCGTCCGGGGCGGCGGAGGTCGGCGTCGACGGCGGCGCGGTACTCGTCCCAGTCGGCGGGCCGGGTGCCGGGGATCGCGTGGTCGAGGTACTTGTTCCACAGGCGGAGGCTGCGGAAGGCCGCGGTGCCCAGCAGGAGCGACATGCCCTTGCGGTAGCGGCCGTTCGCGGCCATGCCCTTCAGGTCGAACGCCTGGTCCCGCGTGAAGGGGCTGAGTTCGACGATCCCGGCGAACAGGTCGGGTTCGAGGACGGCCGCGATGGTCGCGGCCCCGCCGGAGACGGAGTGTCCGGCCACGACCGCCGGGCCGCCGAGGGCGCGGAGGAGGGCGATGAGGTCGTTCGCGACGTCGGTGCGGGTGTAGGTGGCCCACCCGTCGGAGGACTCGCCGTGGCCGCGCAGGTCGGCGCGGGCGACCCGGAAGCCGTCGGCGACGAGCCGCTCGGCGACCGCGCGGAAGGAGTGGCGGTTCTGGCCCATGCCCGGGAAGAGCACGACGAGGGGGCCCTCGCCGGTGACGTCGTAGGCGAGGCGTTCGCCGTCGATCTCGAGGAACTGGGTGGCACCGAAGTTAATATTCATAGCTAAAAAGCTAACACCATTAGCCAAGATTCGCAACCCCCGTCCTTGGATGTTCCGCGGGCGGCCGCTCGGGACCACCGCGGCAATGGAACCCGTTGCGGCGCTTGGCGTCCCGGAGGCTAGGGCTGCTCGGCCTCGCGTTCGCGGTATTCGCGCGCCGAGAGGCCGTGGAACCGGGTGAAGGCGGCGCTGAAGGTGGGCAGGTGCGTGTAGCCGACGCGGCGGGCGACGGCGCTGGGCCTGGCGCCGCCGGCGAGCAGGTCGCGGGCGATGCGCATGCGGGCGGCGTAGCGCCAGCGGGCGAAGGTCATGCCGGTCTGCTCGCGGAACGCCCGGTGGACGTCGGCGGGGACGCCGGCCTCGGCCGGGCCGCCGGGCGTGCCGATGCGGCGCAGGTATTCCATCGCGGCCGCACGCGCGCGCCCGTCGGTGGGCATGGGGACCGACATCGCCCGCTGGGCCGCCACCTGCTCGGCGAACAGGCCGAGGATGTGCCGGGGGTCGTAGTCGTCGGGCTGGAGCCCGGACCGGGCGCTGACGGAGCAGAACATGAGGTAGTCGCTCCAGGCGGGCGAGAACTGCACCTGAAGGGGCTCGGTCAGGTGCAGGTCGGCGGTGCCGGCCTCTCCCAGCGGCAGCGAGATGGAGTCCTCGCGGAGGCCGGTGATGTGCTCGGCCTCCGCGGGGATCCAGGTGGCGACCCCGCGCGGCCGTTCGAAACGGCTCCCGCCGAGGTCGACGTAGCCGCTGCCGCGGTACATCCAGGTGAGCACGTGCGAGTCGTTGGCGTGCGGGGGCGTGCGGGCGGCGGGCAGCGGATCGGGGGCGGTGGTGAACGCGTCCGCTCCCAGCACGGTGCGCACGAGGTCGCCGGTCTGCCGCGCCAGCGCGGCGCGCTGCGTCAGGTCGACGGCGGCGGGGCTGGCGGCGAGCCGCCGCTTGAAGTCGTGCGGCGTCGTGCCGAACCGCTCGCCGAACGCGCGAGTGAAGCCGTTGCGGCTGGCGAAGCCCACCCGTGCGGCGACCTGGCCGACGTCGTAGCCCGCGGCGAGGAACTCGACGGCCGCGATGAGCCGGTTGCGCAGCCGCCACTGCTCGAAGGTGAGTCCGGTGCCCGCGAGGAAGTCGCGGCGAAGCGTGCGGGGGCTGGCGAGCGCCCTGGTCGCCCACTGCTCGACGGTGAGGTCGAGGGCGGGGTTGCGGATCAGCTGCTCGGCCACGGACCTGGCACCGGTGGCCCTGGGCATCTCCGGCGGCGCGAGCGGTGAGGGCTCGCCGCCGGCGGGCCGCGCGGCCGAGGGGCGGCGGAGGAGGTCGGCGACCGCGCTCTGGAGGTACCCGCCGCCGCTCAGCGGCGTGACCTGGAGGTTGTAGTGCTGGATGAGCCGGTCCTGCCAGTCGGCGGGGACGTCGAACCGGGTCGGTTCCGCGAACGGCGCGTCGCCGGGGTGGAGCCACAGGGGGAAGGCGACGGTGCCCGGTTCGGTGAGGACCGCGCGGTGGTGCCAGCCGTCCGCGGGGATCAGGACGCCCTGCCCGGCTTCGAGGTGGAACGCGGCGTCGCCGTCGATGCGCACGTGCGCGGTGCCGGTGCGGACCCAGATGAGCAGCGGGCGGCGGGGGTGCCCGGTCGAGTCCGCCCGGGCTGCCGGGATCGGCGGCGGGTCGCTCGGGTCGGCGGGGAGCAGCGGTGACGGGGCCACGGTCCTAAACAATACGGCAGCCTGCGCACGCCATCTGAGATTAGGATTGCCTAACCTTAGCCGTGGCCCTCCTGCTGACAGCGGTACGCGGCCTCGTCAGCCTCGAAGCGACCGGAAAGGCCGTCCCCGTCATGCCGAAGACCTCACGCCGACTCACCGTGCACGCGTTGACACTGCGCGAGGTCGAGGTCGTCCGGGTGGCGGACCTGACGCCGGGGATGCGGCGGATCACGCTGGCCGGCGCGCAGCTCCGCGAGTTCACCTCGGCTGACGGCCACCCGCAGCCCGCCTTCGACTCGCTCGGATTCGACGACGACGTCCGGCTGGTGTTCCCCTACCCCGGCCGGACCGAGCCGGTGCTGCCCGTGCAGCGGGAGCAGGGCCTGGACCATCCGCGGGACCCGCGCCCCCTGTCGCGGGCCTACACCGTCCGGAGCTGGGACGCCGAGGCCGGCGAGCTGCACGTGGACGTCGTCAAACACGGCATCGGGGTCGGCGCGACCTGGGCCTACCGGGCGCAGCCAGGCGACCGGATCCACTGCTACGGCCCGTCGTCGTCGCGCTCGCTGCCGGAGGGCGCCGACTGGCTCGTCGTCGCCGGCGACGACACCGCACTCCCCGCGATCGCCCGCCTGCTCGACGAGCTGCCGGGCGACGTGCGGGCGCAGGTGTTCATCGAGGTCGCCGAGGACGCCCACCGGCTGGAGCTGCGCACGCCGCCCGGCGTGGAGGTGACCTGGCTGGTGCGCGGCGGCGAGGCGGACGCGACCACGCTCCTGGTGGACGCGGTCAGGCACGCCGACTGGTGGGAGGGGCGGGCGTTCGCGTGGGTCGCCGGGGAGCACACCGCCGTGCGGGACCTCCGCCGGCACCTGGTCGAGGACCGCGGGATGCCGAAGGGGGACATCGAGTTCGCCGGGTATTGGCGGCGCGGCGACGTCGTCGCCCTCGACACCGACGCGGCCGTGCCCGACCCGGCGAAGTCGGCCACCCCGTTCGAGCGGCTCCACGACCTGACCGAGCTCGTGCGGCCGATCGCGATCCGCACCGCCGTCGAACTCGGACTCCCCGACCTGATCTCCCGCGGCGTCGCCGACGTGGACGACCTGGCCGCCCGGACCGGCGCCGACGCCCGGGCGCTTGGCAAGCTGCTGCGCTACCTGCGCGCCCTCGACGTCGTGGCCGAGACCGGACCCGGCCGCTACCGGCTGGCGCCGGTGGGCGAGGTGCTGACCAACGACTTCATGGTCGACGCGCTGCACCCGGCAGGCGTGGTCGGCCGCGAGATGCTCGGCATCCTGGGGCTCACCGAGTCCGTCCGGACCGGGCGGGCGGCCTACCGGTCGGTGACGGGCCGGACGTTCGCCGAGGTGCGCGCCGAGCAGGACTACGAGGACCGCTACCTGGAGCGCCTGGCGCGGTTCCAACCCGCCCTGACCGAACCGATCGCGAAGTCCGACCTGCTCGCGGGCGTCGGGCACCTCGTGATCCACTCCGGCGGCGCGGCGGCGCAGGCCCGCGAGTTCACCGCCGCCCGCCCGGACCTGCGGGTGACGATCTGCGCCCTGCCCGCGCAGGCCGACTGGGTGCGCCGCGACCTGCCCGACACCATCCCCGAGCAGGCGCAGCGCGAGCGGGTCGCCGTGGTCGAGCAGTCGGTCTTCGAGCCGAGCCCGGCGGCGGACGCGGTGTTCATCAGCCGCGCGTTCAAAGCGCTCCCCGACGCCGACGCCGCGCACGCCCTGCGCCGGGCGGCCGAGCGCCTCGCCCCCGACGGCCGGGTGCTGCTCATCGAGGAGACCTACGACGTCGACGACCTCGACGAGCACGACGGCGAAGCGGACCTGCTCGCCCTCGCCGTCCACGGCTCCGGCATGCGCACCGGGGCCGAACTCGACGCCGTGATCGCCGCCGCCGGCCTGACCTGCGTCCAGACGCACACCGTGGGCTGGGGAACGGTCGTCCGCGAACTCGTCCCGACCCGCCCCCCGACCGCTCGACCGGCCGTCGAGTAGCCACGCCCCCCGAGAACCCGAACCGAACCCGAGAAGAGAGCACCACCCATGTCCAAGATCCCCCAGCGACGCCGGGCCGCGGCCCTGGCCACCGGCCTGCTCGCCGCCAGCCTCGCCCTGACCGCCTGCGGCGGCGGCGAATCCGACGACGCGTCGGCGGACGTCGCGACCCGCACCGTCCAGGCCGACAACGGCACCGTCGAGGTGCCCGCCGACCCGCAGCGGGTCGTCACCATCGGCAACACGACCCTGCCGTTCATCGACATGGGCGGCGAGCCGGTGGCGGTCACCGAGGTGAGCGGCTCCGAACTGGAGCTCATCCCCGAGGGGCAGCAGGCGACCTACGCGGAGGCCACGGTCCTCGCGTCCAGCGCCGACCAGGTCGACATGGAGGCGCTCGTCGCCCTCGAACCCGACCTCATCCTGGCCCAGTTCCCCGCCAGCGAGTTCGAGCCGCTCCAAGAGCGGCTGGAGTCGATCGCCCCGACCGTCTTCTGGGGCCTCGACGTCGAGTGGAAGGCCCTCGCCGACGGCCTCGCCGAGGCCGGGAACGTGTCCGACGCGCTCAGCGAGCAGAAGGCGGCCTTCGAGGAGCAGATCGCCGGCATCCAGACGACCTACAGCGCGATCATCGCAGACACCTCGTTCGTCAACGTCGACCGCTGGTCCAGCTCCGACCCCGGCACCTTCTCCATCTCGGACTTCGGCTGCGTGGAGATCGCCCAGGGCGACCTCGGCATGACCTTCCCCCAGGCCGCCGAAGGCGAAGACCCCCTCGGCTGGACGTCCCTGCCGTTCGAGCAGATCGCGGGGCTGTCCGAGTACGACGTGATCACCTACCCGGTCGACGCCGAGGGCAACCCGACCGAGTCGTTCGCGCCCGTGGTCGAGACCAACACCTGGCAGGCGCTCCCGGCCGTGGGCTCCGGCCGCGCGCTCGGGCTCTTCTGCCCCGGCAACAACTCCTACGGCTCCGTCCTCCAGTACCTCGACTCGCTCGAGACCGCTCTGGCGACCCTGCCGACCGAGTAGTAGTGGCAGCTCTCACCCTGCGCCACACCGGTCCGGGCACCGTGGCGGTGCCCGGACCGCGCCGCCGCGCGCTCGGCCTGACCGCCGCGCTCGCGGCGCTGCTGATCCTGCTCGTGCTCAGCGTCATGATCGGGTCGACCTCGATCGCGCCGACGGTCGTGTGGGACGCCGTGGTCCACCCGTCGGCCGACATCGACCAGTTCGCGATCCGCGACTACCGGCTGCCGAGGACGGCGGTCGGGCTCGTCGTCGGCACGGCGCTCGGGGTCGCGGGGGCCCTGATCCAGGCCGTGACGCGCAACCCCCTGGCCGATCCCGGCCTCTTCGGCGTGCACGCGGGCGCCTCGTTCGCGGTCACGGTCGCCGTGGGCCTGTTCGGGATCACCGGCGTGCAGGGCTACATGTGGTTCGCGTTCGCGGGGGCGCTGGCGGTCACGCTGCTCGTGCTCGCCCTGGGCTCGACCCGGCACGGCCGGTCGCCGGTGGTCATGGTGCTGGCCGGGGTGTGCGTCGGAGCGGTGCTCGGCGGCGCCAGGGACGCGCTGCAGCTCACGGACTCGGACGCGTTCGACGCGATGCGGTCCTGGGTCGCCGGCTCGATCGTCGGCCGCCCCCTCGACGTCGTGTGGCCGGTCCTGCCGCTCTTCGCGATCGGGCTCGCCCTCGCGTTCGCGGTGGCCGGTCCCCTCAACGCCATGGCCCTCGGCGACGACCTGGCGAAGGCCCAGGGCGTGCGCCTGATGCGCACCCGCGTGCTCGCCGTCGCCGCGCTCACGCTGCTGGCCGGCGGCGCGACCGCGATCGCCGGTCCCATCGGGTTCGTCGGGCTCATGATCCCGCACGTGGCCCGCTGGATCGCCGGCCCGCACCAGCGGTGGATCCTCGCCTACAGCGCCGTCCTCGCCCCGAGCCTGCTGCTCGCCGCCGACATCCTGGGCCGCATCGTGATGCGGCCCAGCGAGATCCCCGTCGGCGTCATCACGGCGTTCGTCGGCGCGCCCGTCCTCCTCGTCCTCGTGCGGCGGAAGCGGGCGAGCGGACTGTGAGCACTGACGTGTCGGGCACCCGCTCGACCGGAGCGGCGCCCGCGGAACGCGTGGACTTCGGACGGCGCGTGCTGGTGCTGCGCCGCCGCGGCGTCGCGATGCGGCTCGAGTGGCGAACGGTCGTCGTCTGCGCCGCGCTCGCGATCGCGGTCGCCTGCATCGCGGTGCTCGCGCTGATGACCGGCTCCCTCCGGTTGAGCCCCGGCGACGTGCTCGCCGCGCTCGCGGGCGGCCGGACCGGGCTCGTCCGCGACATCGTGGTCGAGTGGCGGCTGCCCCGCGTGGCGGCCGCGCTCGTGTTCGGCGCCGCGCTCGGCGTCAGCGGTGCACTGCTCCAGTCGCTGCTGCGCAACCCGCTCGCCGACCCCGGCATCATCGGGTTCACGCAGGGCTCCTACACCGGCGCGCTGATCGTGATCCTGATCGTCAACGGCACCTACTGGCAGCTGGTCGGCGGCGCCCTGATCGGCGGGCTGGCCAGCGCCGTCGTGGTGTACCTGCTCGCCCACCGGCGCGGGGTGCAGGGGTTCCGGCTGATCATCGTCGGCATCGGCGTCTCCGCCATGCTCGACTCGCTGAACACCTGGCTGATCCTCAAGGCCGAGCTGGACCGGGCGATCGCCGCGGCCGCGTGGGGCGCGGGGTCGCTCAACGGCGTCACCTGGGCCCAGGTCGCGTTCGGCGGCGCCGGGATCGCCGTGCTCCTGGTGCTCGCGGGCGTGCTGAGCCGGCCGATGCAGCAGATGGAGCTGGGCGACGACGCCGCCGCGTCCCAAGGGGTCCGGGTCGCCTCGGCCCGCCTGGGGCTGATCGTGGTGGCGGTGGCGCTGACGGCGACGGTCACGGCGGCGTCGGGGCCGATCGTGTTCATCTCCCTGGTCGCGCCTCAGATCGCCCGGCGTCTGGCCCGCACCGCGCGGGCCGGCCTCGCCCCCGCCGCGCTCGTCGGCGCGCTGCTGTGCCTGGCGGCGGACTTCATCGCCCAGCACCTCGCCCCGACCCCGCTGCCGGTCGGGATCATCACCGTCATGCTCGGCGGCGGCTACCTCGGCTGGCTGCTGCTCATCGAAGCCAGGAGACGACTATGAACACCGAGAGCACCGCCACCGGGCTTGCGGTCGGCGAGCCGCGCCTGCGCGTGGAGTCGGCGACGATCGGCTACGACAAGCGCGTCATCAGCGAGGGCCTGTCGGCGGCGATCCCCGACAAGTCGTTCACGGTCATCATCGGCCCCAACGCGTGCGGCAAGTCCACGCTGCTGCGCGGGCTGTCCCGCCTGCTGAAGCCGTCGGCCGGCCGGGTCGTCCTCGACGGCGCCGACATCAACTCCTTCAAGACGAAGGAGGTCGCGAAGCGCGTCGGACTGCTGCCGCAGGCCTCGATCACCCCCGACGGCATCACCGTCGCCGACCTGGTGGCCCGCGGCCGCTACCCGCACCAGGGGTTCATTCGGCAGTGGACCGAGGCCGACGAGGCGGCCGTGGTGCGCGCGATGCGCCAGACCTCGGTGACCGACCTGTCCGGGCGCCCGGTGGACGAGCTGTCGGGCGGGCAGCGGCAGCGGGTGTGGGTGGCGATGGCGCTCGCGCAGCACACCGGGATCATGCTGCTCGACGAGCCGACCACGTTCCTGGACATCACGCACCAGATCGAGCTGATGGAGCTGTTCACCGACCTGCACCACGTCGGCCACACGCTCGTCGCCGTCCTGCACGACCTGAACCACGCCGCCCGCTACGCCACCCACCTGATCGCCATGAAGGACGGCCGGATCGTCGCCGAGGGCACCCCCGAGCAGGTCGTCACGGCCGACCTGGTCGAGGAGGTCTTCGGCCTGCGCTGCCTGGTCGTGCCCGACCCGGTCGCCGGCACCCCGCAGGTGGTGCCGCTGGGCCGGGACCGGACCCGGCATCCCGTGGCCACGATGGAGGAGCGATGACCAACCCGGCCGTCGAGAAGCTGTCGACCGGCGAGTGGAGCCCCGAGCGGTTCAGGCGGCACCTCGCGGAAGCGAGCACTCCGCTCGTCGGGCCGGTCCGCGACGGCGAGGTGGACGTGACCTTCGTCGACGAACCAGGCGACGCCGCGGCGGTCGCCCTCGCGGTCGTCATCGGCCCCCGCATCGGCCGCAACACGGTCGACGAGGAGTTCACGGCGGTGCCCGGGACGCCGTTCCGCGTCCTCACGCTGCGGATGCGCGCCGATCTGCGCCTCTCCTACGTGTTCACGCGGCGCGACGCGGCCGGGCGGGAGGAGCAGGTTCCGGACCCGTTCAATCCGCCGCCGAGGTTCGCGGAGTACCCGGAGGAGCGGTTCTCCGGGTCGTCGGTGGCGGTGCTGCCCGACGCGGCGCCGCTGCCCTGGCTCGCGCAGGCCGAGGCGGGGCCGGCGCCGCACTCGGAGTCGGCCGTGCTGGCGAGCGCGGTCCTGGGGAACGAGCGCCGCGTCTGGGTCTCGATGCCTCCCGGGGAACTCGCCGCCGGGGACGCGCTGCCGTTCGTGGTCCATCTGGACGGGACGCCCGACCACAGCGCACCGAGCGTTCGCGACGCCCTCGTCCGCGCCGGGCTCGTCCGGCCCTGCGCGGTCGTGCTCGTCGACGCGCTCGGCTCGCAGCGCTACCGGGAGCTGCTCTGCGATCGGGGATTCTCCCGGATGCTGGTGGAGGAACTGCTGCCGTGGCTTCGCGAGCGGTACTCGCTCTCGCACGACCCCGCCGACGCGGCGCTCGCCGGCGAGAGCTTCGGCGGCCTGTGCGCCGCATGGACGGCGCTGCACCACCCGGCGTCGTTCGGGAACGTCGTCATGCAGTCCCCGTCGTGCGGGTACCACCCTGACATCAAGTGGGGCAACGGCATAGATCTGCTTGGCCGCGCCCCGGTGCCGATGCTGATCGCCGACTTCCAGGCCGCCGCACGGGCGCCGATCCGGCTCTTCCACGACGTCGGCGAGCTGGAGGGCTCGATCACCCACAGCCGCTGGCTGGACGAGGTGCTCACCGGGAAGGGCTACGACACGCGCTACCTGGAGTTCGCGGGCGGGCACGACTACGCGTGGTGGCGGGGGCTCTTCGCCGACGCCCTGCGCTGGTGCTTCCCGCCCGCGGCCGAACCGCGCGGCACGAGTCCGGCCCGGAGTCCTCGGTGACCGCTCGCCCCGACGCCGACCCGGCAGGGTTGGGACGGGGGAGGCTGACCCGCCGGCTGCCGGTGCTCGTGCACGCCCCGCCGGAGCCCCGCGAGACGCGGCCCTTCGAGGCGGGCGCGGCGACCTCGCCGGGCCGGTTCCTGTGGCGCGTCGTCCTGTCGGCCAAGCGGATCGCCGTCCCCGCGATGCTGCTGGCGATCGTGTGGCAGGTCGGCGAGGCGGCGGTCCCGGTGGTGATGGGGCTCGCGATCGACCGGGCGCTGGCGACCGGGGACGCGGGCGGCCTGCTGTCCTGGCTCGGCGTGCTGGCGGCCCTGTACCTGGTGCTGACGGGGGCGGCGAAGGTCACGAACCGGTTGACCGCGTACATGGTGCAGGTGCTCCAGCACCGGCTCCGCGGCACCCTCTCAGCTGCTGTGCTCCACCCGGCCGGCGGGGCGGCCCGCGCCCCGGACGGCGCGGTCGTGTCGGTGATGACCGGCGACGTCGCCCGGGTCGCCAACGGCGGCATCCTGCTGATCATGCCGGCGGCGAGGATCGCCGCCATCGGGTTCATCGCGGCGTCGCTGCTGGCGACGCACTGGGCGCTCGGGCTGATGCTGCTGGTGGGGGCGCCGGTCGCGGTGTGGGCGATGGGCCTGCTCAGCGAGCGGTACTCGCGGGACACCCGGGAGTACCAGGGGCTGCTGGCGTCCACGGTCGGACGGGCCGCGGACCTGGTGGCCGGCTACCGGGTCGTCAAGGGCGTGCGGGCCGAGGCGGAGGCCGCCAGGCGCTACCGGCAGGCGAGCCGGGAGGCGCTCGCGGGGGCCGAGCGCAACGCGGGCCTGCTGGGGCGGTTCCTCGTCGGCTCGGGGGCGGTCAGCGGCATGTTCGTCGCCTCGGTGGTGGGGCTGGCGGGCTGGTTCGCCGCGGAGGGGCGGATCAGCACGGGCGCGCTCATCGCCGCCGTCGGCCTCGCCCAGGCGCTGCTGCCGCAGATCCAGTCGATCGCGAACGTCTCGATCCCCAACCTCGCCGGGGCCCGCGCCTCGTCCGCGCGCATCCTCGATGTGCTGAGGGACGCACGCACCGCACCGCGGAACGGGGACGCGAACGGCGCTCCGCCGACTACGGACACGCTGGAGATCGATGTGGACGGCACGTGCATCAGGGTGAAGCCCGGTGAACTGGTGGGGGTGCGCGCGGACGACCGCCTCGCCGCCCGGATCGCAGGCGCGCTGCTGGACCCGCACGCCGACGTCGACATCGAAGTGCGCCTGGGCGATCGCCCGGCGCGGGGCCTCTCCCCCGCGCAGTACCGGTCGCGGGTGACCGTCTCCCCCCATCGGGCGACGCTGTTCACCGGCACGATCCGCGACAACCTCACCGCCGGCGGCAGGCCCGAGCTGCTGGACCGCGCGTTCGAGGCGGCGGCGTGCGGCGACTTCGCCGCCGATCTCGACAGCCCGGTCGGCGAGGACGGCAACCGCCTCTCCGGCGGCCAGCGGCAGCGGGTCGCGCTCGCCCGCGCCCTGGCGACCGACGCACCGGTGCTGGTGCTCCACGACCCGACCACCGCGGTCGACTCGGTCACCGAGCAGGCCGTCGCCGAACGGCTGGCCGGCGCTCGCGCAGGCCGCTCGACCCTGCTGATCGCCTCGTCGCCGGCGCTGCTCGGTGCCTGCGACCGCGTCGTCGACCACCTGGAGCCGGCACTCGGCGCCACCGTCCACGGCGGGGCGGCGACCGCATGACCGAGGACGCCGTGACGACCGCGGTCGGGCTGCCCGTCGCGACCGGCCGCCGGACCGCCCGGGAGCTGTGGCGCCGCAGCCGCGGGCACCGGCTCCGGCTCGCCGCCGTCGGCGTGCTCGGGGTCGTCAGCACCGCCGTCGACCTGATCGGGCCCCTCGCCATCGGACTCCTCATCGACCGGGTCCAGGCCGGCGGCGCCGGTCTCGGCACCGTCCTCGCGATCACCGCCGTCATGGCGGTCTCGGCGGTCCTCGGCGCGATCGGCACCGCGGTGACGACCGTGCTCGCCACCCGCGTCTACCACGCCGTCCTCGCCGGACTCCGCGAAGCGCTCGTGGGCCGCGCCCTGACCCTCCCGCAGCACCGGGTGGAGCGGACCGGGACCGGCGACCTGGTGTCGCGGTCCAGCGACGACGTCACCGCAGTGGCCGACGCCGCGCCCGCGGTGATCCCCGTGCTCACGGTCACCGTGTTCACGATCGTGGTGTCGCTCGGCGGACTCGCGGCCCTGGAGTGGCCCTTCGCCGCCGCGTTCGCCGTCGTCCTCCCCGTCTACGCGCTCGCGATGCGGTGGTACCTGCGCACCGGTCCGCGGGTGTACGGCGCCGAACGGGCGGCGATGAGCGCCCGCGCCCAGCAGATCCTCGAATCCCAGCGCGGCTACGCCACCGTCCTCGGCTACGGGCTCGGCGAGCGGCGGCACCGCGCCGTCATGGCCGCCTCCTGGGCCGTCGCGGTCCACGCGCTCCGCGCACGCACCGTCCAGAGCATGCTCAACGCCCGCTTGAACCTCGGCGAATGCCTCAGCCTGGCCGCCGTGCTCGTCGTCGGCTTCGTCCTCATCGACCGCGGCGCCTCCACGGTCGGCGCCGCCACCGCCGCCGTCCTCCTGGTGCTGCGCCTGCTCGGGCCGGTGAACCAGCTGCTGTTCGTGGTCGACACCCTCCAGTCCGCCCTCGCCTCCCTGAACCGCATGGTCGGCGTCGTGACCATCCCGGCGGCGCCTTCACCGCCCACGGCTTTGCATGCGGACGCCGCCGTCTCGCTCAGCGGCGTCGTCTTCGACTACGGCGACGGCCCTCGTGTGCTCGACGACCTCACCCTCCACCTCCCGGCCGGGCGGCGCGTCGCGGTCGTCGGCGCATCCGGAGCGGGCAAGACGACCCTCGCCGCGGTGATCGCCGGCATCCACCTCCCCCGCACCGGCACCGTCGCCCGCCCCGAGCGCACCGCGGTGATCTCCCAGGAGGTCCACGTGTTCGCCGGAACCGTCCGCGACAACCTCACCCTCGCCGCCCCCGCCGCGACCGACCACGACATCCACGCGGCCCTCGCCGCCACGGGCGCGACCGGACTCCTCGCTCTCCTCCCCGACGGCCTCGACACCCTGGTCGGCACCGGCGGCCACCCCCTCACCGACGCCCAGGCGCAGCAGCTCGCGCTCTCCCGCCTCCTCCTGGCCGACCCCGACCTGGCCATCCTCGACGAAGCCACCGCCGAAGCCGGCTCCACCCACGCCGACCAGCTCGACCACGCCTCCCACGCCGTCGTCACCGGCCGCACCGGCCTAGTCATCGCCCACCGCCTCGCCCAAGCCGCCGCCTGCGACCTGATCCTCGTCATGGACGCCGGCCGCATCGTCGAGACCGGCACGCACACCGAACTCCTCGCGGCCGACGGCCGCTACGCCCGGCTCTGGACGGCATGGCAGGCAGGACAGCGACGCGGCGCCGACGAATGACCTCGGAGCCGCCGGCGCTCGTCCGTCTCCCATGACGGGTGCGAATTCCAGCGGATTGCAACGATCACTTCTCACACGCGGCGAGCGTCGGTTCACTGGGAGATGCCGGGCATCGCCCCGGCATCCGACCATCCGCAGAAAGGCCCTGCATGCTCATCCATCGATCAATCCGCCCTCGAAGGGGCGCAACACTCGCAGCGGTGTTCGCCGCTGTGCTCATGACCCTCACCGCCGCGTTCGGCGTCCAGCCCGCCGCCGCCTCCGATCCCGAGGTCGACACCGTCCAGGCACTGATCGACACCGTGCTGGCGAACTCGCCGGACGGCGTCCAGATCAGCGAGAACGAGATCGCCTGGGACGACGGCACCATGGTCCTCACCATCCCGATGGAAGGCGAGGACGTCGCGCTCGGCCCCGACGAGGTCGAATACGGCAACGGCTACCGCAACTGCCCCCGAGGATGGACGTGCCTCTACGAGCACGAGCACTTCGAAGGCGTCCGAGTCCGGTTCACCGAGTGCGGCTTCATCCACCAGCTCAGCAAGACCGAGCCGTACTTCCGGGACATGGCGACCTCCTACCACGACAACCAGACCGGCGGCGTCCGGACGACCGTCTACAACTGGATCGACCTGCTCGGATGGGTCCCGCTCTGGACCTCCGCGCCCGCCCCCACTTCGAGCACGGACGTCGGCGACGACAAGACCGACCGCGCCGACGGGGTCCGAGCCTGCTAGCGGCGCCACCGGCGACCACCGCTTGCCGGGGCGGTGCCGAGTCCGGCACCGCCCCGGCCGCACTGCGGCCTGACGCGGGTGAGTCCTGAAGGGACTCTCAGCGGATCGCGTTCAGCATGCGTCTCGGCGGTCAGCGGGGTCCGGCCGGTCGAGTCCGTGGAGTTTGGCCCGGACCTCCTCGGCGTTCCCGTGGCCGAGGTCGGTGTAGAGGTCCAGGGCCTCCTGCCAGACGGCCGCGGCGGCGTCGGGGCCGGTGGCGTCGAGGTGGACGTCGCCGATGCGGTCGAGGGTGCCGGCCAGTTCGAAGGGGCGGTCGAGCGCCCGGAACTCGTCGGCCGCGCGCCCGAAGTCGGCGAGCGCGCCCGCGTGGTCGCCGAGGCGGTGGCGGAGGTAGCCGAGGCTGTCGGCGACGTGCGCGGCCTTGCCGCGGTCGCCGAGCTCCTCGAAGATCGCGTGGGCCTCCAGGCACGGAGCCAGGGCCTCGTCGACGCGGTCCAGGTGGGCGAGGAGCCAGCCGACCTCGTTGAGGGCGCGGGCCTGGCCGCCGCGGAAGCCGCGTTCGCGGTCGACGGCGAGGGCCTCTTCGGAGTGGGCGAGCGCGGCCGCGTAGTTCCCAAGGCGCTCTTCGATGTAGGACAGGCTGTGGAGGACGGCGGCACGGCCCCGCGCGTCCCCGTCGGCGCGATGCAGCTCGAGTGCGGTCTGCAGGTGGGTCCGGGCCTCGGGGAGCCGTTCGGTCAGGATCGCGGGGTGGGCGAGGTAGCGGTGGGCGCGGGCCACGGCCTCGGAGTCCCCGGTGCGCAGTCCGGCCTGGAGGGCGAGCTCGCCGAGTTCGACGAGGCGGTTCCACTGGCCTCGCTGCCCGAGCGGGTTGCCGCAGATCCACACGAGCTGCCAGACGTAGGGGTCGAATCCGGTCTCGGTGGCCTGTGCGCTGGCGGCGACGACGCCTTCGATCTCGTCTTCGATCCACTGCCATGCGGTGTCGAAGTCGTCGAACCGCTCCGGGGCCGCGCCGGGGCCCGCGGGGTCGAGGGTGATCGGGTCGCGGCTCGGTTCGACGACCATGGTGGCGGCGAATCCGCTGTGGCGCCAGTGGTCGAGGCCGCGGCCGACGGCGGCGCGGCGCTCCTGCTCGCCGTCGGTGCGTGCCGCCAGGGCCGCGGCGTGGTCGCGGAGCAGGTCGTGGAAGGCGTAGCGGCCGCGCTGGTCGAGGGTGAGCAGGTTGGCCTGGACGAGTTCGCTGAGGGCGGCGCGGGTCCGGTCGCGCGGTTCGGCGGTGACGCTGGCGGCCCAGGCCTCGGCGAAGTCGGGGGCGCGGTGGAGGCCGAGGAGGCGGTAGGCGCGCTGGGCGGGGGCGCTGAGGTGGCGCAGCGAGTGGTCGAGGGTGGGGGTCACGGCGGTCGCGGGGTCGGCGGGGTCGATCGTCAACTCCCCCAGTCGGTCCGCGGCGAGTTCGGCGGTGTACGCGGCGAGCGGTTCGCGCTGCGGGTGGTGGTGGGTGAGGTAGTTGGCCGCGGCGATCTGGAGGGCGAGGGGGAGGCGTCCGCAGCGGTCGGCGAGGGCGCGGACCTCCTCGTCGGTGGCGGGTCCGGCGGCGAGGCGGCCGAGGAGTTCGCGCAGGAGCGCGGCGGCCTCGGCCTCGGTGAGCGCGTCCAGGTCGAGGCGGGTGAGGCCGGGGCTGGTGACGTCGAGTCCGGAGAGGCGGGCCCTGCTGGTGACGAGGGTGAGGCAGCCGGGGTCGGCGGGGAGGAGCGGCCGCACCTGCGCCTCGTCGCGGGCGTTGTCGAGGACGAGGAGGAGCCGCCGTCCCGCGAGCATGCGCTGGTAGAGCGCGGCCTGCGCTTCGGGGTCCGCCGGCGGGCGGTGGGGGTCGGCGCCGAGCTGGTAGAGCAGGCGGAGCCTGGCGGTCGCGGGGTCCACTGGGGAGGTGGCGCTGTAGCCCTGGAGGTCGAGGTGGAGGCAGCCGTCGGGGAAGGTGGGTCGGACCTGCGCCGAGCGCGCCCACTGCACGGCGAGCGCGGTCTTGCCGACGCCGCCGATGCCGGTGACGATCGCGAGCACGGCGGCGCCGCGGCCGTAGTCGGCGAGGAGGCGGTCGAGGCGGCGCAGGGCGGGGCGCCTGCCGGTGAAGGCGCGGTTCGCGGCCGGGAGGGACCGCGCGTCCCATTCGGGGGCGGCGTCGAGGTGCAGGGAGGTGCCGGTGAGGCGGCGGCGGATCTCGTCGAGCTGGACCCGCTGCTGGAGGCCGAGGCCGAGGACAGGGTTGGAGAGCAGCAGGTCGAGGCGGTCGGGCTCGTCCGCGGCGGGCGGCGGCGGCAGGTGCTCGCCGTTGAGCCAGTTGTAGACGGTGCTCATGGAGACGTCTGGAGTGGACTCGGCGAGTTCGCGGACGGAGACGCCGGCGTCGGCGATGCGGGCGCGCAGCCACGCGCCGAGCTTCACGGGCGTGTCGAGGTGGTCGAACTCGCCGGGCCCGGTGGGGGCGCGCAGGCCCGCGGCCGCGAGCCAGCCGCGGACCTGGCCGGGGCTGACGCGGAGGTCGCGGGCGACGTCGGCGACGGTGAGGCGGTGGCGTTCGAGGTGGGCGGCGAGCCAGGTCGCGAGGCGCGCCGCGGTGTCGGGACTGCCGGGGTGCACGGTCGGTCCTCCTGGGGTGTCAGGTCAGTTCGCGTTTGAGGATCTTGCCGGTGGCGGTCATGGGGAGGGCGTCGACGAACTCGACGATCCGGGGATACTTGTAGACGGCCATGTGCTCGCGGGACCAGTCGACGAGCTCGTCGGCGGTGGTCGCGGCGCCGGCCCTGCGGATGACGAAGGCCTTGACCTCCTCGCCGATGCCCTCGGCGGGGACGCCGATGACGGCGGCGAGGCTGACGTCGGGGTGGGTGAGCAGGACCTCCTCGAGTTCGCGCGGGTAGACGTTGTAGCCGCCGCGGATGATCATGTCCTTCTTGCGGTCCACGATGTACAGGTAGCCGTCGGTGTCGGCGACGCCGATGTCGCCGGTGCGGAACCACCCGCGGTCGTCGACGGCCTCGGCGGTGGCGTCGGGGCGGCCGAGGTAGCCCTTCATGATGTTGCTGCCGCGGACGCAGACCTCGCCGGGCTCGTCCGGGTCGGCCGCGGCGCCGTCCTCGCGCCGGATCTCGACCTCGATGCCCCAGACGGGCTGGCCGATCGAGCCGGGCTTGCGGGGGCGGTCCATGTGGTTGAAGGTGGCGACCGGGCTGGTCTCGGAGAGGCCGTAGCCTTCCAGGATCGGCACGTCGAAGCGCGCTTCGAACCCGTGCAGGACCTCGACGGGCAGGGAGGACCCGCCCGAGACGGCGCCCCTGAGGGTCGCGGCGATGGCCGCGAGGTCGTGGTCGTCGGCGCCGGGATGGTTGAGCAGGGCCCAGTACATGGTCGGCACGCCCGCGAAGAACGTCACGCGCTCGTGCTCCATGAGGGACAAAGCCGCGTCGGGGTCGAAGCGGGGCAGCAGGACCAGGGTGGCGCCGGTGGCGAGGCCGGCGTTCATCTGGACGGTCTGGCCGAAGGAGTGGAACAGCGGGAGCGTCACGAGGTGGACGTCGCCGGGGCGCATGTCGAAGAGCCGGTTGCAGATCAGGGCGTTGAGCACCAGGTTGCTGTGGGTGAGCTCGGCGCCTTTGGGCTCGCCGGTGGTGCCGCTGGTGTAGAGCACGACGGCGGTGTCGGACTCGGAGGCCGGGTGCGAGCGCGCGCCGGGCTCGGGGTCGCGGCCGAAGCCGGCGAGCGTCGTCTCGCCTTCCGGCGCCGGAGCGGTCGGGTCGGCGGTGATGAGCACGAACAGCTCGCAGTCGGGTGCCTGCGCGAACGCCGCCCGGCCGCGCTCGCCCATCGGCAGCTCCGGAGTGCCTTCGAAGCAGAAGTACGCCTTGGCGTCCGCGTCCCGCAGGTGGTAGGCCGCCTCGCGCTCGTTGAGCAGCACGTTCAGGGGCACGACCACCGCGCCGGCCTTGAGGATGCCGTAGTAGACGACCGGGAAGAACGGGAGGTTCGGGCACGAGAGCGCGACCCGGTCGCCCGGCCCGATACCGTGCGCGGCGAGCCCGGCGGCCACGCGGTCGGCGGCGGCGTCGAGTTCGGCGTAGGTCGAGCGGAACCCGCCGAGGACGGTCGCGACCCGGTCGGGGTGCGTGCGGGCGGTGTCTTCGAGCAGGACGGCCAGGTTCAGCATGCGTGCCTCCGCGGGTCACTTCATCGGGACGTGGGAGGCGGACCGGGCCGGTGCGTGCCGGACGGTGGCCTGCAGTCCGCTTTAGTGAGCGTATTACCGAATCGCCCCGCCGTGGTGCCGGGTGCCGATCGGCGTCCGGCCGGGGCCGCCTCCCCGGGCCCGTTTCCGCACCGGCCTGCTTCGGTTCCAGCCCGTGGTCGACCCCGCGACCTGGCGGGCGCGGCCCGAGGACCGACCGGCGCCGACATGGACCCGGCCGGGCGCGACCGGCTACCGCATCAGGGCCACTGCAGGCGGGACCCGCCGCCGACGGCGCAGTCGCCCGCGTCGAAGCCGATGCCCGAGACCCAGCCGTCCGCGCCGACTTCGAGTCCACTCCAGACGGTGGCGATCGGGAGGAGCGGGAAGCGCGCCCGGATGCGGGCCTCGCCGCGTTCGGTGAGGAAGACGCACGCCAGCGCGGCGGAGCCGGGCGCCGCGCCGCGCCGTTCGAGTTCCTGGAGGACGGCCACGATCGTGTCACCGGTGTTCACGACGGTGTCCAGGAGCAGCGTCGTCGTCCCCGGGTGCGGCTTCGGGAGGTCGGCTCGTTCGATCACGACCTCGCCGGCGCGGCGCCGGGCCAGCACGAACCCCCAAGGGGCCCCGACGCAGGCGCGACGCGCGGCGGGGAGCATGAGCATGCCCCCGCGCATCACCACGACCGGCGCGGCAGGTCGGCCGGCGTCGGTGCAACGTGCGGACACGGCGTGCAGGAGGCGCGCGGCGAGCCGGTCGGTGTGCGACGCCGCGACCGCGAGATCGCAGGGGGCCGCGAAGTCCTGGTAGAGGCGGTCGGCCCAGGGCGGGCGGACCTCCAGCAGCGGACCCGGTCGCATGGTGGCGGGGTGTGCGGGTTCGGACATGTCGGGAACTCCTGGAGGGGGACGCGCGTGGACGGCGCCCCGAGCGGTTCGGGCCCAAGCTAATGCGGAGTCGGGCGTGCGGGGACCGCCGGTTGGAATCGGTTGGAGCGCGTCGCCCCCGCCGCTCCGGCTCGGTCGTGGGCGGGGCCACCGCCGGGCGGGTGGCATCATGGCGCGCGTGACAACCGCCGACACGTCTGCCGCCGACCGGACCCGACTCACTGATCTTCTCGACGGCGTCGTCCCCTGGGACGATCTGGAGCGGGACCACCTCGACGCCGCCCGGGCCTGGATCTCGGGCGGCGCTCCGCTGTACCGCACCGCGAAGCCGGCGACGCCGCCGATGCACCTGGTGAGCTACTTCGCGGCGTTCGACGAGGCCCGGGAGCGGGTGCTGCTGGTCGAGCACCGCAAGGCGGGGCTCCGGCTGCCCACCGGCGGGCACGTCGAGCCCGGCGAGTCCCCTTGGGACGCCGTGCGGCGGGAGTGCCGGGAGGAGCTCGGCATCGCGGCCGACCCGTCCGGCGTCGCGGGCGAGCGGCCGTTCTTCGTCACCGTCACCGACACTCTCGGCCAGGGGCGGCACACCGACGTCTCGCTGTGGCATCTCATCCGGGCGACGCCCGAGGACGTCACGTGGTTCAGCGAGGAGGAGTTCTCGGGCGTCGCGTGGCTGTCGCTGGCGCAGGTGCTCGCCGAGCCGATCGCGACCCTCGACCCGCACATGCACCGGTTCACCGCCAAACTCGCCCGCGCGCTGACGGGCTGACGCGGCCGAGCCGTCCAGGGCCTCCCCTGCTGGACCGGCCCGGCCGGAAGGTCAGGCCGCGGCCGCCAGCAGCGCCTCGGCGGCGAGGGTGCGGCTGTAGAGGACCCGCCGTCCGGCACGGTGCCGGGTGACCAGGCCGGCGCGGAACAGGAGCTGGAGCTGCTGCGAGACGCCGCCGGCGCTGAGACCGCAGCGGTCGGCGAGCTCGCCGGTGTCGGCGGGTTCGGCCAGCGCCGCCAGGAGGGCGGAGCGGGTCGGGCCGAGGACTCCGGCGAGGCCGGGCGCGGCCTGCGGGTCGTCGCGGCGCCACAGGAGTCCGAGGCCGCGCGGGCTGTACCGGACGGTCGGCTGCCAGGGCTCGGCGACGACGGAGTGCACGCGGTCGCCTCCGAACACGGTGGGCACCAGCAGGAGTCCGCGGCCGCCGAGTGTCGCGTCGATGCTCCAGCCGCTGTCGATGCGGAGGACGCCGGCCGCGTCCCAGGCGATGCGGGGCGAGAGGTCGGCGAAGAGCCGCTGCGCGCCGCCTTCGGCCAGGAGCCGGGAGCGGTGCCTGAGGTCGTGTTCGCAGAGGGTCCTGATGCGGGGCCACCAGGGCGCGAGCGCGGTCTCCCAGTACGCCTCGACGGCGGCGGCGAGGCGGTCGAGGCCGGTGTCGGGGTCGTCGCTGAAGCGTTCGATCGCGGGTGTGGGGGCGAGCATGTCCAGGCCCGATCGGATCCGGTCGTGGTCGAGGGTGCGCATGGCGGCCAGCTCGGTGGCGATGTCGGGCGTCGAGGTGGCCGGCGGCGGGGCGAGGAACGCGGGGAGGCCCGGCGAGTTCGCCGGGATCAGCTCGAGCAGGGGCCGGAGGTCGATGCCGCGCAGGCGGTCGCGCACGGCCCGGACCCAGCGCCGGTGCAGGGCGTGCTCGCCGGGGGCGCGCAGGACGCGGACGCTCGCGGTCACCTCCCACAGCGGGGAGATCGCGAAACGCGTGCTCGCCAGATCGGCGACGGACAGGCGGAGTTCGATCACCCGCTGAATTTAGCCACGACCGAATCCATTGCCGCACCGGACGCCCCGCGCGACGCTCGGCCGGTGACCACCATGACCGCACCGCCCGGCCCCGCCTCGGACCGCCTGCGCGACAACCCGGACTTCCGCAGCCTGTTCACCGCGGCCGTCGCCGCCAAGCTCGGCACGTACCTGTCCTACATCGCCGTCCCGCTCCTCGCGATCGAGGTCCTCGGGGCGACCGCGGGCGAGGTCGGGGCGCTGGCCGCGCTCGCGACCGCGGCGGCCCTGCTGCTCGGGCTCCCCGCGGGCGCCTGGATCGACCGGGCCGACAAGCGGCGCCTCATGGTCGCCGCCGACCTCGCCCGGGCGGCGCTGCTGCTCAGCGTCCCGGTCGCCTGGTGGTTCGACATGCTCACCGTCTGGCAGTTGTACGCGGTGGTGTTCCTGGCGGGCGTGGGCACGACCGCGTTCGACATCGCCCAGCAGTCGGTGCTGCCGGCGATCGTCGACCGGTCGCATCTCACCGGCGCGAACGCGCGCCTGGTCGCGCTCGACTCGGCCCTGGGCATCGGCGGCAACGGCGCGGCGGGGTTCCTCGTCTCGCTCGTCGGCGCCCCGGTGGCGATCCTCGCCGATGCCGCGGGGTACCTGTGGTCGGCAATGTTCGTCGCCCGCATCAGGACCGCACCCGCCCCGGCCGCGCCCCGGCGGCCGCTCCTGGGGGAGATCGGCGAGGGCCTCGGGCACGTCCTGCGCCATCCGGCCCTGCGGCCGCTCGTCCTCGCGGGTGCGCTCAACAACTGCTCGATCCAGATGTTCCTGACGATGCTGCCGCTGGTCTGGATCGGCGCCGGCCTGCCCGCGTACGGGCTCGGGCTCCACCTCGCCGCGGGCGCGGTCGGCATCCTCGCAGGCGCGACCGCCGCCCGGCGGCTCCGCTCACGGCTCGGCGCCGGACGCGCGCTCTGGACCCTCGGCGCGGCCGCGGCCCCCGCGGCGCTCTGCCTGCCGCTGGTTGGCCCGGGTTGGGGCGCATGGGCATCGGGCGCGGCATGGGCGTTCACCGGTTCGGTCATCGGCATGGCAAACGTGATCGGAGTGAGCCTGCGCCAGCAGCTGACCCCCGACCCCCTCCTGGGCCGCATGAACGCCGTGTTCCGGTTCCTCCTCATGGGCGCGGTCGCCCTCGGCGCCACCGCAGCCGCCGTCATCGGCGAACTCGCCTCCCCGCAGGCCGCGATGTGGTGCGGTGCCGTCGGCATGGCACTGCAATGGACGATCCTCTTCGCGTCCCGGAGCCGAATCGTCTGAGCTGAGAACGGTGCCGCCGAAGGCCGAACCGACGCTCACCCGAACCGGTGAACGCCGCCATCCCTTCGAACGGGCATCAGGGCGATTGCCGAGGGCTTTGCAGCGATTGATGCGCTATTGCGGTGATGGAGCAGCTTGAAGCGGCTGCCTACTCTCGAACGATGATCGCCAACATCCTCCTCGGCCTGGTCGCCACCGCGATCGCCGGTGGCATCATCGTGTCGGCGCGACTGGTCCGCGACCGGGTCGACCCCCAGGGCCGGGTGCCCAACGACCAGTGGAAGCTCCTCATGCTCGCCGCGGGAGTGAGCGTCGGACTGACCATGCTGTTCGCCTGGTTCCTCGCATGGGTCCTCGGGTGGATCGTCCGATACGCCGCCAAGGTGCTGACCTCGGTGAGCGAGGCCGGCCGGCTGACCGAGCCGGAGCGAATGGCGGTCGACGTGGCACTCAAGTTCCTGGAACGCGAATCCTGGTTCTGGAGTTGGCCCTATGTCCTGTTCGCGCTCGTGATCGGTCTGCTCGCCTGGGGCTTCGAGGAGACGCTCAAGGCCATGGAGGTCGGAATGCTCGACCGGCTGGTGGACCACGTGCTCGCCGGTGCGACGGCGGTCGGGGCGATGGCGATCGGGTTCGCGGTGGGGTTCATGCTCCACTGGGGCTTCGACGCGGGCTCGACCTGGCTGTTCGAGCGGTCGCAGCAGGCCACGAGCGAAGGAGCGGTCGACTTCTATCCGCGGGACAGCGCGATCACCATCGGCTGGAGCCGGTTCCGCTCGGCGACCACGCTGGGCTACGCGGCCTTCCTCCTCATCGGCGGCGCCGTCGCCGTCTGGCGCATCGCCCGCCGCGGCCTGGCCTCCCTGCGAACGACGGCCGCATCAGGGTAGGACGACGAGCACCGCTCGCCGAACGGGACCCGCACCCCGCGCAGCCAGCAACGATTGCCAGTGTGCCGACGGGAACCGCACATATGGTTCACGTTGGGTAACATGGAAGTTCGTGACCTCGGTCTCCCAGTCCCCCTCTGGAGCCGCCATGCCGTTCCCTGAGAACATTCTCGCTCCGCGCGAGGAAGTCCGCTTCTACTTCCGCCCGCACTGGCTCGCGCTGCTCGGCGCCTGTACCAGGATCGCGATCTACCTTGCAATCTTCGCCGTCCTGGGCTCCGTGTACATCAACGGAGAGAGTCAGATGAGTGATGTCGTCAGGTTGCTGCTCATCTCCGGCATCGTGGTCGACGGCGTCCTCCTGATCCGGAGCGCCTTCCAACTGTTCGTGATCCCCGTTCGCATCCTGGCGACCCGCTACATCGTGACCACCGACCGTGTCATCTTCCAGTGGGTGGTGCTGAGCCGCAGCGGAAGCGAGGTGCCGGTCATGCAGATCACCGCCGTGGAGTACCACCAGTCGCCGATCGCGCGGCTGTTCCGGTACGGCGACCTCAGGTTCAAGTCCTCGGCTTCGGGCTCCGAGGTGCGGTTCCACTTCATCCGGAACCCTCGGCAGGTGCGCAGCGAGATCTACCGCCTCATCGAGGCGCGGTCGCCGAAACTGGACACCACCGAGCAGCAGACCTGACCGTCCGTCGTTCTGGGTCGGGACCAGGTCGAACGCTATCGAGCGGCAGCGGCGCCCGGCCGGCCTGACGGTCGTCTATGGACTTGAAACCAGTCCCAGTACACGAAGAAAGACCCTGCCACCAGAGCCTTCGGACTCGACGCAGACGGAAAGGCCCCGGTCACCCGGGGCCTGCTGCATCCCGTTCGCAGTGGGTTTCCGTCTATGACGCTCACCGGCACGAAACCGGGCGGGACCACCTGATCGGGCGGCCCCGCCCCCGTTCTGCGAGTGCGGTCAGCGACTCGCAACGGTTCACGAGTTGGGCGGGTAAGACGGCACACCACCCATCACGTACGCCACCTGCTGCGCGAGCGGGATCGTGCCGCTCGGCTCGGGTGCGCCGAAGGTGACGGTGACCGAGCCGTCGCTGGAGCTCGTGTCCACCTTGTTCACCGAGTAGTTCGCCGATGCCGAGCCGACTCGGAACAGCCCGAACAGGTCCACCGACGCCGTCGCGCCGACCTTCATGTCGCTGGTGACCTTGCTGGCGTTGCCGCCCTTGAACGTCATCGACATCTCCGGTTGCCGGGAGACGACGAAGGTCTTCAGGCGCGAGAGCTTCTTGCCCTCCCCGAACAGATCGCCCACGTTGAACTCGCTGCCGTGGAGCTGGTACCCGGTCGCGTCCTGACCGGTCTTCGTCGCGATCTCGTCGAGGATCTGCCCGTCGTACCAGCCCACCGTGCCGTCAGGCGTCAGGGCCGTCGGCGCCGAACCGATGATCGTGACGCCCTTGTAGTCGAGGTCGATCGTGACGGTGGACGAGCTCGACGTGTAGGTCGACAGGTCGTAGGACGCGGACGCGCCGAAGTTGATGCCCACGGCGTCCATGATCGGGACCGAGAACCCTGCCTTGCCCCCCACGCTCAGGTCGGTCGACTTCGAGGAGAAGTTCGACAGCTCCAGGTGGAGCGACACGGCGTTGCCGTCGGTCTGGAGCTGCCCGATGAGCTGGTTCGCGCTGGGCAGCTTGTCGGGCGTGTAGCCGACGTAGAACTGGCCGGCGCCGATCTCCTCGCCGCCGTTGGCCGCGCTCGCCTGAACGATGTTGGCTCGGGCGGCCTTGAGCAGGGCGGTGGCCTCGAAGTACCTGCGGTGCAGCTGGATGCTGTTCGCGGCCATCACCTTGTAGTTCGCGATGGCGTTGTAGAGAGCGGCAAGCGAGTCCGGCATGTTCTCGAAGGTGCCGTACCTCGTCAGCAGCTGGTCGAAGACGTCCTGGAGCTTCCCGCCCACCGGCAGCGGGTTGGTCCAGGTGAACTGGGCGTTGGTGAACTCGGTCAGGATCGACGCGATCTGCGACGCGGCGGCCGTGTCCTCCTTGTCCATCATCTGCTGGTCGGCCTTGGAGAAGCCGAAGACCGTCGCCCCCAGGACGTTGCCGTAGAGCGTCGAGAAGCGGTCGGTGCTGAGCTGGAGCTGGCCGCTGTCGGACGTCTGCAGCCGCGAGTCGAGGTCCTGGAGCGTCGCCGCGTTGTAGTACGCGTTGGGACCGTACGTGATCCCGTAGTTGAATCCGGCCGGATACGACACGGTGTGGAACTTGCCGTCCAGCTTGGTGCCGAGGAACTCGCCGATCTTGCCCTGGAGCTCGTCGGAGAACGCCTGCTGCGCAGCGGTGGTGCCGGTGCCACCGGCGACACCGCCGGCGCCGCGGAGCGCCATGCCCTCGGTCAGGTTCCGCTTCTCGAGCAGGTAGGAGCAGTTCTCCCACCGAGTCGCTCGGGTCCTCGGGAAATGGCTCTGGAAGACCATGAAGGCCGCCTGTTTCGCCCTCTCAGCGTCGACCCCCCAGACGATCGTCTCCCACACATCGGGGCCGTAGCTCACCCTGACGAAGTACCTGTCCATGATGTCTCTCTTTCTCGGATGGGCGACCAAACCGTGATGATCGATCGCGTTGCATCCAGAATCACCAGCCACACCGGCTTGCGAGGCCGCTCAAGGTTTCCGGCCCGAAGCCGATACGACAACCGCATTTCGTGACAATTACTAACGAACTGCACCAGCGGCTTGCCGGCGCCTCTCGCACGTGATCAGGCTGCCACCCCTCAGTCGTCACTCCGATGCGCTGGCGCGCAGGGACATCATCCGCACCGCGAACACCGGTGATCCGCCCTGGACGCGAAGGTAACGAAGTACGGCTTTCGCACCGCCGAAAACAAGCCTTTTCAACCTCGCCGAACGCCTCTGTCGCTGTTCACGCACCCCCTCCGGAAGTGTCCGGCGAAGCGGCAGGTGCCCGTTTCAAGTGCCGCTACGAACCGCTACGCCGACCGGACGGGAGTGCGTACAAGCACCGGATGCTCTGGGCCGGCGCTTGCATGACCGCGCGGGGCGGGACTCCGGCGGGACGCAGGCGGGATCCGCGGCGAGTTCTTGTGCCACTCAAGGCGCTTCGATAGTTTCTGGAGCAACACGGCCACGCTCCGGCGGGGCCGGTCGACGATAGGAGCCTTGCACATGGACTTCATCCTCCCCACCGACGAGAAGCTTCGCGCCGAACTCGAAGAGCGCGCGACCGACACCCGCGACACCCGGGAACCGCTCGCGAAAGCGGACGGCAGCGGCATCTACTTCCGTTTCACGCAGACCACGGGGGTCGACCCCGCCGACGTGCACGGCGCGTGACGAAGGCAGTGCGACGCCGGGCCGTAGCCGACGGGTTCGGCGGCGGCCCGGCGGCAGCGTCCCCCGGGCCCGACGACGACCGCAAGGCGTGCTGGTACGGCACCCACCGGGCGCTGACCCCGGAGGAGACCCTGCGCCGGATCGAGCCGCTGTTCCCCGCACTAGGGATCACCCGGGTGGCAGAGGTGACCTGGCTCGACGAGATCGGCATCCCGGTGTACCAGGCGGTGCGGCCGGAGTCCTGGACGCTGTCGGTGAGCCAGGGCAAGGGGCTGACGGACGACCTGGCGAAGATCTCCGCGGCGATGGAATCGATCGAGACCTGGCACGCCGAGCGTGCGGCACCAGGCGAGACGGTCGCCGCCGTGGCCGACGTCGAGCGCACGTGCGGCTACCGGGTGCGCGACCTGCCGCTGGAGCCGCGCCACTATCTGCGGCCGGGACTGCGACTGCGGTGGACCCGGGCGCGGCGGCTCGACGGCGGCGGGGACTCGTTCCTGCCCGGCGACCTCCTGCGACTCGACGGGCGCGTCCGTCCGACTTGGACACCGCCGCTGTTCGCGGTGCACAGCAACGGCCTCGCCAGCGGGAACACGTTCGACGAAGCGGCGCTCCACGGCATGTACGAGGTCATCGAACGGGACGCCCTGACCCGCGCCGAGACCTCCGGGACGCGCTTCATCGACCTCGACACCGTGGACGGGTCAGCAGCGGAGGTCCTCGAACGGTTGTCGGCCGCCGACGTCGACGTGCGCGTCGAGGTCCTGCCCTCGCCGACCGGCGTCGCGTGCTTCCGCGCCACGATCTGGAGCGAGATGTTCCCGGTGCTGTTCGCCGGGGCCGGAGCGCACCTGGACCGGGACGTCGCGCTGTGCCGGGCGCTGACCGAGGCGGCCCAGTCCCGGGTCACCGAGATCGCCGCCTCCCGCGACGACCTCACCGCGGGGTCCTACCGGCGGGCCCTCGCGGGACGCTCCCTGAAGCCGGCACCGCCGGACAAGTCCGCGACGGTCGGGTACGACGCGGTCCCCTCCGTCCGGAACGCGAGTCTCGCCGAGGACGTCCGCACCGTCGTGGCCGGTGTGGTCGCCGTGACCGGCCGGTCCCCGCTCGCCGCCGACCACACCGTGGACGAGGTGGGCATCCCGGTCGTGCGGGTGGTCTGCCCCGGACTGCTGTTCGATCCGACGATCCTGTGAGGACCCGATGACCCGCTACCTGTTCGCAGGTCCGAGCCTGCCCGACGCCGCCGCGCTCGCCGGAGGCGACGTGATCGTGCGCCCGCCCGTCGCGGCGGGCGACCTGCTGCGGCTCGGCGCGCGCGCCGGCGACGCGGTCGGCATCGTCGACGGGTACTTCCACCAGACACGCGCGGTGCGGCACAAGGAGATCCTCGACCTGCTCGACGCAGGCGTCACGGTCTTGGGCGCCGCCAGCATGGGCGCGCTGCGCGCCGCCGAACTCGACGTCCTCGGCATGCGCGGCGTGGGCCGGATCTACCGGGCCTACCGGCGGGGTGAGCTGACCGCCGACGACGAGGTGGCGCTGCTGCACGGACCCGCCGACGTGGGCTATCAGGCGGGTTCGGAGCCCCTGGTCAACATCCGGGCGACGCTGGAGCTGTGCGTGCGCGAAGGCGTCCTCGACGCGGACACCGCGAGCGGCCTCGCCACCACTCTCGCCCGCCGCCCGTACCGGCTGCGCACCTACCCCGACCTGCTCCGACTGTGCCGCGAGGCGCACTTGCCCGACGCGGAGTGCGAACGGCTGCGGGAGCTGTTCGCGACCCGGGCCGTCAACCGCAAACGCGAGGACGCGCTGCGGCTCCTCGGCGTGCTGCGCCGGCTGGATGACACCAGGCCCGCCGTCCGGGTGAGCCGGGAGCCCACGGGCTTCCTGCACCGCTGGCGGCTCGGCGCGCGCTCGATCGAGACCGCGGACGGGCCGGTCGCCGAGATGAGCGTCCTGCGCGCATGCCAGCTCTTCGCGGACGACTACCCGTCCTTCCACCGGGAGCTGACCTTCGACGCGCTGACCCGCGAATGCGCCGAGACCTGCGACCGGCCCGAGGCGGCGGGTGCACTCGACGCGGCCCTGGCGCACGCGCGGCACCGCGGCATCGTCCCCGACCTCGGTGCGATGGAACCGGGAGAGCTCGACTTTCTCGACCCGTGGCTCACTCCGGCCGAGCGGGACGGCGCTCCGGTCCGCGACCGGCTCGCCGCGTTCGTGGCCCGCGGCTTCCAGGTCGCGCCCGGTATACCCGCGGACGGCCTGGCGCTCGACCGGCTCCGCTCCCGGCCGGTCGCAGCCGAGGCGGCGCGGATCGTCACCACCGCTGCGCGAGCGAACGAGGAGGCACGGCAACGCCAGGACGACTTCGACATCCACTCGCTGTCGGCGGACCGCATCCTGTCGTACTTGGCCGGGCGCTGGCGCGTCGAACCGCGGAACCTGGCGCTGCACGCCCTGGACCGGGGCCTCGCGTCCCTGGACGTCCTGATCGCGGCCGCGAGGCCGTACTACCTGCTGGCCAAGTACAACCCGGGCCTGGTCGAGCTGACCATGGGCGCGCCCGAGTACGGCGGCGGCGCTGGCCGCTCCAGCGCCGGGCTGAGATCCGCCGATGACGGCCGGCGCGGGAGCGACGCGCTTCCCGATGCCAGTGCTCCCCGTCGTGGTCGACGATGACCGGCAGCAGCGCTTGGGAGGCGGCGAGGGCGAGTGAGCCGCCGATGAGCAGAATTCGGCCGATGCCGGCCGCGAACTGGAGGCCGATCAGCGCTGCCTCGCCTCGGCGGGCATCCGCGGCGTCGGCCGCGACGCGGCCCGCATCACCCGACACGTTGCCGCATCGGTGTTGAACTCGCGCAACGAAATCGGATAGACCTGACCTCATGTCGACCCGCGTCCCCGATACCCACGCCGCCGCCGAGTCCGATCCGCAGCAGCGCGTCCCGCGCCGGGTGCTCGTCGCACTGTGCACCACCCAGATCACCAGCTGGGGCGTCTTGTTCTACGCCCTCCCGGTGCTTCTCGCGGACCTCACGGCCGACACCGGCTGGTCGACCGCGGCGGTCATGGGCGCCTTCTCGGTCGGGCTCGCCGCCTCCGCACTCGCCGGAATCGGGATCGGCCCGATCCTGGACCGGCGCGGGCCGCGCCTGGTCATGACCGCAGGGTCGGTCACCGCCGTCGTCGCCGTGGTCGGCATCGCGTTCGCGCCGAACCTGTGGTGGTTCACCGCCGCCTGGATCCTCTCGGGCATCGCCCAGGCCGCCGTCCTCTACAAGCCCGCGTTCGCCGCCATCACCGCCTGGTATGGCCCGCAGCGGGTCCGCGCGCTGACGATCCTCACCCTCGCCGGGGGCCTCGCCTCCACCGTCTTCGCACCCCTGACCGCCCTCCTCGCCGGGCACTTCGACTGGCGCGGCACCTACCTCGTCCTCGCCGCGATCCTCGCCCTCATCACCATCCCCGCACACGCCCTCGCCCTCGACCCGCCCTGGACCGCGCACCACCCTGTGAAAGCGTCCAAAGGATCCGCGCCCGCCCTGAACCGGCGGCAGATCGTCACCTCGCCGACGTTCATCGCCCTCGCCGCCGCCATCGCCCTGGCCGCCTTCGCGATGGGCACCTCGAACCTCTACCTCGTCCCCCTGGCGACCGGCCGCGGCATGGACACCACCACGGCCGCCTGGGTCCTCGGCCTCTGCGGCGCCGGCCAGCTCCTCGGCCGCATCACCTACGCGCCCCTCGCCGCCCGGACCGGCACCACCGCCCGCACCATCGCCATCCTCGCCACCGGCGCCGCCACGCTGCTCGCCACCGCACTCATCGCCGGACCGGTCTGGCTCGTCTTCGCCACCGTCATCGTCCTCGGCGCCGCCCGCGGCGCCTTCACCCTCCTGGACGCCACCATCGTCACCGACCACTGGGGCCCGGCCGGCTACGGCACCCTCCACGGCATCCTCACCGCACCCGCCACCGCAGCCCTCGCCCTCAGCCCCTGGGCCGGCGCCCACCTCGCCACCTGGACCGGCGGCAACCCCCAGCTCTTCGCCCTCCTCGCCGCCCTCACCGCCACCGCGGCCATCATCGTCCTGACAGAACGGATCACGAAGCGACCCTTGGAGACTCGATACTGAGATCGAACTCGGCTCCAAGAACGGCTCCCGGTCAGCGACCGCCAAAGAGAACGGCGCGACCTGAGCGCAAAAAAGAAGGTTCCGGATGTCCGGAACCTTCTTATCTGTGCGCGAGGGGGGACTTGAACCCCCACGTCCATAATAGGACACTAGCACCTCAAGCTAGCGCGTCTGCCATTCCGCCACCCGCGCGTGCACAGTGAGATTGTATATGGAGTTTGTTTTGCCTGCCAGGTGGGTGTTTCGGCTTGCCCCGGCACGAGATGAAACTTTACACGACGGTGCCGGGGGGTGCGCAAGGGGGTTCGCGGTCGGGGCGGGGGGCGGGCGGCGGCTACGCTTGGGGGTATGACCGTGACCGCCCCTCGACTCCCCGACGCGGCGCTGGCGCATTGGGATCTGGGGCAGATCTACCAGATGCAGCGGGTGCAGACCGGGTTGATGAACCGGTCTTGGCGGGTGGACACGTCGAGCGGGTCGTACCTGCTGAAGCTGTTCCGTGACGTGACCGGTCCTGAGCTCCAGTTCCAGTTCCACGTGCTGCAGACGCTGGGCGCGTCGGGCGTGCCGGTGGTGCTGCCGGTGCTCAGCCGGGACGGGCGCACCACCATCTTTCTGGAGGGCGAGGAGTTCGGCGTCTTCCCGTGGGTGGGCGGCCGGCACCAGTCCGGTTTGTCGATGTCTCGTGAGGCGTGTCGGGATCTGGGGTCGGTGATCGGGCGGCTCCACCGGACGCTGCACGCGTCGATCCCGGCGGATCGGGCGCCGAAGGCGGAGAACCCGCCGACGACCGAGGCGGCGCTGCAGAAGGTCGACCGACTGCTGGAGCTGGTCGCGGCCGGGCGCGGGGACAAGACGGGGTTCGAGGCGACGGCGGAGCAGACGCTGCGGTTGAAGCGCGGGCTGCTGGTGCGGCTCGGGGACCGGCGGCCGCCGGACCTGGCGTCGCAGTACACGGGGTACACGCACGGCGACCTGCACCCGCACAACGTGCTGCACGGACCTGACGACCGGATCTCCGCGATCCTGGACTGGGACCGGTTGACGGTGTCGTCGTACGCGCGGGAGATGGCGCGCGCCGCGGTGTTCTACTTCACCTACGGCGACGAGCGGGGACTCGACTGCGATCGGATCCGGGCCTTCGCGGGTGGATACCGGTCGGTGTTCGACGTGGGCGAGCCCGAGATCGGGCTGGCGACGCACCAGCTGTGGTGGGACCGGCTCACCGACAACTGGGTGATCGAGTGGCATTACGTGCGCCACAACTCCGCGTGCGACCACCTGCTCCCGGGGCAGACCGGGCTCGTGAAGTGGTGGACGATCCACTACTCGCAGGTCGAGCAGTCGTTGATGGGGCGCTGAGAATTCACGGTGGCGGGGCGATATCGCTTCTGTCACAATGGCTCGCATGACTGAACTGCCCCTCATCCACCTCCAGGGAAGTCCCTACCGGCAAGGCGTGCAGCACGGTGAGCAGCTGCGGGAGCAGATCGCCGCGAACGTGGCCGTGTACCGGTCGCGGATGCTCACGTCGGGTCTCAAGGAAGCGGAGCTCGCGGAGCGGTCGCAGCGGTACCTCGGGGTGTTCACCCGGGAGGACTCGCTGTACCGGGCGATCATGGACGGCATCGCGGACGGGTCGGGGCAGAACCTGCTGGACATCGCGCTGCTGAACGCGCGGTACGAGCTGCTGTACTCGGCGTGGAGCGAGTTCGGGCGGCCCACGGTCGACAGCATCAGGTCGGAGTGCACGTCGTTCGGCGGCGCCGACGGGGTGTTCACGGCGGGCGGGACCCACATCGGGCAGAACTGGGACTGGTTCACCGGGGTCGAGGGCGCGCTGCTCCAGTGGAAGCACGGCGAGACGACCGTGGTCGGTTTCACCGAGGCGGGTGTCGCGGGGACCAAGATCGGGATCAACTCGGCCGGGATCGGACTGTGCGTCAACGGGCTGGGGGCGAGCGCCGACGACTGGAAGATCGACTCGGTGCCGTTCCACCTGCGCACGTGGCGAATCCTGCAGTCGACGACGCTGGCGGAGGCCGTGGGGCACGCCACGGCCCCTCGGCCGGCGTGCTCGGCGAACTTCTTTGTGGGGAGCGCGGCCTCGGGGGTGGCGACGGTCGAGACGTCGCCGCTGGGGTCTCGGGTGATCTATCAGAACGGCGATGTGCCTCTGGTGCACGCCAACCACTTCCGTGATCCCGAGGCGCTCGGGGTGTACCAGAGCTGGCTCGAGACCGGGCGCGTGTCCACGTATCACCGGTGCGACCGGATGGAGACGCTGCTGGCCGCGGAGTCGCCGGTGTCGACCGAGCGGCTGCACGCGGCCATGCGGGACCACGAGGGCGGTCCGCTTGGGCTGTGCCGTCACCCGGTCGAGACCGACCCGGAGGAGCTGCGCACGCACACGGCGCTCGCCGCGCACTTGGAGCTCGACGCGCGCAAGTTCTCCTACACCTGGGGCCCGCCCTGCGAGTCGGAGTTCACCACGGTCGCGCTGTAGGCCCGGCGGACGCCGGCCCACAGGAGGACGGCGCCGGCGGTGACGACGATCCACGGCGCGGGCTCGAAGACCAGGCCCGCGGCGATCGACCACGCCCCGACGGTCCAGGCGATGAAGGCCGGCGGGGTGATGTCGCGGCGCTCGAGCCACAGGACGGTGAAGCCGAGGGCCAGGAGCGGGGCGCCGAAGCTGCCGAGGGTCATCCAGTAGCCGCCGAAGGCCGGGGACATCTCGGCGAGGGTGCTCTCGGGCAGCCACAGCTCGCCGGAGACCCAGGCGGACGCGTGGGCGGGCGCGAGGAGAGCGAGCCCGAGGACGAGGTGGCCCGCGCCGATGACGGTGAAGATCCAACCGGCCCATCTGATCATGACGACTCCCTAATTACGGAACTGATAGTTCCAATACTGGCGGTTCCCTATCCTAGGACCATGACCGGACCGAAGCAGAACGTGGGTCGCCCTCGCGACGCCCAGATCGACGACGCCATCGTGCGCGCCACCCGCGAGCTGCTCGTCGAGCGCGGGTACGCGAAGCTGACGATGGACGCGGTCGCCAAGCGCGCCGGGATCGGGAAGGCCGCGATCTACCGGCGGTTCGCCACCAGGCAGGAGATGATCTTCGCGGCCACCGTCCACGGCATGGAGGAGCAGCCGCCGCCGGACTCGGGCACGCTGCGCGGCGACCTGGCCGCGGTGTGCCGCACCATCGCCGCGCAGCTGGGCGCGGCCCCGCCGGACGTGCTGCACGGCCTGCTCGCCGACATCCACGCCGACCAGGCGCTCGGCGCCCGGTTCACCGGGTCGTTCATCGGCCGCGAGCAGTACGTCCTCGGGGAGGTCCTCGACCGGGCGCTCGCGCGCGGGGAGCTGGCGGCGATGCCCGACGTCCGCGTGGTGCACGCCCTGCTCATCGGGCCGGTCTTCTTCTGGCTGCTCATCCTCATCGGCGACCGCGAGCAGGTCGCGGCGCTGTCGGCGACGGTGGCCGAGTCGGTCGCCGACAGCCTGGTGAAGGGCTAGCGCGGGGTCGGCTGCGAGAGCTCCCAGCAGGCGACGGCCGTCGCGGCCGCGACGTTGAGGGAGTCGACGCCCGCGTGCATCGGGATGACGACCGTGCGGTCGCAGGCGTCGAGCGCGGCCTCGGTCAGGCCGGGGCCCTCCGCGCCGAAGAGCAGCGCCGGGCGCTCGCGCTCGGCCGCCGAGAGGGTGCCGATGTCGACCGCGCCGCGCGAGGGGCTGAGGCCGTGCAGGGTGAAGCCCGCCTCGCGGACCTGCGCGAGCCCCGAGGGCCACGGGTCGAGGTACGCGTACGGCACCGCGAACACCTCCCCCATCGAGACGCGCACGCTCCGCCGGTACAGCGGGTCGGCGCAGTCGGGGGCCAGGAGGACGCCGTCGAAGCCGAGGCCGGCGGCGACGCGGAAGATCGCGCCGATGTTGGTGTGGTTGTTGATGCCCTCCAGGACGACGAGGCGCCGCACCGCCGTCAGGAGCTCGGCCGGGGCCGGGAGCTCCTTGCGGTGGAAGGAGGCCAGCGCGCCGCGGTGGACGTGGAAGCCGGTGACCGACTCGAGGACCTCGGGCCCGGCGGTGTAGCAGGGGGCGTCTCCGGCGAGGTGGGCGAGCTGGTCGGCGCGCTTGGCGTCGATGAGCATGGAGCGCATGCGGTACCCGGCGCGCAGGGCGCGGCCGATGACCTGGTGGCCCTCGGCGATGAACAGGCCGTGGGGCTGCTCGAAGCGGGTGCGCAGGGCCAGGTCGGTGAGCGCCCGGTAGTCGCCCAGGCGGTCGTCGGCGGGGTCGTCGATCTCGATTACGTGGTCGGGCACCCGGTGATTGTCCACCACGGGACGCGAAGCGCCCCCGGGCGGCCGTCGGGCCGCCCGGGGGCGTCACTGGCGGGTCTAGGCCGGGGCGGGCGGGAGCTCGCCGCGGTCCTTGCCCTCGCCGATGTCCTGGACCTCGCGGGCGGCCTGCTGGGCCGCCTCGAGGGCCTGGAGGGCGGAGTCGTCGAGTTCGAGGGCGCTGGTGTCGACCTCGACCTCCTCCTCCTCGCTGGGGCCGGTCTTGTCGGCGCCGCCGAACGCGTTGCCGATGCCGCCGAGGGCCTTGGTGAGCTCGGCGGGGACGACCCAGACCTTGTTGGCGGTGCCCTGGGCGATCGTGGGCAGCGTCTGGAGGTACTGGTAGGTCAGGAGGCGGTCGGTGGGCTTGGCCTTGTGGATGGCCGCGAAGACCGTCTGGATGGCCTTGGCCTCGCCGTCGGCGCGGAGCACCGCGGCGTCGCGCTCGCCCTTGGCGCGGAGGACGGCGGACTGCTGCTCGCCCTCGGCCATGAGGATCGAGGAGCGCTTGGTGCCCTCGGCGTTGAGGATGGCGGCGCGGCGGTCGCGCTCGGCGCGCATCTGCTTCTCCATGGCGTCGCGGATGCTCAGCGGCGGCTCGATGGAGCGCAGTTCGACGCGGGTGACCTTGAGGCCCCACTTGTCGGTGGCCTTGTCGAGCTCGGCGGCGAGGCGGGCGTTGATCTCCTCGCGGCTGGTGAGGGTCTTCTCCAGGTCGAGGGAGCCGACGACGTTGCGGAGCGTGGTGGTGGTGAGCTGCTCGACGCCGGCGAGGTAGTCGTCGATGTTGTACACGGCCGCGGTGGGCTGCGTGATGATGTAGTACAGCACGGTGTCGATCTGGACGCCGAGGTTGTCGGCGGTGATCACCGGCTGGGGCGGGAAGTTGACGACGCGCTCGCGAAGGTCCACTTTGGCGCGGACGGAGTCCACGAAGGGCACCAGGAGGCGCGGCCCGGGTTCGAGCGTGCGGCGGTAGCGGCCGAGGCGCTCGATGATGTAGTTCCACTGCTGCGGCACGATCTTGATCGAGCGGAAGAGCACGATGATCAGGAAGAACGCGACGATCAGGAGCAGTATGCCTACGGGTTCCATGGTTTCTCAGCCTCCAGTGGTCTGGCGGATCGGCGGGCTATGGGCAGAAGACTACTTAACGACTGCTTC
The DNA here is from genome assembly GCF_039531525.1 of Glycomyces endophyticus. Lineage (NCBI taxonomy): Bacteria > Bacillati > Actinomycetota > Actinomycetes > Glycomycetales > Glycomycetaceae > Glycomyces > Glycomyces endophyticus. Next base: position 319,713 of record NZ_BAAAQF010000010.1, read on the forward strand.
CACACGATCACCGTCGCTCCCTTGATCTCGACGACGGTGACCGTGTCGCCGGGTTCGAGGAGCTGGTCGGGTTCGAGGGGGTAGGCGGTCCAGTTGTCGCCCGCGATCTCGACGAGGCCGCCGGAGTGGTCGACCTTCTCGATGACGCGGGCCTCGGCGCCCTGGATGGCGCGGGTGCCGAAGGGGCGGTGGGTGGTGTCGCCCTTGGCGTCGGATTCGAGGGCCTGCTTGAGGAAGGGGCGCAGGCCGAAGATCGAGGCGACGGAGCCGACCCCGAAGAGCACGGCCTGGAGCCACAGGGGCGCGCCGACGGCGGCGCCCAGGCCGGCGAGCACGGCTCCGACGGCGACCATGGCGAGGACCAGGGTGCCGGTGAAGAGTTCGACCGCGCCGAGGATCACGGCGACGATGATCCAGATGAATACGTCGTCCACCCGTCAAGCATGTCATGCGGGCGGGACCAGCGGGGACTACGGTCCGGGCCCGCGCTCTCGCGCGGGCCCGGTGGGCGTCAGCGGTTCCGGTGCTTCTCCGGCGCGGGGGGCCGGCGCGCGGGGCAGCAGCCCTCGACGGTCGGGTCCCAGACGGGGAGTTTCCCGAGGCGGCGGAGGGGGGCGCCCTGGACGCGCTCGGCGACGAGGTCGCGGAACATGCCGACGAGGTCGGCGTCGACCGTGGGCGTCCCGGCCCGCAGGTAGCGCAGGCCGAGGTCGGCCGCGGTGTCCTTGGCCTCGTTGTCGAGGTCCCACAGGACCTCGATGTGGTCCGAGAGGAACCCGACGGGGCTGACCACGACGGTGTCGACGCCTTCGGAGGCGAGGACCTTGAGGTGGTCGTTGACGTCGGGTTCGAGCCACGGCATCGACGGCGGGCCCGAGCGGGACTGCCAGACGACGTCGAAGGGCCCGGTCCAGCCGGCGTGCTCGGCGACGAGCGCGGCGGCCTCGGCGACCTGGTCGGAGTAGCGGGCGCCCTCGGGGCCGGAGCACTCCTCCATGACGTCGGGGATGGAGTGCGCGGTGAAGACGACGCGGGTGTTCGACCGGTCCTCGATCTGGTCGAGCGAGGCCCGGAGCTGTCGGGCGAAGCCGCCGACGAACCCGGGGTGGTCGAAGAAGTGGCGGATCTTGTCGATCTGCGGCGCGGTCTCGCCGACGGCGGCGCGGGCGGCGTTGACGTCCTCGACGTACTGGCGGCACGAGGAGTAGGAGCCGTACGCGCTGGTGCACAGGGCGAGGGCCTTCTTGACGCCGTCGCCGGTCATCTGGGTGACCGCGTCGACGAGCATCGGCGGCCAGTTGCGGTTGCCCCAGTAGATGGGCAGGTCGATGCCGGCCTTGCGGAACTCCTGGCGGAGGGCCTCGATGACCTCGCGGCACCACTGGTTGATCGGCGAGATGCCGCCGAAGTGGTAGTAGTGCTCGGCGACTTCGGCGAGGCGCTCGTCGGGGATGCCGCGGCCGCGGGTGACGTTGCGCAGGAACGGCAGGACGTCGCCGGGCCCCTCCGGTCCCCCGAAGGAGACGAGGAGGACGGCGTCGTACGCGGGTGCGGTCTCGTTGGCTGTCATGGCGGCTCCGCTACTGCTCGGTGCGCTCGACTCCGACGGCGTGGAAACCGCCGTCGACGTGGATGATCTCGCCGCTGGTCGCCGGGAAGAGGTCGGACAGGAGGGCGGCGCACGCCTTGGCGACGGGCTCGGAGTCGGTGAGGGACCAGCCGAGCGGGGCGCGCTTGGTCCACGCCTCCTCGAAGGCCTGGAACCCGGGGATGGACTTGGCGGCCATGGTCCGCTGCGGGCCGGCGGAGACCAGGTTGACGCGGATGCCCTTGGGGCCGAGGTCGCGGGCGAGGTAGCGGTTGACCGCCTCCAGGCCGGCCTTGGCGACGCCCATCCAGTCGTAGACGGGCCAGGCCTGCTGCGCGTCGAAGTCGAGGCCGACGATCGAGCCGCCGTTTTCCATGAGCGGCAGGGCGGCGACGGCGAGGGACTTGTAGGTGAAGGTCGAGACCTCGACGGCCTTGGCGACGTCGGCCCACTCGGTGTTCAGGAAGTTCCCGCCGAGGGCGCCGGGCGGGGCGAAGGCGATGGCGTGGAGGACGCCGTCGATCCCGGAGACGTGCTCGCGGACCTTGTCGGCGAGGCCGGCCAGCTGCTCGGGGTCGGTCGCGTCGAGCTCGACCACGGGGGCGGGCTTGGGGAGCTTCTTCGCGATGCGCTCGACCAGGGAGAGGCGCCCGAAACCGGTGAGGACCACGTCGGCGCCCTGCTCCTGCGCGTACTTGGCCACGCCGAAGCCGAGGGACTGCTCGGTGATGACACCGGTGACGAGCAGCCGTTTGCCGTCCAAGATTCCAGACATGTGAGTTCCTCCGTTGATCCTGCTTGAAAACTTGTCCGGGCCCTAGTGGCCCATGCCCAGGCCGCCGTCGACCGGGATGACCGCGCCGTTGACGTAGGCGGCGCTGTCGCCGGCGAGCCAGGTGACGGCCCCGGCGATCTCCTCGCCCGTCGCGAAGCGCTTCGCGGGGATCGAGTCGAGGTACGCCTGGCGCTGGGCCTCGGGGAGCGCGTCGGTCATGTCGGTCTGGACGAAGCCGGGGGCGACGACGTTCGCGGTGATGTTGCGCGAGCCGAGCTCCCGGGTGATGGAGCGGGAGAGGCCGACGAGGCCGGCCTTGGACGCGGCGTAGTTCGTCTGCCCGGCGTTGCCGTAGAGGCCGACGACCGAGGAAATGAAGATCATGCGGCCGAACTTGGCGCGGAGCATCTTCGAGGAGGCGCGCTTGGCGACGCGCCAGGCGCCCTTGAGGTTCGTGTCGACGACGCGCTCGAACTGGTCCTCGCTCATGCGCAGCAGCAGCGTGTCGTCGGTGATGCCGGCGTTCGCGACGAGGACTTCGACGGGCCCGAACTTGCCTTCGACCTCGGTGAACGCGGCGTCGACGGACTCGGTGTCGGTGATGTCGCACTGGACGCCGAAGAGCCCGTCGGGGGCGCCGGAGCCGCGGTGGGTGACGGCGACGTTGTCGCCCTGGGCCGCGAAGGCCTTGGCGATCGCCAGGCCGATCCCGCGGTTGCCTCCGGTGACGAGGACGGTGCGCGCCATTGTCCGAACTCCCTCAAGCTCATTGACGTGAGGCGACCGCAGTTTGTACGAACGCCCTCATGTTCTTTGTACGAAGCCACCGACGATCGTAGCGACGGCCCACCTCATGGGCGAAGGGGCCTTCACGGAGGGTGTGGTGTCGGACTCAGGTCAGGCGGGAGGTCCAGGCCAGGCTGAGGCCCGCGGCGGCGAACAGGAGGATCATCGCGGTGCCGATGAACCACTGCGAGACGTCCTCGGCGATGGTGCGGTAGCCGAGGGACGAGCCCATGTCCTCGTAGACGGCGCGGAGCTGCTCGGCGGTGACGGCCTCGTAGTAGTCGCCGCCGGTGGCATCGGCGAGGCCGGCGAGGGCCTCGCGGTCGACGGGCACGGAGACGAGCTCCTCGTCGAGTTCGATGACGCCCTCGTCGGTGCCGAAGGCGACGGTGGAGACGGGGATGTCGGCCGCGGCGGCGGCCTCCCCGGCCTCGTCGACGGTGCGCCCGGCGGTGCGGTAGCCGTCGGACAGGAGCAGGATGCGCGCGGGCGCGAGCTGCCCGGTCTCGTCGGGCATGACCTGCTGGACGGCCTGGAGGGACGCGAACACGGCGTCGCCGGTGGCGGTGGCCTCGGCGAGGGTGAGGCCGTTGATGGCGGTGGCGACCTCGGCGCGGTTCTTGGTGGGGGGCACGACGACCGAGGCGTACCCGGCGAAGGACACCAGGCCCACGTTGTACTGCTCGGGGAGCTCGGCGACGAAGTCGGAGGCGGCGGCCTTGGCGGCGTCGATGCGGGTGGGGTCCACGTCGGAGGCCATCATCGAGAGCGACACGTCGATGGCGAGGATGATCGTGGCCCGCTCCTGGGGCTCGTCGACGTCGACCGCGGGCCGGGTCATGCCGCCGACGAGGACGGCCAGCGCGATGACGAGGAGGCCGGCGGGCAGGTGGCGGCGCCAGCCGGGGATGCGCGGGACGAGCTTGGCGAGGAGCGAGGCGTTCGCGAACCTGACGGCGACCCGCTGGCGGGCGAACTGGGCCCAGACGTACACCCCGGCGAGGATCGCCACGGGGACGAGCGCCAGCAGCCACGCGGGTTCGAGCAGGCGGATCAACGGTTCTCCTTGCGGTCAGCGGTAAGCGGCGAGGTGGCGGCGCTCGGCGACGAACGCGGCGATGTCGCGCAGCCAGTCCGAGCCGGTCGAGAGGCGCAGGTGGGCGGCCCCGCCCGAGCGGATGCCCGCGGCGATGCGGGCGCGCTGCTCGGCGGCGGCCTCGGCGTAGCGGGCGCGGAAGCGGGCGTTGCCGGTCTGGACCTCGACCGTGGCGCCGGTCTCGGGGTCGATGAGGTCGAGGACGCCGACGTCGGGGAGGGCGAGTTCGGCGGGGTCGAGGACCTCGACGCACAGGACCTGCTGGCGCACGGCGAGGCGGCGCAGCTCGCGGGACCAGTCGCTCGGTCGGTCCTCATCTTCCAAGAAGTCGGAGATGACGATGGCGAGGCCGCGGCGGCGGGCGTGGCGGCGGGTCTTGTCGATGAGTTCGGCGAGGTCGCCCGCGCCTTCGCCGCGCGGGAGGGCGGTGACGGTGCGCAGGAGGGAGCGGGCGCCGCCGCGGCCGGGGCGGGGCGGGATGGCCTTGGCGGGGCCGCCTTCGGTGACGACGGCGCCGATGCGGTTGCCGCCGCGGCCGGCGAGGTAGGAAAACGCGGCGACGGCGCCTTCGGCGAGTTCGCGCTTGAGCATGCCGACGGTGCCGAAGTCGAGGCTCGGGGAGAGGTCGACGGCGAGCCAGGTCTCGAGTTCGCGGTCGCTGATGGTGGTGCGCACGTGCGGGACGGTGGTGCGGGCGGTGACGGGCCAGTCCATGCGGCGCACGTCGTCGCCGGCCCGGTACTCGCGGGCCTCGCCGGGCTCGGAGCCGGCGCCGGGGAGCAGGCCCAGGTAGTCGCCGTGGAGGAGCCCGTCGAGGCGGCGGGCGACCGTGAGCTGGAGGCGGTCGAGGGCGCGCAGGTCGGCGGCGTTCACGCGGCTACCAGGCCCCCGGTTGCTGGGGCTGCTGGTAGGAGGGCGAGGGCTCGGCGGGGCGCGGGGCGGCGTCCTGGCGCGGGGTCACGGTGGGGGCCGGGACGGCGGCGAGGAGCTGCACGACGAGGCGGTCGGCGGTGATGCCGTCGGCCATGGCGTCGTAGGAGAGCACGAGCCGGTGGCGGAGGACGTCGGGCGCGATGTCGTCGAGGTCCTGCGGGAGGGCGTAGTCGCGGCCGCGCAGGAGCGCGATGGCGCGGGTGGCGCGGATGAGGCCGAGGGAGGCGCGGGGGCTGGCCCCGTACTGGATGTGGCGGCTGATGGCGCCGAGGCCCGCGGCGGCGGGGTTGCGGGTCGCCATGACGATGCGCACGGCGTAGTCGACGAGGGCGTTGTGGATGAACACGCCGTCGGCGGCCTGCTGGAGGCGCAGGAGGTCGTCGGTGCCGAGGACCTTGTCGGGGACGGGCGTGTCGACGCCCATGCGGAAGACGATCTCGCGCTCTTCGGCGTCGGTGGGGTAGCCGACGTTGATCTTGAACAGGAACCGGTCGCGCTGGGCCTCGGGGAGGGGGTAGACGCCCTCCTGCTCGATGGGGTTCTGGGTCGCCATGACCAGGAAGGGCTTGGGGAGGACGTGGGTCTGGCCGCCGATGGAGATGCGGCCCTCGGCCATGACCTCGAGCATCGCGGACTGGACCTTGGCGGGGGCGCGGTTGATCTCGTCGGCGAGCACGAAGTTGGTGTAGACCGGGCCGAGCTCGACGTCGAAGGCCTCCGAGGACTGGCGGTAGATGCGGGTGCCGACGATGTCGGCGGGGACCAGGTCGGGGGTGAACTGGATGCGGTTGAACTCGGCGCCGACGACCTTGGCCATGGTCTCGACCGCGAGGGTCTTCGCGACGCCGGGCACGCCTTCGATGAGGCAGTGGCCGCGTGCGAGGAGGGCCGCGAACATCCGCTCGACCAGGGCGTCCTGGCCGACGATGACCTTCTTGATCTCGAACAGGGCCTTCTCCAGCAGGGCGGCGTTCTCCGCCGGGGTGGGAAGTCCGTTCGTTCCCGATCCCTCGGGTGATCCCATATCGGCTCCAGCTCTCATGGCTCTCGGTGGCGCGGTTCGTGCTGTCGATGGTAGTGCGCCCGTTCGAGGGCCGCAGGGGCCCGGAGGGACCCGTTTCGGGCTTCTGCACCGCCTTTTGTCGGGAACCCGACAGTTTACTCCGAACCCCTTGCGGCGCAGCAGGTCTAGACTGCGCTCGCCGAAACGCGGCAAACCCCTGGGGGGTTTTTGCCCTGGAGCGTGACACGCCGCGCGGATTCAATCCGTTGCTGCGAAATGTCGGAGCGCTATGCTTTCTCCGTACCCGCACGACTTCCCCCGTGGTCGTGCGGGTCTTCTCGTCTTCCGGGCGGCGCGCCGCTCGCGGAACCGCCGACGGGCCCCGACACAACTAGAATCACTCTCATGTCCCGCCGTCGCCAGGCTCTCCTCCTCCCCGGACGCAACTACAGCGTCCAAGGGCCGCTGCTGATGTACACCCACGTGGCGCTGCAATCCCGTGGGGCGCATACCTATCCGATCGAGTGGCAGAACGTGGACCGGCTCGCGTCCGACGGGCAGACCATGGTCGAGGGCGTGTGCGAGCAGACCGAGGCGGTCCTCGACCGGGTCCACAACGACGACCCGCCGCTCCTGGTCGGCAAGTCCCTCGGGACGGCGGCGGCGGTGCTCGCGGCCCACCACGGGCTCCCGGCGATCTGGTTCACGCCGCTGCTCAAGGACTACCCGATCGTCAAGGCCCTGCGCCGCGCCACCGCGCCGTTCCTGCTCATCGGCGGCACCGCCGACCCGGCGTGGAACGGGGCCCTCGCCCGCGACCTGCCCGGCGAGGTGTGCGAGGTCCGCGGCGCCGACCACGGCATGTTCCTGCGCGGGCGGCCCCTCGTGGAGTCCGCGAACGCACTCGCCGACGTGATCGAGGCGGTCGAGGCGTTCATCGACACAGCGGTCTGGCCTCGCCACGGCTGAGGGCGATGACGCACAATCGCACTGTGTCCGACAACGCAACCGAGCCCGCGCCCGTGTGCTCCTCGCGCGGCTGCCGCGCCGAGGCGGCCTGGATGCTGCTGTGGCGCAACCCGCGCATCCACGGCAGCGAGCGCGTCAAGCGCTGGGCGGCCTGCGACGAGCACCTGCCGGTGCTGCGCGACTTCCTCACGGCGCGCGGATTCCCGTGCGAGATAGCGAAAGTGCGATGATCGAGTCATGAGCCCGAAAGCGACCCCCGTGTGGGACCTGTGGCCCGGCGACCTCCGGTGGCAGCCGATGTCCCCGCAGCTGCGCACGGTGTGGGTGCTGCGAAGCCTGCTGAACGTCCTCATCCTCGCCGTCGTCGCGGCCGTGCCCCTGGTGATCTGGCTCGGCTGGGACGGCCTCCTGTGGGCGCTCGGCGGGTACGTCGTCCTCGCGGGCCTGCGGTCCTGGGCCGTCGCCCGCACGGTCGCCACCTGGGGCTACGCCGAACGCGAGGAGGACCTGCTGGTGCGCCACGGCCTCCTGACGCGCCGCCTGAGCATCGTCCCCTACGGCCGCATCCAGCTCATCGACCTCTCCGCCGGACCGATCGAGCGGATGTTCGGCCTGACCACCGTGCAGGTGCGCACCGCGGCCCTCGGCTCGACCACCGAGGTGCCCGGGCTCGACCCGCCCGTCGCGTCCGCGCTGCGCGACCGGCTCGCCGTCCGGGCCGCCGAGGTCCGGGAGGGCCTGTGAGCGACGAGCCCGCTCCCCCGCTCGCGGAGGCCCCGCTCGGACCCGAGGCGTACGCGCCGCCGAGCGCCCCGCCCGAGGGCGTCCAGCGCCAGCGCCTGCACCCGCTCACCCCGCTGCTGGAGAGCTTCCGGTTCCTGACCGCGGCCGCCGCCGCGGCGGGCATCCAGGCGTTCACCTCGCGGAACTTTCTGTTCGCGATCTACATCGCGCTCGCGGCGGCCGTCGTCGGCGGCATCGCGAGCCTCATCGCGCTCCAGTACCGCGGCTTCGTGATCTGGGGCCGCGAGCTCCACATCTACGGCGGCGTGTTCACGCGCAGCCACCGCACGGTCCCGTTGGACCGGCTCCAGTCGGTGGACCTGGTGCGCCCGATCCGGGCGCGGCTGTTCGGGTTGGCGCAGTTGAACATCGAGGTCGCCGGCGGCGACGGCACGGACGCGAAGCTCGCGTACCTCAAAGCCGACCGGGCCCTGGAGCTGCGCGCGGAGCTGCTGGCGATCGCCGGCCGGCCCGCCGCGGACCCGCCGCCGGAGGCGCCCGAGGGCGAGGCGCCCGACCGGGACGCGGGGCTGCTGGTGCCGCAGGTGACGGTGAAGCGCCTGGCGCTCGCGTCACTGCTGGAGGCGCTGCCGGTGCAGATCACGGCCGTCGCGGTGTTCGGCACCGCGTTCGCGGTGACCGGCTCGATCTTCGGGTTCAGCACGGTGGCGACGACGCTGTGGGTGGGGTTCTTCGCGCCCGCGCTGCTGGGGTACCTCCAGAGCACTGTGGCGATGGTGAACCGGTTCCTGCGCAACGGGCGGTTCCGCATCGGCCGGGACGGCGGGAACCTGCTGGTGCAGCGGGGCCTGACCGACACCAGCCACGAGACGGTCCCGGTGGACCGGGTGACGGGCGTGAGCTTCGACGAGCCGGTGATGTGGCGCTCGCGGCGGTGGCGGCGCGTCGAGGTGTGGACGGCCGCGGTGGCGCAGCAGAGCGCGACGGCCGTCAAGTCGACGACAGCGCTGCCGGTGGGCGAGCCGCACGAGGTGGCGATCGTGGCCGCGGCGGCGGTCCCGGACCTGCCGAGCGTGTTCGAGACCTCCCGGCCGCCGCGGCGGGCGCGGTGGCGGCTGCCGCTGGCGTGGAAGCAGACCGGTGCGGCCCTGACGGAGCGGGCGTTCGTGGTGCGGCACGGGTTGTGGGTGAACACCCATGTGGCGCTGCCGTACGCGCGGATCCAGTCGGTGAAGGTGACGCAGGGCCGGATCCAGCGGATGCAGGGCCTGGCGACGGTGCGGGCGCTGGCCGCGGGCGGGCTCGGGCACGACGCCGTGGCGCTGCACCGCGACGTGCGCGAGGCGGTGGCGATGGCGTCGGAGCTGCGGGACCGCGCGGACGCCGCGGCCGCGCTGGAGCGGCCGCGGCTGTCCTGACGCGGGTCTAGAGCGCGGGCCGGGGCGGGACCCGGTCGGCGGTGCGCGGCGCCCTCAGAGGCGGCAGGCGTCGATGTTGGAGGCGAGGATGCCGCGGGCGCCCAGCTCGTAGAGGGCGTCCATGACGCGGTGCAGGTCGGCGCGCTCGGTCATCGACTGGACGGCGACCCACCCTTCCCGATGCAGGGGGGAGACCGTCGGGGACTCGATGCCGGGGGTCAGCTCGACGGCGGACTCCAGGAGCTCGGCGCGCACGTCGTAGGCGAGCATCACGTACGAGCGGGCGACCAGGACGCCGCGCAGGCGCCGCAGGAGCTGCTCGGTGGCGCCGTTGCCGGGGTTGCCGCCCTTGCGGACCAAGACGGCCTCGGAGTGCATGATCGGGTCGCCGAAGACGGCGAGCCCGGCCTGCTTGAGGGTGGTGCCGGTCTCGACGACGTCGGCGATGGCGTCGGCGACGCCGAGGGCGATCGCGTTCTCCACGGCGCCGGCGAGCTTGACGATCTCGGTCTTGACGCCGTGCTGCTCGAGGTCGCGCCGGACCACGCCCGGGTAGGAGGTGGCGATGCGTTTCCCGTCGAGCCCGGCGACGTCGTCGACCTCGCCGGGGCGGGCCGCGTAGCGGAACGTGGAGCGGCCGAAACCGAGCGCGAGGACCTCCTCGACCTCGGCGCCGGAGTTGACGGCGAGGTCGCGGCCGGTGATGCCCAGGTCGAGGTCGCCGGAGGCGACGTAGGTGGCGATGTCGCCGGGGCGCAGGTAGAAGAACTCGACGCCGTTGGCGGCGTCGACGGACTGGAGGTCGCGGCTGGACCGGCGCTGCCGGTAGCCGGCCTCGGTCAGCATGTCGGTGGCGCCCTCGGAGAGCGCGCCCTTGTTGGGCACGGCGATGCGGAGCATGCGGATGGGCCTTTCTAGAGGTACCGGTAGACGTCGTCGACGCTGATGCCGCGGGCGACCATCATCACCTGGAGGTGGTAGAGGAGCTGGGAGATCTCCTCGGCCGCGGCCTCGTCCGACTCGTACTCGGCGGCCATCCAGACCTCGGCCGCCTCTTCGACGATCTTCTTGCCGATGGCATGGACGCCGGCGTCGAGGGCGGCGACGGTGCCGGAGCCCTCGGGGCGGGTGACTGCTTTCTCGGAAAGTTCGGCGTAGAGCTGCTCGAAGGTCTTCACGTCTGTGAATGCTACGCGCCGGACCGGCCCGGACCGCCGCCGACGCGGCGCGGCGACCGGAGTGCGGGACGGCCGAGACCGACATCACGCGCGCGAGACGACGGCGCGCGGCGGCTCTGGACATTCGTTTGGTCGTCTGTTTTAATTAACGTATCGACATTTGTCGAACTCGAATGCCGATGACCGACACCGCGACTCTTGAGAAAGGCGCACCGCCTATGCGACGCAGATCGCTCCTCACCGCCGCGCTGGCCGCCCCGCTGGCCACCGCGGGCGCCGTCGGCGCCCTGCAATCCCCGGCGCAGGCCGCCGTCTGGTCCTCCTCCGCCCAGTGGGGGAACTGGACCACCGGGGCCTACACGCTGTACAACAACATCTGGGGCTCGGGCGCGGGCGCCCAGTCGATCTGGGCGAACTCGGCCTCGAACTGGGGCGTGTGGGCGAACCACCCGAACACCGGCGGCATCAAGTCCTACCCGAACGTCTCGTACACGCTGGGGCGCAACGTCTCCAGCATGGGCAACGTCTCCAGCTCCCACAACGTGACCGTGCCCAGCGGCTCGGGGCTGGCGTACAACACCGCGTACGACGTATGGGGCAACGGCCACGCGCACGAGATCATGATCTGGACCCAGTGGTACGGCGCGGTCGGCCCGCTCGGCAGCTTCCAGACCAACGTCAACCTCGGCGGCCGCAACTGGGGCTACTACCAGGGCCACAACGGGGCGAACCCAGTGTACAACTTCCTGGCGCACACCCACACCACGAACTCGACGGTCAACATCACCGCCCACTGCCAGTGGCTGGTGAACACCGGCCGCATGCCCAACGTGCGGATCGACCAGATCCAGTTCGGCTGGGAGATCACCTCCTCGGCGGGCGGCAGGGACTTCCGGGTCAACAGCTACTCCCTCAGCGTCTGAGGACGCGGCAGGGCCTCCCGCTTCGCGGGAGGCCCTGCGCCGTGCGGCTCACCGGTCATGCCTCCGGAAGCGCTCGCGCACGGCCTTGAAGGACTGCTTGGGGCGGCGGTACTCGTCGACCAGGCCCTTGTCGTTGACCCCGCGCGGGCGCTTGAGGAGCATCTCCCGGTGCTCGGTGGTGCGGAAGTCGCCGAGGACCCAGATGCCGAGGCCCGAGATGCGGTCGTGCCCGATCACGTGGTCGACCACGGTGGTCAGCAGCGCGGTCTGGTAGTCCTCGGTCCACAGGGACCCGTTGGCGTCGTTCCAGCCCGGCACCGCGCCGGCGCCGATCTCGGAGACGATGAGCGGCTTGTCGCCGTGGCCGAGGGCGTCGACGTGGGCGGCGATGCGGTCGAGCTCGGCCGGGATGCCCGCGACATCGCCGAAGTACCAGCCGGGGTAGGTGTTCGCACTGACGACGTCGACCAGGTCGAAGCACTTGTCGTCGAAGGCGTTCAGGCTCGCGTACGTCACCGGGCGGGTCGGGTCGAGCTCGCGCAGGCGGCCCAGGAGCGCCTCGTACACCGGGTACCCGGCCTCGGACCAGCTCGGGCACTCGTTGAGGACGCCCCACAGGACGACCGAGGGGTGGTTCCGCGCGGCCTCGACCATCTCGCCGACGTGCGCGAGCTGCGCCTCCACGAACGCCGGGTCGGTGAGGTGCTCGACCGGGTACTGCCAGCCGATCGACTCGCTCCACACCAGCAGGCCCGCCTCGTCGCACAGGTCGAGGAACAGCGGGTCGAGCGGGTAGTGGCTGCCGCGCACGAAGTTCGCGCCGAGGTCCTTGAGCTGCTGCACGTCGGCGACCAGGAGCGCGGCGGGCTGGGCGTGGCCGAACTGCGGGTGGAGCTCGTGGCGGTTGACCCCGAGCAGGGTCACCGGCTCGCCGTTGAGGGCGATGCGGCCGTTCGCGGTCGCGACCTCGCGCAGGCCGAAGCGCTCGCGCAGGTCGTCGCCGCCGAGGGTCGCGGCCAGGAGCGAGAGGTGCGGATCGGCGGTGGACCACGGTGCGGCCCAGGGGACCTCGACGGTGCGCGTGATCGACCCGGCGGTGTCGAGGGCCACGTCCTCGGCGAGCACGGGGCGGCCGTCGACCTCGATCGCGAGCGGCACCGTCGCGGGCGCGTCGGCGGTGTAGTCGAGGCGCACCTGAAGGCGCTTGTCCCCCACCGAGACCGTGTCGATCTTCAGGCCGTCGATCCGGACCGGGCCGAGGCGGTGGAGCGCGACGCTGCGGCTGATGCCGCCGAAGTGGTACCAGTCGAAGTGCTCCAGGTGCAGCGGCGAGCGCTCGCCGAAGCGGTTGTCGACGAGGACCACGATCTCGGCCTCGCCCGCCGCGGACGCGGTCTCGGCGGTGAAGCGCGTGAAGCCGCCCGCGTGGTCGCGGATCGGCTCGCCGTTCCACAGCACGCGGCACCAGTGCTGGACGCCCTCGAAGACCAGGCGCTGGCGGCCGGGCGCGACGGCGACGCGGGTGCGGTAGGCGGCCAGGCCGCGGCGGCCCGCGTAGGCGGGGGTGGCGTCGAAGCAGCCGGGGACGGCCATGACGTCGTCGAAGACGATGCCGGCGGGGTCGACCGCGTCGGGGTCGGCGTCGCCGAGGTAGGCGAAGTCCCAGACGCCGTCGAGGTCGGCGACCGGTCGGAGCACGTGCTGGCGGAATCGGCGGGCCATGGCGGCCTCCTTCGCGGGTGGACTCCGGCCGATCCTAGGCGAGCGCTTGCCAACCGGTTGCCGCGGCCCTGGCCTGGGCCTGGATCAGGCGCCTTTCCGCTTCTCCCGGAAGGCCTTCTGGCGGCAGGCCGGGGAGCAGTACTTGGCGGGGCGGCCGGTGGCGGCGTGGGCGATCGGGCCGCCGCAGACCGGGCAGGCGCCTTCCGTTACGGCGGTTTCGTCACCGGGCTCGAACATCGGCCGCGTTTCGTTACGGATCTCGGAGTTCCGTTGCACGCGGAGGCCGTCCCACACGACTTCCACGAGGCGCCGGGCGCGCTCGCGGGACCCGGTCCCCGCGGCCATGCCCACGCAGCACGAGAGCAGGGCCCGCACGTCCTCCAGGTCGAGGTCGGCGCGCACGGCGCCGCTCGCCTGGACGCGGCGCAGCAGGACCCCGAGCGGGGCGTCGACGACGCAGGCGCCCGCGGCCTTGGTCGGCTCCATCCAGTCGCTCCGGCCCGCGAGGGCCTCGCAGATGGCGCGGTTGGCGAGCGACTGGTCGGCGAGGAATCCCAGGTAGGAGAAGAAGGCGACCTCGGGATCGGGGTGGCGGACCATCTCGGCGCCGTACTCGCCGAGGGCGGTGAGGCGCTGGTCGAGGACGGTGGCGAGGAGGGCGTCCTTGGTCGGGAAGTGCCGGTAGACGGTGCCGGCGCCGACGCCCGCGGCGGCGGCGATCTCCCCCAGGGAGACCGCGGTGCCGCCCTCGCCGAAGAGCCGGTCGGCCGTCTCCAGGACCTTGCGCCGGTTGCGCTGGGCGTCCGCGCGCTCGGCGCGCTTCGCGGTGGTCGGCACCGTGCCCCCTCTCGTGCCCGCCACTAAACGGGTGTAGTGTTCCGTTTCATCAAGCGGGTCGCCGACTCCGATACTAGTCGGCGGCCCAGGGAACGGAAAGGACCTCATCATGCCTGCGATCGATCGGACCATTCTCGTGACCGGCGCGACCGGCCGGCAGGGCGGGGCCGTCGCGGCCCGGCTCCTCGCCGACGGCTGGGGCGTGCGGGCGCTGACCCGCGACGCGTCGAGCGCCAAGGCCGAGGCGCTCAAGGAGTCCGGGGCGGAGGTCGTCGAGGGCGACCTCGGCGACCGGGCCTCGCTCGACCGGGCGGCCGCGGGCGCGTGGGGCGTCTTCAGCGTCCACGCCGGGTCCTACGAGGGCGGGCCGTACGGCCACGACCTCGGACACGAGGAGCGGTCGGCCGCGAACCTCGGCGCGGCCGCGAAGGCCGCCGGGGCCGCGCACCTCGTGCACTCCTCCTCGGTCGGCGTCGGCGGCCCGCTGGAGCCGCACATGGACATGCTCCAGCGCAAGGCCGAGGCCGAGCGCGCGATCGCGGCGAGCGGGGTGCCGTACACGATCCTGCGGCCGACCTCGTTCATGGAGAACACCTTCGACTCCATCCGCGAGCTTCAGGACGGCGCGCTCGTCTCGCTCCTGCACGCGGACACGTACGAGCCGCACATCGCCGCCGACGACATCGCGGCCTTCGCCGCCATCGCGTTCACCGACCCCGCCGCGCACACCGGGAAGGCGTACGAGCTCGCCGGAGACGACATCACGCAGCTGGAGAAGGTCGCGATCATCTCCCGCGTCACCGGCCGCGACGTGCCGTACGTGGGCATCGACGCGGCCGCCGTGGCCGCGCAGAGTCCCTCGACCGCGAAGACGCTGGGGCTCATCAACCGGCACCGCATCGAGGTCGACATCGACGCGCTCCGCGCCGTCCACCCCGGCCTGCTCACCTTCGAGCAGTGGATGACCGGGATCGGCAAGCCCCTGGTGGAGGCGTACTTCGCGCGGACCGACGCCGCTAGGTGAGCCGCTGGGACAGGTGGACGGTCACTGGCTCGCCCGCCCCGGCCTTGCCGATGGCCTTGCACAGGGCGGCCCGCACGGGCAGCCAGTGCGGGCCCTGCCCGGAGGGCATCAGGGTCGCGGCGAACTCGTGGCCGTCCATCGTCCCGGTGACCTTGACGGCCTTGCGGGTGCCGAGGAGCTCGGCCGAGCCCGGCACGGTGAGGTAGGTCGGGAAGGAGCCGTCCTTCTCGATCGGCGCGGTGAACGTGTAGTCGAGATCCTGCGGCATGTCGCCCTCCTGGCATCGGTGGTGCTGATAGGGACGACGCGGACGCGGCGGATTCATCGCGTCCGGCCAGGCCGCCGGGCCCGCGGTGCTCCGGTACGCTCAGGGCCGGGCCCCCCACCCTCGAAAGGCCGCAGCATGCGTCCGCTCCACCGACTGCACCCGACGCTCGCGAGCCTCGCGCTCGCCGCCGTCCTCGCCCTCACCAACGCCCGGTACGACTACCACCGCGACGAGCTGTACTTCCGCATGCTCGACCCCGCGTGGGGCTACGTCGACCAGCCGCCGCTCACCCCGCTCCTGGGCCAGGCCTCCATCGCGCTGTTCGGCGACACGCTGTGGGCGCTGCGGATCCCCTCGGCGCTGTGCATGGTCGGCGTGCTGTGGCTCGCCGTCTTCACCGCCCGCGAACTCGGCGGCGGCAGGGCGGCGCAGGCGCTGTGCGCCTGGGGCCTGGCGTTCGCGGGCGTGGCGCTCGCGTTCGGGCACACCCTCTCCACGGCCACGGTGGACCTGCTGGTGTGGGTCGCGGTGCTGCTCTTCGCGATCCGGGCCCTCATGCGCGACCCGCGCTGGTGGCTCGCGGTCGGCGCGGTCACCGGGATCGGGCTGTACAACAAGCACCTGATCGTGCTACTGCTCCTGAGCCTCGCGGTGGGCCTGCTCGCGGTCGGTCCGCGCGCGGCGCTCGCATCGAAGTGGCTGTGGGCGGGCGTCGCGATCGCGCTGGTCGTCGGGTCGCCGAACCTGGTCTACCAGGCGGTGCATGGCTGGCCGCAGCTGGAGATGGCCTCGGCGATCAACGAGTCGGACGGCGCGGAGAACCGCGTCCTGCTGCTGCCGTTCCAGTTCCTGCTCGTGGGCCTGTTCCTGGTCCCGGTCTGGTTCGCGGGAGTCTGGGCGCTCGTTCGCAGGCCCGAGTGGCGCCCGGTCCGGGCGCTCGCGGTCGCCTACCCGGTGCTCCTGGTGATCGTGCTCGTCACCGGCGGCCAGTTCTACTACCCGATGGGCCTGGTCATCGTGTTCTACGCGATCGGGTGCGTCCCGGTCGCGGCGTGGGCGCGCGGCCTCGGGCGGCGCGGGCTGCTCGTCACGGCCGCCGCGCTCAACAGCGCGGTCTCGCTGGTGGTCGCGCTGCCGCTCATCCCCGTCGGCGAGGTCGGCGGGACCCCGATCCCGGACATGAACAACTCCGTGCCCGACCAGGTCGGCTGGCAGGCGTACACCGACCAGGTCGAGGCCGTGGTCGCGGCCGCGCCCGAGGCCGGGGCGATCGTCACCGCGAACTACGGCGAGGCCGGGTCGCTGGAGCGGTACGGCGAGCACCTGCCGCCGGTGTTCAGCGGCCACAACGCCCTCCACCAGTACGGGCCACCCCCGGCGGACGCCGGCACGGTGGTCGTCGTCGGCCTGCCGCCGGCCCAGGTGGGCGTGTACTTCGAGGCGTGCACCGTCGAGGCGGAGCTGGACAACGGCGTCGGCGTCGACAACGAGGAGCAGGGCGAGGCCGTCCTCGTCTGCACCGGGCTGCGGGGCACCTGGGACGAGGTCTGGCCGGACTTCCAGCGCTTCAGCTAGACGCCGAAGGCCGCGCCCGCAGTCGCGGGCGCGGCCTTCGCACGTGCATCAGTCGAGCGAGCGGATCGCCAGGGCCGCACCGAGTGCGGCCACGACCGCCTCGTAGCCCTTGTCCTCGGCGGAGTCCGCGAACCCGGCGCGGGCGAGCGCCTGGCCCTGGTTCTCCACGGTCAGCACGCCGTGGGCGACCGGGGTCGACTCGTCGAGCGCGACCCGGGTGAGACCCTCGGTGACCGACTTGCAGACGAAGTCGAAGTGGGCGGTGCCGCCGCGGATGACGGTGCCGAGGGCGACCACGGCGTCGTATCTGCGGGCCAGCGCCTGGGCGGCGATCGGGAGTTCGACGGCCCCCGCGACGTGCAGGACCTTCACCTCCGCGACCTTGGCGTCGGCGGCGGCGTCGAGGGCGCGCTTGAGCAGCTGCCCCACGACTTCGGCGTTCCAGTCCGTGGCGACGACGCCGAGCGTGAGCCCGGTGGCGTCGGGGACGTTGGCTTCGGGTGCTCCGTGTCCGGACATGTTATGCGGCTTCCATTGCGGCGACGGGCGACAGCGTGGGCAGGTCCGCGAGGAGGTGCCCCATGCGGTCGCGCTTGGTGGTCAGGTAGGCGATGTTGTCGGGCGTGGCGTAGGTCGGCAGGGCCACGCGGTCGACGACCTTCAGGCCGTGGCCCTCGATCCCGGCGCGCTTGTCCGGGTTGTTGGTCAGCAGCCGCATCGACTTGATGCCGAGGTCGTCGAGGATCTGCGCGCCGATGCCCCAGTCGCGGGCGTCGGCGGGCAGGCCCAGTTCGAGGTTCGCGTCGACGGTGTCGCGGCCCTGGTCCTGGAGCTGGTACGCCTGGAGCTTGTGGACCAGGCCGATGCCGCGGCCCTCGTGGCCGCGCATGTAGAGGACGACGCCGCGGCCCTCGGCCTCGACGGCGCGCAGGGCGGCCTGGAGCTGGGGACCGCAGTCGCAGCGCAGGGAGCCGAAGGCGTCGCCGGTGAGGCACTCGGAGTGGACGCGGACGAGGACGTCCTCGCCGTCGCCGATGTCGCCCTTGACGAGCGCGACGTGCTCGTTGCCGTCGAAGACGGCGCGGTAGCCGACGGCGGTGAATTCGCCGGACTCCAGCGGGAGGCGGGCCTCGGCGAGGCGCTTGACGTGCACCTCGTTGCGCTGGCGCCACTCGACGAGCTGGGCGACGGTGATGAGCGCGAGGCCGTGCTCGTCGGCGAACTCGCGGAGCTCGGGCAGGCGCATCATGGTGCCGTCGTCGTTCATCATCTCGCTGAGGACGCCGACCGGCTGCTTGCCGGCGAGGCGGGCGAGGTCCACGGCGGCCTCGGTGTGGCCGGTGCGGACGAGGACGCCGCCTTCCCTGGCGCGCAGGGGGACGACGTGGCCGGGGCGGCTGAGGTCGCCGGCGACGGTGCCCGTGTTGGCGAGCACGTTGATGGTGTGGGCGCGGTCGGCGGCGGAGATGCCGGTGGCGATGCCGCGGCGGGCGTCGACGGTGACGGTGTACGCGGTGCCGCGCGGGTCCTGGTTCTCGGCGGCCTGCGGGGGCAACTGGAGGAGGTCGGCGCGGTCGGCGAGCATGGGGACGCACAGGTAGCCGCCGGTGTGGCGGATGGTGAACGCGACGAGTTCGGGGGTGGCGTCCTCGGCGGCGAAGATGATGTCGCCCTCGTTCTCGCGGCCCTCGTCGTCGGCGACGATGACGGGCCGGCCGGCCTTGATGGCCGCGATGGCCTCGTCGACGGTGTTCATGCGGATGTCGTTCACAGCTGGCTCCCGTTCTCGGCGAAGGTGCGAGCCGCCGGGCGGCTCTGGCTCTGGAGGAGTTTCTCGACGTGCTTGGCGACGACGTCGGTCTCGATGTGGACCGGGTCGCCGACCTGCTTGCGGCCCAGGGTGGTCGCTTCCAGGGTGGTGGGGATGAGGCCGACGGTGAACTCGTCGCCGTCGATGGCCGCGACGGTGAGGGAGGTGCCGTCGACGGTGATGGACCCCTTCTCGACCACGTACTTCGCGAGGCCGGCGGGGAGGCGGAAGGTGACCTCCTCCCATTCGGCGGCCGGGGTGCGCTTGACGAGGTGCGCGACGCCGTCGACGTGGCCCTGCACGAGGTGCCCGCCGAGGCGGGTGGTGAGGGTGGCGGCGCGTTCGAGGTTGACGCGGTCGCCTTCGGCGAGGTCGCCGATCGCGGTGCGGCGGTAGGTCTCGGCCATGACGTCGGCGGTGAACACGTCGCCGTCGACCTGGACGACGGTGAGGCAGACGCCGTTGACGGAGATGGAGTCGCCGAGGGCGGCGTCCGAGGTGACGAGCGGGCCGCGGACGGCCAGGAACGCTTCACTGGCCTTGACGACCTCGCCGAGTTCTTCGACGATTCCGGTGAACACGATTGGAACTCCCTACCTGCTGCGTTGCTGTACGGCGCGCAGGCGGGGGCAAGAGGAATACTCGCAGGGGCCACCAGTGGCCTCCCGCGTTGCGTCTGCTCCCATCCGGACTTTGACCGTCGGTCCTGGATTCTCACCAGGTCAACCGTCCGCTGGTTGCGGACGGGTCGCGGACTCGCGGCTGTCGCCGCTCACCGCCGGCTCGGAATTTCACCGACCCCGCTGACGCGCGTTTGCTACAAGGAATTGTGCCACGGGGATATTCCGGCGAGGTGCGGACTGTGACGCACCCTACTTGCCGCCCGGTCGGTCAGTGCTCGTTCGTCCAGAACACGGGCCGGCGTCCGGCCCGGCCGGGGGCCCGGCCCTCGGGGTAGGCGACGTAGTTGCCGGAATGGGACTTGGCGACGCTCTTGAGGGCGGTGGCCTCGGCGACGGCCTCGTAGGCGTCGCTGAAGCGGCGCTGGGTCGAGAGGGCGACGCCGATGGAGAGCGTGGGCAGGCGCGAGCGGATCATGCGCCGGGAGGTGCGGTCGGCGTGCTCGATGTAGCCGCGCTCGGCGTCGGCGGGGTCGCACAGCTGGCGGACGCGGCGCGCGAAGTGGTCGTTGAGGAAGCCGGTGACGGCCTCGGCGTGCTCGGGGACGCAGAGGATCGTGAAGTCGTCGCCGCCGACGTGGCCGAGGAAGACCGGGGCGGCCCCGGCGTCGCCGGCGGCGGCGTAGACGCACTCGGCGAGGGCGCGGATGAACTCGTCGCCGCGCACGAACCCGTACACGTCGTTGACCGCCTTGAACTGGTCGATGTCGATGTAGCACAAGGCGAACGGGTCGCCGCGCTTAATCCAGGACTGGAGTTCGCGAAGGATGCGGTCGTTGCCGGGCATGCCGGTGAGCGGGGAGGACTCGCGGACCTCGCGGTGGCGGCGGATCGCGGAGTCGATGCGGGCGGAGACCTCGGCGGGGTCGAAGGGCTTGGCGATGTAGTCGTCGGCGCCGGCCTTGAGGCCGGCGATCTTGTCGGCCGAGGAGGGCTGGGCGCCGAGGAGGATGATCGGCAGGCTCGCGGTGGCCGGGTCGGCGCGGAGCTGGCGGGTGAGGGCGAGGCCGTCGATGAACGGCAGGTCGGCTTCGAGGAGGACGATGCCGGGGCGGCGCAGGGCGATGCCCGCGAGCGCCTGGTAGCCGTCGCGGGCGAGCGCGGTGTCGAAGCCGTCGGCTCGCAGCCGCGAGGCCAGGAACTCCGCTATCTCGGGGTCGGCGTCGGCGATGAGGACCAGGTCGGGGGTGGAAGGGGCCATGCGCGGCTCAATGGGGCGATCGCGCCGCGTCGGCGCGGGCGCGCAGGCGCCGGGCCGCATCGGCTGGGTCGTCCGCGCCGTAGACGGCGGTGCCGGCGACGAACGCGTCGGCTCCGGCCTCGGCGGCGGCCGCGATGGTGTCGTCGGCGATGCCGCCGTCGACCTCGATGCGCAGCTCCAGGTGGCCGCCGCTCGCGTGGGCGCGGGCGGTGCGGACCTTGTCGAGCATGGCGGGGATGAACTGCTGGCCGCCGAACCCGGCCTTGATCGTCATGATCAGGAGCGTGTCGAACTCGGGGAGGAGGTCCAGGTAGTCCTCGACGGCGGTGTCGCGGTCGATGGCGAGGCCGGCCTTGGCGCCTGCTGTGCGCAGGTCCTTCGCGAGCGCGACGGGGTCGTCGGCGGCCTCGGCGTGGAAGGTGACGTTGTACGCGCCCAGTTCGGCGTAGCCGACGGCCCACCGCGCGGGGTCCTCGATCATGAGGTGGCAGTCAAGCGGGATGCCGGTGGCGGCCTTGAGGGACTTGACGATCGGGGGTCCGAGCGTGAGGTTGGGGACGAAGTGGTTGTCCATGACGTCCACGTGGAGCCAGTCCACGGCGCCCTCGACCGCGGCGGCCGCCTCGGCGAGGCGGGCGAAGTCGGCCGCCAGGAGGCTCGGTGCGATGACGGTGTCGGCCTGCGCCGCTTGGAACTGTGCCACACGGACAGTGTAGGTCGCGAAACCGCGACGCAGGCCGGACACCTGGTGCCTTCTGTGGCTCAGGTCGGGATGCGGCTCAGCAGGCGACGTCGAAGTCGGCCGCCGGGCCGGAGGCGACGAAGCCGAACAGCTCCTTCGTCTGGCCCGCGCCGACGGCGGCGTTCCAGCCGACGTCCCGGGCCGTCACGGTCGATCCCGAGCTCGTGAGCTGCACGTTCCAGCTCGACTGGACGGACTGCGAGCCCGGCCAGGTCCAGTTGACGGTCCAGCCGTTGACGGCCGCGTCGGCGGTCATCGAGACCTTGCCCTGCCAGCCGCCGTTCCAGGACGAGACGGTGTCGATGTGGACGGTGCAGTCGCCGGCGGGGCCGCCGGTGGTCGGCTCCTCCGAGGTCGGGTCGTCGGTGGTGACCGGGTCGGTCGGCTCGACGTCGCCGGGCCAGCCGGAGCCGGCGTTGCTGGCGAGCTGGTAGGCGATGTCGGGGATGAACTGGCCGGCCGCGCCGGCGCAGCCGTCGGCCTCGCCGGGGAGCTTGACCCACAGGTACGCGTCGATGCCGTTCGCGCCGGTGGCCGTGGTCGGGTGGTTCCCGACGGCGCGGCCCGAGGGGTCGCACCACTGGGAGCCCGAGGGGCCGTTGCCGTTGCGGCTGGTGTCGATGACGGCGCCCTTGTCGGCGCCGATGATGTTCTGGATCTGGTTGGCGTAGGCCGTGGACTCGGCGGTGGTGCGGTAGTTCGAGGTGTTGATCGAGAAACCGTCCGCGTGCTGGACGCCGGCGGCCTGGAGCCGCGAGGCGGCGGTGCCGGGGGCGAGCCAGTTGGAGTGGCCGGTGTCGATGTAGACCTTGACGCCGGAGTCGGCGGCCTTGAGGGTCTGCGCGGCGTAGGCGAGCGAGGCGTTGATCTGGGCCAGCTCGCTGGAGCCGTAGCAGTCGTGCGCGATGACGTCGGGTTCGAGGACGATGTAGGCCGGGCCGTCGAGCTCGGCGGCGATCTGGTCGATCCAGCCCCGGTAGACCGAGTGGCTGGACGCGCCGCCGCCGGAGGCGCCGCCGCAGTCGCGGTTGGGGATGTTGTAGACGACCATGATCGGGGCCGCCCCGGCGGCCGCCGCGCCGTCGACCACGGCCGAGACCTGGGACGCGATGCCGCCGGTGGGGCTGGTCTGGGTGAACCAGGTGCCCGCGGGGGTCTCGGCGATCCGGTCGCGGATCATCGCCGCGCGGGAGTCGTTCGGGTTCTGGGCGACCCAGCGGGCCGCCTGCGTGTTCGGGTTCGTCCACAGTGCTTCCGCCTGGGCGGAGACGTCCTGCGCTCCCGCGTTGGGACTGAGGAGGAGGCCCGCGCTGAGCGCGGCCGCCACGGCGGTCGCCGTCGCCGCGACGATCGCCGCGAGGCGCTGTCGTCGGTTCATCTGGTGCTCCTTGGGGTCTAGGTGCCGGTAGCCCGGAGTACATTCACTTATGTCAATGTATGGTAGCGCTTCCAATCACGGGAATTCGGCGACCACACCCGGCAAAAGGCAGCACGAAGCCCCCACCGCGGACGAACTGGGGTGTTACCGGTTGCCGGTCTTGCGCAGCAGCGCCATGAACATCGCGTCGGTGCCGTGCCGGTGCGGCCACAGCTGCACGAAGTCGCCCCGCGCCGAGTCCGGCACGCGGTCGATGAGCCAGTCGGGCCGCACGAGCTCCGCTCCCCCGGCCTTGAGCACCGACTCGACCGCTTCGGAGGTCTCGTCGAGCACCGGCGAGCAGGTCACGTACGCGACGAGGCCGCCCTCGCGCGCCAACCGGAGCCCGGCCGCGAGCAGCTCCCGCTGGAGCGGCACCAGGGCGTCCAGGTCCGAGCGCTGCTTGCGCCAGCGCGCCTCCGGACGGCGGCGCAGCGCGCCCAGCCCCGAGCACGGGGCGTCCACCAGCACCCGGTCGGCCGAGTCCGGCTCGCCGAACAGCCGGCCGTCGCCGGTGTGGACGGTGACCGGGAGTCCCTTGGCGGCCTTGGCGACCAGTTCGGCGCGGTGCGGCTGGACCTCGACGGCGTCGAGGTGCGCGCCGCGCTGCGCGGCGATCGCGCCCAGCAGGCCGGTCTTGCCGCCGGGCCCGGCGCACAGGTCGACCCAGGCGGCGTCGGGGCCCTCCAGGGGCGCCTCGGCGAGGGCGACGGCGACGAGCTGCGACCCCTCGTCCTGGACGTGGGCGAGGCCGGTGGCGACCGACCTGATCCGGCCGGGGTCGCCGCCGGGCAGGTACACCGCGTACGGCGAGAACCGACCGTGGAGGCCGCCGCGGGTCTCGCGGGACAGGTCGCCCTTGGTGATGCGACCGGGCTTGGCGCACAGGTGGACCGGCGGCGCGACGTTGTCGGCGGCCAGCGCGGGGGCGAGCTCGTCGGCGCCGTCCGGAGCGGTGCCGAGGACGGCCTCGAACTCGCGGGAGATCCACTCAGGGTGCGCGTGGCGCAGGGAGAGGTCGTGGAGGCGGTCGCCGGTGGCGAGCTCCTCGCACCACTGGTCGAGGTCCTTGGCGGCGACCTTGCGCAGGACGGCGTTGGCGAGCCCGGAGACGCGGGGGCTGACGGCGGCCTTGACGAGGCTGACGGTGGTGGCGACGGCCGCGTGCGGCGGGATGCGCATGTACAGGAGCTGGTAGGCGCCCAGGCAGAGGGCGTCGAGGAGGTCCTGCTGGAGTTCGCGCACGTCCCGGCCGGAGGCGGCGGCGAGGATCTGCTCCAGGGTGCCGAGGCTGCGCAGGGTGCCGTAGGTGAGCTCGGTGATGAGCGCGGCGTCGCGGCCGGTGTGGCCGGTCTCGTTGATCATGCGCGGGAGCACGATGTTCGCGTACGCGTTGTCGGCGGTGACGGCGCTGATCGCGTCGAACGCGATGCGGCGGGGGTTCACCGTGGGGCGCGGGGCCTCGTCGTCGCGTCGCCGCCTGCTGCGGCGGGGCCTGTCGTCACTCATGCGAACCTCGGTGCGGTCTGGAGGCCGCGGCCCCACGATGCGGCGTCCATGGGCTTCTTGCCGGCGGGCTGGACCTGCCCCAGCCGGACCGGGTGGGTGGCGGTGCCGACGTGCACGGCCCGCTTGCCGAGGGCGACCTCGCCGGGGGCGAGGCGGGGCGCGTCGGGGTCGGGCGTGACGGGGCCCAGGCGCAGGCGCTGGCCGTCGAGTTCGGTCCAGGCGCCGGGGGCGGGGGTGACGGCGCGGACGCGGCGGTCGACGGCGAAGGCGGGGTCGCTCCAGCGGACGCGGGCGTCCTCGACGGTGACCTTGGGGGCGTAGGAGACGCCGTCGTCGGGCTGGGTCTGCCCGGCGAGGGCGCCGGCGCCGAGGCCGTCGACGACGTCGAGCATGAGGCGGGCCCCGGCGACCGCGAGGCGGTCGAGGAGGTCCCCGGCGGTGTCGGCGGGGCCGATCGGCTCGGTGAGGCGGCCGTAGACGGGGCCGGTGTCCAGGCCCTCCTCGAGCTGGAACACGCAGGCGCCGGTCATCTCGTCGCCGTTGAGGACGGCGTACTGGACGGGCGCGGCGCCGCGCCACGCGGGCAGCAGCGAGAAGTGCAGATTGATCCAGCCGAGCCGCGGGATCGCGAGGGCGGCGGGCGGGACGAGCGCGCCGTAGGCGACGACGGGGACGATGTCGGCGTCGAGGTCGCGGAGGCGGTCGAGGAACTCGGGCTCGCGGGGCCTGGCCGGGGTGAGGACCTCGACGCCGTGGTCGTCGGCCCAGGCGGCGACGGGCGAGCGGTGGACCTTGCGGCCGCGCCCGGTGGGCGCGTCGGGCCGGGTCAGGACGGCGGCGACCTCGTGGGCGGACGCGTGGAGGGCCTCGAGGGTCGGCAGCGCGACCTCCGGGGTCCCGGCGAAGACGATCCTCATCGCTTGAAGAACACACCCTTGGAGTCGTGGGGGGTGACTTTGACCTTGACCTCTTCGTTGTACCAGTCCTGGGACTGGATCTCGGTGAGCGCGGCCTTGCGGCGCTCCGAGTCGAGGCGGTCGATGAAGATGATGCCGTCGAGGTGGTCGGTCTCGTGCTGGAGGCAGCGGGCCATGAGGCCGGTGCCGACGATCTGGAGGGGGTCGCCGTACTCGTTGAAGCCCTTGGCGACGACGTTCTGGCGGCGGACGGTGTCGAAGTACAGGCCCGGCAGGGACAGGCAGCCCTCGGGGCCGTCCTGCTCCTCCTCGTCGGGGAACTCCAGGAGCGGGTTGACGATGTGCCCGACGACGTCGTCGACGTCGAAGGTGAAGACGCGCTTGCTGACGCCCAGCTGGGGCGCGGCGAGGCCGGCGCCGCCCTCGTCGCGCATGGTGTCGAGCAGGTCCTTCACGAGGTTCCGCAGTTCCTTGTCAAAGGTGTCGACGTCCTCGGCCGCGGTGCGCAGGACCGGGTCGCCGAAGATGCGGATGGGCTGGATCGACAATGTGCTGACCTTCCGGAGCGTGTACTGGCCGTTCACCAGTGTCCCATTCTCCCGGCGTGCGCCGTACCGGGTCGGCGGGCGGTGTGGCGCGTCTCCGCGCGGGCGGCTCCGGCGCGGGGCCGACGGTGAGGAGGAGCCCCGCGACGACGCCCGCCGCGATGCACGCGGCGACCACGAGCATCGGGAACGGGACGTCGGCGAGGAGGAGGCCCACGGCTCAGCCCGTCTTCGGCCGCATCGGGGCGCCGCGCAGGAGCGCCCAGGCGAGGACCGCGAAGAGGACGGCCCCGACGGCGTCGACCGGGACCAGGGAGACGCCCTCGATCGGGAGGGAGATCATGACGCCCTCCTTCTGCGGGAGCTCCCCGGCGGCGGTGAGGGCGCCCCAGACGACGACCTCGCGGAAGACGACGACGGCGAAGACGAACGCGGCGGCCACGGCACCGGCGGTGCGGCTCTGGAAGCGGGTCATGACGGCCCCGGCGGCGGCCCCGCAGGCGAGGTAGAGGGCGGGCCGGGCGAAGGACTCGGCGACGGACTCGCCGTAGACCGCGGCCCCGGTGGAGGCGAGGTCGACGTAGAGGAGGCCGAGCCGGATGAACGCGGCGGAGGCGAGGACGACGACCGCGCCGTACAGCGCGGAGGCGCCCAGGAACTGCCCGCGGGTGACGCCGGCGGCGACCGTCCGCGGGTAGCGCTGCTGTGTGTGGCTCCAGCCCAGGCCCGCGGCCATGAGCGGGACGGACATGAGCACGAAGACCGCGAACTCCAGGCCGCCGCCGGTGGCGGCGCGCAGGAGCGCCGAGGCCGCCGCGGCGGCGGCGAACGCGATGACGGTCCACAGACCCCAGGTCCTGGCGGCGCGGGCGGAGAAGCGGACGGCGAGCTGGAAGGGTCGGGTGGCGAGTGCGGTCATGACCTGCTCCTGACGGGGATGGTGCGGACGACGGCGACGACCCCGGCGACGAGCACCGCGATGACGGCGAGGCACACGCCGAGCCAGAGGGCGAGGCCGCCGCCGGTGCCGAAGAACTCGAACTCGAGGGCGAGGATGCCCGCGTAGTGGCCGGAGGCGGCGACGAGCACGATGATCGTGAACAGGTTGCCGCCGCCGAAGCGGATCGCGGAGGCGCCGATGAGCGCGCCGGTGAAGAAGTAGATCGGGGTGATCACGAGGTAGCGGGCGCCGGTCGCGAGGGTGCCGGCCCACGTGTCGGCCGGTTCGGCGAACGCGGTGAGCAGGGCGTGCTCGGCGAGGGCCCCGGCGGTGACGAGCGCGGCGGTCGCGACCGAGGCGAGGACGCCGAAGATCAGGTAGGCGGTGGTGACCTCGCGGCGGGTGACGCCGCGGGCGATCGTGCCGGGCAGGTTCTGGTAGAACCACATGCCCGCGACGCTGGCGACGAACCACTGGAAGACCGTGGCGGTGATCCGCCACAGGCCCGTCTCGACCGCGTCGCTGAAGAGCAGCGACAGGAGCGGGGTCAGGACGACCCAGGCGGGCACGATCCAGCGGAGCCAGCGGGCGGAGCCGAGGAACAGGGACAGGCCGAGGCGGTAGCGGCGGCGCGCGAGGACGGGCGCGCGGGCGGTGTCGAGTGCGGTCATCACGCCTGCTTCGATCGGAGCGGGACGTCGATGAGGATGCGGTAGGCGGCGGCCGCGAGGCCCGCGGCGACCACAACGATCGCGGCGACGATGAACCAGCGGGCCCAGTCGTCCATGAACAAGCCGAGGAACCCCGCCCAGCCCGGGCCGACGGGCTCGGTGCGGTACAGGCCGTTGTCGAGGCTGAACACGACCGGGATGATCGGCACCAGCAGGAGCCAGCCGGAGGCCTCCCAGCGGTAGGACGCGATGCCGATGACCGTGCCGGCCAGGAAGTACACCAGGTACAGCAGCGGGTAGTGGGCGGCGAAGGCGGCGGTGTCGCCGAGCGTGCCGATGGGCGCGATGACGTCGCCGGCGTCGAGTCCCTGGGACCAGCCGAGCGCGCCGTAGTAGGCGCGCTCGCCGAGGATCCCGGCGAACGCGATCGCGCCGAGCAGGAGCGACCACAGGAGCCCGAAGACGCCCATGGAGACGGCGAGCTCGCGGCGGGTCAGGCCCGCGGCGACCATGGTGGGCACCAGGGTGTACACGAAGCCGCCGCCGACGAACGCGGTGAACCACTTGCCGGCGTTCGCGGTGTAGAACCAGGCCGAGAGCGTGATGTCGGTGTACTGCGAGACGATCAGCGGCACGGCGAAGGAGAGGACGAGGGCGGCGGCGACCCAGTACTTGAAGTACTTCAGGCCTTCGAGCGCGAAGCCGAGGCCGAGGGCGTACCGGCGGGTGGAGAGGCCCAGGTTGGCGAGGGCGGGCATGGTCAGGCTCCGTTCCGGTTCGGGTCGGTCAGGTGGATGAAGAGGTCCTGGAGGCCGACGGGGCCGATCTCCACGCCGCCGGCGGCCGCGCGCTCGCGGGTCGCGGCGTCGAGGGGCTCGGCGACGGTGATGCTCTTGGTGCCGCCGAGGCGCTGCTCGGCGAGGGCGGCGAGGCCGAGGGCGTCGACGGCGTCGGCCGGGCCGGTGAGGGTGGCGCCCATGCCCTGGAAGGCCTCGATGTCGGCGTGGCGCAGGATGCGGCCGCGGTCGACGATGACGACCTCCTCGAGGTAGTTGGCGACCTCGTCGATGAGGTGGGTGGAGAGCACGATCGTGTGCGGGCGCTCCATGTACTCGGCGAGGAGCTCCTTGTAGAACGCGTCCCGGGTGGGGGCGTCCATGCCGAGGTGGACCTCGTCGAACATGGTGAGCTCGGCGCGGGCGGCGAGGCCGCAGACCGCGGCCAGGACCGAGCGCTTGCCGCGGGAGAGGGCGCTGACGCGCTTCTTGAGGGGCAGTTCGAAGCGCTCGGCGAGCTTGAACGCGTAGTCGGCGTCGAAGGAGGGCCGGATCGTGCCGGACTCGATGATGGCCTTGACGGTCTCGGTGTCGTCGAAGTCGCCGCCTTCGCGGATGAGGGCGACGCGGGAGACGACGGGGGCGTTCTCCCACACCGGCTCCCCGCCGATGAGGACCTCGCCGGTGGTGGGCCGGCGGAACGCGGCGACGAGGCTGAGGAGGCTGGTCTTGCCGGCGCCGTTGCGGCCGAGCAGGCCGTAGATCTTGCCGGCTTCGAGCTCGAGGTCGACGTCGGCGAGGGCGTCCTCGGCGCCGTACTTCAGGGTGACGCTGCGGAGGGTGATGGCGAAGCTCATTGGAGGGCGCCTTCCTGTGCTCGGAGGTAGTCGATGATGTCGGTCAGGGGGATGCCGGCCTGGCGGGCCTCGCGGACGAGGGGGGCCAGGACGCGTTCGAAGAAGCGCTCGCGGAAGTCCGACGCGAGCCGGTCGCGGGCGTCGTCGGCGACGAACATGCCGACCCCGCGCTGCTTGTAGAGGACGCCCTCGTCGACCAGCTCCCGGAACGCCTTCTGGGCGGTGGCCGGGTTGATCTGGTAGAACGCGGCGTACTGGTTGGTCGACATGACCTTGCCTCCCGGTTCGAGCGATCCGTTCATGATCTCGGCCTTGATCTGATCGGCGATCTGCCGATAGATCGGCGTGCCGTCATCGAACATCTCGCCTCCTAACGTGAGTGGGAACGGGTTCATTGGTTCAGAGGTTCATTACTTGACTAATGAACCATAGCACGAATGAACCCGGGGCCGGAAGCCCCGGGTTCAGTGGGATCGCTAGACGAGGCCGCCTTCGTAGGCGGCGATGACGGCCTGGGTCCGGTCGCGGACGCCGAGCTTCATGTAGACGCTGCTCAGGTGGGTCTTGACGGTCTCGCGGCCGAGGAACAGCTCGGCGGCGATCTCGGCGTTCGACAGGCCCCGGGCGGCCAGCGCGAGCACCTCGCGCTCGCGGTCGCTGAGGTCGCCGATGCCCTTGGGCGCGGTGCGGGCCGGGACCGCGGCGGCGAGGCGGCGGACGGCCTCGGGGAACAGGAGCGCGTCGGTGCGGGCGACCAGGCGGACGGCCGCGAGGAGGTCTTCGAGGCGGGTGCGCTTGAGCAGGAACCCGTCGGCGCCGGCGCGGAGCGCGGACCAGACGTACTCGTCGTTGTCGAAGGTGGTGACGACCAGGATCTTCGGCGGGTCGGCGAGCTCGGCGGCGATGCGGGCGGTGGCCTCGATGCCGTCGACCTTGGGCATCCGCACGTCCATGAGGATGACGTCGGCGCGCCCGGAGCGGGCGATGGCGAGCGCGTCGATCCCGTCGGCGCCTTCGGCGACGACGTCGAGGTCGGGTTCGGCGCCGATGACGGCGGCGAACCCGGAGCGGATGAGCGCCTCGTCGTCGACGAGGGCGATGCGCAGCGGCGCGGTCATGCGTTCCCTTTCGGCAGTGCGGCGCGGACGGTCCAGGTCCCGGGGTCGGCGGCGGTCGGCGCGGTCCACTCGGCGGCGGCGGTGCCGCCGAGGACGGCGGCCCGCTCGGCGGTGCCGATGAGGCCGTGCCCGCCCGGGCGCGGGCGGGGCCGGCGGGCGGCGGGGCTGGCGACGAGGACCGCGACCTCGTCGCCGATGTCGAGGCGCACGGCGGCGCGCGGCTCGTCGGCGTGGCGCAGGACGTTGGTGAGGGCCTCCTGGACGATCCGGTAGGCCTCGCGGGAGGTCAAGCGGCCCACGGCGTCCCGGTCGCCGGCGACGTGCAGGTCGACCTCGACGCCGCATTCGGCGGCGAGCGCCTCGAGGTCGGCGAGGTCCTTCTGGGGGCCGCGGGGCCGCTCGCGGTCCTCGCGGAGGGCGCCGATGACGGCGTCGAGCTCGGCGAGGGCGCCGCGGGCGGTCTCGCCGACCGCGGCCATGGCCCGGGAGGCGAACTCGGGGTCGGCGCCGATGAGGCGCGAGGCGGCCTCGGACTGGACCACGACCACCGAGAGGGCGTGCCCGACCGAGTCGTGGAGTTCGCGGGCGATGCGGTTGCGGGCGGCGAGGCGGGCGGCCTCGGCGCGGGAGGCGGCGAGCCGGTCGGCCGCGCCCTGCCCGAGCAGGCCGGGGGCGAGGGCCCGCATGCCCGCGGCGGCCGCGGCGACCGCGTAGGCGAGCGCGGCGAGCAGGACCGGCCCGGTGAGCAGCCCCCACTGGGCGATCCAGCCGGCGTACACCCCGGTGGGCTCGCCGCCGAACACGGTGCGGGCGCCGTTGACGACGAGGTACACCGTGAACGGCGCGAGCGCGAGCGTGACGCCGCTGAGGACGCCGCCGACGACCGCGTGCAGGGTGAACCAGCAGCCGGTGCGCCAGCGCGAGTTCCAGGTGTCGTCGGCGGGCGAGGTGAACTCGGCGCCGAGGAGGCGGCGGGCCGCGGTGCGCTCGACCTCGCGGTCGGGCAGGAGGAGGGAGACGGCGGCGACGAGCGGGACGACGGCGGCGAACACCACCGGGTGCAGGGCGCCCTCGAATCCGGACTCGGGGTGGAACCAGTTGTAGCCGATGGCGCCGACCAGCATGAACGGCATCATGAGGGCGCCGCCGAGGATGAGCCAGACCCACCCGCGGTAGGTGGCCCCGGACCGGAGCGGGGCGAGGAGGCGCATGGGGCCATTGTGCCAGCGGACGTTCACCGCTCCAGCGTGCCGGGCGCGCGGGGGCGGCGCCTCCCTCGCGCGGGCGGGCCCGGTCCCCCGCCCGGGGGACCGGGTCGGGCCGCTACTTCCCCTCGTAGGCGTCCTTGAGGCCCTGGAGGTCGATCTTCTTCATGCCGTACATTGCCTTGACGGCGCGCTCGGCGCCGGCCTTGTCGGGCCCGCCGACGTACCGCTCGGCCTCGGTGGACCACACCTGCCAGTTGACGCCCCACTTGTCGGCGACCCAGCCGCACTCGATCTCCTTGCCGCCGTTCCCGAGGAACGCGGCCCAGAGGCGGTCGATCTCCTCCTGGCCGTCGCAGTTGACGAGCAGGGACATGGCGTGGTCGTGCTTGGCGGAGGCATCGCCGTTGATCCCGGTGAACTGCTGGCCGGCGAGTTCGAAGTTGACGACCATCGCGGTCCCGGGCTCGCCGTGCGCGTCCTCGACGTACGGGATGCTCCCGGTGATCTTCCCGTCGTCGAACAGGGAGGTGTAGAACTCGGCGGCCTCCTGCGCGGCGCCGTCGGTGTACCAGATGTTGGTGACGATCTTCTGCATTGGTCGCGTCCTTCCGAACGGGTCAGAACCGATTGCATCAGTTCTGACGAGACCGCGCGGCGAAACTCATCGCTCCGCGGCGGCGCCGGGATACGTTGGTCCGATGGTGAGCAGCGCAGCCGAGACCGTGGACGCCTACCTGGCGGAACTCCCCGACGGCCGCCGCGAGGCGGTGACCGCGATCCGCGAGGTCATGCGGGCCGAACTGGACGGGTTCGAGGAGGTCATGGCCTACGGCATGCCCTGCTACGCGCGCGACGGCGAGACCGAGGTCGGCTTCGCGTCCCAGAAGCGGTACATCTCGGTCTACCTGCTGCGGCCCGACCTCAAGGACCTGTTCGCCGACCGCCTCGCCGGGCACGACATGGGCAAGGGCTGCCTGCGGTTCTCCAGCCCCGCGAAGGTGGACCTCGACCTCGTCCGGGACCTGGCCCGCGCGACGGCGGACACCCGCGGCTCGATCTGCTGACCGGGGCTCAGGCGGCGCGGTCCTCGGCGTGCGCGGTGGTCTCGTAGACCTGCCCGGTGGCGTTCGAGTACGGGTCGTCGTCGGCGGTGGCGGCGCGGTCGGTCTCGGCGGCCTGCTCGCCGGGGTCGAAGTCCTCGGCGGGCCGCTGCCTGCCGCCGGCGCTGTCCTCGAAGCGCCCCAGGAGCTCGGTGAAGGCCTTGGAGACGTCGCCGTCGGAGGCCTCGTAGTCCTCGGCGGCGCCGGACACCTGGTCGCGGGCCAGGTAGTACCGTCCCGCGGTCGTGGCGAGGAAGCCGCCGAACTCCTCGACCATCGCGAGGACGTCGGCGTCGGCGGGCGTGGCGTTCCCCTCGCGGTCGGTGAAGTGGCCGGCGGCGGCCCTGACCGGTTCGAGCCGTGCGGGCAGCTGCTCGTACGCGCCCGCGGCGAGGCCGAGCTTCGCGGCGAGTTCGAGGAGCTTGGCGGTGTCGGCCGTGAACCCCTGGCGGTCCTCCGGCTCTCGTTCCTCGTCGCTGCGCCGGCCTTGCCCGTCGTTCTTCGTGAGGTCGTACAGCTCCAGGTCGAAGGAGCCCACGGCGTCGAGTGCGGACCGGAGGTCGCGGGTGCCGGTCTGGTACTCGACCTCCTTGGCGTCGACGCCGTCGCGGAGGGTGTCCATGTGCTGCGAGAGGTCCCTGACGATCGTGCGGTGGTCCCCGGTGTACTTGACCGTGTCGCGCGCCGGGAGGATCTGCTCGCCGAGGAACGCGATCAGGTCGAGGGCCTTGCCCGCCGCCTCCCCGGGGCCCTTGGCGAACGCGAGGACCTTCGCGAGGCCCTCCAGGACCACCCAGGCGTTCCCGTCCTTGGCGGGCCCGGTGGCGCCCAGTCCGGTCGCGGCCTGGTTGATCAGGTGGAGGGTGTCGTTGCGCCCCATCTGGATGATCCCCGACCGGAAGTGGACGAGCTTCGCCAGCTCGACCGCGAGCACGCGGTGGTTGGCCAGGGTCGGCAGGGTGGACATGAGGAACCCGCCCTTGAACGCGTCGGCGGCGAGCCCGCTCCACTCGACCCACCAGTGCTGGGAGGTCCCGTCCCCGTCGGACAGGTCGGCGACGGTCCCCGAGAGGCTGCCGCCCTGGCCGGTCCGGCTCCCGTCCGGCGCCGGGCCCGCCTCGGCGATGGTCTCGTACAGGCCCTTGAGCGCGGCGTACGCCGTGTCGAGCTCGGGCAGCTCCTGGGCGTCGAACTTCAGGACCTTCCGCTCGATCGCGTCGCGCTCGGTCTTCGCCCAGCCGTGCACGGCGCCCATGATCTGCGGCAGCGGGCAGGTGATGTCGCCCGACATCGTCGCCGGAGCGCTCGCGGGCATGCGGCCTTTGCAGAACATCGGCGTCGTGGTGCCGTCGGGGCCCTGCACCCACTGGATGTAGTCGCACACGCTGCGGTGCAGGTCGACGGCGGGCTTCCGCAGGTACGGCCACTCCAGCTTCGCGTCCGGGTTCACCACGATGCCGGTGCTGACGGCCTCCTGCGACAGGAAGGACCGCGCCGCCTCCCGCTGCCACCGCTTGATGAGCGCCTCCCAGAAGCGGTCGAGCGCGGGCTTCACGTTCGTCGCCGAGTGGTCGGGGCCTTCGATGTAACCGGCCACGGCGCACCGCCTTTCGCAGCATGAGGGATTCGTATCGAGTGCAGCACCGAGCAGGTTGGGGCGCAAGTGCTCCGGGTGTCCCGGATCGTCCGGGACAGGGACCGCCGTCGATGCAGCCGCCGGTAGAATCGGCGGGGTGCGTCATCCCCTCGACGGTCTGGACCCCTCCTCGGCCGGCTCGGCGCCGCAGCTCGTCGCGCTGCTGCGCGAGCTGCGCGCGGCCTCCGGACTGAGCATCCGCGAAGTGAGTCGCCGCGCCCGCGACCGCGGCGACTGGCTTCCCACCAGCACGCTGGCGGCCGTGCTCAACCGGGACGCGGTCCCGCGCGCCGAGGTCGTGGCCGCGCTCGTGCGGGCCTGCGGCGGCGACGAGGCCACTGTGGAGACCTGGCTGGCGCAGTGCGCGCGCATCAGCGCCGCCGACGTCGCCGACACGGGCCTGGTCCCCCGCCAGCTCCCCTCCGCCCCGCACGCGTTCACCGGCCGCGAGCGGGAGCTGCACCTCATCGACGAGCACCTCCAGGCGGCCGCGCCGCGCGCGGTCGTCCTCGCCGGGCCCGCCGGGATCGGCAAGACCGCGCTGGCGCTGCACTGGGCGCACCGGGCGCTCGACGCGTTCCCCGACGGGCACCTGTACGTGGACCTGCGCGGCTTCTCGGGCACCGACCCGCTCGCGCCCGGGCCGGTGCTGCACCGGTTCCTGACCGCGCTCGGCACCGGTCCCGAGGAGATCCCCGCCGACGGCGACGAGCGGGCCGCGATGTTCCGCTCGCTCCTGGGCCACCGCAGGGTGCTCGTCGTCCTCGACAACGCGCGCAGCCCCGAGCAGCTGCGCGACCTCCTCCCCGGCACCGGAGGCTCGACCGCGCTCATCACCGCCCGCACCGACCTGTTCGG
The DNA here is from genome assembly GCF_039531525.1 of Glycomyces endophyticus. NCBI lineage: Bacteria > Bacillati > Actinomycetota > Actinomycetes > Glycomycetales > Glycomycetaceae > Glycomyces > Glycomyces endophyticus. The sequence continues at coordinate 354,537 of NZ_BAAAQF010000010.1, forward strand.
GCTCACCGCGACCCACGGCGTGCCGCACCTGCGCCTCGCGCCGCTCACCCGCGAGGAGTCCATGGACCTCCTCGACGCGATGATCGGGCGCGGCCGGGTCGCCACCGACCCCGAGGCCGCGCGCGGGCTCGCGGCCGCCTGCGGGGACCTGCCGCTCGCGCTGCGCCTGGCCGCGTGCCAGACCCTCGCCCACCCCGAGCAGTCCATCGGGGAGCTGCGCGACCGGATCGCGCAGGCGCCCTTGGCGAACCTGGACCTGCCCGGGGACGAGGCGGCGGGGCTGCGCGCGTGCCTGGACCTGACGCGCGGGCGCCTGGACGCGGCCGACCGCGACGTCCTCGACGCCGTCGGACTCCACCCGGCGACCGAGTTCGAGTCCGCCGGGATCGCCGCCCTCGCCGGAATAGGCGTGCCGGAGGCGGACGCGGCGCTGCGGCGCCTCGCGGGCGTGCACCTCGTGACGGCGGCCGGGGACGGCCGCTGGGACGTGCACGACCTGGTGCGGGCCTACGCGAGGGAGCACGCCGCGGCCCTGCCGGACGGCGCCGGCGCCCGCGAGCGGCTCTACGACTGGCTCACCGCGGCCGTGGCCGCGACCTGGCCGGTCCTGTTCGGACTCGAGACCGAGGCCCCGGCCGCGACCGCCCCGCCCGCCCCCCGGTTCGAGCGCCCCGACGACGCCCTGGAGTGGCTCGACGCCCGCCACGGGATCCTCGCCGAGACCGTGCAGCACGCCGCGGCCGCCGGGCACGCCCGCCACGCCAGCCGCCTGGCCGCCGCGCTCTGGCGCTACCAGTACCTGCGGGGCCTGCGCGCCGAGGCGCTCACCGGCCTCACCACGGCCCTCGCGGCCGACCGGTCCGAAGGCGACCGCGCCCACGAGGCCACCGTGCTCTACCAGATCGGCTCCACCCTCCGGGCCCTCGGCGACCTCGACGAGGCCGAGCAGACGCTCACCGAGGCCCGGGACCTGGCCGCCGACCTCGGGAACCGCGAGGCCGAGCTCATCGCCGTCGCGAGCCTGGGCTGGTGCCACAGCCAGCGGTGGCGCCTCGACGAGGCGCGCCGGTGCGCGACCGAGGTCGCCGCGGGCTTCCGCGAACTCGGCGACGCCGACCGCGAGGCGAACGCCCTCGACGACCTGGCCCACCTCGACCTGCTCGCCGGCGACAACGCGAGCGCCGAGACCGGCTTCGAGCGGTCCGTCAAAGCCTTCGCCGACCGCGGCTGGACCCAGAACCTCGGCGCGGCCCTGGCGGGCCTGGCCCGCGTCAAGCTCCGCGGCCACGACCACGGCACCGCCGCCGACCTGCTCGAACGGGCGCTCGACGCCTCCCGCGAGTGCGGCGACGAACTCGGCGAGGCGTTCATCCGGAGCAGGCTCGCGTACGCCCGCGCCTGCCAGGGACTCGACGAGGAGGCGGCCGCGACCGCCAGGCTCGCCCTCGACGCGACCGCGACCGTCCCCAGCGTCGAGCTGCGCATGGAGGTCCTCAACAACACCGGGTACACGTTCACCGTGCTCGGCGAGCCCGCGACCGCCGAGCACCTCCACCGCGAAGTGCTCGACCTCGCCGAGGCCGCACCCGACCCCTACGAGGAGGCCCGGGCCCGCCACGGCCTCGGCAACGCCCTCGCGGCCGCGGGCGACCGCGCCGCCGCCCGGACCGAGTGGGCCCGGGCACTGCGCCTGCACCGGTCCATCGGGACCTACGAGGCCGCCGAGCTGATCGACCTCCTCGGCCTCGGGAACCCGTGACGGCGGGCGCCGACCACGACGACGAGGATCGGCACCGCCAGGACCGCGACGGTCCACGCCAGCGACAGCGGCCCGAACCGGACCAGCAGCAGCCCGCCGAGGGCCCCGCCCGCGGCCGTCGCCGCGTTCCACAAGGTCACGACCGCCGCCTGCACGGTGTCCGCGGCCTTCGCCCCCGCCTGCCCGGCCGCGGTCTGCAGCAGCGTCGGCACCCCGCCGTGGCCCAGGCCCCACAGGGCGATCGCCACGTAGACCAGGGCCGGGACCTCCGCGAACACCGCCAGGGCCGCGGCGGCGAGACCGGTCAGGACCGTCGCGGCGATCGTCAGCAAACGCAGCCGCCGGTCGATGTGCGCACCGGTGATCCAGATGCTCGCGATCGACGCCAGACCGAACACCAGCAGCGCCCGGTCGATCGACCCGCCCATCCCGAACCGCTCCAGGAACGCCGCGATGTACGTGTACAGCACGTTGTACCCGACGACGTAGACCGCGATGACCGCCATGATCGCCGGGACCCCCGGGATCGCCAGCGCCCGCAGGACCGGCGTGCGCTGCCCCGCCCGCTGCCCCGGGAAGTCCGGCACGACCAGCGAGATCCACACGATCGACAGCACCGCCAGGGCCGACATGACCCCGAACGACTCCCGCCAGCCCAGGGCCCCGCCGATGAACGTCCCCACCGGGACCCCGAGCGCCAGCGCCAGCGGGATGCCCGCCATCACGATCGCGATCGCCCTGCCCTCCATGCCCTTCGGGGCGAGGCGGCGCGCATACCCGACCATGAGCGCCCACGACAGGCCCGCGGCCATGCCCGCGACGAACCGCGCGCCCATGGTCAGCGCGTAGTCGGAGGAGAGGGCGGTGACGGTGTTGGCGACCACGAACCCGGCCATCGCCGTCAGCAGCACCGGCTTGCGGCCCCATCCGGCGGTCAGCGCCGACAGCGGGATCACCGTCAGGGCCGTGCCGATCGCGTACACGGTCACCGCCTGGCCCATCGCGGCCTCGCCGACGCCGAGGCTCGCGCGCATCCCCGGCAGCAGCCCGGCCGGCAGGGACTCGGTGATGACGGTGATGAACACCGCCGTCGACAGCGCGAGGAGCCCGAAGAGGGGCAGCCGCTCGCGCGGCGGCGCCTCGGGCGCGGAGAGGGTCGTTTCGCTCATGAGAAACAGCGTCTAACCTTGACACTAATGTCAGAGTCCAGTCGGAGTGAGGCGGGCCATATGAGGATCGGCGAACTGGCGGAGCGCACCGGCGCCCCCACCCGGATGCTGCGCTACTACGAGCAGCACGGGCTCATCACCGCCGAGCGCACCCCCAACGGCTACCGCGACTTCCCCGAGGCCGTCGTCGACCGCGTCCGCCAGATCCGCGGCCTCCTCGACGCCGGCGTCCCCGTCAAGATCATCAAGCAGATCCTCCCCTGCCTCGGCGGCCCCGAGGAGATCTACTTCCCGGTCCCCGACCCCGAGATGCTCGCCCAGCTCGCCGAGCAGCGCGACCGCATGACCCGCAAGGCCGAGTGCGTCCTCAAGAACCGCGACGCCATCGCCGCCTACCTCGAACGCGTCAGCGGCCCCGCGTGAGGCGGCTCCGCGACGCCGCGCTCGCCCTCCTCGTCCGGGCCCAGACCCTCACCGTCGTCGGCTACATGGGCGTCATCTCGCTCATCGGCGTCGAAGCCCTCGTCGTCGTCCTCGGCTTCACCACCGTGCTGCCGATCGCGATCCCCTTCGTCCTCATCGCCGTCGCCGCCGCCTGGTTCCTCCGCGAGCGCCTCAAGGCGGCCTGGCACGCGCTGCGATCGGGACGCGAACGCGCCTAGGCGATCTCGCGCGGGTCGATCTGGATGCGGACCTGCTCCGCCTTCGCCCCCGAGCGCTCGGCCGCCGCCTTCGCGAGGACCGCGGCCAGGGCCGCGCCGTCGCGGCGGCGCACCCGCAGCAGCAGCCGCTCGTGGTGCTCGTCGACCGGGATCGGCCCGATGGCCTCGACACCGAGATCGGCGGGGAGGTCGGCGGCGAGCTTCTCGGCCTCGCCGTTGAGCCCGGTCAGCGCCGCGAACTTCATCACCGGCGGGAACCCGAGCTCGGCGCGGTCGGCCAGCTCCTGGACCGCGAACCACGCCGAGTCCCAGCGGATCAGCGCCTGGACCACCTGGAGCCCGCCGTCGGCGGTGACCACCGCGGTGCCGCCGGGGGCGCACAGCGCCACCGCGTTCATCCAGATCCGCAGGGCCTCTTCAGAGGCAGTCAGCTCGGCCTTGGTCAGCTGCGCCCACGTGTCGACCAGCAGCACCGCGCCGTAGCCCTGCGGCGCGAGGGGTTCGACCCCCGGGGTGGAGACGACGACCCGCGCGCCGGACGGGATCGTGTCGAGGCGCTCCGAGGCGTTCGACTCGACCACCTCGACGCCGGGGAACGCGCTCGCGATCTCCTCGGCGGTGCGCGCGGCCCCGATGACCACGGCCCGGATGCGGTTCGAGCCGCACTCCTCGCAGCGGTGCGGGTCGTCCACGCGCCCGCACCAGGTGCAGACCGGCGGCCGGCGCGGACCGGTCAGGCGCAGCGGGCCGGTGCACTCGGGGCACAGCGCGCGGGTGCGGCAGCGCTGGCAGGAGACGGCCGGGACGTACCCGCGGCGCGGCACCTGGAGCAGGACGGGGAGGTCGGCGCCGATGGCCTTGCGGGCGGCCTCCCAGGCGACGGACGGCAGGCGCGCGGTGGAGCTGGACGGGTCGATCTTGAGGTCGGCGTCGTCGCCGATGGGGACGACGCGGGGCGCGGCGGCGCGCAGGGCCTCGCGGCGGCCCGCGGCCGAGACGGCCCAGCGGGTCTCGACCAGGAGCTGCGCCTGCGCGGTGCGCGCGAAGCCGCCGACGATGCAGGCGGCCCCGGCGAGCTCGGCCCGGGTGAGCAGGACCTCGCGGGCGTGCGGGTAGGGGGCGTGGAGGCTGATGAGGTTCTTGTCGCCGTCGTCCCAGACGGCGACCAGGCCGAGGTCGGCGACGGGCGCGAACATCGCGACCTGCGTCCCGGCGACGATGCGGACCTCGCCGCGCAGCGCCTTGAGGAAGGACCGGTACCGCGGGGTCGGGCCCATGGCGTTGGAGACGGTCACGTGGCGGTCCGGCCCGAGCACCTCGTGGAGGGCCCTGTCGAGGCGCTCGAGGTCGTACTGGTCGGGGACCACCAGCAGTGCACCCCGGCCGGATTCGGCGGCCGCAGCGGCGGCCTCGGCCAGCCGCAGGGCCCAGTCCTCGCCGGGGAGGGCGCTCCAGACGATCCGGGGGGCCTTGCCGTCGTGGACGGCGCGCAGGAATGCCTCGCCCGCGATATATCTATCCCAGTGATCCAGGCTCGGCGCGGCCACCGGCAGCAGGGCGGCCGGCTCCTCCTTCTCGACGCGGATCTTCCGCTCCGGCAGCGCCAGGCGGAGGACGTCGGCGAGGTTGCCCGCGTACCGGTCGGCGATCCGCTGCGCCAGCTCGGCGACCTCGGCCGTCAGGACCGGGCCGGGCGGGAGCACGTCGAGGATCGGGAGGATCTTCCCGGCGAAGTCCGCGTGGTCGCGCACGGCGAGCACGGTGCCCTTGAGCCGGCGGTTGCTGAACCGCACCGAGACGCGGCACCCGGGCACCACCGCGTCGGCGAGCTCAACCGGGATCCGGTAGTCGAACAGCTGGTTGAGCTGCGGCAGCGGGTGGTCCACGCACACCGCCGCATATCTCGCCGCCGACTCCGTCATCCGATAAAAATACCGGGCGCCTCCGACGACGGAGGCGCCCGGCGCGAAGCTGCGGCGGCGCTAGGAGACGGCTTCCTTGAGCGCGGCGGCGCGGTCGGTCGCCTCCCAGGTGAACTCCGGCAGCTCGCGGCCGAAGTGGCCGTAGGCCGCGGTCTGGGAGTAGATCGGGCGGATCAGGTTGAGGTCGCGGATGATCGCGGCCGGGCGGAGGTCGAAGACCTCCAGGACGGCCTTCTCGATGAGCGCCGGGTCGACGGTCTCGGTGCCCTGGGCGTCGACGGCGACGCTGACGGGCTTGGACTTGCCGATCGCGTAGGCGACCTGGACCTCGCAGCGCTCGGCGAGGCCGGCGGCCACGACGTTCTTGGCGACCCAGCGGGCGGCGTACGCGGCGGAGCGGTCGACCTTCGACGGGTCCTTGCCGGAGAACGCGCCGCCGCCGTGGCGGGCGTAGCCGCCGTAGGTGTCGACGATGATCTTGCGGCCGGTGAGGCCGGCGTCGCCCATCGGGCCGCCGATCTCGAAGCGGCCGGTCGGGTTCACCAGGAGCTTGTACTCGTCGATGTCGAGGTCGAGCCCGGAGACGACCGGGGCGATCACGTGCTCGGCGACGTCGGGCGACAGCAGCGAGTCGAGCGAGATGTCGGGCGCGTGCTGGCTGGAGACGACCACCGTGTCGAGGCGGACCGGCGTGTTCCCCTGGTACTCGATGGTGACCTGGGTCTTGCCGTCCGGGCGGAGGTAGGGGACGGTGCCGTCCTTGCGGACCTCGGTGAGGCGCTGGGACAGGCGGTGGGCCAGGGCGATCGGCAGCGGCATCAGCTCGGGGGTCTCGCGGCACGCGAAGCCGAACATGAGGCCCTGGTCGCCCGCGCCCTGGAGGTCGAGCTCGTCGTTCACGGCGGAGTCCACACGGGACTCCCACGCCTTGTCGACGCCCTGGGCGATGTCGGGGCTCTGGCCGCCGATCGAGACGTTCACGCCGCACGAGGCGCCGTCGAAGCCCTTCTTGGAGGAGTCGTAGCCGATGCGCAGGATCGTGTCCCGGACGATCCGCGGGATGTCGGCGTACGCGTGGGTGGTCACCTCGCCGGCGACGTGCACCTGGCCGGTGGTGATGAGGGTCTCGACCGCGACGCGGCTCCCGGGGTCCTCGGACAGCAGTGCGTCCAGGATCCCGTCGGAGATCTGGTCCGCGATCTTGTCCGGGTGGCCTTCGGTGACCGACTCGGAGGTGAACAGGCGACGTGCCACGGCGCTCCTCATAACCAATTGCTCAAAACACAGCCACGCCGCCCAGCGGCGCACTCCAACTGACTTCGCAGCTCACAAGTCTATGCGTTCAAGATCTTCCCACCAAGTCGCCGCGCTGCGCAGCGGCGGTGTCAGGCGCGTCCACCCAGCGGGAGCCGAGCGGCCACCGCGTCCCATACGGCGTCCGCGACCAGTTCTTTCGACGTCTCGTCGAGCGCGGCGACGGGCCCGGCGGCGTCGAACACAGTGACGGAGTTCTCCAGGCTGCCGAACACGGCCCCGCCGGAGACGTCGTTGAGCACCACCAGGTCGGCGCCTTTCGCCTCGCGCTTGGCCCTGGCGTGCTCGGGGCCGTCGTGGGTCTCGGCCGCGAAGACGACGAGGACCTGCTCGGGGCGCTTGGCCCGGCCGACGGCGGCGGCGATGTCCGGCGTCGACGTCAGGGCGAGGTCGAGGTCGCCCTTGCGCTTGATCTTGCGGTCGGAGGCGGACTTGGGCGTGAAGTCGGCGGGGGCCGCGGCGAGGACCATCGCGTCGGCGTCGACGGCGGCCTTGACCGTGGCCTCGTGCAGCTCGCCGGTCGTGCCCACGCGCTCGACGCGGACGCCGGCGGGCAGCGGCGCGTCGACGTGCGCGGCGATGAGCGTGACCTCGGCCCCGCGCGCGGCGGCCGCGGCGGCGAGGGCGATGCCCTGGCGGCCCGACGAGTGGTTGCCGATGAAGCGGACCGGGTCGATCGGCTCGCGGGTGCCGCCGGCGGTGACGAGGACCTTGCGGCCCACCAGGTCGCGAGCCGGCGACGTGAGGAAGCCCTTGAGGAGCGCGAAGATCGACTCCGGCTCGGGCAGGCGGCCGGGCCCGGTGTCGGCGCCGGTGAGGCGCCCCGAGTCGGGCTCGACCACGTGGCTGCCGCGCTCACGCAGCAGCGCGACGTTGGCGCGCACGGCCGCGTGCTCCCACATCTCGGTGTGCATCGCCGGGGCGAACACCACCGGGCAGGCGGCGGTGAGCAGCGTCGAGGTGAGGAGGTCGTCGGCGCGGCCGTGCGCGGCCCGCGCGAGCAGGTCGGCGGTGGCCGGTGCGACGACGACGAGGTCGGCCTGCCGGCCGAGGCGCACGTGCTTGACCTCGGAGACGTCGGAGAACACGCCGGAAGCCACCGGGCGGCCCGACAGGGCCTCCCAGGTGGCTTCACCGACGAACTTGAGCGCCGCCTCGGTGGGGATCACGGTCACCTCGTGGCCGGACTCCTTGATGAGGCGGAGCAGGATGCACGCCTTGTAGGCGGCGATGCCGCCCGACACGCCCAGGACGACGTTCAACTGACCCCTCTTCGACGATCGGGCCGGCTAGGCCTCGTTGTCGTCGAACGCCTTCGTCTCGAGCAGGCCCTTGTCGAGCTCGCGCATGGCGATCGACAGCGGCTTCTCCTCGGGCGTGGTCTCGACGAGCGGACCGACGTACTCCAGCAGGCCTTCGCCGAGCTGCGAGTAGTAGGCGTTGATCTGACGAGCCCGCTTGGCCGAGTAGATGACCAGCTGGTACTTCGACTGGCTCTTCTCGAGCAGGTCGTCGATCGGCGGGTTGGTGATGCCGACGGGGTCGGCGACAGTCCCTGACACGTGTTGTCCTTCGTGTGACTCTGGGTGGTGTTGCTACCGTGCTCCGGTCTTCAAGACGGCCGGAGAACTGAGCAACTCTACCAGCTCAGACGCCGCCTGCTCGATCGACACGTTCGTGACTGTGTGATCGAACTCGGCTTCGGCGTCGAGCTCTCCGCGCGCGGCGTCGAGCCGGCGCGCGATCGTCTCGGCGTCCTCGGTCCCCCGCCCGGTGAGGCGGCGGACGAGTTCGTCCCATGACGGCGGGGCCAGGAACACCAGCTGCGCGTCGGGCATGGCCCGGCGGACCTGGCGGGCCCCTTGCAGTTCGATCTCCAGCAGCGCCGGGAGTCCGGCGCGCAGGCGCTCCTCGACCGGGCCGCGGGGGGTTCCGTAGAGGTTCCCCGCGTAGGAGGCCCATTCAAGGAACTCCCCCGCGGCGATCATCGACTCGAACTGCTCGGTCGACACGAAGTGGTAGTCGGCGCCGTCGACCTCACCAGGACGCGGCTTGCGGGTCGTGCAGCTCACGGAGAGCCAGACCCACGGGTAGTACTCCTGGATGAGTGCCTTGACGCTGCCCTTGCCAACGCCCGACGGGCCGGAGAGGACCGTCAGTCGCTGGGCGAGGGCGGCGTGGTGGTGATCGATGCTCACGCGACTACTACTACCCGAACTTAGGCCTGGTCGCCCTTGAATTCATCCAGAAGCGCGGCGCGCTGGTGCTCGCCCAGGCCGCGCAGCCGACGCGAGTCGGCGATCTTGAGCTTCTCCATGATCTGGGTGGCGCGCTTGTCGCCGATGCCCGGGAGGGCCTTGAGCACGGCCGAGACCTTCATCTTCCCGGAGATGTCGTCGGTGGCAGCGGACTTGAGGACCGCTTCCAGGGTGGTCTCGCCCGACTTCAGCTTCTCCTTGAGCTCGGCGCGGGCCTTGCGGGCCGCCGCCGCCTTCTCAAGGGCGGCTGCGCGCTGTTCCGGAGTCAGTTTAGGGAGCGGCACGGGGTCTCCTTGCAGTCGATGGTTTCGTCCCTGTGGACCTTGACGTGCGGGTATCGCCAAAGCATACCCAGCTCGGAGACGGTAACCCCACCTACCGACACGCCTGCGACCGGGGGTGGGGCCAAATCCGGGCCCTGAAAACGGCGGTGTTATTCCCCCATGGCGGCGCGGCATTCCTCCTGCAACGCCTCGACGGCGGTGCGAATGCTCGCCACGGCAGGACCAGGCTGTGCGATTTGCCGGGAATAGGACGGAATTGCGAACTTGGCGGCGGCGCCGAGCACGCGCGGAAGATCACTCGGACGCCCGCCCTGGGCGCCCATGCCCGGTACCAAGATGGGCCCGTTGAACTGGGAGAGGTCGTGAGCGGAGTCACGTTGGCTCACGGTGGTGTGGGTGATTCCGTAAGTCGACTCACGCATGCGCGCCTCGCCCTCGCTCGCGCAGGCGCCGATCGTCGCGCCCATGACGATGCCGAACGAGCCCATCGGCTCGGCCTCGCCGTTGCGCTCGTTCACCTCGTCGATGATGCTCTGCGCCACCGAGCGGCCGTCGCGGCGCTTGGCCATCTGCACGTACTTGCCCTCGGGGTTCGAGGTGCGGGCGAGGACGAACAGGCCCTTGCCGTGCGCCTCGGCCGTGTCGAACCCGGGCTGGAGCGAGCCGACGCCCAGGTAGGGGCTGACGGTGATCGCGTCGGCGGCCAGCGGCGAGGCCGGGTCGAGGTACGCCTGCGCGTACGCGGCCATGGTCGAGCCGATGTCGCCGCGCTTGACGTCGAGGAGGACGAGGGCCCCGGCCCGGCGGGACTCGGCGATGACCCGCTCCAGGAGCGCCACGCCCCCCGAGCCGAAGCGCTCGAAGAACGCGGACTGCGGCTTGACGAACGCGCACCGCTCGGCCACCGCCTCGGTGAGGGTGAGCGCGAACCGCTCGGCGCCGTCCAGGTCGTCGTCGAGGCCCCACTGGAGGAGCTGCGACCCGTGCGGGTCGATGCCGACGCACAGCGGGCCGCGCTCCTGGGACAGGCGGAAGGCGCGGGCGCCGAATTCCTTGTTAGGCATGGTTCCTCGTTCTTCAGGCGTGAGAGGTGGATCGGTGGCGGCTGGCGGACCTGCGGTAGCGGCGCGCGCTCGCGCGCACCACGCCGGGGCCGTTGTAGATGAGCCCGGAGTAGATCTGGACCAGGCTGGCCCCGGCGTCGAACATGGCCTGGGCGTCGTCGGGGGTCATGATCCCGCCGGAGCCGATGATCGGCAGGCGGCCGCCCGTCTCGCGCTCGACGAAGCGGACGATCTCGCGGGAGAACGCGGTCAGCGGCCGGCCGGACATGCCGCCGGGCTCGGCGGCCACGGCGTCCTCGGCCGGGACGATGCCGTCGCGCCCGAGGGTGGTGTTGGTGGCGATCACCCCGGCGACCCCGGTGTCGAGGCAGACCTCCAGGAGCTGGGCGAGGGCCGGCTCGGTGAGGTCGGGGGCGATCTTGACCAGGATCGGGCGGACCGGCCGCCCGGCGGCGAGCCGGCGGCCCTCGGCGTGCAGGGCGTCCAGGAGGGCGCGGAGCGCGCCGGCGTCCTGGAGCTGGCGCAGGCCGGGCGTGTTCGGGGAGGAGACGTTGACCGCGAAGTAGTCGGCGAAGGGGTAGAGGAACCGCAGCGACGTCAGGTAGTCGTCGATCGCCCCTTCGAGCGGGACGGCCTTCGACTTGCCGATGCTGATCCCCAGCGGGCAGTCGACCGCGGGGCTGGCCTGGAGGCGGGCGGCGAGGGCCTGGGCGCCCTCGTTGTTGAAGCCCATGCGGTTGACGATGGCCTGCGACTGCTTCGCCCGGAACATCCGCGGCTTGGGGTTGCCGGGCTGGGCCTGCGCGGTCACGGTGCCGATCTCGGCGAAGCCGAAGCCGAGGGCGGGCCAGGCGCCGACGGCGACGCCGTTCTTGTCGAGGCCGGCGGCGAGCCCGATGGGGTTCGGGAAGGGGATGCCGCAGACGGTGACGGGCGCGCTCAGCCGGTTCAGCTTGATGAGCGCGTTGCGCACCTGCCGCTGCTCGGACAGGCGCGTCAGCCAGCGCATCGTGGCGTCGTGGGCGCGTTCGGCGTCGCCGCGGCCGACCCGGAAGAGGACGGGGCGGGCGAGATTCTGGTACAGCATGGTCATTCCTGTATACGTCAATTCACCGGGTGAGCGGAACGGCCACGGGCCGGAGCCCGCCCACCCGGTTCTCTGCGTCAGGTGCGGCGCGCGGGCTCCGCCATGGTCTCAGGCCGCGGCCCGCTCCGCGCCGCGGAGGCGCCGGTGCAGCTCCTGGAGCGAGGCCACGCGGATCTCGCCGCGCGAGGCCGACTCGATGGCCTGCGTGGCCGCGGCGGCACCCTGGATGGTGGTCACGCAGCTCACGTCCGCGACGACGGCGGCGGAGCGGATCTCCCAGCCGTCGGTGCGCGGGCCCGGGGAGGCCGAGGGCGTGGTGATGACCAGGTCGACCTCGCCGGAGGCGATGAGGCTGACGGCGTCGACGGCCTCGCCGGAGCTGTGGCGGGCGACCGGTGTGAAGTCGATGCCGTGGCGCTTGAGGACCAGGCCGGTGCCTTCGGTGGCGTAGACGGTGAAGCCGAGGTCCACGAGGCGGCGCACCGGGAACACGATGGCGCGCTTGTCGCGGTCGGCGACCGACACGAAGACGTTCCCCGAGGTGGGGAGCTTGCCGTAGACGGCGAGCGTGGCCTTGGCGAAGGCGAGTCCGAAGGACGAGTCGATGCCCATGACCTCGCCGGTGGACTTCATCTCCGGGCCGAGGACGGCGTCGATGCCGGAGCCCTCGACGGTGCGGAAGCGCTTGAACGGCAGCAGGACCTCCTTGACGGAGATCGGGACCTCGGGTCCGGCGTCGGAGCCGTCGCCCTCGGGCAGGAGCATCCCCTCGGCGCGCAGTTCGCCGATCTTGGCGCCGAGGGCGATGCGGGCGGCGGCCTTGGCGAGCGGGACGGCGGTGGCCTTGGAGACGAACGGGACGGTGCGCGAGGCCCGCGGGTTCGCCTCCAGGACGTAGAGCTGCTCGTCCTTGAGGGCGTACTGGACGTTCATGAGGCCGCGCACGCCGATCCCGAAGGCGAGCTTCGCGGTGTAGGCGCGGATCTGCTCGATGACGGCGGCCCCCAGGGTGATGGGGGGCAGGGCGCAGGAGGAGTCGCCGGAGTGGACGCCGGCCTCCTCGATGTGCTCCATGATGCCGCCGAGGTAGAAGTCCTCGCCGTCGCAGAGGCAGTCGACGTCGATCTCGATCGCGTCGTCGAGGAACCGGTCGATGAGGACCGGGTGCTCGGGGCTGGCCTCGGTGGCGCGGGAGATGTACCCGGCGAGGGTGTCCTCGTCGTAGACGATCTCCATGCCGCGGCCGCCGAGGACGTACGAGGGCCGGACCAGGACGGGGTAGCCGATCCGGGCGGCGACCTCGCGGGCCTCCTCGTAGGAGGTGGCGGTGCCGCCGTCGGGGGCGACGAGGCCGAGGTCGTCGAGGAGGCGGCCGAAGACGCCGCGGTCCTCGGCGTTGTCGATGGCCTTCGGCGAGGTGCCGACGATGGGCAGGCCGGCGTCCTGGAGGCGCTCGGCGAGGCCGAGCGGGGTCTGGCCGCCGAGCTGGACGACGACGCCGATGACGCCGGGTCCGCCCGCGGCGCGGCCGGACTCGTCCTCCGCGGTGAAGACCTCGGTGACGTCCTCGAAGGTGAGCGGCTCGAAGTAGAGCCGGTCGGCGGTGTCGTAGTCGGTGGAGACGGTCTCGGGGTTGCAGTTGACCATGATGGTCTCGTAGCCGACCTCGCGCAGCGCCTGGACGGCGTGGACGCAGGAGTAGTCGAACTCGATGCCCTGCCCGATGCGGTTGGGCCCGGAGCCGAGGATCATGACCTTCGGGCGGTTCGAGGGCGCGACCTCGGTCTCCTCCTCGTAGGTCGAGTAGTGGTACGGCGTGTGGGCCTCGAACTCGGCGGCGCAGGTGTCGACGGTCTTGAAGACGGGCCGCAGGCCGAGCCGGTGGCGGAGGCGGCGGACGCCGTCCTCGCCGGCGAGCTCGGGGCGCAGGGCCGCGATCTGGGCGTCGGAGAACCCGGCGCGCTTGGCGCGGCGCAGGAGCGCCTCGTCGGCGACGGCGGCGGCCTCGATCTCGTCGCGGAGCTCGATGAGCTGGGCGACCTGGTCGAGGAACCACGGGTCGATCTTGCAGGCCTCGTGGACCTGGGCGACCGTGGCGCCGAGGCGCAGGGCGCGCTCGGCGGTGTAGAGCGTGCCGTCGTGGGCGGTGCGCAGCGCCTCGAGCGTGTTCTCGAGGGTGGCGCCGACGGGGTCGGGGCGGGTCCAGAACCCGGCGGCCTTGGTCTCGGTGGAGCGCAGGGCCTTCTGGAGGGCCTGCTGGAAGGTCCGGCCCAGGCTCATGGCCTCGCCCACGGACTTCATCGTGGTGGTGAGGGTCGGGTCGGCGCCGGGGAACTTCTCGAAGGTGAAGCGCGGGACCTTGACGACGACGTAGTCGAGGGTCGGCTCGAAGGCGGCCGGGGTGGCCTTGGTGATGTCGTTCGGGATCTCGTCGAGCGTGTAGCCGATGGCGAGCTTGGCGGCGATCTTGGCGATCGGGAAGCCGGTGGCCTTGGAGGCGAGCGCGGACGAGCGGGAGACGCGCGGGTTCATCTCGATGACGATCATGCGGCCGGTGGCCGGGTCGATCGCGAACTGGATGTTGCAGCCGCCGGTGTCGACGCCGACCTCGCGGAGGATGGCGATGCCGACGTCGCGCATGTGCTGGTACTCGCGGTCGGTGAGGGTCATCGAGGGGGCGACGGTGACGGAGTCGCCGGTGTGGACGCCCATGGGGTCGACGTTCTCGATGGAGCAGACCACGACCACGTTGTCGTCGCGGTCGCGCATGAGTTCGAGCTCGTACTCCTTCCAGCCGAGCACGGACTCCTCGATGAGGACCTCGGTGGTGGGCGACTCGGCGAGGCCGTTGCCGGCGATGCGGTCGACGTCCTCCCAGGTGTGGGCCATGCCGGAGCCGAGGCCGCCCATGGTGAAGGAGGGGCGGATGACGACGGGGAGGCCGAGGTCCTTGACGGTGTCGCGGACCTCGTCCATGGTGTGGCAGACCGCGGAGCGCGGGACCTCGCCGCCGACGCTGAGGACGACCTCCTTGAACTGCTGGCGGTCCTCGCCGCGCTGGATGGCGTCCATATCGGCGCCGATGAGCTCGACGCCGTACTTGGTGAGGATGCCGGCGTCGTGGAGGGCGACCGCGGCGTTGAGGGCGGTCTGGCCGCCGAGGGTCGCGAGGATCGCGTCGGGCTTCTCCTTGGCGATGATCTGCTCGATGACCTCGGTGGTGATCGGCTCGACGTAGGTCGCGTCGGCGAACTCGGGGTCGGTCATGATCGTGGCCGGGTTGGAGTTGACGAGGGTAACCCGCAGGCCCTCCTCGCGGAGCACGCGGCACGCCTGGGTGCCGGAGTAGTCGAATTCGCAGGCCTGGCCGATCTGGATGGGACCGGATCCGATGACCAGGATGTGCTTGAGGTCGTCGCGCTTAGGCATCTGCCTTGGCCCCCTTGGTGGTCTCGATCAGTTCGACGAGGCGGTCGAACAGGTAGTCGGCGTCGTGCGGCCCGCCGGCGGCCTCGGGGTGGTACTGGACGGAGTAGGCGGGGGCGTCGAGGCAGGTGAGCCCTTCGACGACGTCGTCGTTGAGGCAGACGTGGCTGACCTGGACGCGCCCGAACTCGGTGTCGAACGGCTCGCCGGCCTGGGCGGCGGCGCTCGGGGCCCGGAGGGCGAACCCGTGGTTGTGGGAGGTGATCTCGATCTTGTCGGTGTGCCGGTCGAGGACGGGCTGGTTGATCCCGCGGTGGCCGAACTTCAGCTTGTAGGTCTCCAGGCCGAGGGCGCGGCCGAGGATCTGGTTGCCGAAGCAGATGCCGAAGACGGGCACGCCGCGGCGCAGGAGCTCGCGGGTGAGCGCGACCTGGTGGTCGGCGGTGGCGGGGTCGCCGGGGCCGTTGGAGAGGAACACCGCGTCGGGGCCTTGGGAGAGGACCTGCTCGGCGGTGGCCTCGGCCGGGTAGACCGTGGTGGTGATGCCGCGCTCGGCGAGGCGGCGCGGGGTGTTCCGCTTGATGCCGAGGTCGAGGGCGGCGACCGTGTAGCGGGTCTCCTTGGCCTCGTAGGTGTAGGGCTCGGCGGTGGTCACGGCGCCGACGTGGTTGGCGCCGGCCATCTGCGGCGTGGCGCGGACCTTCGCGAGGAGGGCCTCGGCGTCGGTGGAGCGCGAGGAGATGCCGACGCGCATGGCGCCGGCCTCGCGCAGGTGGCGGGTGAGGGCGCGGGTGTCGACCTCGCAGATGCCGACGACGCCCTGGGAGGCGAGCTCGTCCTCGAGGCCGCGCTTGGCGCGCCAGTTGGAGGTGATGCGGGAGGCGTCGCGGACGACGTACCCGGCGACCCAGATGCGGCGGGACTCGTCGTCCTCGTCGTTCCAGCCGGTGTTGCCGATCTGCGGGGCGGTCTGGGCGACGACCTGCCCGTAGTAGGACGGGTCGGTGAGGGTCTCCTGGTAGCCGGTCATGCCGGTGTTGAAGACGGCCTCGCCGAAGGTCTCGCCGACGGAGCCGAAGGCCTCGCCGCGGAAGACGCGGCCGTCCTCGAGGACGAGGATCGCTGGTGCTCTGCTGCTCATTCGGTCGTCTCCTCTGCGATCTTGCCGTTCAGCACGGTGGCGCGTCCGCGAAGGAACGTCGCCTGGACGGTGACCGGGAGTTCCATCCCGGCGTAGGGGGTGTTGCGCGAGAGGGACGCGAGGTCCGCGGGGACGACGGTCCAGCTCGCGGAGGGGTCGACGAGGGTGAAGTTGGCCTCGGTGCCCGGCTGCGGGTCGCGGCCGTGCGCTTCGAGGCCGGCGATGCGGGCCGGGGTGCGCGAGGTGCGCTCGGCGACGGTGTCCCAGTCGACGTCCCCGGGCCCGCCGAGGGCGAGGACGGTGATCGACAGGGCGGTCTCCAGTCCGAGCATGCCCGGTCGGGCGGCGGCCCATTCGCAGTCCTTGTCCTGCGGGGCGTGCGGGGCGTGGTCGGTGGCGACGGCGTCGATGACGCCCTCGGCGAGGGCGCCGCGCAGGACCGCGACGTCGGACTCGCGGCGCAGCGGCGGGTTGACCTTGTAGACGGGGTCGTAGGTGCGCGCGGCCTCGTCGGTGAGGAGGAGGTGGTGCGGGCAGACCTCGGCGGTGACCTTCGCGCCGCGGGCCTTGGCCTCGCGGATGATGTCGACCGAGCGGGCGGTGGAGACGTGGCAGAAGTGGACGCGCGCGCCGGTGTACTCGGCGAGGAGCACGTCGCGGGCGATGATCGCCTCCTCGGCGACCGAGGGCCAGCCGGGCAGGCCGAGCTCGGCGGAGACGGCGCCCTCGTTCATCTGGGCGCCTTCGGTGAGGCGCGGCTCCTCGGCGTGCTGGGCGATGAGCCCGCCGAAGGTCTTCACGTACTCCAGGGCGCGGCGCATCATGATCGGGTCGGCGACGCAGTGGCCGTCGTCGGAGAACATGCGGACCCTGGCCGCGGAGTGGGCCATGGCGCCGATCTCGGCGAGCTGCCTGCCCTCGAGGCCGATGGAGACGGCGCCGATGGGCTGCACGTCGGCGTATCCGGCGGCCTTGCCGAGGGCGGCGACCTGCTCGACGACGCCGGCGGTGTCGGCGACGGGGTACGAGTTCGCCATGGCGCACACCGCGGTGTACCCGCCCTTGGCGGCGGCGCGGGTGCCGGAGAGGACGGTCTCGGCGTCCTCGCGGCCGGGCTCGCGCAGGTGGGTGTGGAGGTCGACGAGGCCGGGCAGGAGCACGAGGCCGTCGGCGTCGACGACCTGCGCGTCCTTGGCGCTGAGCGACCCGGTCTCGGCGACGCGGCCGTCGCGGACTAGGACGTCCTTGCGGCCCTTGCCGATCAGGTCGGCGCCTTTGATGAGCAGGTCGGTCACCGGGATGCTCCGTTCGTCAGCAGGAGGTAGAGGACGGCCATGCGGACCCAGACGCCGTTGGTCACCTGCTCGGTGATGGTGGCGCGGGGCGAGTCGGCGACGGTCGCGGCGATCTCCATGCCGCGGTTCATCGGGCCGGGGTGCATGACGATCGCGTGGTCGGGCAGGAGCCGCAGGCGGCGCTCGTCGAGGCCGTAGAGGCGGGCGTACTCGTTGGCGGTGGGGAAGAACGCGGCGTGCATGCGCTCGCGCTGGACGCGGAGCATCATGACGGCGTCGACGCCCTTGAGGCTGGCGTCGAGGTCGTAGCCGACCTCGACGGGCCATTCGTCGATGTCCTTGGGCAGCAGGGTGGGCGGGCCGACCAGGCGGACGTTCGCGCCGAGCTTGGAGAGGAGCCACACGTTGGAGCGGGCCACGCGCGAGTGGAGGATGTCCCCCACGATCGCGACGGTGCGGCCCTCGATCGCGCCGAGGCGCCGCTTCATCGTGTAGGCGTCGAGCAGGGCCTGCGTCGGGTGGGCGTGGGTGCCGTCGCCGGCGTTGAGGACGGCGCCGTCGATCCACTCGGTGAGCCGCTGCGGGGCGCCCGCGGCGGGGTGGCGGATGACGACCGCGTCGGCGCCCATGGCCTGGAGGGTGAGCGCGGTGTCGCGCAGGCTCTCGCCCTTGCTGATGCTGGAGGTCTTGGCGGCGAAGTTGACGACGTCGGCCGAGAGGCGCTTGGCGGCGGTCTCGAAGGAGGTGCGGGTGCGGGTCGAGTCCTCGAAGAAGAGGTTCACGACGGTGCGGCCGCGCAGCGCGGGGAGCTTGGGGACCTCGCGCCCGGTGACGGCCTCGGCCATCTGCTCGGTGACGTCGAGGATCAGCTCGGCCTCGTCGCGGGTCAGTTCCTTGGTGGTGAGCAGGTGCTTCATCGCTCCCGGCCTCCGGTGAGGATCACGGCGTCGAGGCCGTCGTACTCGGTCAGCCGCACGGAGACGATCTCGTCGCGCGCGGTGGGGATGTTCTTGCCGACGTAGTCGGCGCGGATCGGCAGCTCGCGGTGGCCGCGGTCGACGAGGATGGCGAGCTGGACGCTGGCGGGGCGGCCGAGGTCGTGGACCGCGTTGAGCGCGGCGCGGACGGTCCGGCCGGAGAAGAGCACGTCGTCGACGAGGATGACCCGCTGGTCGTCGACGCCGCCGGGCGGCAGCTCGGTCGGGCCCAGGGGCCGGAGCGCGTTGCGTCGCAGGTCGTCGCGGTAGAGGGTGATGTCGAGGGTCCCGGCGGGGACGTCGACGCCGGCGAAGCGGCGGATGCGCTCGGCGAGCCGGCCGGCGAGCGCGACGCCGCGGGTGGGGATGCCCAGGAGCATGGTGTCGGGGGCGCCCTTGGTCTTCTCCAGGATCTGGTGGGCGATGCGGTCGAGGATGCGGCCGATGTCCTCGCCCGAGAGGATGTGCTTGCCGGCAGTGCCGTGCGCGCCCGACGGGTCGTCCTCGTTCTGCCTGAGGGCAGGGGAAACCACGCGAACCTCCTTCTCCGCCTCACTGGACGGTCTGTTAAAGAACGGTTTCGTCGCGGGCCATGCTACGCCGTCGGTGACGGAGCGTAAACCCGAGTCCCAAAACCTTGGCGGCTTTAGCTGCATCTTTGACGGGTATGATGTGGTTTGCCCGTCAGTCTTTCGGGCCTCACGCGACGAAGAACACTGTTTGGGGGCACCCCAACGGCCGATGGTCACCGACGGTAGTCAACAATAGGATTCCTCTCGTACCGAAAATTGGAGTTGATCCCAGCATGGCGACATCTGACTACGCCAAAGCGCTCGGCAACCGACTGCGCGACATTCGGATGCAGCAGGGCCTGTCCCTGCAGGGCGTCGAGGACAAGTCCGGCGGCAAGTGGAAGGCCGTCGTCATCGGTTCCTACGAGCGGGGCGACCGGTCCATCACCGTCAGCCGCCTCGCCGAGTTGGCCGACTTCTACCGGATCCCCGTCTCTGAGCTGCTTCCCGAGGGCGTGCCGCTCCCGGTCGAGCAGGCCGAGAAGATCGTCCTCAACCTCGAGGCGCTCTACGACCACCCCGACCCCGAGCTGGAGCACGTCGCCAAGCTCGCGCGCTCCATCCAGCAGCGGCGCGGGGACTACAACGGCCGGATCCTCTCGATCCGCGCCGACGACCTGTACACGCTCGCGGTCGTCTACTCGACCACCCCGTCCGGCCTCATCGAGAAGCTGGAGGACTTCGGCGTCCTCGTGCACGACCTCCAGGCGTTCTTCGCCTCGGACGGCGAGTAGGACCCGGGCTTTCGGGCGGCGGCCGGGCCCGGGATCGGAGGGCTCGGCCGCGGCCGCGCAAGGCATGGGAGAGGGGCGGCACCCGAGCGGGTGCCGGCCCTTTCCGGTGCCTGGTGGACCTAGTCCTCGGCCTTCGCCGCCGCGTCGAGGACCGCGTTCACGAACGAGGTGTCGTCGGAGGAGCCGATCTGCTCCGCCACGCGCATGGCCTCCTTGATGGCCACGGGCGTGTCGACGTCCTCGACGTAGATGATCTCGTACAGCGCCACCCGGAGGACGTTCCGGTCGACCGCGGGCATCCGCTCGACCGACCAGCCGCTGGCGGCGCGGCCGATGGCCTCGTCCAGCTCGTACCGGTACTCGTCGACGCCGCGCGCCAGCTCCTCGGAGTACTTCGGGAGCCGCGGGGCCTCGGGGTCGGTGAAGGCGCGGTCGGCCCGCTCGGCGAGCACGCGCTTGACGCCCTCGCCGCGGGACTCGGCCTCGTACAGGATCTCGACGGCCCGCATCCGCCACTTGGTGCGGGCGGTGAGCCGGTCAGGTCCGCTCTGCTGGTTCCCCACCCCTAGGCTCGCGAGAGGTACTTGCCGTCGCGGGTGTCGACCTTGATCTTCTCTCCGTTGTCGATGAACAGCGGCACGAGGACCTGGGCGCCGGTCTCGACGGTGGCGGGCTTGGTGCCGCCGGAGGAGCGGTCGCCCTGGAGGCCCGGCTCGGTGTAGGTGATGACGAGCTCGACCGAGGCCGGGAGCTCGATGTAGAGGACTTTGCCCTCGTGGAGCGCGACGGTGGCCTCGGAGTTCTCGAGGAGGAACTTGGCGGCGTCGCCGACGATGCCCGGGCCGAGCGGGATCTGGTCGTAGGTGTCGGAGTCCATGAACACGAAGTCCTCGCCCTCCTTGTAGAGGTAGGTCATCGTGCGGCGGTCGACGTTCGCGGTCTCGACCTTGGTGCCGGCGTTGAACGTCTTGTCGACGATCTTGCCCGAGGGGATCTGCTTCAGGGTGGTGCGCACGAACGCGGGGCCCTTGCCGGGCTTGACGTGCTGGAATTCCTGCACCTGCCAGAGCTGGCCCTCCAGGTTGAGCACCAGGCCGTTCTTGAGGTCGTTCGTGGATGCCACGGGCGTTCGTCTCTTTCGGTAGAGGATCTGACTGGGCCGACCGTCAATGGTAGCGGGCGGCCGGGCTGGTCACGGCGCAGGCCGCGTCGGCTGTGACCAGCGGCGCGGCAGGACGGGCGCTAGGCCGTGAGCGACGCGAGGTGGCGGAGGGCCGCGGCGTAGCCGTCAGCGCCCAGGCCGGCGATGACGCCCTTGGCGTGCGCGGACACGAACGAGTGGTGCCTGAACGCCTCGCGCTGGTGCACGTTGGAGAGGTGGACCTCGATGAGCGGGGCCGTGAGCTGGGCGCACGCGTCGCCGACGGCGACCGAGTAGTGGGTCCAAGCGGCCGAGTTGAGGACGACGGGGTGCGCGTGATCGGCGGCCTCGTGCAACCACTCCAGCATCTCGCCCTCGTGGTTGGTCTGGCGGAAGTCCACCTCCAGGCCGAGCTCCTCGCCGGTCTTCACGCACAGCGCCTCGAGGTCGGCGAGGGTCTGGGAGCCGTAGATCGCGGGCTCCCGCTTGCCGAGGCGGTTCAGGTTGGGGCCGTTGAGCACGAGCACAGTCGTCATGCGGTCAGCCTCTCATAGGCCTCGCGCTGCTGCTCGGCGGTCACGTCGTCGACGACGAGGGGGGCCGCGAGGGCGTCGAGGAGGACGAAGCGCTGCGTGGCGCCGACGTTCTTCTTGTCGATCTTCATGACCTGGAGCAGGTCGTCCCAGCGCCCGGCCTCGTAGGTCGTGGGCAGGCCGAGCGATTCGAGGACATCCTTCGTGCGGTCGACGAGGTCGACCCGGCCGGTGATCGCGTTCAGGTGCGCGGCGTAGACCATGCCGACGGCGACGGCGTCGCCGTGGCGCCAGCGGTAGTGCTCGAGCTTCTCGACGGCGTGCGCGAAGGTGTGCCCGTAGTTGAGGACCGCGCGCAGGCCGCCCTCCTTCAGGTCGGAGGCGACGACCTCGGCCTTGACGGCGATGGCGCGCTCGACGAGCTCGGCGACGACCGGGCCGGTGGCGTCGAGGGCGGCCGCGGGGTCGGCCTCGACGAGGTCGAGGATGACCGGGTCGGCGATGAAGCCGGCCTTGACGACCTCCGCGAGGCCCGCGGCGAGGTCGCGCCCGGGGAGGGTCGCGAAGTTGTCGAGGTCGACCAGGACCGCGCGGGGCGGGTGGAAGGCGCCGACGAGGTTCTTCCCGGCGGCGGTGTTCACGCCGGTCTTGCCGCCGACGGCCGCGTCGACCGCGCCGAGCAGCGACGTCGGGACGTGGACGACGGCGACGCCGCGGAGCCAGCAGGCGGCGACGAACCCGGCGAGGTCGGTGACCGCGCCCCCGCCGACGCCGACGACCAGGTCGGTGCGGGTGAAGCCCTCGGCGCCGAGCGCGTCCCAGCACTGCTCGGCGACGGCGACGGTCTTGCCGTCCTCGGCGTCGGGCAGCTCCATGAGCGTGGCCTCGACCCCGTCGGGCAGCAGCGCGCCGACGCGTTCGGCGAGCGCGGCGGTGCTGGCGGTGTGGAGCACGGCGACGCGGGCGGCCTTCCCGAGGAACTCGGGCAGGCGCTCGACGGTGCCGCGTCCGATCAGGACCGGGTAGGGGGTCTCGGCGTCGTTGACGACGACGGTGCGCACGGCGAGCTTCGCCCGGATCTCCTCGGCCAACCCGGCCACGTCCCTTCCGGTGGTGTCGATCTCGAAGTCGGCGACCTCGCGGTAGAGCGGCAGGCGCTCTTCCAGGAGCCGGCGCAGCGTGGCGCGCGGGTTGACGGCGAGGAGCGGGCGGCCCTTGTCGATCTCGTTGCGGCGCACGGCCTCGGCCACGTCAACGCGGAGGTGGACGACGGTGGTGTCGGCCAGGAGCTTGCGGGTGGAGTCGGCCAGGACCGCGCCGCCGCCGAGGGCGAGGACGCCGTCGTGCTCGGCCACGGCGCGGCGGACCGCCTCGCGTTCGAGCGCCCGGAAGTGCTCCTCGCCGTCGTCGACGAAGATGTCCGCGATCGGCTTGCCCGCGACGGCGACGATGTCGGCGTCGGCGTCGCGGAAGGGCGCGCCGAGCGCCTCGGCCAGCGCGCGGCCGACCGTGGTCTTGCCGGAGCCGGGCGGCCCGACGATGACTACAAGGCTCATCAGCGTTCACTCCGGATCGTGGAGCGGCGCCGCTGCGCGGCGCCGGCGGGCGGGACGGCGGGCTGGGGCCTACTTCACCCGCAGGTTGTCGAGGTACTGCTCGAAGTTGCGGCGGGACTCGCCGACGGAGTCGCCGCCGAACTTCTCGAGGGCGGCCTCGGCGAGGACGTAGGCGACCATGTGCTCGGCGACGACGGCCCCGGCGGGGACCGCGCAGACGTCGGAGCGCTGGTTGATGGCCTCGGCGGGTTCGCCGGTCTCGGTGTCGACGGTGCGCAGGGGGCGCGTCAGCGACGAGATGGGCTTGAGCATGGCCGAGACGCGGAGCGGCTGGCCGGTGGTGATGCCGCCTTCGAGGCCGCCGGCGCGGTCGGTGAGGCGCTGGACGCCGTCGGGGCCGGGGACGATCTCGTCGTGGGCGGAGGAGCCGCGGACGGCGGCCTGCATGAGGCCGTCGCCGATCTCGACGGCCTTGACCGACTGGATCGACATGAGCGCGGTGGCGAGGCGGGCGTCGAGCTTGCGGTCCCACTGGACGTGGGAGCCGAGGCCGGGCGGGACGTTGTAGGCGAGGACCTCGACGACGCCGCCGAGGGTGTCGGCGTCCTTCTTGGCGGCGTCGACCTCGGCGACCATGCGGGCGGACGCGTCGGGGTCCATGCAGCGCAGCGGGTCGGCGTCGACGGCGGCCGCGTCGTCGGGGGTGGGCACGAGGCCGTCCTTGGCGCGGACGGGGCCGAGGGCCTTGACGTGGGAGACGATCTCGATGCCGAAGGCCTGCTTGAGGAAGGCCTTGGCGGCGGTGCCGCCGGCGACGCGGGCGGCGGTCTCGCGGGCGGAGGCGCGCTCGAGGATCGGGCGGGCGTCGTCGTGGTCGTACTTCTGCATGCCGGCGAGGTCGGCGTGGCCGGGGCGCGGGCGCGTCAGGGGGGCGTTGCGGGCGACGCCTTCGAGTTCGGCGGGGTCGACCGGGTCGGCCGCCATGACGGTCTCCCACTTGGGCCATTCGGAGTTGCCGACGCGGATGGCGACGGGCGAGCCGAGGGTGCGGCCGTGGCGGAGGCCGCCGATGAAGCTGACGGCGTCGGCCTCGAACTTCATGCGGGCGCCGCGGCCGTAGCCGAGGCGGCGGCGGGCCAGTTCGGCGGCGACCGCCTCAGTCGTCAGTTCGACGCCGGCGGGCAGGCCGTCGATCGTGACCACGAGTTCGGGGCCGTGGGACTCTCCAGCTGTCATCCATCGCAACACGCGTCAAGTCTGCCATCCGGGCCGGTGTGATCGCGCCCCTGGTGGGATGCGCCTCCCAGATTTCGGGCACGGCGGGGTCCGAGTGCGGGTATGACCGGACGGACGAGGGGTTTCTGTCCGGTCGGCGCGCCTTGAGGGCTGCGAAAACACAAGTTACCGATTAGTATCTTCGTGGACCCGGACGCCGATACCCATCCATGTCCTTCAATACACGGCGTTCGGGGCGACCACGAAGAGGTGATCGACATGCGGACCCCCGCGACGACGTCGAGGAGAGCGGCGGCCCTGGCGGTCGCCGCGGCCCTCGGCCTGACCGGCTGCACGGGCCCCGACGACGAGGAGGAGGCGGCGGCGTCCACCCCGGGCGTCACGGCCGACACCGTGACCATCGGGACCCACCAGCCCCTGTCGGGACCGGCCGCGGCCGGGTACTCGGCGGTGTCGGCGGCGACCTCGGCGTACTTCGAGTACGTCAACGCGAACGGCGGCGTCCACGGCCGGAGCATCGAGTACCTGGTCGAGGACGACGCCTACGAACCGCAGCTGACCAACGAGGCCGTGACCGGGCTCGTCGAGGACGAGGAGGTCCTGGCGATCGTCAACGGCCTGGGCACCCCGACGCACTCGGTGGTCCTGGACTACCTCGCCGAGGAGGGCGTCCCCGACCTGTTCATCGCCTCCGGCTCGCGGATGTGGAACCAGCCCTCGCTGTACCCCAACGCGTTCGGGTACGTCGCCGAGTACACGACCGAGGGCGCGGCGCTCGCGCAGTACGCGGCCGAGCAGGAGCCCGGCGCGAAGGTGTGCGTGTTCGGGCAGGCCGACGACTACGGGGAGGGCATCCTCGAGGGCGTCGAGGCGGTCATGGGCGGCAACGAGATCACCGAGATCCAGACGTACACGACCTCGATGACCGACGTCTCGGTGCAGCTGGCCGCGCTCCAGTCCGCCGGCTGCGAGGTGAACATCCTCGGCACGATCAACGGGTTCACGGCTCTGACCGTGGCGACCGCCGCGCAGATGGACTGGTTCCCGAAGTGGTACGTGTCCTCCTCGGGCGCGGACTACCCGACCCTGGTCGGGCACCTCGGCGAGGAGGCGGCCGCGCAGCTGCTGGACGGCATGGTGTGCGTCAACTACCTGCCGTTCGGGCCCGACAACGAGTGGACGGCCCTGTTCCGGCAGATCAACGACGAGTACAACGACGGCGCGCCGTTCACCGCGAACACGGTGGTCGGGATGAGCGTCGGCTACCTGTTCGCGGAGGCGCTCGCGGCCGCCGGCGAGGACCCGACGCGCGAGTCGCTCATCGCGGCGGTCGAGTCGGGGTCCCTGCAGGGCAACGGGATCGTGCCGCTCACCTACAGCGACGTCAACCACGCCGGGTACAGCACGGTCGGGATCATGACCGTGGACGGCGGCGTGCAGGACTACAACGGCACCACCTACCAGGTGGAGGTCGGGAACGTGACCGAGGTCGAGGCCGACCCGGTGCCGCTGGTCGGCGGCGGCATCCCCACGGGCTGAGCGGGGACGGGCCCGGCCGTTCGGCCGGGCCCTCGCAACCCCGGAGCTGCGCCGACGGGCGCCTACTCCTGGTAGAAGGCCGGGCGGCCGGGGAGGTCGACCGCGACGACGCCGCCGGTGCGGCGGGCCTCGACGGCGGCGTTGGCGACCACGGTGGCGGCGTAGCCGTCCCAGGCGCTCGGCCCGGCCGGGACGCCGCTGCGCAGGGAGTCGACCCACTCCTGGAGCTCGGTGTCGAAGGCGTCGGCGAAGCGGCTCGGGAAGTCCTGGACGACGGCGTACGAGGCGCGGCCCTCGCTGCGCACCAGGGGCGCGGCGGGGTCGGGGAGGCGCACGGTGCCGGTCTCGCCGACGATCTCGCACTGGATGTCGTAGCCGTACCGGCAGTTGACGAACACCTCGACGTCGACCCGCGCGCCGGAGGCCGTCTCCAGCAGCAGGATCTGGGGGTCCACCAGATGCGGGAACCGCTGCGAGGTCGAGCGCGGCACCACCACCTGGACGGTGGCGAACTCCTCGCCGAGGAGCCAGCGGAGCACGTCGATCTCGTGGACGGCCGTGTCGACCATGGGCTTGTCCGAGTGGTACGACTCGGGCTGGGTCGGGTTCCGGTGCGCGCAGTGGACCATGAGCGGGACGCCCACGCCGCCGGCGTCGAGCACGGCCTTCATCTGGCGGTACCCGGCGTCGTAGCGGCGCATGAAGCCGACCTGGACGAGCCGCTCCCCGCGGGCCTGCTCGGCGTCGAGGATGCGCAGCCCGTCGGCGGCCTCGGTGGTGAGCGGCTTCTCGCAGAACACCGGCTTGCCCGCGGCGATGCAGGCGAGGACCTGCTCGGCGTGGACCGGCGCCCACGAGGTCACCACCACGGCCTCGACGCCGGGGTCGGCGATGAGCCGCTCGGCGGTGTCGACGACCCGGGCCCCGGCGATCGCCGCCGCGGCGGCGGCCCGCTCGGGGTCGATGTCGGACACGGCGACGACCTCCGCGCCGGTGACGCGGCCTGCGAGGCGCTTGACGTGCTCCTCGCCGATCCATCCGGCGCCGATCAAACCGATCTTCATGGGCCCCTGCCTTTCTGCGTGCGGTGTCGGGAATGGACGCGGCGGACGCCGCTCCCCAGCCGTTCGAACTATGCCGGGTGCGGACGGCGACGGGAAGCGGCACGCCGGGCTCGCTCGGGCACGGGTCGCGCTCGGCGTCGCGCGGGCGGCCGCGACGCCGGCCGGGTCCGGGAGGTCGGCGCCGACGCCGCGCTCGACGGCCTCGCCGAAGCCCCGACGAGAGCGGTTTGAAGGAGAATATCCGTTTAGCGCGCGCTACTAGCGCGCGACAGTCACGCTAGAATGGCATGCGCCACATTGTCCGGTCAAGTGGTCGCGTATGAAAAACTGCATCACGCTCGATCGGAAGGACCACGACCCGATGACCCCCTCGAACCCGCGTCAAGGAACCGACCGCACCCCGGCACCGCGGTCGCGCAAGCCCACCATGGCGGACGTAGCCGCCGAACTGGGCGTCTCGCGGGCCCTCGTGTCCCTGGTGTTCAGGGACCAGCCCGGCGCGAGCCCGGAGACGCGCGAGCGCGTCTTCGAGGCCGCCGCCCGCCTCGGCTACAAGCCCGACATGGCCGCGCGCCTCCTCGCGCGCGGCCGCAGCAAGGTGCTCGGCGTGCTCTTCACCGCGCGCAACCCGCACCACGTGGACCTCGTCGAGGCCATCTACCCCACCGCCGAGGAGCTCGGCTACGACCTGGTGCTCAGCGCGGCCGTCCCCAGCCGCGACGAGCACAAGGCCGTGGAGGCGCTCGTCGGCCACCGCAGCGAGGCGCTCCTGCTGTGCGGCCCCACCATCAGCGAGGAGGACATCGCCGACCTGGGCGCGCGGCTCCCGGTGGTCGTCCTCGGACGCCACCTCAAGAGCGCCCCGGTCGACCTCGTGACCTCCTACGACCGGCCCGGCGCCCGCGAGGTGGTGGACCACCTGGTCGGGCTCGGGCACCGCGACATCGCGCACGTGGACGGCGGGTCGAAGCCCGGCGCGCCCGAGCGGCGCCGCGCGTACCGGGACGCGATGCGCTCCCACGGCCTGGCCGACCGCATCCGGATCCTCCCCGGCAACCACACCGAGGAGGGCGGCCAGGAGGCCGCGCGCGGCATGATCGCGAGCGACGAACCCCTGCCCACGGCGGTGTTCGCCTCGAACGACCAGTGCGCGATCGGCCTGCTCGACGTGTTCACGCGGGCCGGCGTGAAGATCCCCGAGCAGGTCTCGATCGTCGGCTACGACGACTCGCACATCGCGGGCCTCAGCCACATCGACCTCACCACGGTGCGACAGGACGTGCCGCGCCTCGCGCGGCTCGCCGTGGAGGCGGCCGACGAGCAGCTGCGCGGCGTGCGCCAACCGGGCGCGACGCTGAAGCTGGAGTCCAAGCTGGTCGTGCGCGGGACGAGCGGCCCGCCGACCCAGCGCTGAGCGCGATCGCCTTGACATTCACGTACATCAATGACAGGATGTGCGTGGAATCGCTCCCAACCCCTGCGAGGAGAGCACCCCCATGCCCCGACCCGCACGACCGATCCGATCCCGGCGCCGACACCTGGCACTCGCCGCCGCGACCGCCTTCGCCCTGGGCGCGGCCGCCGCCGCGCCCGCGGCGCAGGCCCAAGAGGAGCCGACCGACCTGATCACCAACGGCGACTTCGCGAACGGGACCACCGGCTGGTGGACCACCGCGAACCTCGCCGGCGCCGTCGACGCCGGCGAGTGGTGCATCGACGTCCCCGGCGGCACCGCCAACGCCTGGGACGCCATCGTCGGCCAGGACGGGCTGCCGCTGGCGACCGGCGAGTCCTACGAGCTCAAGTTCACGGCGCGGGCGTCCTCGGACGTGAGCGTCCGGGCCCTCGTCCAGCGCCCCGTCGACCCCTGGCCGACCGCGCTCGAGGAGTTCCCGACCCTCACCAGCGAGGCGCAGGCGTTCAGCTTCGCCTTCACCGCCGGCGCCGACTGGACCGACGCGCAGCTCGCGTTCCAGATCGGCCGCCACGCCGAGCCGTGGCAGTTCTGCCTATCGGAGGTCCAGTTGCTCACCGGAGCCGAACCGCCCGTGTACGACCCCGACACGGGACCGCGCGTCCGCGTCAACCAGGTGGCCTACCTTCAGGACGGGCCCAAGGGGGCCACGCTCGTGACCGAGGCGGCCGACGCGCTCCCGTGGCAGCTCCACGACGCCGGGGGCGCGCTCGTCGCCGAGGGCGCGACCGCCCCGCACGGCGCCGACGCCGCCTCGGGCGAGTCGGTGCACGTCATCGACTTCTCGGCCGTCACCGCCGCGGGCGAGGGCTACACGCTCACCGCCGACGGCGAGACGTCCTACCCGTTCGCGATCGGCGGCGACGCGTACCGCGACATGGCGGTCGACGCCATCTCGTTCTACTACCCGCAGCGCTCGGGCGTGGCGATCGACGACGCGATCGCGCCCGGGTACGGCCGTGAGGCCGGGCACGTGGACGTGGCGCCGAACCAGGGCGACGGGGCCGTGACCTGCTACGGCGGCGCGTGCGACTACGCGCTCGACGTGACCGGCGGCTGGTACGACGCCGGCGACCACGGCAAGTACGTCGTCAACGGCGGCATCTCGGCCGCGCAGCTCCTGTCGGTGTACGAGCGGGCGCTCCACGCCCCGACCGGCGACACCGGCCGCCTCGGCGACGGGTCGATGCGCATCCCCGAGCACGGCGACGGCGTCCCCGACGTCCTCGACGAGGCCCGCTGGGAGGTCGAGTTCCTCATGTCGATGCAGGTCCCGGCCGGCGAGGAGCTCGCGGGCATGGCGCACCACAAGATCCACGACGAGCACTGGACCGGCCTGCCGCTCATGCCGGCCGACGACCCGCAGGCGCGCTACCTCCAGCCGCCGTCGACCGCCGCGACCCTGAACCTGGCCGCCGCGGCCGCGCAGGCCTCCCGCCTGTTCGAGCCGTACGACGCCGAGTTCGCGGCGCAGGCCCTGGAGGCGGCCGAGACCGCCTGGGCCGCGGCGCTGGCGCACCCCGACGTGTACGCGCCGGAGACGAGCCCCGACGGCGGCGGCCCCTACGGGGACTCCAAGGTCGAGGACGAGTTCTACTGGGCGGCCGCCGAGCTGTTCCTGACCACCGGCGAGAAGGCCTACGAGGACTTCGTGCTCGACTCGAAACTCCACGACGCCGACGTCTTCAGCGCGGGCGGCTTCTGGTGGGGCGACGTGGCGCAGCTCGCCAAGCTGGACCTGGCGCTGGTGCCGAACGCGCTCCCGGGCCGCGACGAGGTCGTGGCGCAGGTCGTGGCCGGCGCGGACCACTACCTGGCCGAGCAGGCCGCGAACCCGTGGGCCCTCGGATACGGCGCGAACGGGACCTTCGAGTGGGGCTCCAACAGCGTCGTGCTCAACCGGCTCGTGGTCGTGGCGACCGCCTTCGACCTGACCGGGGACGCGCAGTACCGCGACGGGGTCCTCGCCGGGCTCGACTACGTTCTGGGCCGCAACGCCCTCGGGAACTCCTACGTGACCGGGTACGGCTCGCACTTCTCAGAGAACCAGCACAGCCGCTGGTACGCGAACCAGCTCGACCCGAACCTGCCGAACCCGCCCGCGGGGACGCTCTCGGGCGGCCCGAACTCGATGACCGGCACCTGGGACCCGGTGGCGCAGCGCTGGCTCGCCGACTGCGCGCCGCAGCGCTGCTACATCGACGACATCGGGTCGTGGGCCACGAACGAGCTGACGATCAACTGGAACGCCTCGCTGGCGCAGGTCGCGAACTTCGCGGCCGACCAGTCCGGCGGCGTCCAGGCGGCCCCGTCCTGCGAGGTGGAGTACCGGGTCAACGGCCAGTGGCCGACCGGGTTCAACGCGCAGATCCTGGTGACCAACACCGGGAGCCGGTCCCTGGAGGACATCACGCTCAAGTGGACGCTGCCGACGGGCCAGTCGATCGTCCACTCCTGGAGCGTGGAGCTGGACCAGGAGGGCCAGCAGGTGACCGCCACCGACGTGGCGGGCGGCAAGGCCCTCAAGCCGGGCCGGACCTTCACGTTCGGGTTCATCGGCGCCAAGGACGGGCGGCCCGCGGTCGCCCCGTCGTTCATCGGATGCACTGTGGGTTAAGGGCACCGCTGGTTTGCGTCCCCGTCCCCGAGGTACCCGGAGGGACGGGGTCGCATAAAAGAACAGCTTCGATCCAGCCGCACCGGGAAGGGTGAGCCCGGGGCGCGGCGAAGGGGCGGCCATCGCGAGATGGCCGCCCCTTGACGTGTGCCCGCCGGGTCGCTAGGACGCGGCTAGTCGTGGTGGTGGTGCGGCTTCTGGTGCTTCGACCAGTTGCAGACCTTGTCCACGTCGGAGGTGCCGAGCAGGCCGAGGCTGGCGGCGTTGCTCCAGTCCCAGTTGAGGGCGCAGATGTTCGAGGCGACGTTGACGCCGTTCGGGTTCTGGTCCCACCCGTTGCACAGGTCGGTCACGTCGCTCTTGGCGACGTTGAGCAGGCTGATGACGTCGCCGCTCCAGTTGCCGATGCAGAGGTTCGACAGGAAGTTGACGCCGCCGAAGTCCTGCGGGTCGTACTCGTACGACGACTCCGGAGCCGGCGCGGGCGCGGCGGCGACGGCCGGCGCGGCCGCCCCGGCGGCGAGGAGTCCGGCTGCGGCTGCCGCGATGGCGGTTTTGGCGATAAAGCGAATCACTGTCACCTCTCAGTGCATCGGTGTCTCTGGTGACCCATTCGTGCCAGGTCGGCCATGAACATAACCGCTCAAATGCCACCGCAAGGGAGATTGAGAAATCCCGTCCCCCTCCGGGTGACAACCCCGCCGGTGCCACCGGTCGACCCGTAGAGTCGCCTCCCCGACTGGGTCACCGCCCCGCGCCCGGCGTCAGGAACGGGGAGAGGGCCAGCGCCGCCGCCGCTCCTACGAGGATCGCTGGGCCGTACGGGAAGTCCTTGCGGCCCAGAGCGATCACGGCGGCCGCCTGTCCCCCGCCGACGACGACCGTGGCGACGAGCGCCACGGCGGCCGTCCGCCAGTCGCTCCAGGCCAGCACCAGCGCCAGCAGCCCCGCGAGCTTCACGTCGCCGAACCCCATCTGCCCTGCGGCGCAACCGAGTCCGAAGAGCCCGATCGCGGCGGCGGCGAGGAGCGCGGCACGGAGCGTCCGGTCGGGGTCGCCGGCGGCGACGACGAGCGCGCCGACGACCGGGTACAGCGGCAGGATCAGCACATCGGGCAGTCGGCGCTCATACGCGTCGATCCACCCGGCCGCGATCCCGGCGGCGGCCACCAGGGCGAGGGCCGTGCCGTGCAGGACCCCGGTGGCGCGCCAGACGATCAGCAGCGCCGCCCCGACCGACACCGGTAGGACGAGCCACACCGACGGCCGCCGCGCGGTCGCCACCGCGACGGCCCGCCGCAACCCCGGCACGACGGCGACCCCGGCCGCGACGGCCCCCACGAACAGCACCATCACCCGATGCTCGCACCACCACGCCCCGCCGCCCCCGATCGCCGCACCCGCCCGCGCACCCCGACGAGTGTCACACCCGCCGGGCATCGTTGAGTCCGGGGGCGGCTCCGATCTGACACGCCCGACCTCGCGATCCGTATGCGGCACAGCGATGTCACACCCACCGGGCATCGTTGCGACCGGGGGCGACTCGAAATCGACACGCCCGACCCCGCGATCCGCAAGCAGCACAGCGATGTCGCACCCCGCAGGCACCGTTGCGACCGGGAGCGACTGCGAACCGACACGCCCGACCCCGCGTTCCGCACATACCGCCGGGCACGCAACAGCGGCGCGGCCCGAAGGCCGCGCCGCTCCCGCTTCGTCTCGCCGCTACTTCTTGGCGGCGGCTCTGCCGTTGCCGGCCTTGGCGCGCCTGGCGGCGGCGCCGGTGCCGTTCCCCTTGCCCTTCAAGCCGAGGAGCGGCCGGAGGTACTCGCCGGTGTGGCTCGCGGCGATCGCGGCGATCTCCTCCGGCGTACCCGCGGCGACGAGGGAGCCGCCCTTGTCGCCGCCTTCCGGGCCGAGGTCGATGACCCAGTCGGAGGACTTGATGACCTCGAGGTTGTGCTCGATGGTGATGACCGTGTTGCCCTTCTCCACGAGGCCGTCGAGGACCCCGAGGAGCTTGCGCACGTCCTCGAAGTGCAGACCGGTGGTCGGCTCGTCGAGGATGTACACGGTCTTGCCGGTCGAGCGCTTCTGGAGCTCGGAGGCGAGCTTCACGCGCTGGGCCTCGCCGCCCGACAGGGTCGGGGCGGGCTGGCCGAGGCGCACGTAGCCGAGGCCGACGTCCACGAGCGTCTTGAGGTGCCGGTGGATCGTCTGGATCGGCTCGAAGAACTCCGCGGCCTCCTCGATCGGCATGTCGAGCACGTCGGAGATCGTCTTGCCCCGGTAGTGGACCTTGAGCGTGTCGCGGTTGTACCGCGCCCCGCCGCACTCCTCGCACGGCACGTAGACGTCGGGCAGGAAGTTCATCTCGATCTTCAGCGTGCCGTCGCCGCCGCAGGCCTCGCAGCGGCCGCCCTTGACGTTGAAGGAGAACCGGCCCGGGCCCCAGCCGCGGACCTTCGCCTCCGGGGTGCCCGCGAACAGCTTGCGGACCTTGTCGAACACGCCCGTGTAGGTCGCCGGGTTCGAGCGCGGCGTGCGCCCGATGGGCGACTGGTCGACGCCCACGACCTTGTCGACCTCGTCGAGGCCGGTGATGGTGCGGTGCCGGCCCGCGACCAGCTTGGCGCCGTTGATCTCCGAGGCCAGCGTGTTGTAGAGGATCTCGTTGACGAGCGTGGACTTGCCCGAGCCGGACACGCCGGTCACGGAGACCATGCAGCCCATCGGGAACGCCACGTCGACGCCCTTGAGGTTGTTCTCCCGGGCGCCCTTGACCACCAGCTCGCGGCTGGGGTCGGGCTTGCGGCGCTGCTCGGGGACCGGGATGTGGCGCCGGCCCGAGACGTAGTCGCCGGTGATGGAGCCCTCGGCCTCGGTGAGCCCGGCGACCGGTCCCGAGTAGATGACGTGGCCGCCGTGCTCGCCCGCGCCCGGGCCGATGTCGACGATGTGGTCGGCGACCCGGATGGTGTCCTCGTCGTGCTCGACGACGATGAGCGTGTTCCCCAGGTCGCGCAGGCGCTCCAGGGTCGCGATGAGCCGGTTGTTGTCGCGCTGGTGCAGGCCGATCGAGGGCTCGTCGAGGACGTACAGGACGCCCACGAGGCCCGCGCCGATCTGCGTGGCGAGCCGGATGCGCTGGGCCTCGCCGCCCGAGAGGCTCCCGGCGGCGCGCGCCAGCGTCAGGTAGTCGAGGCCGACGTCGAGCAGGAACCGGAGGCGGGCCGTGACCTCCTTGACTATCGGCGCGGCGATCATGGTGTCGCGGTCGGAGAGCTTGAGCGCGTTGAAGAACGCGGAGCAATCGCTGATCGAGAGCGTGCAGACCTGGTGGATCGAGAGGCCGTCGACGGTGACCGCGAGGACCTCGGGCTTGAGCCGGGTGCCCTCGCAGGTCGAGCACGGGATCTCCCGCATGAACTGCTCGTACTTCTCGCGGGTCCACTCGGAGTCGGTCTCGGTGTGGCGCCGCTCGACCCAGGGGACCACGCCCTCGAAGCGGGTCTCGTAGGAGCGGCGCTGCCCGCGCTTGTTGCGGTAGGCGACCTGGAGGACCTCGTCGTAGCCGTAGAGGACGGCCTTCTGGGCGCCGCTGGGCAGGTCGGCCCACGGGGTGTCGACGTCGAAGCCGACGGCCTCGCCGAGCGCCTCGATCTGGTACAGGAAGTAGTCGCCCATGCCGACCGAGGACCACGGCGCGAGCGCGCCGGCCCGGATGGTGGCCTCCTGGTCGCGGATGACCAGCTCCGGGTCGACCTCCTTGCGCATGCCGAGGCCGTGGCAGACCGGGCACGCGCCGAAGGGCGCGTTGAACGAGAACGTGCGCGGCTCCAGCTCGTCGAGCTGGAGCGGGTGGTCGTTGGGGCACGCGAGCTTCTCGGAGAAGCGGCGGGTGCGGGCCGGGTCGCCTTCGGCGACGTCGACGAAGTCGAGCTCCACGACGCCGTCGGCGAGGCCGAGCGCCGACTCGACGGAGTCGGTCACGCGCTGGATCGAGGAGGGCTTGACGACGAGGCGGTCGATGACCACGTCGATGTCGTGCTTCTCCTGCTTCTTGAGCTTGGGCACGTCGGTGAGCGCGTAGACCTCGCCGTCGACGCGGGCGCGGGCGTAGCCCTGCTGCTGGAGGTCGCCGAACAGGTCGACGAACTCGCCCTTGCGCTTGCGGACCACGGGCGCGAGGACCTGGAAGCGGGTGCCCTCGGGCAGCGCCATGATCTGGTCGGTGATCTGCTGCGGCGACTGGCGGCCGATCTCCTCGCCGCACTGCGGGCAGTGCGGGACGCCGACGCGGGCGTACAGGAGGCGCATGTAGTCGTAGATCTCGGTGATGGTGCCGACCGTCGAGCGCGGGTTGCGCGAGGTCGACTTCTGGTCGATCGAGACCGCGGGCGAGAGGCCCTCGATGAAGTCGACGTCGGGCTTGTCCATCTGGCCGAGGAACTGGCGGGCGTAGGCCGAGAGCGATTCGACGTAGCGGCGCTGGCCCTCCGCGAAGATCGTGTCGAACGCGAGCGAGGACTTCCCCGAGCCGGAGAGGCCGGTGAAGACGATCAGGGAGTCGCGGGGCAGGTCGAGGTCGACGTCCTTGAGGTTGTGCTCGCGCGCGCCCCTGACGACGATGGTGCCCGCGGCGTGCCGCCCGGATGCGGTGTGCGGTTTCGGATCGATCGGTGAGTGCTCGTTGGCCACGGTGGGAATCTAACCTTCGGGTCCGACAGTTCTGGGAGGCCCGCTGTTCGAACAGTCGCCGGAGTCGCGCCGGCGGCGGGCCGCCCGTCGAGGTTACCTCGCTCCGAGCTGCGGATACCGCCCTGACTGTGAGCTTTCACTCAAGCTTCGCCGACAGCGGAAACGGGCCGGGGCGCACGCCCCGGCCCGCCTCGCGCAGGCGGTTCAGTCGAACCGGTACAGGTCGTAGCCGTCCATGATCCCGATGAGCTTCTCGGCGTACTTCGGGTCGGTGGCGTACCCGGCCTTGTGCACCTCGCGGGCGAACCGCTTCGCGTCGTCGGCGTGGTCCATCGCGGTGGCGTACCGGGACCAGTTCGACAGCAGGTCGCCGTGGTCCCGGAAGGAGTCCTCGACCGAGGCGTAGGCCCGGAACGTGGCGTCGATGTCGAAGCACCCGCCGGTCGGGCTGCACTCGAACGTGGCGTAGTCGCGGCAGCCGAGGGCGTGGTCCCCGGGCGAGCCGAAGCACTTCATGCCGAACAGGTTGTGGTCCTCGCGGGCCAGCGCGCCCCGGCCCCAGCCGGTCTCCAGGATGGCCTGGGCGAGCGTGACGGAGGCGGGGACGCCGGTGTCGCGGTCGCTGGCCTGGGCCGCGGCGGCGTGGGCGTCGATGAACCCCTGGTCGCCGCCGCGCGGGACGGACGGCGGGTCCTGGCCGCACCAGCCGAGCCAGGGCAGGCCGGCGCTCCACTTGATGTAGGCGGCGCTGACGTAGCGCTTGTCGCCGACCTTGTACCAGACGCCGGACTTGCCGGCGGTGCCGTCGACCTGCTGGCCCCAGACCTGGCACTGGACGAGGACGCCGGCGCCGTTGGCGAGGCCGCCCTGGCGTCCGGCGCCCGAGGAGGCGGCGGCGCGGACGTTGAGTTCGCCGCCGCCGGTGGTGACGGTGGAGGCCGTGGGGGCCTTGGTCGCGGCCGAGCACCAGGGCACGTCCTGGGAGGGCGACCAGGCGATGTAGCCGTTGGAGATCCAGCGGTCGGTGCCGATGCGCAGCCAGGTCGGCGAGGTGCGCACGTGCCCGGCGACGAGTTCGCCGCGGGCCTTGCAGAAGACCTCCGGGTTGGCGCCCTTCTCCAGGGTGCCGACGGTCTTCTGGTCGGTGGCGGGCCCCGAGCGCACGTTGACGGTGCCCGAGGTGGTCGAGACGATCGCGCCGGTGATCTTGGCATAGGAAGGGAGCGCGCCGACGAGGATCGCTCCGGCGGCGAGCGCGAGAACCATAACGAATCGGATGGTTATATGGAATACGCCCATAACACGGCAGTGTATGAAAGCGCGGATGATCTGTCATGCAAAGCGACAATGTGAACAAGGCTCTGAGACTCGCCGGGCGGGGGTGGCCGCGATCACCTGGGTTGACGCCAGGTGGAGCGGCTCACTAAGCGACAATGGTCGTCGTGTCTACACGCTCTGATCTGCGAAACATCGCCATCGTCGCCCACGTCGACCACGGCAAGACCACGCTCGTCGACGCCATGCTCAAGCAGGCGGGCGCCTTCCGTGAGGGCGCCGCGGTCGACGACCGCGTCATGGACTCCGGTGACCTTGAACGCGAGAAGGGCATCACCATCCTCGCGAAGAACACCGCGGTCCACTACGCCAACCCGGTCGACGGCTCCGAGATGGTCATCAACATCATCGACACGCCCGGCCACGCCGACTTCGGCGGCGAGGTCGAGCGCGGCCTGTCCATGGTCGACGCGGTGGTCCTCCTGGTCGACGCCTCCGAGGGCCCGCTGCCCCAGACCCGCTTCGTACTGCGCAAGGCCCTGACCGCCCGCCTGCCGGTCATCCTGTGCATCAACAAGACCGACCGCCCCGACGCGCGCATCGACGAGGTCGTCAACGAGACGTACGACCTCTTCCTGGACCTGGACGCCGACGAGGACCAGATCGAGTTCCCGATCGTCTACGCCTGCGCCCGCGACGGGGTCGCGTCCCTGAACAAGCCGAAGGACGGCACGGTCCCCGAGGACTCGGACAGCCTGAAGCCGTTCTTCGACACCATCATCGAGCACGTGCCCGCGCCCGAGTACGACCCCGAGGCGCCGCTCCAGGCCCACGTCACCAACCTCGACGCCGACAACTTCCTCGGCCGCATCGCGCTGTGCCGCGTGGAGGAGGGCGAGCTGCGCAAGGGCCAGACCGTCACGTGGATCAAGCGCGACGGCACCCAGCAGAACGTCCGCATCACCGAGCTGCTCATGACCGAGGCGCTCACCCGCAAGCCGGCGGAGAAGGCCGGCCCCGGCGACATCTGCGCGATCGCGGGCATCCCCGACATCATGATCGGCGAGACCCTCGCCGACCCGGAGAACCCGGTCGCGCTGCCGCTCATCACCGTCGACGAGCCGGCGATCTCGATGACCATCGGCACCAACACCTCGCCGCTGGTCGGCAAAGGCGGCAAGGGCCACAAGGTCACCGCCCGCCAGGTGAAGGACCGCCTGGAGCGCGAGCTGGTCGGCAACGTCTCGCTCCGCGTCCTGCCGACCGCGCGTCCGGACGCCTGGGAGGTGCAGGGCCGCGGCGAGCTGGCCCTGGCGATCCTGGTCGAGCAGATGCGCCGCGAGGGCTTCGAGCTCACCGTCGGCAAGCCCGAGGTGGTCACCAAGCAGATCGACGGCAAGACCCACGAGCCGGTCGAGCGCATGACCATCGACTCCCCCGAGGAG
This sequence comes from Glycomyces endophyticus, assembly GCF_039531525.1. NCBI lineage: Bacteria > Bacillati > Actinomycetota > Actinomycetes > Glycomycetales > Glycomycetaceae > Glycomyces > Glycomyces endophyticus. The sequence continues at coordinate 392,782 of NZ_BAAAQF010000010.1, forward strand.
CACCTGGGCGCGATCACCCAGCTCATGGCGACCCGCAAGGGCCGCATGGAGACCATGACGAACCACGGTTCGGGCTGGGTCCGCATGGAGTGGCTGGTGCCCTCCCGCGGCCTCATCGGGTTCCGCACCGACTTCCTGACGCAGACCCGCGGCACGGGCATCGCGCACTCGATCTACGAGAAGCACGAGCCCTGGTTCGGCGAGCTGCGCACCCGCAACAACGGCTCGCTCGTGGCCGACCGGGCCGGGGCGGTCACCGCGTTCGCGATGATCAACCTCCAGGAGCGCGGCGTCCTGTTCGTGGGCCCGACCACCGAGGTGTACGAGGGCATGATCGTCGGCGAGAACTCGCGTTCCGACGACATGGACGTCAACATCACCAAGGAGAAGAAGCTCACCAACATGCGCGCGGCCGCGGCCGACTCCACCGAGAACGTGGTGCCGCCGCGCCTGCTGTCGCTGGAGCAGTCGCTGGAGTTCTGCCGCGACGACGAGTGCGTCGAGGTGACCCCCGAAACGGTGCGCATCCGCAAGGTCGTCCTGGACCAGAAGGAGCGCGGCCGCGCGACCTCGCGGGCCAAGCACGGCAACGGCTAAGAGGAACGAACGAGCGGGCCCGACCGGAAGGTCGGGCCCGCTTCGCGTTGCGGCGCTACTTGTCGTCGTCGCCGCGCTGGCGCTCGGCCAGGAAGCTCTCGAACGCCGCGCCGAGCTCGTCGGCGGTCGGGATGCGCCCCTCCTGGAGCATCTCGTCGGCGTCGGCGGCCTCGGTGAAGGAGTCGTACTGCTCCTCCAGGGTCTTGACCACGTCGGCGACCTCGTCGGACTCGGCGACCTGCTCGGCGATGTCCGAGTCCACCTGGGCGCGTTCGAGTTCGAGGTCCTCGTCGGAGGGCAGGTCGAGGCCGGTGGCCTCGCGGATGCCCTCGAGGAGGCGCATCGTGGCCGCCGGGTAGGTCATCTGCATGACGTAGTGGGGCACGTGCACCGAGAGGCCGATCGCGTCGCGGCCGGACTCCCCGAGGCGGTACTCCAGCAGCCCCGCGGCGTTCCCGGGGACGGTGACCTCGTTGAACACGGGCCGGTTGTCGAAGACGAGTTCGGGCCGGGTCGCGTGCACGGTCATGCCGAGGGAGCGGGTGTGCGGGACGCCCATCGGGATGCCCTGGAAGCCCAGCGTCAGCGGGACGTGCCAGTGCTCGATGAGGTCCTCGACCGAGTCCACGAACCGCTCCCAGGCGAAGTCGGGCTCGGGGCCGGTCATGAGCAGGAACGGCCGGTCGGAGGCGTCGCGCATGAGGTAGACGACCAGCTGCGGGGCCTCGAAGTCCGACCAGCGGTCGATCGAGAATGTCAGGTTCGGCCGCCGCGAGCGGTAGTCGATGAGCTGGTCGACGTCGAAGGACGCGACCGGTGTGTGCTCGAGGGTCTTGAACAGGTGGTCCACGACCCCTCGCCCCGCCTGGCCCGCGTCCATGAACCCGTCGAGGAAGTGCAGCATGACCGCGCCACGCGCCTCCGGCGGCTCGGCGAGGACTTCACACAGTGCCCAAGGGTCATCGTTCAAAACAATCGGCTCCTTCTTCCTTGACGCCTTCGATGCTAACGCCGGAGGCCGACCGCCGATTCCCCCTCCGGGGAGGTTTCGGAGCGGCGTCACGCCTTCGTGCGCGCACCGGCCGGGGGCGGGCCGCCGGGCCTCACCCCCAGACGTCGAACTCCGGGGCCGGGTCGGTCGCGGGGCGAACCCCGAAGTAGCCCAACGCGAACTCGTTGATCTCCTTGAACGCCTCGCCGGTGGTGGAACCGCCGCCGCCCCCGCCGGGGACGTAGACGCTGACCGCCACCACGTACTGCGGGTCCTCGGCCGGCGCGAACCCCACGAACGAGGCCACGTTGCCCGGCGCGTACTCGCCGTCGACCACGAGCCCGCCCGTGCCGGTCTTGCCGGCGAGGTGGTAGTTCTCGAGCTCGGCGTTGCGGCCCGTGCCCGTCTCCGCCGCGATGGGCGCCTGGAGCAGGTACTGGAGGTCCTGGGCCGTCTCGGTGGAGATGACCCGCCGCGTCCGGGGCTCGTCGTCGTCCTCGACGACGTTCCCGTCGGCGCCGATCAGGTGGTCGACGAGCGTCGGCTGTACGTACACGCCGTCGTTCGCGATCGCGGCGTACAGGGCCGCCATCTGGATGATCGTCGCGGTGCCCTCGTGACCGATCGGGACGGACCCCTCGGAGGTGCCCGACCAGTTGTCCGGCGGCTGGAGGATGCCCGAGGCCTCGCCCGCGACGCCCACGCCCGTGGCCTCGCCGAGGCCGAACGCCCGCTGGTACTCGTACAGCTTGTCCTTGCCGATGCAGTCGGCGAGCTGGATGGTGCCCACGTTCGAGGACTGGGCGATGATCCCGGCCAGGCTGAGCTCGGCGCTGCCGTGCTCGTACGTGTCGGTGTAGTTCGTGCCGCCCTTGTTGATCGACTGCTCGACGTGCATGGTGCCGTCGGGCTCGATGCAGCCCTCCTCCAGGGCCGCCGCGAACACGATCGCCTTGTGGATCGAGCCGGGGTCCACTGTGGCCTGGGTGCCGTAGTCGCGGTACGCCTCGTCGCTCTCGACGTCGAACGGGTCGGCCGCGTCGTACGTCGGGGTCGAGGCCATCGCGAGCATCTCGCCGGTGTCGACGTCCATGACCATCGCCGAGCCGAACTGGGCGTCGTGGTCGGTCACCGTCCGCTCCAGGATGTTCTGTACCTGGAACTGCAGGTCGGCGTCGAGCGTCAGCTGGATGTCCTTGCCCGGCACCGCCTCCTCCTCGCGGTAGAACGCGCCGGGGATCGGCTGGCCGGACTGGCTGCGCTCGTACGAGACCTCGCCGTCGGTGCCGGTGAGCCAGTCGTTGTAGGCGGCCTCCAGGCCGACGAGGCCCTCGCCGGCGTCGCCGCCGGTGAAGCCGAGGACGTTGGCGGCGAGGTCGCGGCCGGGCACCACCCGGCGCTCGTCGTCGCCGATGACCAGGCCCGGGTTCTCCATCTCGCGGATCTGGTCGCCGATGGCGAGGTCGACGCCGCGCTGGAGGTAGGCGAAGCGGATCGGCTCGCCCTGCGGGGTCTCCTTCGTGGCGATGATCGGCTCGAGCTCGGACGGCGTGCGGGCCAGGAGCGGGCCGAGCTTCGCGGCGAGCTCCCCGGCGTCCCCGGTGACCATGACCGGGTCGACCGCGATGTAGTTCGCCTCCACGGAGTACGCGAGGCGGTTCCCGTTGCGGTCGAGGATCGCGCCGCGCTCGGCGGGCAGCGGCTCGGTGGTCAGGCGCTGGTTCATCGCCTCGGCCGCGTACGCCGCCGAGTCGGTGACCTGCAACTGGATGAGGCGCACGCCCGAGACGACCAGGAGGACCATCACGAACGCCGACGCCATGCGCAGGCGCCGGCGCGGGCTGCCCAGGCGCGGCAGGTGCGGGAGCGGCTTGACCGGGACGGCCTTGACGGGCCCGGTGACGCGGGAGGTCGGGCGCGAGGTCGCGCGCCGCTGGGGGCCGGCGGTCGCGGTGCGGCGGGCCGTGCCCGCGCGGACGGTACCGGTGCGCCGCACGGGCTCCGACTTGGCGGCGCCCGTGCGGCGGGTGGTCGAGGTGCGGGTGGAGGCGGGGGCGGACTCGCGGGGCTCGGGCGGGACGGCGCCGGTCTCGCGCTGGCGCCGCTCGCGGGAACGGGCCGCGGCCTCGCGGCGGCGCTTCGCCGCGAGGTCCTCGGTCCCGTCGTCCTGCTGGGCGGCCGCGGCGCGGTTGCGCTCGCGGCGCGCGGCCTCGCGGTCGCGCGCCCCGTTCTCCCTGGCCCGGTTGTCCTCTCCCGCTTCGGCGGCCTCGCGGACGGTCCGCCCGCGGGGCGTGTAGCGGCGCGCCCGGCTGATCGAGGAGGGGTCGCGGCGCCGCCTGGGGTCGGATTCGGTCATCGAACTCCTAATCCTTGTTCCAGGGCACCTCGACGGTCTCGCCGTCGGGCAGGTACAGGAACGTCACCATGTCCGGGTGGACCATGCCGAACCGGGAGGCCTCGGCCTCCAGGTTGTTGGGCGAGTTCAGGGTCGTCAGCTCGTCGGCCAGCGCCTGCTCGGTCTGGTCCAGGTCGTTCGCCTGCGTCCGCAGCTCCTGCAGGTGGTAGGCGTCCTCGTTGATGACCGTGTTGAGCAGCAGCAGGCCCACGATGCCCGCGACGACCAGGCCGACGATGCCGCCGACGAACGCCGGGCGCGGCACCTCGACCGGCTCGGGCGCCGGCTTGGCGGCCGGGCGCTCGGCGGTCGTGGTGCGCGGGATGACGACCGTCTCGCGCTGCGGCGCGGCCGGGGCCGCGGGGGCCTCGACCGGCGTCTCGACCGGGGCGGGCTGGACCGCCAGGTTCCCGTCGAAGGCAGAGGCGTCGGCGGCGGCGTCGCCCACGAGGGATCGTCGCCGCGAGGACGCGGCGCGGGCCCGGCGTCGGGCGGCCTTGATGATCTCCTCGGGGTCGGCCTGCGCGCGACGGTACTGGTCGCTCATGGTGCGCCTCCTGCTCGTGTGGACGGTGCGATGCGTTCGGCCGCGCGGAGCCGGGCGGGCGCCGATCGCGGGTTCCGGTCGAGTTCGGTCTGGGTCGGTTGCTGGGCCTTCTTCGTGAGGAGTCGGAACGTGGGTCCGGTGCCGGGGAGGTCGACGGGCAGTCCGGCGGGGCTGTTGGACTTGGCGCGCTTGGCCAGTTCCTGCTTGGTGATGCGGTCTTCGAGCGAGTGGTAGGACATGACGACCACGCGGCCGCCGGGGTTCATGGCGTCGAGGGCGGCGGGCAGGGCCCGCTCCCACGTCTCCAGTTCCCCGTTGACCTCGATCCGAAGCGCCTGGAAGGTGCGCTTCGCGGGGTTGCCGCCGGTGCGCTTCCCGGCCTGCGGGATGGCGTCCTTGACGAGCTCGGCGAGGCGGCCGGTGGAGGTGATGCGGGCCTTGCCGCGGGCGTCGACGATGGCGCTGACGACGCGGGTGGCGAACTTCTCCTCGCCGTACGTGCGCAGGATGCGCACGAGGTCGCCGGGCGCGTACGTGTTGACCACGGTCTCGGCGGTGAGCTCGTCGTCGGGGTTCATGCGCATGTCCAGGGGCGCGTCCTGGCTGTAGGCGAAGCCGCGTTCGCGCTGGTCGAGCTGCATCGAGGAGACGCCGAGGTCGAACAGCACGGCGTCGAGGGCGGCGAAGCCGTTGGCGCGCAAGACGTCCGGGATCTCGTCGTAGACGGCGCGGGCCGGGATGAACCGGTCGCCGAAGCCGGCGAGGCGCTTGGAGGCGAGTTCGAGGGCGTTCGGGTCGCGGTCGACCCCGATGAGTGTGAGCCCGGGGTGCGCGGTGAGGAGCGCCTCGGAGTGGCCGCCGGCGCCGAGGGTGGCGTCGACCGCCAGCGCGCCGGGCCGGGACGCGGCGGGCGCGAGGTGGTCGAGCACCTCGTCGAGCATGACGGGCACGTGGGGGGCGTCGTTCATTCCGCTCACCTCCTTCTCACAGTCCTTCGGGCAGGTCGCCCTCTTCGATGTCGGCGAAGGCCTCCTCGGAGGCCTCCAGGTACTCGTCCCAGGTCGGGGCGTTCCAGATCTCGACCCGGTTGGAGGCGCCGATGACGACCAGGTCGCGGTCGAGTCCGGCGTAGTCGCGCAGGCGCTGGGGGATGGTGACGCGGCCTTGCTTGTCGGGGACCTCGTCGTGGGCCGAGGCGAAGAACACCCGGGTGTAGGCGCGGGCGGTCTTGCTCGACATGGGGGCCTGCTGGAGGTTCTCGGCGATGCGAGCGAACTCGGCTTCGGGGAACACGTAGAGGCAGCGCTCCTGGCCCTTCGTGATCACGACTCCCTCCGCCAGTCCTTCCCGGAATTTGGCGGGAAGGATGACGCGGCCCTTGTCGTCCAGGCGCGGGGTATGGGTGCCGAGGAACATCGGCGCCACCCCCCGTGACTCTCAGACTGCGCGGCCTCCCCGACCGCTGTGACGGGTCACCTGCCCCGCCATTGCGCCCCACCTTACTCCACTCTCCCCCACCTATGGGGGTTGTTTCCGCGTGGCATCCGTGTTGGGTGCGGCGTCGCGGCTGGTCAGCGGTGGTGGAGGACAGTGGAGTGACGGTTGCGCAACAGGGGGCGCGAAAGGTGAGTTTCACTCATTGTTCACTCCTCCGAGTGGCATGGGGCGCAGGCGATCCGACGTTCGGCGACGGCGTCCGCACGCTGCGCGACCGAGAGCGGGCACGGGCGGTCCGCGATCGGTCACTGTGGAGTGAGCGGCCCGCCGGCGGCGGCGGGCGCGGCGGTCCCGGGGTCGCGGCGACCGCCGCGGCGGGGCAAGGGCATTCGCGTCCGTCACTGCACCGGGTCCGCCGGACGCGGGCGGCCTCACGGCGACCGGCCACTCGTCACGCCAGCGGGGAACCGTGTGACAAACTCTTGTGCATAGTCGTTGGAGAAGCACGGTCGTTCGAGGAGCACGCCTAGTGCGATCAAGACGAAAGCGAGAGCCCGTATGAGCGCGAGCCTGACCCCACGCGCGAAGTTCGCCACCACGCTGCTTCGGACCGCGGCCGCGCTCTCGCGCGCGACGGGCCGGGGCGACGGGTCGGTGATCGGCGGCCGAGTCGGGTTGATCGTCGAACCGCGGCTCCTCGAACTCCTCGCCGAAGGCCGCCACGTGGTGCTCATCTCCGGCACCAACGGCAAGACCACGACCACGCGGTTCACGACGGCCGCGCTCGAGGCGATCGGCCGGGTCGCCACCAACTCGTTCGGCGCGAACATGCCGACCGGGCACACGACGGCGCTCGCGAAGGCCCCCAAGGCCGAGTACGCGACCCTCGAGTGCGACGAGCACTACCTGGGGCAGCTGCTGGACGCGGCCCGCCCGAAGGTCGTGGCGCTGCTCAACCTCTCCCGGGACCAGCTGGACCGGGCCATGGAGGTGACGGCGCTGGCCGCGAAGTGGCGCCAGACGCTCCAGGCCTCGGCCGGTCAGACCACGATCGTCGCGAACGCCGACGACCCGCTCATCGTGTGGGCGGCGTCGGTGTGCGAGCGGGTCGTGTGGGTCGCGGCGGGCCAGAGCTGGACCGCGGACTCGGCGATCTGCCCGAACTGCGGCGCGCACCTGGACCGCTTCGGCGAGTTCTGGCGCTGCACGAACTGCGGCCTGAACCGGCCGAGCCCGCAGTGGTCGGTGGCGCACCAGGGCGAGGCCGTGGTGGGCCCGGACGGGCGCCGCTACGACCTGCACCTCCAGCTCCCGGGCCGGGTGAACCGCGCGAACGCGGCGACCGCGCTCGCGATCGCGAGCCTGTTCGGGGTCGACCCGGCGCAGGCCGCGCCGCGCCTCTCCGAGGTCGCCTCGGTCGCCGGCCGGTACGCGAAGGTCGAGCGGGACGGCCGCCACCTGCGGCTGCTGCTGGCGAAGAACCCCGCGGGCTGGCTGGAGTCGTTCGACATGATCGACCCGGTGCCGCCGGTGGTGCTGTCGCTGAACGCGCGCGAGGTCGACGGGTTCGACACCTCGTGGATCTACGACGTGGACTTCACCTCCCTGGCCGGCCGGAAGGTGGTCGTCACCGGCGACCGCCGCACCGACCTGGCCGTGCGCCTCGAGGTCGACGGGGTCGACTTCCTGGTGGTGGACGACATCCGGGCCGCGATCGCGGCGGTGCCGCCGGGCCCGGTGGAGGTCGTCGCGAACTACACGGCGTTCCAGGACGTCCGGGCCGAATTCAACCGGGTCAACTAGACCGCGCCTCCCAGGAAGTGAGCGACCGACCGTGGCACTGAGCACCCTGCGCATCGTCTGGCTCTACCCGGACCTCCTGTCGACCTACGGGGACCGGGGGAACCTCCTGGTGCTGGCCCACCGGGCCCGCGCCCGCGGGATCGACGTGGAGCCGATGCAGATCCGCAGCGACCAGCACATCCCGCACACCGCGGACATGTACCTCATCGGCGGCGGCGAGGACGGCCCGCAGGCCGTCGCGGCCGACCGGCTCCTCCAGGACGGCGCGCTCAGCCGCGCCGCCGAGGCCGGGAAGCCGATCCTCGCGATCTGCGCGGGCTACCAGCTCCTCGGCTCCTCGTTCTACGCGAACGGCCGGGCCTACGAGGGCCTGAACATCCTCGACCTGCGCTCGGACCGGGGCCCCTCGCGGGCGGTCGGCGAGATCGCCGGCGAGTCCCACCCACAGCTGGGCATCGGCCCGATCACCGGGTTCGAGAACCACGGCGGGCGCACGCACCTCGGCGAGGCCGTGCAGCCGCTCGCGCGCGTCACGGCCGGCGTCGGCAACGACGGCGCGACCGAGGGCGCCTGGGCGGGCCACGTCATCGGCACGTACATGCACGGCCCGGGCCTGGCGCGGAACCCGAAGCTCGCGGACCTGCTGCTGGCGTGGGCGGTCGGCGTCGACCCCTCGCAGCTGCCGCCGCTCGACGACACGTGGCCCGAGCGGCTGCGCTCGGAGCGGTTCCAGGCGCTCCAGACCGCGGCCCAGTAGCGGGACGCGCGATCCGCTCACATTAGGCTGGGCAAAACACCCAGACCCAGTTAGTTTTGCTTGACAACTAACTGACCCCTTTTCGTGCGCGGAGGACCCATGGACTGGCCCCGAGGTCTCGACGGCCTGAGCTACGGCGGCGACTACAACCCCGAGCAGTGGCCCGAGGAGGTCTGGGACGACGACGTCCTCCTCATGCGCGAGGCCGGCGTCAACCTCGTCACCGTCGGCGTCTTCTCCTGGGCGCGGCTCGAACCGCGCGAAGGAGAGTACGACTTCGCGTGGCTCGACACCGTCCTGGACAAGCTCCACGCCGGCGGCATCCGCGTCAACCTCGCCACCCCGACCGCCTCGCCCCCGCCGTGGTTCACCCTCGCGCACCCCGACGCGCTCAACACCCGGCCCGACGGGGTCCGGCAGGTCCACGGCTCGCGCGACACGTACGACGTCTGCGCGCCCGCCTACCGGGAGGCGTCCCGGCGCATCGCCGCCGCCCTCGCCGAGCGGTACGCCGACCACCCCGCGCTCGCGATGTGGCACGTGCACAACGAGTACGGCTCCATGAGCTTCTCCGAGCACGCCGAGCGGGCGTTCCGGGCCTGGCTGGAGGAGAAGTACGCGAGCCTCGACGCGCTCAACGCCGCGTGGTGGGGCTCGTTCTGGAGCCAGCACTACGGCGAGTGGGACCAGATCCTCGCCCCGCGCGCGACCCAGTACCTCGCCAACCCCGCCCACGAGCTCGACTTCAAGCGCTTCACCTCCGACGCCATGCTGGAGCACTACAAGGAGCAGCGCGACCTCCTGCGCGAGGCGAGCCCCGAGGTCCCGATCACCACGAACCTCGTGTTCGGCCAGTGGGTCCCGGTCGACCCGTGGCGGTGGGCCGGCGAGGTCGACCTCATCGCGTTCGACTCCTACCCCTCGGCCCCCGACCAGCGCGCCGAGCAGCAGAGCGCCATGCACGCCGACCTCTCCCGGTCCTGGGCCGGCGGCGGCGACTGGCTCCTCATGGAGCAGGCCGCGGCCACGATCCACTCCAAGGACGGCGCGATCGCCAAGGCCGCCGGCCGCATGGCCCGGCACTCGATGATCCACATCAGCCGCGGCTCCAAGGGCGCCATGTTCTTCCAGTGGCGGGCCGGGCGCGGCGGCGCCGAGCAGTGGCACTCCGCCCTGCTCCCCCACGCGGGCAAGCACACCCGCATGTTCCGCGAGGTCGCCGAGTTCGGGAACACCCTCCCCGGCATCGCGCACACCGTCGCCGGGCCCGTCGAGGCGAGCGTGGCGATCCTGTGGAGCCCCGAGTCGTGGTGGGCCACCGCCGGGGCGCACCTGCCCGCGCCCGTGGACTACCTGGAGAACGTCGCCCAGATCCACCGCGTCCTGCGCGACCGCGGCGTCGTCGCCGACTTCGCGTCCCCCGAGGGCGACCTGTCGAAGTATTCGACGGTGATCGCGCCGACCACGTACGTGCTGAGCCGGGCCGCCGCCGAGAACCTGCGCTGGTTCACCGCCGGCGGCGGGCGCCTCGTCGCCTCCTACCTCACCGGCGCCGTCGACGAGCACTGCCAGGTCTGGCTCGACGGCTACCTCGGCGGCCTCACCGACCTGTTCGGCGTCCGCGTCACCGAGCACCTCCCCCAGCCCGCCGGCGAGCGGCGCGCGCTGTGGAACTTCGGCGCCGCCGAGCGCTTCTGCGAGCTCGTGGAGCTGCGCGGCGCCCAGTGCGTCACCCAGTACGCCACCGGCGACCTCGTCGAGGGGCAGCCCGCCGTCACCGTCAACCCGTTCGGCGAGGGCGAGGCCTGGTACGTCTCCTGCAAGCTCGGGGACGACGCCTGGGACCGCCTCTTCGAGGAGCTCGAGCTCACCGGCCCCGGCGGGCCCGGCCTCGACGTCGTCGACCGCGGCGAATGGCGCTTCATCGTCAACCACACCGAGCAGGAGGCGCAGGTCGGGCACGTCATCGTCCCGGCCGGGTCCTGGGCGGTCGACAAGAAGCCCCAATAGGCCCGTTTCGGCCCGCCTCCGCCGAGGCGGGCCATACGCTCGCTCCTATGGGCGAGCGGGCGAGCGCGGCGGACATGAGCCGCAAGGAGCTGTACACCCTCTTCGGCGCGCTCATGCTCACCATGCTCCTGGCCTCCCTGGACCAGACCATCGTCGGCACCGCCCTGCCCACCATCGTCGGCGACCTCGACGGCATGGGCGACTACACGTGGGTCGTGACTGCGTACCTCATCGCGACCACCGCCTCCACGCCGCTGTACGGCAAGCTCTCGGACCTGTACGGGCGGCGGCCGGTCATCCTCGTCGCGATCGCCGTCTTCCTCGTCGCCTCCGCGCTCGCCGGGCTGTCGCAGAACATGCTCCAGCTCATCCTGTTCCGCGGCCTCCAGGGCCTCGGCGGCGGCGGGCTCATCTCGCTTGCGTTCACCGTCGTCTCCGACGTCGTCTCGCCCCGCGAGCGCGGCAAGTACCAGGGGTTCTTCGGCGCGGTCTTCGGCATCTCCTCGGTCGCCGGACCCGTCCTCGGCGGCTGGCTCTCCGAAGTGGACTGGCGGTGGATCTTCTACATCAACCTGCCCCTCGGCCTCGCCGCGATGATCGCCGTCGACCAGGTGCTGCGCCGCCACCACTTCCCGACCCGGCCCCGGCGGATCGACTACCTCGGCGCGGCCTGCCTCGTCCCGGCCGTGGTGTGCCTGCTGCTGGCGGTGACGTGGGGCGGCGACGAATACGCGTGGGGGTCCGCGGTCATCATCGGCCTCTTCACCGCCGCGGCGGTCCTGACGGCCGCGTTCATCCTCGTCGAGACCCGCGCGGAGGAGCCGATCCTGCCGCTGCGGATGTTCCGGCAGGGGACGTTCGCGCTCGCCAGCGTCATCGCCCTCATCTTCGGCGTGGGCATGTTCTCGGGGATCGTGTACATCCCGCTGTTCTTCCAGATGGTCCGCGGCTACTCCCCCACCGACTCCGGGCTCCTCATGATCCCGATGATGGCCGGCATGGTGCTCACCTCGGTGTCCTCGGGGTTCGTGATCTCGCGGGTGGGCCGCTACAAGTGGTTCCTGGTGGCCGGGTCGATCGTGATCACGGCCGGTCTGGCGCTGTTCACGCAGCTCCACGTCGACACGCCGCTGTGGACCAGCAGCCTGTTCCTGCTGGTCCTGGGCATCGGCATGGGCATGTTCATGCAGCCCCTGGTCCTCGCGATGCAGAACATCGTGCGGATCGAGGACCTCGGCGCGGGCACGAGCACCAACAACTTCGCCCGCTCGCTCGGCGGCGCGGTCGGCACGGCCGTGCTCGGCGCGGTCATGACCTCGAAGCTGAACGACGAGCTCGCCGCGAACCTGCCGGGCGCGGTCGCCCAGCTCTCGCCTCAGGAGGCCGCGGGGTTCGGCGAGACCGACCTGTCGGCGGTCATGCAGTCCCCCACGGTGGTCGCGCACCTGCCCGAGCCGGTGCGGCTCGTCGTGCAGCAGGCGTTCACCGACGGCCTCGACCTGGTGTTCCTCGTCGCCGCGTGCATCGCGGCGGTGACGATCGTGCTGACGCTGTTCATGCCGAACCTGGTGCTGCGCGGCGCGAAGCCGCCGATGGACGACCCGGACGCGACGGCGTGCGAGGTCCGCGCCGAGACCGCCCCCTGACGCCCCGCCCGAATGTCTCTACCGGACCGTACGAAGGAGTCATCCATGGAAGTCCTGATCGTGGGCTCGGGCAACATGGCCCGCGGCATCGGCCTGCGGCTGGTGCGCGGCGGCCACCGCGTCCGGATCGCCGACCGCGAACCCGACAAGGCCGCGGACCTGGCCGCCGAGCTCGGCGACAGCGCCGCCGGCGAACCGCTGAACAACACGGCCGGCGCCGAGGTCGTCGTGCTCGCCACGCCGTACGAGGGCAGCAAGGAGGTCGCGTCGATGTGGGCCGGCGAGCTCGCCGGGAAGACCGTGGTCGACATCTGCAACCCGGTCGACTTCGCCACCTTCGACGGCCTGGTCACGCCCGCGGGCAGGTCGGCCGCCGAGGAGATCGCCGCGGCCGCGCCGGGCGCCCGCGTCGTCAAGGCGTTCAACACCACGTTCGCCTCCCGGCTCGCGAACTCCACGCCGCTCGACGTCTTCATCGCGGGCGACGACCCCGACGCCAAGCGGACCGTCAGCGGCCTGTGCCTCGACGCCGACCTCCGCCCGATCGACGTGGGCGGCCTCAAGCACGCCGCGGCGCTGGAGGCGTTCCAGCTGCTGCACATGAAGGTCCAGGACCAGATCCAGGGCGGCTGGTCGACCGAACTGGCGTTCAAGGCCGCGTGACCGCAACGGAGGCGGCCCCGGGCGATCGCCCGGGGCCGCCTCCGTTGCGGTCACGCGGCCTTGAACGCCAGTTCNATGCGCACCATCGGGTTGATCGGCGGGATGTCCTGGGAGTCCTCCGCGGAGTACTACCGGCTCGTCAACGAGGACGTCAGGAACCGGCTGGGCGGGCAGCACAACGCCCGGAGCCTGATGCACACCGTGGACTTCGGCGAGATCGAGGCGATGCAGCGGGCGGGCGACTGGGACGGCGCGGGGAAGGTCCTCGCCGACGCGGCCGTGAGCCTGGAGCGCGGTGGCGCCGATCTGATCGGCCTGTGCACCAACACGATGCACCTGCTGGCGGACCGGATCGAGGCGGCGGTGGAGATCCCGTTCGTGCATCTCGTGGACGCCACCGCCGACGCGATCCGCGCCGCGGGCCTCACCCGAGTCGGCCTGCTCGCCACCCGGTTCACGATGGAGATGGGCTTCTACGCCGACCGCATGGCGACGCACGGCGTCGAGGTCGTCGTGCCGGACGCCGCGGACCGCGCGGTGGTGCACGAGGTGATCTACGAGGAGCTGACGCTCGGCGTCGTGCGCGACGAGTCCCGCGACGCGTACCGCCGCATCATGGCCGGCCTGGCGGCCGAGGGCTGCGACGGCGTGATCTACGGCTGCACCGAGATCACCCTCCTGGTCGACGAGACCGACACGGCGGTCCCGGTCTTCGACTCCACCCGCCTCCACGCGAAGCGCCTGGTCGACCTCGCCCTGGGATGAGGCGCGGTGTCAGCCGCGGTCGTCGTCCCCGTAGAACCTCCGCCGGAGGTCGGGGTCGACGTCGAACACCGCATCGTCGTAGTCGAGCCGGTCCGCACGGCCGGACGCCGTTCGACCGGTCGCCGCGGCGACGAGGATGCGGAAGCCGATGGCGCGGTAGGCGGTCTCGGTGAGGAGGGCCTGCTTGGGCTCGGCGATGTCGCCGAAGTGGGCGGCGGGCTTGAGCTTGGCGAGGCGGGGGTCTTCGAGGATGCCGTCCACCACGCCGCCGGTGACGAGGGCGTCGAAGCGGGCGTGGCCGAGGACGGCGAACACGGCGTCGCGGGCGCGCTTCTCGGCGGCGTGGGCCTGGCCCTCGCGGCGGCGGGCGAAGCGCTGCTGGGACTGGCCGCCGGCCTTGGTTTTGCCCTGGACGTAGGCGGTGTCGGTCTTCGAGGCGGTGATGCGGCCGTCCTCGAGGACGCCGACGGAGTAGGCGCCCTTGCGGGCGAGGAGCACCGCGATGACGCGGGGTTCGAGGGCGTAGTCGCGGAGGTGCTCGGCGGCCTTCAGCGGGTCGTCGTCGAGGAGCCAGCCGGCGGGGAGGCCGCCGGCCAGCGCCCAGCGGACCTGGGCCGTCTGGCGGCTCGCAGGTGCGCCGGGGCCGGCCGGCGGTCCCTCGTTCGACTCGATCGTCCAGGCGTCGTCCTCGGCGTGGTGGGCGGCGATGCCGCCGTTGCGCGCCGCGAAGTTCGCCACCCACTTGGGGAGGCGTTCGGGTTCGACCTCGACGATCCTGCCGCCGCCCGCGGCGGGGCGGATCTTGACCATGTGCGGGGTGTCAGACGTTGAAGCCCAGGGCGCGCAGCTGGTCGCGGCCGTCGTCGGTGATCTTGTCGGGGCCCCACGGCGGGATCCACACCCAGTTGATCTTGAGGTCGGCGGCGAGGCCGCCCTCGGCGCCGGAGCAGAGGGCCGAGCGGGACTGGTCCTCGATGACGTCGGTGAGCGGGCAGGCCGCGGAGGTCAGCGTCATGTCGAGCGTGACCACGTTGGTCTCGTCGACGTGGACGCCGTAGATGAGGCCGAGGTCGACGACGTTGATCCCGAGCTCGGGGTCGACGACGTCTTTCATCGCCTCGAGGATGTCGTCCTCTTTGGCCTTCACGGTGTCGGTCATGCGTCGGTCCTTCCGGAGGTCTGGGCTTCGGCGCGGACCAGGGCGTCCTTGAACGCCATCCAGCCCAGGAGCGCGCACTTGACGCGCATGGGGTACTTCGAGACGCCGGCGAACGCGACGGCGTCCTCCAGGGTCTCCTCGTCGCCCTCGGCCTGGCCCTTGGAGTTCATGAGCTCGGTGAACTCGGCGAGGCGGGCCAGCGAGTCCTCGACGGTGGCGCCGTTGACGAGCTCGTACATCACCGAGGCGGAGGCCTTGGAGATCGAGCAGCCGACGTTCTCGTAGGAGACGTCGGCGACCTTGTCGCCGTCGACGTGGACGCGGAGGGTGATCTCGTCGCCGCAGGTCGGGTTGACCTGGTGCGACTCGCCCTCGTAGGGCTCGCGCAGGCCGGCGCCGCGGGGGCGCTTGTAGTGGTCCAGGATGACTTCCTGGTACAGCTCGTCGAGATTCATCAGGAGAACACCTTTCGCACCTTGCCCAACGCCTCCACGAGCCGGTCTATTTCCTCGTGCGTGTTGTACACGTACGCGGAGGCGCGGGTGGTGGCGTTGACGCCGAAGCGGTCGCAGGTGGGCTTGGCGCAGTGGTGGCCGACGCGGACGGCGATGGCCTCGGCGTCGAGGACCTGGCCGACGTCGTGCGGGTGCACGCCGTCGAAGGTGAAGGAGACCGTGGCCGAGCGCCCGATCGGGACGCGCGGTCCGATGACGGTGAGCCCGTCGACGGTCTCGAGCCGTTCGAGCATGTACCCGGCGAGCTCCTTCTCGTGGGCGCGCACGTTCTCCATGCCGAGCGAGTCGAGGTAGTCGACGGCGGCGGCGAGGCCGACCGCTTCGGCGATCGGCGGCGTGCCGGCCTCGAACTTGGCCGGCGCGTCGGCGAAGGTCGTCCGCTCCATGGTGACGGTCTTGATCATGGAACCGCCCGTGAGGAACGGCGGCATGGCGTCGAGCAGGTCCGCTTTCGCCCACAGGACGCCGATCCCGGTGGGGCCGAGCATCTTGTGGCCGGTGAAGGCGATGAAGTCGACGCCGATCTCCGCCACGTCCACGGGAATGTGCGGCACGGACTGGGAGGCGTCGAGGCCCACCAGGGCGCCGACCTCGCGGGCACGGGCGGTGATCTGCGAGGTCGGGTTGACCGTGCCGAGCAGGTTCGCGACGTGCGTGAACGAGACGAGCTTGGTCCGCTCGGTGATGACCTCGGGGACCGACTCCAGGTCGAGGCGGCCGTGGTCGGTGATGCCGATCCACTTCAGGGTCGCCCCGGTGCGCTGGGCCAGCTGCTGCCACGGGATCAGGTTGGCGTGGTGCTCCATCTCGGTCACGACGATCTCGTCGCCGGGCGCGAGGCGGAACCTCGGGTCGGCGTGCGGGTCGAGCGCGGCGTTCTGGAACGCGTACGCGAGCAGGTTGATCGCCTCGGTGGAGTTCTTGGTGAACACCACCTCGTCGGCGCTCGGGGCGCCGATGAAGGCGGCGACCCGGGCGCGGGCGCCCTCGTACGCCTCGGTGGCCTCGGCCCCGAGGGTGTGCACCGAGCGCGAGATGTTCGCGTTCGAGTGCTCGGTGAAGCGGCGCATGGCCTCGACGACCTGGACGGGCTTCTGCGAGGTCGCAGCGGAGTCCAGGTAGGCGATCGGCCGGTCCCCGATCATGCGCTTGAGGATCGGGAAGTCGGCGCGGACGGCCTCGACGTCGAGCTTGGTGACAGCCTCCACGGGCTCCTCCTGGTCTAGGCGGCCTTCGTGCCGACGTAGGACTCGTAGCCTTCGGCCTCGAGCTTCTCGGCGAGCTCCGGGCCGCCCTCCTCGGCGATCCGGCCGTCGACGAAGACGTGCACGAAGTCGGGCTTCACGTACCGCAGGATGCGGGTGTAGTGCGTGATGAGCAGGACGCCGGAGTCGGTGGTCTCCTTGGCGTGGTTGATGCCCTCGGAGACGACGCGCAGGGCGTCCACGTCGAGGCCGGAGTCGGTCTCGTCGAGGATCGCGAACTTGGGCTTGAGCAGCTCCATCTGCACGATCTCGTGGCGCTTCTTCTCACCGCCGGAGAAGCCCTCGTTGACGTTGCGGTTGATGAACGCCTCGTCCATCTTCAGCTCGGCCATGGCGCCCTTGAGGTCCTTCATCCAGGTGCGGAGCTTCGGGGCCTCGCCGTCGACCGCGGTCTTGGCGGTGCGCAGGAAGTTGGAGACGCTGACGCCGGGGACCTCGACCGGGTACTGCATGGCGAGGAAGAGGCCGGCGCGGGCGCGCTCGTCGACGGTCATGTCGAGGACGTCGTCGCCGTCGAGGAGGACCGTGCCGCCGGTGATCTCGTACTTCGGGTGCCCGGCCAGCGAGTAGGCCA
Source organism: Glycomyces endophyticus (assembly GCF_039531525.1). Classification (NCBI taxonomy): domain Bacteria; kingdom Bacillati; phylum Actinomycetota; class Actinomycetes; order Glycomycetales; family Glycomycetaceae; genus Glycomyces; species Glycomyces endophyticus. The sequence continues at coordinate 409,906 of NZ_BAAAQF010000010.1, forward strand.
GGGTCGACTTGCCGGACCCGTTCGGGCCCATGATGGCGTGGGTCTCCCCGGAGTTGATGGTCAGGTCGACGCCGTGCAGGATCGGCTTGGCGCCCTCTTCGGTGTTGACCGAGACGTGCAGGTCGCGGATCTCGAGCTTGCTCATAACAGTTTCCTCTAGGCGTTTTCGGTGGTCTTGGGCTTCAGGCTGAGGTAGACGTCGCCGTCGCGGAGCTCGACCGGGTAGGTCGGGACCGCGGTCGTGGCGGGCGGCCCCGACGGCTTGCCGGTGCGCAGGTCGAACATCGACCCGTGGAGCCAGCACTCGATCGAGCAGTCGTCGACGTCGCCCTCTGAGAGCGCCACGGCGGCGTGGGAGCACTCGTCGTAGAGGGCGAACACCTCGTCGGACTTGCGCACGAGCACGATCGACGTGCCGTGGATGTCGGCCGCGACGGGCTCGGACTCCGGCAGGTCGTCGAGCGCGCACACGCGCAGGAAGTCGGCGTCGGTCATGCCGCGGCCGCTCCGGCGTCCAAGCGGGCGACGACGAGCTCGGTGAGCTCCTCGCGCAGGGCCTCGTCGGGGACCTTGGAGACGATCTCGTTGAAGAAGCCCTTGACGACCAGGCGGCGGGCCTCGGCCTCGGGGATGCCGCGCGACTGGAGGTAGAACAGGTGCTCCTCGTCGAAGCGGCCCGTGGTCGAGGCGTGGCCGGCGCCGGCGATCTCGCCGGTCTCGATCTCCAGGTTGGGGACCGAGACGGCGCGGGCGCCGTCGGAGAGCACCAGGTTGCGGTTGATCTCGTACGTGTCGGTGCCGGTGGCGGCGTCCTGGATGAGGATGTCGCCGACCCAGACCGTGCGCGCGGTCTCGCCCTGGAGGGCGCCGCGGTAGTTCACGTTCGAGCGGCAGTCGGGGACGGAGTGGTCCACGAGCTGGCGCTGCTCCAGGTGCTGGCCGGTGTCGGCGAAGTAGAGCCCGTAGGCGTCCACGGAGCCGCCGCGGCCGGCGTAGTCGACCGACAGGTACTGGCGGACCAGGTCGCCGCCGAGCGTGACGGCGATGTGGTCGAGCTTCGCGTCGGTGCCGAGGCGGGCCTTCTGGTGCTCGACGTGGGTGGACTCGCGGTCCCACTCGGCGAGGACGACCAGGCGCAGGTGCGCGCCGTCGCCGACCGAGACCTCCACGTTGTCGACCAGGCGGGCCTGGCCGGTGTGGCGCACGATCAGGGTGACGTCGGCGTGGTGGCCGACCTCGATGAACGTGTGGGCCCAGGTGGCGCCGTCGAGGCCGCCGCCGGTGACGTCGATCCAGACGGGCTCGGACACGGCGGTCTCGGGCGCGACGGCGACGACCAGGGCCTTCTCGGTCTTGGCCCAGGCGACCGCGCTGGGGCGGTCGAACGGGGTCAGGATCGAGCCGAGCCGCTCGTCGTCCTTGCCGACGGCCTCGGCGGTGACGCCCTCGGGCAGGCTGCGGACGGCGTACTCGGCGGCCTTCGCCGCCGGGGCGGTGTCGGTCGCGTCGAGCCCCGCGAGGCGCTTGACGGGCGTGTAGCGCCAGTCCTCCTCGCGGCCGTTCAGCGCCGGGAACTCCTCCGGGTCGAACGAGCGCAGCAGCTGCGACTTCGTCTTCGGGGGCACCTCGCCGAGGCCGTGCGTGTGCGGCTTCGGGGCCACTTCAATGCTCATAGAAAACTCTGGTTCCTAGTCTCCGGGCCGGGTCGCTTAACCGACCGCGCCTTCCATCTGCAGCTCGATCAGACGGTTCAGTTCGAGGGCGTACTCCATCGGGAGCTCCTTGGCGATGGGCTCGATGAAGCCGCGCACGATCATGGCGGCCGCCTCGTCCTCGGTGAGCCCGCGGCTCATGAGGTAGAACATCTGGTCCTCGCCGATCTTGGAGACCGTCGCCTCGTGGCCCATGTCGACGTCGTCCTCGCGGATGTCGACGTACGGGTACGTGTCGGAGCGCGAGATGGTGTCGACCAGGAGCGCGTCGCACTTGACGGTGGACTTCGAGTGGTGCGAGCCCTCGTCGACCTGGACCAGGCCGCGGTACGAGGTGCGCCCGCCGCCGCGCGAGATCGACTTCGACACGATGGTCGAGGAGGTGTGCGGCGCGGCGTGCGTCATCTTCGCGCCGGTGTCCTGGTGCTGGCCCTCGCCGGCCATGGCGACCGACAGGACCTCGCCCTTGGCGTGCTCGCCGACCATGACCACGGCCGGGTACTTCATGGTGACCTTCGAGCCGAGGTTGCCGTCGACCCACTCCATGGTGGCGCCCTGCTCGGCGATCGCGCGCTTGGTGACCAGGTTGTACACGTTCGACGACCAGTTCTGGATCGTCGTGTAGCGGACGCGGGCGTCCTTCTTCACGATGATCTCCACGACCGCGGAGTGCAGCGAGTCCGAGGAGTACACCGGGGCGGTGCAGCCCTCGATGTAGTGCACGAACGAGCCCTCGTCGGCGATGATGAGCGTGCGCTCGAACTGGCCCATGTTCTCGGTGTTGATCCGGAAGTAGGCCTGGAGCGGGATGTCGACGTGGACGCCCTTGGGGACGTAGATGAACGAGCCGCCCGACCAGGTCGCGGTGTTGAGCGCGGCGAACTTGTTGTCGCCGACCGGGATCACGGAGCCGAAGTACTCCTTGAAGATCTCCGGGTGCTCGCGCAGGCCGGTGTCGGTGTCCATGAAGACGACGCCCTGCTGCTCCAGGTCCTCGCGGATGGAGTGGTAGAGCACCGTGGACTCGTACTGGGCGGCGACGCCGGAGACGAGCTGCTGGCGCTCGGCCTCGGGGATGCCCAGCTTGTCGTAGGTCTTCTTGATGTCCTCGGGCAGGTCCTCCCAGGACTCGGCCTGCTTCTCGGACGCCTCGACGTAGTACTTGATGTTGTCGAAGTCGATGCCCGAGAGGTCGGCGCCCCAGTTCGGCATGGGCTTGCGGCCGAACAGTTTGAGGCCCTTCAGGCGCAGGTCGAGCATCCATTCGGGTTCGCTCTTGCGCGCGGAGATGTCGCGGACGACCTCCTCGGTCAGCCCGCGCCGCGCGTTCGCGCCGGCGACGTCCGAGTCGGCCCAGCCGTACTCGTAGCGTTCGAGGGAGGCGAGGGCCTCCTCCTGGCTCAGCGGCTCGCTCTTCTGCGTGTCGGTCATCTGAAGTCTCACCTTTGACCTGTCGGGTTGTCGGTCGGGGCACTGGGGTCGGGCAGCGGAACCGGTCCGCCTCCCCTGGCGCCGTGCGCGGCCCTGCGGCCGCGGCTCTTGCCGGGCACGTGGGTGGTGCACACCCCGTCCCCGTTGGCGATCGTCGCCAGGCGCTGGACGTGGACGCCCAGCAGGCGGCTGATCACCCGCGTCTCCGCCTCGCACAGCTGCGGGAACTCCGCGGCCACGCCCGCCACCGGGCAGTGGTGCTGGCAGATCTGCCCGCCCGAGGCGATGACGGACGCCGTGGCGGCGTAGCCCTCGCTCGACATGGCGGTGGCCAGCGCCTGGGCGCGCGCCATCGGATCGTCCGAGTCGACCGCGTCGAGGGCGGCCCGGCACCGGGCCTCCAGGCGCGCGACCTGCTCGGCGGCGAAGCCGCTGACGGCGCCCTCGCCTTCGAAGCGGCGGATCCAGCGCAGCGCCTCCATCGCGAGGTCGTCGTAGGTGTGGCCGAAGGAGGTGCGGGCGGCGGGCGTGAGCTGGTAGCTCTTGGCGGGCCGTCCGCGGCCGGCGGTCTTGACCACGCGGGTCTCGACCTGACCTTCGGCCTCCATCACGTCGAGATGGCGGCGGGTGGCGGTGGCGGTGATGCCGAGGTCCTGCGCGAGGTCGGCGGCCGTGGCGTGGCCGCGTTCGAGCAGGTGGCGGGTCACTCGGCGGCGGGTGTCCCCGTCCGTCGAGTGGCTGGTCGCCCTCGTCACCATTTCCACAAGATAAATGTTACTTAATTCGCCGCGAGCCGTCGAGATGGCCGAAGGTGAGACGGGGCACGCAGGTTTGCCTAACCTCACATCGGCGTCCGACGATGCGGCCCACACCGGGAGACCCAGGTGGCGGGGGCTCGCGGGCTGCGGGCTAGGTTCGCCGGGTGAACCTGTTGCAGCGGTGGTTCAGCAAGCCGGGCGCGGTGCGCCGGTGGGCGCTGGCCAGTGTGATCGCGAACGTCGGCATCATCGTGACCGGCGGCGCGGTGCGCCTGACGGAGTCGGGCCTGGGCTGCCCGGAGTGGCCCAAGTGCACCGCGGACTCGCTGGTGGCGACCCCGGAGATGGGGATCTACGGGGCGATCGAGTTCGGGAACCGGGTGCTGACGTTCGCGCTCGTGGCGGTCGCGGTGGGCGCGCTGCTGGCGGCGTGGCTGCGGGTGCCGCGGCGGGCGTCGCTGGTGAAGCTGGCGTTCGGCGTGTGCCTGTACGTGCCGGTCCAGGCGCTGCTGGGGGGGATCACGGTCTGGACGGGTCTGAACCCGTGGGTCGTGGGCCTGCACTTCCTGGCGTCGATCCCGCTCGTGGCGCTCTCGGTGGCGCTGTACGTGCGCTCGGGCGAGCCGGACGGCGCGGTGGTCCCGCTGGTCCCCCGTGCGGTGGTGCTGCTGGGGCGGGGCCTGGTGGGCGTGGCGGGCGCGGTGATCGTGCTCGGCGTGATCGTGACGGGCTCGGGTCCGCACGCGGGCGACGCGGACACGCCGCGCAACGGCCTGGACCCGGCCCTGATGTCGCAGCTCCACGCGGACCTGGTGTGGCTGCTGCTGGGCATGACGGTGGCGCTGATCGCGGCGCTGCACGCGGTGAAGGCGCCGGAGAAGGCGGTGCGCACGGCGTATGTGCTGCTGGCGGTGGAGCTGCTCCAGGGCGTCATCGGGTACACGCAGTACTACCTCGACCTGCCGGAGCTGCTGGTCGGGATGCACATGCTCGGCGCGGGCGTGCTGTGGGTGGCCGCGGTGGGGGTCCCGTTCAGCCTGCGCCGGCGCGAGCCGAGCACCGTCGCGGTGCCGCTGCACTACGAGATCCACGGCGAGCGCGAGGGCGACTTCATCGTCGAGAAGGACGCTGTCGAAGACGGCGCGGAGCGGGAGCCGGTCGTCCGGTCGGAGGCGTAGGCCCCGAAGCGTGGAGCGGCCCCGGGCGGAAGCCCGGGGCCGCTCGTGTACTAGTGCCTCCCTTGCGGTTTCAGGGTGATGAAGGTGACCGAGCAGGGGGCGAACTCGTAAGTGAACTCGTTGCCGAGGCCGCCGGTCCGCTCGGTGACGGGGTAGACGACCTGGTCCTGGCCGAGGATGTTGTCGCAGCCGGGGTCGCAGGCGAGGGTGGTGACCTCGCCTCGGTCCTTGAGGCGGCGGCCGGTGAGGGCGACGTCGGTGGTGACGGCCTCGGGCTGGGCGTTGACGACCTTGAGGGTGATCTCGCCGGTGTCCTCGTCGCGGGTGACGACCTGGTAGAGCGGTTCGACGCCGCCGTCGTCCTCGATGCTGAAGACCTGCTCGCCGTCGACGAAGCCGGTGACGGTGCGGCCGGAGACCTGGAGCTTGAGGTCGTAGGTGCGGCCGGTCTCGATGACGGTGTCGTGGTTGACGAGGGTGGACTTGCCGCCCGCGGAGGACTTCTCGACGGCGCTGGTGGTGTTGTTCCAGCCGCCGAGGTTCCACCAGTAGTAGTCGTCGGTGCCCTCGACGCCGAACATGACGAGGAAGCCCTCGCTGCCGGCGGTCTTGGTGGCCTTGACCTCGTAGGTGTAGTTCGACCAGTCGGCGGCGCCGGCGGTGGAGCGGGCGTCCTCGACGATCGCGGTCTGGCGGTAGGCGCCGTCGGCGGCCTCCCAGGTGCCCCTGGGGGTGCCGCCGGGGCCGGTGACGGTCCAGCCGTCGCTGCCGGTGGCGAAGTCGTCCTCGAAGAGGACGGTGCCGTCGGCGGCGGTGACCTTGGCGTCGTCGTACACGGCGGCGGTGTTCCAGGTGGCGAGGCCGATGCCGCCGGCGATGTCCTCGGGTTCGAGCGGGGCGGCGTCCAGGGTGGAGGCCAAGACCTGGTCGCCGGTGTGGTTGGCGAAGAGGTGCTGGACCTCGTAGCTGGCGGACTTGACGGTCTGGTGGTTGTCGAACCAGATCATGTCGGGGGCCCAGTCGACGTAGTCGATGTTGGACAGCAGGGGCGCGTAGGAGGCCATGTCGACCACGTCGCCGTTGCGTTCGAGGCCGGTCAGGTAGGAGGCCTCGGAGAGGGCGCTCCACCAGGTGTTGGAGCGGGAGGCGTACTCGCCGACGAACACGTGCGGGCCGGAGCGGTCGTAGGAGTCGTAGCGGTCGTTGTTGGCGAGGAACCACTCCGGGGAGTTGTAGTAGTGCTCGTCGACGGCGTCGACCTCCTGCTCGCGCATGAACTCCCAGGAGCGGTCGAAGACGGCGCCGGCGTCGTCGACACCGGAGTTGCCGATGATCTCGATGTCCGGGTGGGCCTCGCGGATCGCGTCCTTGAAGGCGGGGAAGTTCACGTAGAACTGGTCCTTGTACTCCTCGTTGCCGAGGCCGATCTTCTCCAGGCCGAAGGGCCGCGGGTGGCCCATGGCGGCGCGCAGGGCGCCCCACTCGGTCCTGGTGGAGCCGTTGGCGAACTCGATGAGGTCGAGGGTGTCCTGGACCCAGCGGTCGAGCTCCTCGGGGTCGGTGATCTCCGGGGAGTCGCCGCAGCCGGTGGTGCCGACGGGGACGACCGGCAGCGGTTCGGCGCCGATGTCCTCGGCGAACTGGAAGTACTCGAAGTAGCCGAGGCCGTAGGACTGGTTGTAGCCCCAGAAGTTCTGGTTGGTCAGGCGCTCCTCGACGGGGCCGACGGTGTCCTTCCAGTTGTAGGCGCGCTCGCGGGAGTCGGGGTCGAAGGACCCGGTGTTGACGATGCAGCCGCCGGGGAAGCGCAGGAATGACGGGTCGAGGTCGTCGATGAGCTTCGCGAGGTCCTCGCGCAGGCCGTTCTCGCGGCGTTTGAAGGTCTCCTCGGGGAAGAGGGAGACCATGTCGAGGTCGACGGCGCCGGTGGTGGTGAGGGCCAGGCGGCCGGTGGTGGTGGCCGCGGAGGCCTCGAGTTCGGCCTCATACTTCGTCCACTCGTCCGGCGAGTCGATGGGAACGGTAACAGCGTCGGCGATCGCCGCGCCCGAGGCGTCGGTGAGCACCACCTGGATCTCGGCCTCGCCGCGGGCCCAGAAGCTCAGGTCGTAGTCGTCGCGCGCCGTGAAGGCCATGCCGGTGTTGTAGCCGCTGTTGACCAGGGTCGCCCCGGGCGCGGCGGTGACGTAGACGGCGTTGCGGTCGTTGAGCGGGTCGGCGGTCGCGGCGGTGACACCGCTTGCTGCCCAGGCGGTCAGCGCGTGGTAGCCGCCGAGGTCGGCGGGGCCGTACTCGAAGGAGCGGTTCTGGACCAGCTCCGCGTAGAGGCCGCCGTCGGCGGCGTGGTTGATGTCCTCGTAGAAGAGGCCGTACAGCTCGTCGGAGATGTCGGTGGCGGCGGTGAGGTCCACGGCGATGCTCGCCTCGGCCTCGGCGGCCGACGCCCCGGACGCGGTGAGGGAGGCGAGCACGACGGCCGCCGCTGCTGCGACGGTCACCGCTCTCGTGCTGGTCGGAGGCTTCATCGTCTTCCGTCCTGATTGAGGTCGAAACATGTCAATGTATTGTGCATGTTAACGATCACCCGGTCAAGACGGGACGCGCCGCTTCGGCCCGGAGCGGCACCGGCGCAATAGAATCCGGGCGTGACACAAGCGCTCTCGCGACACGACCGCGTCCTCGGCAGCCTCATCGGCGGCGCGGTCGGCGACGCCCTCGGATACCAGGTCGAGTTCGACGCCTGGCAGCACATCGAAGCCGAGTTCGGCCCCGCCGGGGTCACCGAGATGCGCTACAACCGCGTCTCGGACGACACCCAGATGACCCTCTTCACCGCCGAGGGCCTCCTCCTCGCCCGCCCCGGCGGCGAGGTCGAGTCGGTCCGCGAGGCCTACCTGCGGTGGCTGGAGACCCAGCGGGAGCCCATGCCGCCCCTGGCCTCCGAGGGGCTCGCGGCCCAGCCGTGGCTGTACGCCCGCCGCGCCCCCGGGAACGCCTGCATCACCGGCCTCGCCCACGGCGCCCGTCCGGGCGTCAACCCCAACTCCAAGGGCTGCGGCACCGTCATGCGCTCGGCCCCCTTCGGCCTGCGCCACTCCCCCGCCGCGGCCTACGACCTGGCCGAGCAGTGCTCCGCCCTCACCCACGGCCACCCGACGGCGGGCACCGCCGCGGGCGCGTTCGCGATGATGACCGCGCACCTCCTCGACGGCGCCACGCCCCAGCGCGCCGTCTCCGAGACGCTGCTGCACCTGCGCCGCGACCTCTCCCGCTCCGAGACCGCCGACGCGCTCGAGCGGGCCTACGCGCACGCCGGGAAGGTCCCGCCCGGCCCCAACACCTGCGCCCCGCTCGGCGAGGGCTGGATCGCCGAGGAGGCCCTCGCGATCGCCGTCTACTGCCTCCTGGGCACCGACGACGTGCGGGCCGGGCTCGTCGCCGCCGTGAGCCACGGCGGCGACTCCGACTCGACCGGGTCGATCCTCGGGAACCTGTACGGGGCCGCGTACGGACACGCGGCCCTCCCGAGGGAATGGTCTTCCCAGGTGGAGGGCCGCGAGGTGATCTCGGCGCTGGCGAAGCTGCTCGCCGAGCCTGTTTAGGGCCCGCCCTAGGCGGCGGCCTTGACCGCGGCGGCGACCGCGGGGGCCACGCGCGGGTCGAGCGGCGAGGGGACGATGCGGTCGGCGGCGAGGCCGTCGACCGCGATGTCCGCGATCGCCTGCGCCGCGGCGAGCTTCATCGCCTCGGTGATCTGCGCGGCCCCGGCGTCGAGGGCGCCGCGGAAGATCCCCGGGAACGCGAGCACGTTGTTGATCTGGTTCGGGTAGTCGCTGCGCCCGGTCGCGACGATCGCGGCGTGGCGCAGGGCGATCTCGGGTGCGACCTCCGGCGTCGGGTTCGCCAGGGCGAACACGATCGCGCCGTCGGCCATGCCCTCCAGCGCGGACTCGGGGATCGTGCCGCCGGAGACGCCGACGAGGACGTCGGCGCCGCGCAGCGCCTCGGTGACGTCGCCGCTGCGGCCGGAGCGGTTGGTGAAGGTCGCGAGGCGGGCCTTCACGGAGTTGAGGCGGCCGCGTCCCTCGTGGATGATCCCGGACGAGTCGCAGACGATCACGTCGCCGACGCCGGCCTCGGTGAGGATCTTGGTGATCGCGACGCCGGCGGCGCCCGCGCCCACGACGGTGACCGTGAGGTCCTCGGCGCGGCGCTCCTGGAGCCGCAGCGCGTTGGTGAGCGCGGCGAGGACGACGACGGCGGTGCCGTGCTGGTCGTCGTGGAACACCGGGATGTCCAGGAGGGCCTTGAGGCGGTCCTCGATGTCGAAGCAGCGGGGGGCGGCGATGTCCTCCAGGTTGATGCCGCCGAAGGACGGCGCGATGGCGGCCACGGCGGCCACGATCTCGTCGGGGTCCTTGGTGTCCAGGCAGATCGGGACGGCATCGACGTCGGCGAACTGGCGGAACAGCGCGGCCTTGCCCTCCATGACCGGGAGGGACGCGGCCGGGCCGATGTCGCCGAGGCCGAGCACCGCGGTGCCGTCGGTGACCACGGCGACGACGTTGGAGCGCCAGGTGTGCGTGCGGGCCAGGGACTCGTCGGCGGCGATGGCCTCGCACACCCGGGCCACGCCGGGCGTGTAGGCGACCGAGAGGTCCTCGCGGCTCTCGAGGGGGACGGTGGTCGAGGTGCGGAGCTTGCCGCCGCGGTGGGCAAGGAAGATCGGGTCTTGCAGGTCCACAGTTTGAGATGGCACAGAAAGCCTCATTGCTTCGATGTGAATCGCCGACTCTGCGGAGGGGACGGATGGTCCCTGTGGTGATTGAGTGGCTGGGTTGAAGAACTGGGGATTTCCCAGTGACCTGGACATCATATTTCCCGGGCTCGCCTCAGCGCCCCTGGGTCCGACCGAGAAGGGCTCACGCATTGCTGTTGAAACGCGAAACCGCAGTGAAGGCGTGTCACTTCCTGGAATCACCGATCAAGCCATGTAATTTCGATCCTGTGAAGCAGGTCGTGGTGGTCAAACTCGAACCCGGTCCGTGTGCGCGGACCGCGCTCGCCGCGACGATCCGCATCTGCAACGAGCAGGCGAACCGGGTCGCCGAAACCGCGTTCGCGCACCGCGACCCGGCGACGGGACGCGTAGAGCGCGAGTACGCGCTCAGGGGCAGGGTGTACGCGTCCGTGAAAGCCAGCGGCGTCGGAGCGCAGGTCGCTCAGCAGGTGGTCAGAAAGGTGCACCAGGCTTACACAGTCGTGTACGGCCAGGTCCGGACCGGCGCGGTCCGGGGAAGCCGGGCGGAGAAGGCGCTCGCCAAGCCGGTCAGGTTCCGGGCCGAGTCGGCGCAGCCGTTCGACGACCGCTCGCTGTCATGGGATCTCGGAGCGAGAACGGTGTCGATCCGAACCGTGACCGGGAGAATTCGCGCCATTCGATTCGCGTGCTCAAAGCAGGGCTTGTCCCTGCTCCATGCATGGCGAAAGGGAGAATCGGACCTGATGGTCCGCAATGGCGAGTTCTATCTGGCGGCGACAGTCGACCTTCCAGAGAGCGAGATTCGCGAACCGGTGGACTTCATCGGCGTCGACCGGGGGATCGCGAATCTCGCCACCACCTCTGACGGCGTGAATTTCCAGGGTCGGGACCTCGAGCGGTACCGACGGCGAACGGCGCGGGCCCGAGCCGAATTGCAGGCGAAGCAGACGAAGGCCGCGAAGCGGAGGCTGAAGCTTCGCTCCCGCAGGGAGGCCCGTCATGCAGGTCAAGTCAATCACAAGATAGCCAAGGAGATCGTGTCGGCGGCCGAACGCACCGGTCGCGGGATCGCTCTCGAAGACCTCGAGGGCATCCGCGACCGGGTACGGCTCACCCGGCCCCAGCGCGGCAGGATCTCCCGCTGGCCGTTCCACCAGTTGGCGCGGTACATCGCCTACAAAGCCCGGCGCGCTGGAGTGCCGGTGATCGTGGTCGACGCCTGGAACACGAGTCGACGCTGCCCGCTCTGCGGGCACACTGAACGGTCGAATCGAAGATCAAGAGATGAATTCTGTTGTCGTGGATGTGGTCTCGCTGGACCAGCCGACGTCATAGCCGCCGTGAACGTGCGTGCACGGGCACGTGTGGCTTGGGCCGTTTGTCAGGGGTCCGGAGCGGTCGCCTGACGGCGGCCGCGATCTGCTCTCCGGGCCGCAGCCAGCGGCGCCGGATGAGGCACAAGTCGCCGGGCTCGCCCGGTGGTGCCTGACTGTAGCTCAGCGATCAATGGAGTTCGGCCGTGACCAGCATCCGGACGGCGGCGGCGGTCCAGGCGGCGGCCTTGGCGGGTTCGTCCTCGTCGCCCAACGCCTTGGACAGGTGCACGAAGTCCGTTGCGGCCCTTTGGAGGCCGACGCGGTTGAGGGCCGAGGCGGCGGCCTCGACGCGGACCCGGGAGGGCTCGCGGGAGCGCCGCAGGCCCTGGTGCGCGAGATCGGCGCACACTGAGATCGCGTCCTCGATCGCGGCCGCGACGGGCTCGGAGGCGGCGGCGTCGCCCGCGGCGGCGAGCTCCGCGGAGTCGTCGCCCGGCGCGAAGTCGGGGACGACCGGGCCGTCGGGGGTGAGGATCGCGGTCGGCTCGACGATGAGCCGCCCGCGGTGGCGGTGGACGTGTCCGGCGACGGCGAGCGGCCCGGCGGTGAAGGCCTTCTCGGCGGCCTCCAGCGCGCCCGGGGAGGCCGAGGTGTGGGCGACGACGACGAGCGCGGAGCCGCCGTCGGGGCCGGTGACGACGGCGTGCAGCCGCTGGGACGCCGGGTCGTAGCCGAGCAGCTCGGTCTCGGCGACCGCGAGGACCCGCAGGGACTCGGCGGCCACGCGCGGGCGCACGAGCGCGGGCGGGCGCTCGGCCAGCTCCTCGGCCAGCGCGCCGAGGTCGGTGGCGCGCAGGGAGGACGGGAGGTCGTTCCAGGCGAGGCCGAGCGGGAGGACCTGGGTCTTGGCGAGGCGGCCGGTGCCGAGCTTGAGGGCGCGGGCGGCGGTGCGGGTGGCGGCCTCGGTGACGGTGTTGCCCGCGGCGAGGCTGCCGATGCGGCAGCCGGCGAGGCGGCGGGAGGCGACCTCGGCGCCGGTGACCTGGTCGTTCTCGGGGATCGGCCAGTCGCGTTTGATGGAGAGGACCATGCCGGTCTCGGGCTGCGCGAGGTAGACCTCGAGGGTGCGGCGGTCGCCTTCGGTGCCGACGCGGGCGCCGAGGCCGGTGAGGCGGACGAGAGTCAGCGGGGTCGCGTCGGCCTCCTCGCTGCCGAGGACGTGCGCGGCGGGGGTGCCGAGGGGGTGGGCGGCGGTGCGGGCGCGGGCGGGGATCTCGGCGAGGAGGACGGCGAGGCGGTGGGGGTCGTAGGCGGCGGAGCGGTCCTCGTAGCGCTGGAGCTGGTCGATGAGGTCGGTGACGGCGCCGGCGGGCCAGTGGGCGCGGCGGCGGGTGAGGGCCTTGGCCTCGCGCTGGAGGGCGGCGCGCAGGACGGCGTCGGCGCCGGCCGCGCCGTCGAGGAGGACCTGGCCGGCGAGGTGGACGGACTCGGCGAGGGTCTCCTGGGGGTCGGCGCCGCCGACCGCGACGGTGGCGGCGGCGGGGTCCGCGGCGCGGAAGGCCCAGACGGCGAGGACGATGGCGGTGTCGCGGGCGGGGCCGGTGGCGTCGGTGTGGACGTAGCCGAGGCCGGGGACGAGGAAGCTGACGGTGGCGGCGGGGAGCTCGGCGGCGGCGGGGCGGTCGGGGCCGGGCCAGACGAGCCGGGCGGTGTAGCCGGCCTTGCGGGTGGCCTCGGCGGCCTTGAGGGCGTGGGGGCCGAGGGCGTCGAGGAGCTGCTCGTCGGTGATGGCGGCGGGGGTGGCGGGGGGCTCGGGCTCGGCCGGGGCGGTGCCGGTCTCGGCCGCCTCGGTGGCGGCGCCGGCGTGCTCGCGCTGGTAGGCGAGGACGGCGCCGATGCGGTGGCGGCACTTGCCGGGGGCGCCGCAGGTGCAGGTGGCGGTCTCGAGGCCGCCTTCGGCGGCGAGGACGGCGGTGGCGCCGTCGGGGAAGACGGCAGTGAGGGCGCCGTCGGCGAGGGTGAGCTCGGGGGCGGTGCCGGCGTCGAGGTCCTTGGCGGCGCGCTTGACGAGGCCGCGGTTGGCGAGGGCCGCGAGGGCGTCCTGGGTGAGGGCCAGGAGGTCACTTCTGGACACGGTGGTCACTCCGTTTCGGGAAGCGAGCGGTGGGCGGGAGGGAGCTCACGTGCCGAGCCGTTCGGCCACGAACTCGACGAGGTGGGAGGGGGTCATGGCGCCGATGTGGGCGCCGACGGCGGCCATGCGGCCCGCGAGGTTGCGGTCGTACGAGGGGTTGGCGTCCTCGTCGAGGGCGGCGAGGCCGAGGAACTGGGTGCCCTGCTCGCACAGCTGCTTGGTGGTGTGGACGAGGCGGGCCTCGCTGCCGCCCTCGTAGAAGTCGGTGATGAGGGCGACGATGGAGCGGCGGGGGTTCTCGATGAGCCCGGCGGCGTAGTCGACGGCCTTGGCGATGTCGGTGCCGCCGCCGAGCTGGACCTTCATGAGCAGCTCGACGGGGTCGTCCACTTCGGAGGTCATGTCGACGACGCTGGTGTCGAACGCGACGAGGTGGGTCTTGAGCCCCGGGAGGGCGTACAGGCACGCGGCGGTGACGGCCGAGTGGATGACCGAGCTGGTCATGGACCCGGACTGGTCGACCAGGAGCACGAGCTGCCACTGCTCCAGCCGCTTGGAGGTGCGGGAGTGGAAGTGCGGGCGCTCGATGGCGACGCGGCGGTCCTCGGGCCGGTAGTGCTTGAGGTTGGACTTGAGGGTGCGCTTGAGGTCGAAGTCGCGGGCGCGGCGGTGGAAGCTCGGCTTGCGGTTGCGGCTGCCGGTGAAGACGGTGCGGACCTGGATCGAGAGCTTCTCGACGAGCTGGCGCACGACCTCCTCGACGATCCGCCTGGCGGCGTTGAGGACCGCGGGGTTCATGAGGTGCTTGGTCTGGAGGACGGCCTTGAGCAGGGCCGGGTTCGGCTCGATGCGGGCCAGGACGTCGGGGTCGGTGAGGACGTCGTTGATCTGGTAGCGCTCGATCGCGTCGCGTTCGAGGCGCTCGATGGTCTCCTTGGGGAACAGCCGGTGGATGCTGTCGAGCCAGTCCACGGTGGTCACGATGGAGGCTTCGTCGCCGCCCTTGCGGTCGTTGGAGGCGCCGCGCGCGCCGCCGCGGCGGACGCCGCGCTTGCCGAGGTCGTCGTCGCGGCCGTAGAGCCAGTCGAGGGCGGCGTCGCGCCCGGCGTTCTCCTGGCTGAGGCCGCCGGTGCAGCGCTCGGCGGCGGGGCCGAGGATGAGCCGCCAGCGCTCGAGTTCGGCGCTCATGCTGTCTCCCTTGGGTTCGGGGGCTCGGCGAACAGGAGGTCTTCGCGGCCGAGCACGAGGTCGACCCGGGCTTCGAGGGCCAGGGACGCGGCCACGGTCACGGGGTCGACGTCGAGTCGCTTGGTCAGGTCCGCGGCGTCGCCGCCGCCGGCGAGGGCGACGACGCGTTCGGCGATGAGGCCGCGCTCGCGCGGGGGGAACATGGCGAACGCGTGGCGGAGCGCGGGGAGGGCTTCGAGGAACTCGGCCTCGGTGAGGTCGCCGACGAGTTCGTCGACGGCGGCGATGACGCCCTCGTCCTCGGCGACGACCTCTTCGCGGGCGAGGGAGAAGAGTCCGGCGAGCCAGTCGCCGAGGCGGTCGGGCGCGGCCGCGCCTTCGGCGGCC
>NZ_BAAAQF010000011.1:0-140477 GCF_039531525.1 Glycomyces endophyticus
GGGGGGATCCCCTCGCTGCTAACAGCCGCACTGGGCCACGGCGGTCGAGATCTCGTCGAGCGCCGTCTCCACCGCCGTCTCGCCGGTCGTCGCGCCGTTGCTGAGGATCGAGAACACCAGCTGCCTGCCGTCGGCGGTGGTGAGCGTCCCGGTCAGCGAACTGACCCCGGAGAGCGTGCCGGTCTTGGCCCGCACCACGCCCTTGCCTGCCTCCGCCGTGCCGAAGCGGTCGTCGAGCGTCCCCGAGTACCCCGCGACCGGGAGCGACTCGAAGACCGAGGACGACGACGAGGACGCGGCGCCGAGGAGCAGCGCCGTGAACGCGTTCGCGGTCATCCGGTTGGTCGGCGACAGGCCCGAGCCGTCGTAGAACACGAGCCCGGTGTTGTCGACCCCGAGGCTCGCCAGGGTCGCGAGGTGCACCGTGGACATGGCCGCCCACGTCATCGCGCCCTCGACGACGAGCGCGGTCTGGAGTGCGACGGCGTCCGAGAGAAGGTTGTCGGAGGTGAGGATGAACGAGTCGACGAGCGCCGCCATCGGCGCCGAGTAGACCGTGGCGAGCTCGGCCGCGCCCGCCTCGGCGGTCCCGGCGGCGACCGTCGCGCCGCCGAGGAGCTCGGCGAACTGGTCGGCGGCGGCCTGCGCGGGGTCGGTGTAGTGCTCGGCGTACTTGGCCGTGTTGTCCTTGCGGCCGCCGTCGACCATGATCGGCGCCATCGGCGCGGTCATGTAGACGAGGTCCTCGGCGGGCACGCCTTCGGCCTTCGGGTTGTCGGTGAACGCGCTCGTGTCCAGGTAGACGGTGTTCGGCGCGGTCCCGCCGCGGGCTTCGAGCACGAGGTCGGCGAGCTCCTGGAGGCTCGCGCCCTCGGCGTACTCGTCGTAGTAGCCCTCGCCGTCGACGGTGAGCGTGACGTCGCCTCCGGCGACGAGCACGACGCTGTCCTCGGTCGGGCCCTCGACCACCGTGGTCGGGATCCGGTACTCGGCGCCGAGGTGCTCCAGGGCCGCCACGGCCGTGACCACCTTCATCGAGGAGGCGGGCGCGAGCGGCGTGGTGCCCTCCTGCTCGTACAGGACGTCGCCGGTCAGGGCGTCAGCGAACGACGCCGAGGTGCTGCCGTTGAGCCGTGAGTCGGCGAGCAGGTTCGGCAGGACCGAGGCCAGGTCCGGGACCGTCGCGTCGGCGTTCGAGCTGGCCAGCACCGGTGCCGGCTCGGCCGGCGGGTACGCCTCGGGAGTGGTGAGCGTGCCCGTGCGCGGAGCCGCGACCGCCGAGATCTGCCACACCAGGCCGCCCGCGGCGGCTACGGTGACCAGGACGGCGAGGGCCGCGAGCACGCCGGTCAGCACCCGGCGGCGGCGCCGCGGGCCCGGCTTCGGAGACCCGGCCGCGCCGGGCGCGGCGGGCCGGGCGTGTGGCGTACTACTCGCGACCTTGGGGTCGGCGTTGTCGCTGAGGGACATGCACAGAGACTAGGCCATTGAGAGCACTGCACAGGAGCCTGGAGGAGGTCGGCCGATGGAGTTCGACGTGACCGTCGAGATCCCCAAGGGGAGCGCCAACAAGTACGAGATCGACCACGAGACCGGTCGCATCCGCCTGGACCGGACGCTGTTCACCGCCACGGTGTACCCGGCCGACTACGGTTTCATCGACGACACCCTGGGCCAGGACGGCGACCCGCTCGACGCCCTGGTGCTGGTCGAGCCCACCTTCCCCGGCTGCGTCATCCGCGCCCGCGCGATCGGCATGTTCCGCATGCGCGACGAGAAGGGCGTGGACGACAAGGTCCTCTGCGTCCCCGCCGAGGACCCCCGCAAGGACCGCTTCAAGGACATCGCCGACGTCCCCGAGTTCGACCGCCTCGAGATCCAGCACTTCTTCACGGTGTACAAGGACCTCGAACCGGGCAAGAGCGTCGAGGGCGCCACCTGGACCGGCCGCGCAGAAGCCGAGGAAGAGGTCCGCCGCTCCTTCGAGCGCGCGAAGGCCGCCGGCTACCACTCGAACCACTAGACGACACGACGGCGGGGCGGTGCGGGCACATGCTCGCACCGCCCCGCCGTCGTTCGCTGCACGGACCTTCGCCTTCAGGTCCCCTTCAGCCACCCCGGTGCACCCTCGGTACCGGGGCCCTGCCTACTACACCCGAGGGTAGGTCGGGTCCTGCTTCAGGCGGGCTTCAGCTTCGTGCGGGCATCATCGGCACCGGGGGTGCTGCTTACTGCACGCGAGGGTAGCTTTCGGCCGGTCAGGCGTTCACGATGTCGAGGAGCCACGGCTTGGATCGGGTGGCGGGCTCGGAGAGCTCGACCTTCCAGCCCTGGCCGGCGAGGAAGTCACCGAGGTCGGCCGCGGACTCCGGGCGGGCGCCGCCCGCGAGGAGGGCCCGGGCGACCTCGCCGCGGGTCGCCTTAGCCATGTGGGTGACGACGCTGCGCTTGCCGTCGGCGTCCTCCTTGAACACGCGCACGGAGACGCCGCGGTCCTTCGGGCCCCACACCTGCGCGTACGCGCCAGAGCGGAGGTCGACCACGAGCTCGTCGCGCGCGCCGAGCACCTCGGCGACGGCCGGACGCCACAGCTTCGCCAGCGCCTCGGTGTCGGGGAGCCGCGCGCTCATCGGCATCCGGTACGGCGGCACCCGGTCGGAGGGCCGCAGCAGCCCCCACAGCGGCGAAGCGATGAGCACCTGCTCGCCGTCGGGCAGGTCCCCGAGGCCGAGCCGGTCGTAGAGGACGCCGTTGTAGAGCTCCCAGGCGGCGAGGGTCGGGGCGCTGCGCAGCGCCCGGTTCGCCTGGACGTAATGCCGCTGGGTCGCAGGGAGTTTCAGCGTCCGCGCGGCGGCCTCCTCGTCGGCGCACAGCTCGACGAGCCGGTCGACCAGGAGTTCGCGGATGGGGTTCAGCGCCGGTGAGGAGAGTCGCCCGAGGTCGAGGGAGGGACCGTCGCCTTGGACGGCCTTCCCCTCTGACGGCGGCAGCAGTATGAGCACAGCAGGCGAGTCTACCTGCCCGTCCGCCTGGTGCCGCCGGGGCCGCACCCGCGCGCCCGACCTCCCGGGTTTTCACCCGACCGGGGGTGCACGGCGCCACCGCGATCCGCTATAGTACATATGTTCGATTCCAGCGGGAGCGGGCCCGCCCCCACCGAGGGCTACGTGTGACGCGGGAGTCGAATAGGCGCGGCGGCGGTTCTCCGCGACTGCCGCCGCGCCGTCCAAGCGGCTGGGTCGAGCCCACACCGACCGCCGCGGGTTCCACCGCCACCGGCCCGGCGGTGGAACTTGCCCGAAACCTGCGGCAGCGGATGCGGATCACGCCTCCACCCATCCTGCCGCACCCCTCCGACAATCCGAGTGCCGCAGGCCATCCGGGCCCCGCCACCTGCGCACCGTCCGCTCTGATGCGGTAAGGTCGCGCGCAAGGGCCTCTAGCTCAATGGCAGAGCTGCGGACTTTTAATCCGTAGGTTCTCGGTTCGAGTCCGAGGGGGCCCACCAGACATCCAGTGCACACGGGCGCGGCACGCCGGGCGAGCCCGGGCTCCCGCCCGGTACGGCACCGGAGTGCAGCGGCTGCCCCGACTCTCCGCGCCGGGCCGTTGCACGGCCTCCAAAGTGACGCTGTCGGCGACGCTGAAGTCCGCCAGCGGTTCTCGTTGAGATTCTGGGCTCGGGCGGTCGACGGCCGTTTGATTCAGGCGGTTGTCGCGGGGTTCCATGCGGATGGCTTGTGGCAAGGGGCGGTGGGGGAGAGCGAGTGGGATTCGCGTGCTGGTGCGCGATCACGGCGGGTACCTGATCGACCGGGGCGCCGCGATGATCGTGCTGTCGCTCGGCATGGAGGAGCGGCTCCAGGTCGATCCGGCCACGGTCGTGCTGCTCGACCCCCTCGGCGTGCCCTACCGGGCGGCGCAGACGCTGGAGGCCGCTGCGATCTACAACGCCGCCGAAGTCCCGGTGGGCGGGCTGTTCCACTCGACGTGCTGACCGTGGCGCCTGTGAGCTGGGACATGATCGGCACCTTGGTGTTCACGAGGCTTGCCCGAGGGTTTGCTGGGGCGTAATGAGCCGGTGACAAGCGCCGGGAAGAGTGGGGTTCGAGGCCGCCGGGGGACCGGAGGGGCCTCATGCCGCACCGGCGCGGCACGCATCTCGCATCACCGCCCGGAAGGAAACACCATGGACCCGTACGCGTTTCTCGCAGTGCAACTGATCAAGTCCGAGGCCGGCTCCGCGCTGCCCGACGCTCCGGTCGTTCCAGACCGGCCGTCGCTGATGGACCGCATCGTCGGGGGCTTCACCGCCGCCCGCCACGGCTTCCTCGCCCGCGAACTGCGGGTGCGCGGCGAAGCCGCCGTGCTGCCCGCGCGGGCCGACGTCCGCCGCGCCGCGTAGCGCGGATCGAGCAGAAGGGCGGGGAGCGGATGCCCCCCAGCCCCTCGCCGTCCGGGGCGGCGGTCGTGCCTCCACGCCGCCGTCCCGGGCTCGACTAGCCGACCCGCACGCCGTCGATGTACGCGCGCTCCACCGTGGAGTAGTAGTCGAGCGGGTCGCCCGACCAGACGCAGAAGTCCGCGTCCTTGCCCGCATCGAGGGACCCGAGGCGGTCGGCGACGCCGAGGACCTCCGCCGGGTTGATCGTGACGGACCGCAGCGCGGTGTCGCGGTCCAGGCCCGCCTTCACGCACTCCATGACCTGCACGATCAGGTACTGGATCGGGACGACGGGGTGGTCGGTCATGATGACGAGCTTGACGCCGGCCTCGGCCATCCGGACCGCGTTCTCGGGGAACCGCTTCGCGGTCTCGACCTTCGCGCGGGCGGTGAGCAGCGGCCCGAACAGGACCGGGATGCCCTTCTCCGCGATGACGTCGCCGAGCAGGTGCGCCTCGGTGCCGTGGTCGAGGACCAGCTCGTAGCCGAACTCGTCGGCGACGCGGATCGCGGTCGCGATGTCGTCGGCGCGGTGGCAGTGCTGGCGCCACGGGATCTCGCGGTTCAGGACCTTCACGAGGTTCTCGAGCTTCAGGTCCCGGTCGGGGCTCTCGGCGTCGCGGTGCTTCTCCGCGGCGATGAACGCCGACCGGAGCACGCCCGCGGTCCCCATGCGGGTCTTGGGGGTCTGGCCCTTCTCGCCGTACACGCGCTTCGGGTTCTCGCCCAGCGCCGACTTGATGCCGGCGGGGGAGCGGACCACGAGGTCGTCGACGCGGTTGCTCCCGGCGGTCTTCACCACGACGCACTCGCCGCCGATGACGTTGCCCGAACCGGGGTTGACGCAGGCGGTGAGCACGCCGCCGCGGATCGCGTCGGCGAAGCCCGGCTCGGTCGGGTTGATGCCGTCCAGGGCCCGCACGTGCGCGGTGTTCGGGTCGGTCATCTCGTTGGTGTCGTCGCCGGCCCAGCCCTCGCCGGTCTCGTGCACGCCCAGGTGCGTGTGGGCGTCGATGAGGCCCGGGACGATCCACTTGCCGGCCGCGTCGATCCGCTCGACGCCGTCCGGCACCGCCAGGTCCGGGCCGCCGACGGCGCTGATGCGGCCGTCCTCGACGATGACGACGCCCTGCTCGATCGGAGCCGACGTGATGGGGACGATGGTCGCGCCGGTGAGCGCGAACGCGGCATGGGACATGGACCCGCCTTCGGATTCGACAGCAGCTTGCCGCCCAATCCTGCCCCAGGAACTAGCCGAGCGACTAGTTGTTGACCGTATTGTGACCGGGGCTCGGGACGCTTGCAGCTGCCTTGTCTTCGGCGCGGTGACCGGGGCTCGGGACGCGTGCGGCCACCTCGTCTTCGGCACGGTGACCGGGGCTCGGGACGCTTGCCCGGTGGCCTCCGCCGGCACTGCGACCCGTACTCAGGACGCCCACCGGATGATCTCCTTCGTCACCGCCTCCGGCGCCTCCTGCTGCGGGAAGTGCCCGACCCCGTCGAGGAGCTTCCACTCGTACCGCCCCTGCACGTACCGGCCCGAGCCCTGCGCCGTCCGCGGCAGCACGCACGAGTCGAGCGCGCCGTGCAGCTGGAGGACCGGCACCGGCGTCGGCCGCTGGAGCAGCTTCACGAACCGCCGCCCCGCCAGGCCCACCGACGTGCGGAACGGCCACCGGAACGCCTCCAGCGCGCAGAACGCCGCCTGCGGGATCTGGATGACGTCGCGGCACGCCCGCACGTACTCCTGGAAGTCCCGCGAACCCCGCCAGCCCGGCCCCGACCACGAGTACATGAGGTCGGCGACCTTCCGCGCGTCCCAAGCGGTCAGCCGGTGCTCGTAGCGCGGCATCTGGAACGCGAACAGGTGCCGGGACGCCGACAGCTGCCCCTTCGGGTCGACCGCGAGCGCCGCGCGCTGGCGCAGCGGGTGCGCCGCCCCGAGGACCACGAGGGACTTGAACTGCCTGGGGTGGAACGCCGCCGCCGCGAACGCGAGGATGCCGCCGAGGTCGTGGCCGACGACCGTCGCCTCCCGCTCGCCCAGGGCCCGCACGAGCCCGACCACGTCGGCCGCCATCGTGTACGCGTCGTACCCGTTCGGCGGCTTGTCCGACGCCCCGTAGCCGCGCAGGTCGGCGGCGACGACGCGGAACCCGGCGTCGACGAGCGCCGGCATCTGGTGCCGCCACGCCCACCAGAACTCGGGGAAGCCGTGCAGGAGCAGGATCAGGGGGCCTTCTCCGGCCTCGGCCACGTGGAAGCGCGAGCCGTTGGCGTCGACTTGCCGGTGCGTCCAGGGGCCCTGCTTGAGGGCGGCGCTGTCGGCGAAGGTCTTGCGGGTCACGCGCACAGCGTACGAGGTCGGGCCCGCGCGTCGCGGACCCGACCTCGTCACGTGTCGCCTGCGGCTTCGGCCTGATCCGCAGGACCGGCCCTAGTCCTCTTTGCCCGCCTGCAGACCGGACTTGATGCGGCTCATGACGGTGTTGTCGGCGAGCGTGGTCACGTCGCCGATCTCGCGGTCCTCGGCGATGTCGCGCAGGAGCCGCCGCATGATCTTGCCCGAGCGGGTCTTCGGCAGCTCCGCCACGACGATGACCTGGCGGGGCTTCGCGATGGGCCCCAAGGTCTTCGCGACATGCTGACGCAGCTCCGCGAGGTGCTCGGGGCTCGACTCGGCCTGGCCGCGCAGGATCACGAACGCGACGATGCCCTGGCCCGTCACCGGGTCCGAGGCCCCCACGACCGCCGCCTCGGCGACCGTGGCGTGGCTGACGAGCGCCGACTCGACCTCCGTGGTGGAGATGTTGTGCCCGGAGACGAGCATGATGTCGTCGACGCGGCCCAGGAGCCACAGGTCGCCGTCGGCGTCCTTCTTCGCGCCGTCGCCGGCGAAGTACATGCCGTCGAAATGCGCCCAGTACGTGTCCAGGAACCGCTGGTCGTCGCCCCAGATCGTGCGGAGCATCGACGGCCACGGCTCGCGGATCGTCAGGAACCCGCCGCCGCCGTCCGGCACCGACTCGCCCTGCTCGTCGACGACGTCGACGCTGATGCCCGGGAGCGGCCGCTGCGCCGAGCCCGGCTTCGTCGCGGTGACGCCCGGCAGCGGCGACACCATGATCGCCCCCGTCTCGGTCTGCCACCACGTGTCCACGACCGGGGTCGTGCCGCCGCCGATGTGCTCGCGGTACCAGACCCACGCCTCGGGGTTGATCGGCTCGCCGACCGACCCGAGGACCCGCAGGCTCGACAGGTCGAACCGCGCGGGGACGTCGTCGCCCCACTTCATGAACGTGCGGATCGCCGTCGGCGCGGTGTACAGGATCGTCACCCCGTACTTCTGCACGATCTCCCAGAACCGGCCGGTGTGCGGCGTGTCCGGCGTGCCCTCGTACATGACCTGGGTGGCGCCGTTCGACAGCGGCCCGTAGACGATGTACGAGTGCCCGGTGACCCAGCCGATGTCGGCGGTGCACCAGTACACGTCCGTCTCCGGCTTCAGGTCGAACACCGCGTGGTGCGTGTACGACGCCTGCGTCAGGTACCCGCCGGAGGTGTGCAGGATGCCCTTCGGCTTCCCCGTCGTCCCCGACGTGTACAGGATGAACAGCGGGTGCTCGGCGTCGAACGGCTGCGCGGTGTGCTCCGCGGACGCGCCGCCGACGGCGTCCTCCCACTTCACGTCCCGGTCGCTCCACGCGACCTCCTGGCCGGTGCGGGTGACCACCAGGACCTTCTCCACGGACGGGCACGACTCCAGCGCCTCGTCCACGGTCGGCTTGAGCGCCAGCGGCTTGCCGCGGCGGAACCCGCCGTCGGCGCAGATCACCAGCTTCGCGCCCGCGTCGTCGATGCGGCTCGACAGCGCGGCCGCGCTGAACCCGCCGAACACCACCGAGTGCGGGGCGCCGATGCGCGCGCACGCGAGCATCGCCACCGCGGCCTCGGGGATCATCGGCATGTAGACGACGACCCGGTCGCCCGCCTCCACGCCGAGGTCCGTGAGCGCGTTCGCGGCCCGCTTGACCTCGTCGAGCAGCTCGGCGTACGTGACGGCGCGCGTGTCGCCGGGCTCGCCCTCGAAGTGGATCGCGACCCGGTCGCCCAGGCCGTGCTCCACGTGCCGGTCGAGGCAGTTCGCGGCGACGTTGAGCTCGCCGCCGGTGAACCACTTCGCGAACGGGGGGTCGTCCCAGTCCAGGACCCGGTCCCAGTCCTTCGACCAGTCGAGCCTGCGGGCCTGCGTCTCCCAGAACGCGAGGCGGTCGGCGGCGGCCTCGTCGTAGGCGGCCGCGGTGACGTTCGCCGACTTCGAGAACTCGGAGGACGGCGGGAAGGTCCGCTCCTCCGACAGGAGATTGGCAAGCGTCTCTTGCGGGGTTTCTGCCACGGGTATTGGCTCCTTACAGATCTACGCGCCGATGCGCTGCTGTGAGGCGGGTCTATGTCGCGTAACACTACCGCGAACCAGCCGACACGGAACGTGCCCCTGAGGCGGCACCGGCATCTGGGAACACCCCGCGCCGAACGGCTCGCGAGCGGCCGCCGGGCGGCCGCCGAGTGGTCGGATTCGCCCGACTCGGGGACCCAGGGGCGCCGATTCGAGAGGTATCGTCGGACCGGTGCATCCCTGCGTCCTGGTTTACGATTCTGTGACTGCCCTCTAGCCCGCCCGGTGCGCCGTTTGCGTGCTCCGCACTAAAGGTAAGGTTCCGCCCGTGGATCCTCTCGCGCCTCTCCTCGAGCTCTCCGAGGTCGCCGACGCCCTCGAGAACGCCCGAGCCAACGTCGACCGCATGCTCTGGCACGAGGCCCTGCGCGGCGGGGAGAAACTCGTCGAGACCGAGGTGGGCCTGCACAGCGCCTCCGCGACCCTGGCCCTGGACGGGTACGACTGCGACGTCGAGCGGCTCCGCGAGGGCGACTTCGACGACCCGGTCGTCTCCGGCGTCCTCGCCGTCACCGATGCCCTGCCGTCGCTCGCCGACGTGTGGCCGGTCTCTCCCCGGTACGTCCTCGCGAAGCTCCACCTGCTCGCCACCCGCGACCTCCCCGACGCCGGCGTCGACTTCGAGCCCGGCCGCATCGAGGTCGACGACAACGGCTCGGCCCGCATCAACGCCCTGTGCGCGCTCGTGACCAACCCCACGAAGGAGATCCCGGCCGCGATGGCCGCCGCCGTCGTCCACGGCGAGCTCCTGTCCGTGCGGCCCTTCCCGGTCGCCAACAACGTGGTCGCCCGCGCCGCCGCCCGGCTCGCGCTGGCGAGCAAGGGCCTCGACCCGAAGCTGCTCATCACCGTCGACGCCGGGCACCTGGAGCGCCAGCCGGAGTACGTGGGCGCGCAGCGGGCGTGGTCGACCGGCACGCCCGACGGCGTGCGGTCCTGGCTCAAGCACTACGGCAAGGCCCTCGAAGCGGGCGCGGCCGAGACGCTGCAGATCTGCTCGGAGCTGATGAAGGACGCTTAGGCGTCGTCGCCCGCGAGCTCGGCCCGCAGCCGCCGCTTCTCGTCCTGGCGGCGCTTCACCGCGCCGTCGATGTGCGCGATCATCGCCTCGCGCTGCTTCTTGAGCAGCACGAACCCCAGGACCATCGACACGAGGATGCCCACTGCGAGCGCGAGCAGCGCGTTGATGAAGAACATGAGGGGCACCGCGACGACGGCGACGAGCGCCAGGCGGGCGAGGTAGAACTTCCAGACCGGGTTCATGCGACCCGCTCCTCTCCGAACGTGCGGGCCCCTGCGAACCACAGGGGCGCGTAGACGAGTGCGGCGGTGAGCCCGCCGAGGCCGCCGGTGAGCATCGGCGGCCAGGTCGGGGGCAGGAGCACGCCGACGGCGAGCCCCGCCCCGAGGCCGAGGACGACCCCGGTGAGCATGACGCCCCAGCGGGCGGCGCCGCCGTAGCGCCGGAACTGCTCGGTGAACGCCCACACGGTCGGCAGCGCCGCGATCCACCCGGAGGTCTCGCCGAACGGCCGGCCGCTGGGGAACACGAACAGCAGGTCGATGACGGCGAGGACGACCGCGCCCATGACGAAGTAGGCGAGTGCGGTCCCGATGAGCTGCCCCAGCGTCATCGGGGCCCTCGGCCCGTCCGGCTTCGCCTGGACCACTAGAACTTCACCGACTGCGGCGCCGCACGGCGCTCGGCGATCGTCTGGGGGCCGTCGTACTCGCGCACGACCTCGTAGCGGGTGTTCCGCTCCACGGGCTGGAAGCCGGCGTCGCGGATGAGCTCCAGGAGGTCGTCGCGGGTCATCTTGTCGGGGGTGCCGTAGTCGTCGGCGTCGTGGGTGATCTTGTACTCGACCACGGAGCCGTCGAGGTCGTCGGCGCCGAACGACAGCGACAGCTGCGCGACGTCGAGGCCGTGCATGACCCAGAAGCACTTGACGTGGTCGAAGTTGTCGAGCAGGAGCCGCGAGACCGCGAACACCTTGAGCGACTCGGCCGGGCTCGCCATGGTGGTGCGGGCCTGCAGCCTGTTGCGGATCTTCCCGTCCTTCGCGTCGTGGAAGTCGTGCTGGTAGCGCAGGGGGATGAACACGGCGAAGCCGCCGGTCTCGTCCTGCATCTCGCGCAGGCGCAGCACGTGGTCGACGCGGTGGCGGGGCTCCTCGATGTGGCCGTACAGCATCGTCGCGGGCGTCCGCAGGCCCTTCTGGTGGGCGAGGCGGTGGATGCGCGACCAGTCCTCCCAGTGGCAGTCGTGGTCGACGATGTGCTGGCGGACCTCCCAGTCGAAGATCTCGGCGCCGCCGCCGGTGAGCGACTCCAGGCCGGCCTCGATGAGCTCGTCGAGGATCGCGTCGGCGGTGAGCCCGGAGATCTTCTCGAACCACTGGACCTCGGTCGCGGTGAACGCCTTCAGGTTCACCTCGGGGAGGGTCTCCTTGAGCGCCTTGAGGACCCGCGGGTAGTAGCGCCACGGGAGGGTCGGGTGGAGGCCGTTGACGATGTGGAGCTCGGTGGGGGCGTCGCCGCGCATCTGCTCGGCGAGGGCCACGGCCTGCTCGACGCGCATCGTGTACGCGTCGGTCTCGCCGGGCTTGCGCTGGAACGAGCAGTACGCGCAGGACGCGGAGCACACGTTGGTGAGGTTCAGGTGCCGGTTGACGTTGAACATGGTCCGCTCGCCGTTCTTGGCGGTGCGCACCCCGTGCGCGAGGCGGCCGAGCCAGGCGAGGTCGTCGACCTCGTACAGGCCCACGCCGTCCTCGAAGGTCAGCCGCTCGCCGGCCGCGAGCTTCTCCTCGATGCCGGCCTTGAACTCAGCCTGGTCGTCCATGGCGCTCCTGACGTAGTCGGTTCCCCGCCAGCGTAGCCCCGCCGCCGCACCGGCGCCTGCGGGCGGTTTGCGCGTGTGAGGCCGTGAACGCGCGACGCGCGGGGCCGCCGCGGCGCGGGGGACGGGACCGGACGTGCACGGAGCGCCCGGCGGGCCGGACGGCCGGGAGCCCTCCGGTCCAAGTCACTTGGCGGGTGCGACATCGAGTGTCGCCCAACACGATCCGTGCCCGCGGGCAACCACGGATGCGAGGGTTGCGTGTCTTCGGTACAGTATCCGTGGCTTCCCCCACAGAAGGACACCTCACATGCGCGTTTCACGGTTCGGTGCCCGCGTGATCGCCGCCGCAGGTGCGGCGGCCGTCGTCTTCGGCGGGGCGCTGCCCGCATTCGCCCAGCCGGGCGTGACGGTCCCCGACGACGGCGGACGGCCCCTCGGCGGAGCCGGCGACGACACCCCGGTCACCAATCCCGAGACGGCCGACGGCCCCCTCGGCGACCGGATCACCGCCGCCCAGATCGACCTCGCGCAGCTCGCCGAGGAGACCACCGCCGCGCAGGACGAGTGGCTCGCCCGCGAGGACCGCCTCACCGGCGCCCAGACCTCCTGGGCCGCGTCCACGACCGAGCTCCAGACCGCGCAGGACGCCCTCGACTACGCCGCCGGCGAGGCCTACGCCGACACCGCCGGCGTCCCCGACACCGAGCTCCCCGACCTCTCCGGGCTCACCCCGCTCGGGAACGAGTGGGACCTGCCCGCGCTCTCCGCCGACCTCGACGAGGCCGCGACCGCCGAGTCCGTGGCCCGCGCCGCCTACGACGCCGCCGTCCTCTCCGCCGACCGCGCCGAGACCCGCTACCTCGCCCTCGACACCGAGTTCGACGCCGCGCAGACCGCCCTGAACACGCTCATCGCCGACAACCGGGAGGCCCTGGAGCAGCTCGAGCGCGAGCGCGAGGCCGCCGCGGCCGAGTACTCCGGCGACTTCTCCTCCGAGGTCGACGGCTGGGACGCCGCCCCCGCCGCCAAGAAGGCCGTCGAGTACGCGCTCGCCCAGCTCGGCGACCCGTACATCTGGGGCCACGAGGGACCGGACTCCTTCGACTGCTCCGGCCTGGTCCAGTCCGCGTACGCCTACGCGGGCGTGACCCTCCCGCGCGTCGCCGCCGACCAGTACAACGCCACCCGCGACAAGCCCGTCGACGTCGAGAAGCTCCTCCCCGGCGACCTCCTGTACTGGTGGGACGACCCGGGCAACTGGCGGTCCGTCTACCACACCGGCATGTACCTGGGCGACGGCAAGATGATCCAGGCCCCCCGATCGGGCGACGTCGTCAAGATCAGCTCCATCTGGTTCGAGAACTTCGCCGGGGCGCACCGCGTGGTCGACGCGATCCAGACCGACCCCGACGCCGAGGACCCGACGCAGACGCCGGACGACGACCCGACCACGACGCCCGACGACGACCCCACGACCACGCCGGACGACGACCCCACCACGACGCCCGACGACGACCCCACGTCAGAGGACCCGGACCCCACGCCGACCGAGTCCGAGGAGCCGTCGGAGGAGCCCACGCCGTCCCCCACGGACGACCCGCAGACCCCCACCGACGACGAGGGCGAGTCGCCGTCCGAGACGCTCGCCGACACCGCCGCGGCCGTCCTGACGCGCCAGACCGAGGCCTGAGGGGCGTCGCCGACTAGTGGGAACGCGTGCACGCGCCGCGACGGGTTGATGGCACGATGGATATCGAGGTGCCCGATTGACGACGCTCCAGCCCCGAGGAGGCTTCCGTGGACGGAAACAGCTGTAGCTCCTGCGGTCAGCGACTGACGTCCGGGCAGCGCCGCTGCCCCCAGTGCGGCGCCCCCCTGCCGCCCCCCGCCGGGGGCTTCGCGGCCGAGTCGCCGTACCCGCCGCCGGCCGCGTCCTACGGCGCGCCGTCGTACGCGCCCCCCGGGTCGCCCCAGGCCTACGGCGCCGCCGCCGTGCCGCAGTACGCCCCGCCCGGCGAGCCCCAGGGCTACGCCCCGCCCCCCGAACCCCAGTACGCGCCCCCGGGCGCCTACCAGCCGACCGCGCCGCCCGCCCCGCCCCCGAACCAGGGCTACGCCGCCGTCCCCCCGCCGAACCAGCCCGGGTACGGCGCCCCGCAGCAGTGGGGCCCGCCGCAGGGCTCCGCGCCCGCGCACCAGCAGGGCCAGGCCGCCGTGCCCCAGTACGGCGCCGCCCCGGTCCAGCCCCCGCAGCCGCCCGCGTACGGCGCCGCCCAGGTGCCCGCGTCCTACCCGCCGCCGCAGCCGCAGGGCCAGTACCCGCCCTACCAGCCGCCGCAGCCGCCCCCGCCGCCCTACCAGTCGGCCCCGCAGTACCCGGCGCACTCGCTGCCGCCGGTCGCCGCCGCCCCGCCGACGGTCCCACCGGTCTCCCCGCCGCCCTCCTTCGCGGCCCCGCCCGCGAACCCGCCGTTCGCCGAGCCGCCCGCCGCGTCCTCGCCCGTCACCGGCCCGCCCTACGCGGCCCCGCCCGCGAGCAGCGCCTTCAGCCTGCCCTCGGCCGACTCCGGCATGTTCGCGGCGCCGGGAGCGAACCAGGGGCAGAGCGCTGGAGCGGCCCCCGTGCACAGCGCCCCGCCCGCGGCCCCCGCCGCGCCCGACCTGCCGCCGCCGGTCCCCGACGGCACCCAGATCCTGCGCCGCCAGCCGGCCGTCCCCGCGACCGAGGCCCCGTTCGCCGACCCCGGCCCGACCGCGCCCGCCGTCCCCGACGCGGCCCCGCCGGGATTCAGCGTGCCCTCCTCCGAGAGCAGCCCCGGTGCGGCCTACGCGCCCCTGGCCGAGCCCGCCGTCGCCTTCGGCGCGCCCGCCGCCGAACCGGTGGCGCCCGCGGTGCCCGACGCGGCCCCGCCCGGGTTCAGCGTGCCCTCCTCCGAGAGCAGCCCCGGCGCGGCCTACGCGCCCCCGGCCGAGCCGGCCGTCTCTTTCAGCGCCCCCGCGTTCAGCGTCCCCGCCGCCGAGCCCGAGCCCTACCGCGCGCCGTCCTTCGCCGCCGAGCCCGCGCCGCCCGCCGCGCCCGTCCCGGCCGAGTCCGCCGAGGACGACGACGAGGACGCCGCCTGGGACACCCTCCCCGACCCCGAGGACCCCGACGAGGACTTCGAGATCGGCGACGACGACGAGGCGGCGCTGGCCGGCCTCGGCGACGAGGTCCCCGGCGAGTCCCTGCCGCCGGCCCCGCCCGGCGCGCCCGGCCTCGCCGAGGACGGCGAGGCGCCCGAGAGCGTCGTCGAACCCGTCCTCGAGGAGGCTCTCGCGGTCGCCGCGGTCGTGGAGGCCCCGAGTCCCGGCGCGGCCCTCGTGGAGGGCGCCGACGCCGCGGCCGACGTCGTCGAAGCGGTCGGCCTCGCCGTGCCCGACGTCCCCGAGCCGGTGATCGACCTGGGCGCCAAGGCGTTCAGCGAGACCACCATCGAGGAGGCCACCGCCGCCGCGTCCGCCGCGCTGGAGGACGGGGCCACCGTCAACGAGCGCACCGAGCGGCCCTTCGCCGCGCCGGAGCCGGTCCCGTATCCCGAGCCGACCCCGCCGCAGCCGACGCCGCCCGCCCCCGACCCCCTGCCGCCGGCCCCGGAGCCGACGCCCGTCCCCGCGCCGGAACCGGTCCCGCACCCCGAGCCGACCCCGCCGCAGCGCCCCGAGCCCGGCCCGGCGCCCTCGCCCGTGGCCGACCCGGAGCCGCTGCCGCGCCCGGAGCCCACGCCGCCGCCGTCCTACCGGTACACCGACGACAGCCCGTTCTCCGACGCCGCCCCCTGGGACGACCCGGCCCCGGCGCCCGCGCCGGAGCCACCCGCGGTCTCCACCCCGCCGATCGAGGCGCCCGTGGAGGGCCCCGGGACCGAGGCCGAGTCGTCGCGCAAGAAGATCGTGAACGCGCCCGACATCAGCCTCTTCGAGGAGCCCACGACCAAGACCGGCGCCCACAAGCCGCCGCCCGCCTCGTGGCCTCCTCCCGCCGAGGAGGAAGAGGAGGGCTACCGGCCCGGCCGCGCCCGCGTCCGGAACCTCCTCGACCGCTCCGAGCTGCCCGAGCACATCCCGCTCCCGCGCCCCACTGTCTACGGTGCCAAGCCCGAGGAGGGCGAAAACCAGGGCTGAGTGCTCGGCTTACGGCGCCAAGCCCGAGAAGGGCGAGGACCGGACCTGACCGCTCTGTACCGCTTCCCGCTGCAATAGCCCGAAAACGCGCCGCCGTCCCCGCGGCCGGTCCATCCTGTCCTGGAGGGCCGCCGCGGCGGCCCGGCGGCGGCGACCACCGAGGTCCGGGCGCCGCGCGAACCGGGGGAGGGTGAGCAGCATGGCCGAGCGCCGTGTGAAAGTGACCACAGAGGTCGGGATCCAGGCGAGGCCCGCGACGGTCTTCGTCGAGACCGCCGCCGAGTCGTCGGGCGAGATCGCCATCGCGAAGGCCGGGGACGGCGGGCACGACGCCAAGTCGATCCTCCAGGTCCTCGTACTGGACGTGCGTCCCGGCGACGAGATCGTCCTGACCGGCGACGACGAGGACGTCCTCGACCGGCTCGTCGACCTCGTCACCGCCGAGACCGCCGACGCGGAGGGCGGGAAGGACCTCGCCGACATCGACGAGCGCTGACGGCCGTGACGCCGGCGACGCCGCCCCCCTCTCGGGACGGTCCTAGGACCCGGAGGGGGGATACCGTCGGGACTGTGAACAACGCGCGACGCCCGAGGGTCGGCCACATCGCCTTCCTCAACTGCATGCCCATCTACTGGGGACTGGCCCGGACGGGCGCGCTGCTCGAGTTCGACCTGCGCCGCGACGCGCCCGACGAGCTCAGCCGCCAGCTCGTCGAAGGCGACCTCGACATCGGCCCGATCACCCTCGTCGAGTACCTCCGCCACAGCGACGAGCTGCTCCTCATCCCCGACCCCGCGGTCGCCGCCGACGGCCCCGTCCTCAGCGTCAACCTCGTCACCCGGGGCCCGCTCGCCGACCTCCCCGCCGAACCGCGCGTCTCCCTCGCCTCGTTCTCGCGCACCGGCGTCCTCCTCGGCCGGATGCTCCTCGAGGAGCGCTACGGGCGCCGGCCCGAGTACCGGGTCACCGCCCCCGACCTCGACACCGCGCTCGTCGACGCCGACGCCGCCGTGCTCATCGGCGACGAGGCCCTCCACGCCTTCCACGAGCACGGCCACGGCAGCCCCCGAGGCCTCCACGTGCTCGACCTCGCCGCCGAGTGGAAGGACTGGACCGGCCTGCCCATGGTCTTCGCCGTCTGGGCCGTCCGCCGCGACTACGCCCAGGCCCACCCCGGGCTCGTCAAGGACGTCCACCTCGCGTTCCGCGACTCCGTGCGCCTCAGCCGCGAGGAGATCGACGCCGTCGTCGCCTCCGCCGCCCGCTGGGAGCCGTTCGCGCCCGCCGCGCTCGCCGAGTACTTCGACCGCCTCCAGTTCGGCCTCAGTGAGCGGCACCTCGCCGGCCTGCGGGAATTCGCCTCCCGCGCCGCCCGTTACACGGAAGTGAAGGACCTTTCGCCCGAAGGGCCCGAATTCTTCGACAGCGACCGCTGACCGGCGCCGCCGACCGCCGGCGCGCCCGCCGGACACCCCGATCGAGACAGGGAAGGACCGCCTCGTGGCCATCGAGCTGAAGCAGCCCCGCAAGTCCCGCCCCGCGTGGCACAAGCTCACCGTCAGCGGCGTGCGGGCCCTCACCGCCGACGCCGTCGAGGTCACCCTCGCCGTGCCCGAGCACCTGCGGCCCGCGTTCGACTTCAAACCCGGCCAGCACCTCACGTTCCAGCGCGTCGAGGCCGACGGCTCCGAGGTCCGCCGCTCCTACTCCCTCGCCTCCACTCCGCGCGAACTCGCCGCGGCCGGCACCCTCCGCCTCGGCATCCGCTCGATCCCCGAGGGCACCTTCTCCGGGTACGCGAACCGCAGGCTCCTGCCCGGCGACGTCCTCGAAGTCCTCCCGCCGCTCGGCCACTTCTGCACCGACATCCGGCCCGACCGCCACTACGGCTCCGTCGTCGCCGGCTCCGGGATCACCCCGATCATCGCGATCGCCACCGCCGCCCTCGAAGCCGGCGCCGTCGTCACCCTCCTGTACTCCAACCGCACCGAGGACAGCACCATGTTCGCCGCCGAACTGCGCGAACTCGAACGCGTCCACGGCGACCGCCTCCGCCTCCACCACGTGCGCACCCGCGCCGACGGCCCCACGCCGCTGCTCACCGGCCGCCTCACGCCCGAGCGGCTCCGGCAGGTCCTCGGCACCGCCGTCGACGCCGGCGAGGTCGACGAGTGGTTCCTCTGCGGCCCGTACGAGATGGTCCTCGGCGTCAAGGAGGTCCTCGAGGCCGCCGGGACCGGCGAGATCCACACCGAGCTGTACACGGTCTAGCGGAGCGCCGGGGCCCCAGCGGGCCTTTGCGAGGTTCACCGGGGAGTAACCCACGAGTCATCCGCTCGGCCGCACTGTCCCGGAGGGCCCTCTGGCGGATACGCTTCGTGCATGGCCGAGATTGACGACGTCCTCGCCCGCGCCGCCGACGGCGGCGCCATCAGCGCCGAGGAAGCCCTGCTGCTCTACACCGAAGCGCCCTTCCACCCCCTCGCCGAGGCCGCCGACGCGGCCCGGCGGCGCGTCATCGGCGACAACATCGTCACCTACATCATCGACCGCAACATCAACTACACGAACGTGTGCGTCACCGCGTGCAAGTTCTGCGCCTTCTACCGCGCCCCCAAGCACGACGAGGGCTGGGCCCACCCGATGGAGGAGGTCCTGCGCCGCTGCGGCGAGGCGGTGGGCCTCGGCGCCACCCAGGTCATGCTCCAGGGCGGCCACCACCCCGACTTCGGCGTCGAGTACTACGAGGAGCTGTTCTCCTCGGTCAAGGCCGCGTA
The DNA here is from genome assembly GCF_039531525.1 of Glycomyces endophyticus. NCBI lineage: Bacteria > Bacillati > Actinomycetota > Actinomycetes > Glycomycetales > Glycomycetaceae > Glycomyces > Glycomyces endophyticus. The sequence goes on from NZ_BAAAQF010000011.1 coordinate 18,685, forward strand.
CCCCGAGCTGATGATCCACTCGATCGGCCCCTCGGAGATCGCGCACATGTCGAAGGTCTCCGGCGTGGAGATCGGCGAGGCCATCGGCCGCATCAAGGCCGCCGGGCTCGACTCGATCGCCGGCGCCGGCGCCGAGATGCTCCCGGCCCGCCCGCGCACCGCGCTCGCGCCGCTCAAGGAGTCCGGCGAGCGCTGGCTGGAGATCATGGAGGCCGCGCACCTCCAGGGCCTGGAGTCCACCGCGACGATGATGATGGGCACCGGCGAGACCGCGGCCGAGCGCATCGAGCACCTGCGGATGATCCGCGACGTGCAGGACCGCACCGGCGGCTTCCGCTCGTTCATCCCGTGGACGTACCAGCCCGAGAACAACCACCTCAAGGGCCGCACGCAGGCGACGACCCTGGAGTACCTGCGGCTGCTGGCGACCGCGCGGCTGTTCTTCCACAACGTGAAGCACCTCCAGTCGTCGTGGCTGACGACCGGCAAGGCCTCCGGGCAGCTGAGCATGCACCTCGGCGTCGACGACCTCGGCTCGATCATGCTGGAGGAGAACGTGATCTCCTCGGCCGGCGCCCGCCACCAGTCGCGCCTCTCGGAGCTCATCGGGCTCATCCGCTCCGCCGACCGCGTGCCGGCGCAGCGCAACACGCTGTACGAGCGCATGTCCGTCCACTGGACCCCCGAGGACGACCCGACCGACGACCGCATCCGCTCGCACTTCTCGACGATCGTCGCCGAGCTCCAGGTCAAGTAGGGTCCGCCGGGAATGTGAACGGCGTACATGACATGACGGCGGGGGGGGGGGGGGGCGGNCCGCCGCCGTTTCGCGAGTCCCGGGGCGGGGTCGCAGTCCCTAGATCAGGTGGCCGATCTCGGCGCGGATCAGCTGGGCGTTGACGCCGGAGTTCGGGCAGCCGCCGAAGTGGTGGAGCGCGACGACCTCGTGGGTGTCGCGGGAGATCACCGGGGACCCGGAGGACCCGAACTCGGTGTCGCAGAAGTACGAGACGTCGCTGCCGGCGACGTACCCGTCGTAGACGGGGTCCTTGACCACGCAGTTGCCGCCGTCGACCGACGACTCCATCGCGATCTCCGTGGGCCGGCCCGCCGGGTGCTGCGGGATGTAGATCGCCTCGCCGGCCGCGGCCGCGCGGTCGGACAGCTCCAGGTACCCGAACTGGTCGATCCGCGAGAAGTCCTCGACGCTGAACAACGTGTAGTCCAAGGGCTTCGAAGTCTTCAGGACCTGCTGCCCGGCGACCTTCACGGGGATGTTCGCGGTGTCCGCGCCGCAGGTGACGCAGTCGTACCCGAACCACACCTCGGTCTGCTTCGCCTCCCACGTCTCGGTGAAGCAGTGGTGGTTCGTCAGCAGCCGGTTCTCCTCGCCCACCCGGAACGCCGTGCACAGCACGGTCCCGTCGATGAGCAGCCGCGCCACCGGCTCCGCGTGCTCCACGACCTCCGGATACGAGGTCCGGTAGCAGGCGGAGCGGCGCTTCTCGTCGCCCGAGCACAGGCTCTCCTCGGGGCGCGCCGCGTCGGCCCGCTCGGCCGCGAGGGCGTCGACGACGTCAGCGGCGAAGCCGTACGCGGCCCGGTCGATGACCACGCCGAGCGCGTCGGAGACCGGGCTCGACTCGGCCCGGTGCAGCTCCACGACCGCGGTGTCGCCGGTGATCGAGGTCGCCCAGCCGTCCACCAGGGACTCCTCGTACCGGTACGACTCGGTCCCTTCAGGGTTCGACACCGTGACGTAGTCGCCCGCGTTCAGCAGCAGCCGCTCGAAGTGGACCTTCACGTACCCGGCGTCGGGGCCCGAGACCGTGACCGCGTCCTGCGCGTCGGCGTACGACAGGGACTCGGTGAGCTCCTTGACCTCGCCCACGTCGACCAGGCCCAGCAGCGAGTCGTCCACCGGGAGGATCTCGGCGGCGCCCGCCAGGACCTCGGTCACCGGGTCGTCGGCGAACGCCGTGGGGACCACCACCGCCGCACCGCCGAGGGCCAGCGCCCCCGCGCTCGCCGCCAGGACGGCCTTGCGGCGCCGCCGCTTCCCGTGCTCCGCCCGCGGTCTCCGCTCGCTCGCCGCCACTGCCGGCCCCTTCCGTGAGAGATGCTTCCACGGTTGAAACGAGCGAGCGGTCCGGAAGTTGCGCGCCGTCGCACGAACCGGCGAGGGTCACAGATGGTGTGGTGTGGTGTGGTCATGAACCGGTGGGGGTCACAGGCGGTGCAGCGCGGTGCGGTGCGGTCCGGAAGTTGCGCGCCCTCGCACGAACCGGCGAGAGTCACACGCGGCGCGGTGCAGTGCAGCGCGGTCCGGCGCCGGCCCGGCCCGGCCCGGTGCGCCGCCGCAAGGCTTTCAGTGAGCCCTAGTCGAGCACGTGCCGGTGCGTGCCGGCCGCGGCCGGGTCGCGCGGCTGGCAGAACTCCCGGATCTCGTTGAGGCCCCTGCGGGTCACCAGCATCAGGAGGGTGTCGCCGCAGATGATCTGGAACCCGTCGTCGGGGTTCCACCGGATGCTCCCGGAGGCTCGGCGCACCGCGAGCAGCCGCCGCGAGCCCGGGGCCGCGGCCTTGTGCGCGGGGACGTCGTCGAGCCACGCGCTCTCCTCGACGGTGACCTCGGCGATGTACGCGATCTGCCCGCGCACGGGGATGGTCTCCAGGATCTCGTCGTCGGTGAGCTCCCGCGCGAACGAGCCCGCCGCGACCTGCGGGGCGCTGTACGAGGAGTGCTGCGACGCCTCGTGCAGCGACCGGTTCTTGTTCAGGTTGCGCCGGATCAGGGACGCGAACTCGGGGTCGTAGATCCGCATGACCGTGCGCAGGTCCGGCCTGCACTCCAGGCCCGACAGGGCCGCCTCCAGGTTCGCCGAGTCCTGCTTCGCCATCGCCACCAGCGACCGCGAGTACTTCACCTCGGCCTCCTCGAGCGTCCCGGGCCGGCTCGCGTCGCCGAGGAGGACCTGCGCGCCCGCGGCCCGGGCCGCCCGCACGCCGATCGCCTCGCGGTCCTTCTCGATCGCGACCACCGGGATGCGCCGCTCCCGCAGCGTCTCCACCACGCGGGTCCCCATGTTGCCCAGGCCGACCACGATCACGTGGTCGCGGACCGCGCGCACCATGCGGCCCTCCGCGAGCGCGTACCGGCGCTCGACGACGGCCTGCACGATCGCGCCGGTGACGACCGGGATGAGCAGCGCGCCCGAGACGACCACGACGACGTGCGTCAGGCGCAGCTCCCAGTGGTCGGTCGTGTCCGGGTCGGCGCCGCCGGCGGCCATCATCGCGAGCATGTAGAGCGCGTCCCAGAAGTCGCCGTCGGTCTTGCGGGCCGCGTTGAGGCTGTTGACGGTCAGGAGGGTCGTCATGCCGCCGAGCATCACCGCCATGAGGACGGCCGCGGCCATCCACAGGCCCCTGCTGAACGTGCGCCGCAGCGTGTGGAGGGACTGCCGGAACCATCCGGCGGCGGCCTCCAGCATGGGCCCGACCCAGCGGCGGGCGGCGACCGGTTCCAGGCACAGCAGCCGGACGGCCTCGTCGGCGTCGACGGGGATCATGTCGACGCCGAACTCGTTGCCGGCGGCGACGACCCACTGCGCCTGGGCGCGCGGGTCGGCGGCGCGCGCGAGGTACAGGCGCCGCCCCCAGATGTCGATGTCGCCGGGCGGGATCTGCTCCAGGGCGGCGGCCGCGTACGTGCGGGCGACCATGTCGGCGTCGGACTTCACGAACACGCCGTCGTCGCCGAGGAGTTTCTGCATGTGGTCGCGCAGGCCGCGGTTGTACATGCGGATGACGAGGCGGGGGAGGGTCTCGTCGCCGAGGTAGTGGGACATCTCGCGGATCTTCAGCGCGAGGTGCAGGTTGCCGACGTCGTTCTGGTCCATGAGGGCCACGGCGTACGCGTCGGTGAGCCCGGCCTCGCGGATGGTGTCGGCGCCGACCTGCTGGGCCTCCAGGACCGACAGGCGCCGGTTCTCCTGGGAGGCGCGGCGGATCTCGTCGCGCTGGCCGCCGGGTCCGGTGGGGATGACGGCGATGACGTGGAACGCGAAGTTGTCGATGAGGTTCTTGATGAACCTGAGGGTGAGTCCGTTGTTGCCCACGACGATCACGCGCCGGTCGGGGCGCGCGTCCTCGAACCTGGCCTGCCGGGGGTGCATGACTCTCAGTGTAAAGAAGATTCGCAAACGGTTGCGGTACCGCGGGTCGCGGCGCGGCCCGGGTCAGGCCGGGCGGGTGAGGCGGGCGAGGAGCTTGTCGACGTCGGCCTCGTAGTCGTACCAGTCGACGTCGTGGACGAAGCCGAGCTCGCCGTTGATCCAGCGGACGTCGTCGGCGGTGTCGAGGGTCCAGGTCTGGACGTCGACGAGCTGGGGTTCGGCGCGGCGCAGCTCGGTGAGGAGGCGGGCCTTCATGGTCATGGCGAGCCCGTAGGAGCGGTGGGCGGGCGCGACGACGGTGTCGTACTGGTCGGCGCGGGTGGGCCGCTGCGCGGAGACGACGAGCTCGGTGAGGCCGACGACGTTCCCGTACGGTTCGGAGACGGCGACGGCGATGTGCGAGCGCATCCCGCGGGAGGCGAGGGTCTGGAACGAGTCGCGCAGGCCCGGGGCGTAGGCGGAGCCGCGCCATTCGGGCACGAACGCGACGTTCCCGGGCGCGGAGCGCAGGTTGGCCTTGACGTCGGCGTAGGAGTCCATGAGGCGGTCGGGGACGCCGCCGGCGTGGTATTCGAGGCGGTACCCGGCGGCGAGGCGCCCGGCGGCGTGCTCGATCTTCTCCCAGTCGATCTCGGCCCAGCGGAGGAGGTGGCGCTGCTCGACGGTGGAGCGGGCGAAGCCGTGCCGGTCGTAGAAGCCGACCGCGGGCGTGGTGGCGATGACCTCGACGGAGAGGGTCCGGCAGCCGCCGGCCTTGGCGCATTCGGCGACGGCGCGGAGCAGGCGGGTGCCGACGCCCTTGCCGCGCGCGGAGGGGCGGGTGGACATCTCGACGACGCCGGTGCCGGCCTGCTCGCCGCCGAACAGGATGAGGGCGGCGTGGCCGACGAGGTCGCCGTCGGCGTCGCGGTCGAGGAACAGGTGCCGCCGGTCCTCGGGCAGGGTCGCGGTCAGGTACTCGCGGAGCGAGTCGGTGCGCCAGCGGGGCTCGGCCGGCATGTCCGCGGCGGTCATGTCGTTGAGCACCGAGCACCAGTCGCGGAGGTCGTCGTCCGTCATCTCGCCGGGAGCGAGCTGCTTCAGGGGCATCTCTTATCCTTACCCGAAATCGTCACCGAACGGAACCCCCTGTTCACAGATCGCAGTGATCGGGGGGCGCCCTCAGGCGGTGCTCGCGCGGCCGTACTGGTCGGCGCGGTCGAACACCTTCTGCACGTAGTCGTCCCTGGGGTTGTAGGAGTGGACGGCGGCCTGCCAGCCGGCCGGGGTCGTGAGGTCGCGGCCGCCGTGGCAGAGGTAGTTCGCGGCGGCGGTGACCGCGTCGTCGATGTCGTCGGGGTTGAACAGGCCGTCCTTGTCGCCGTCGGCCTTCCAGGACTCCCAGGTGCTGGGGAGGAACTGCATGGGGCCCATCTCGTCGTAGCCGGAGCCGCGGATGGGGGTGACGGTGGTGCCGTCGGCCTGGATCCGGTTGCCGTTCGTGGTGCCGTGGGTGGTCTCGGTGGCGCCGATGCCGGCGAGGGTGGTCCAGGAGAGGTGGCAGCCGGGGTTCTCGACCGCGGAGACGAGCTCGGCGCGGCCGTAGGCGACGAGGGCCCGCTCGGGGATGCCGAGGGCGGCGAGGTCGCGCGCCCACGAGTCGAGGTCGGTGGCGCCGGCGGGCGTGGTGGTGGTGTCGCCGGGGGCGGCGGTGCCGACCTCCTCGATCGGGTCGGTCTCGGCGGGGCGGCCCCCGTCGGGCGCGTCCTCGGGGGTGAGGACGAGCGGGGCCTCCTCTGCCTCGGGCTCCGGCTCGGTGCCGAAGGACCAGGCGGGCCCGGCGCCGGGGACCACGAGCCATCCGGCGGCGAGCGCGCCCGCGACCGCGAGGGCCGTGAGGGACGCCTGGACTCCGAGGCGGCCCGCCGGGGCCCGCAGGGCGCGGCCGGCGGCGCCGAGGCCCCGTCGGGCGGCGCGTGCGGCGGCGCGGGCGCCCCTGCCGGCGGCCTTGAGGGCGCGCCAGGGGAGGAGGGCGATGCGGCGGAGGAGGTGCGGCACGGGAGCGGGTCGTCCTTTCTCGATCGGGGCGGCCCGATCGGGGGGCGGGAGTGCGCGCGGTGCTGGTGCGGCGGCGCGTCGGAGCGCCCAGTATGCACCCGGACGCCGGCGGGTGCGCGCCGCCGTGGCGGGACCGCGCTGAATGCGAGTATTCCCTAGTTTCGTTCCCGCGGGCAACGCCTGACGGGGAACAATTCTGTCGGCAGCCCGCTACCAGCGGGCGCTCGGATCGTTCCCTATAGCGGATCGGTGGTTGCCACGAGCAAACCCGCGTCGAGAAGGGCTCACGTCCGCGGAAGGGCAGGAGACACGGCCATGCGGAGTGCCAGTTCCCATCACGGCAGGTAACCGACTGAGATGGGGGTGACACTGTGAGGCCGCTGGGCAATTGTGCCCGCGCACCAGCGCGCCACAGCCCGGCATACGGGGGCTGAACGAAAGTTGACCGACACGTGGATACGACAACGGCATCGCACGCCGCACTCACCTCTCTTGAGCCGCTCGCGAATGAGACATCGGAATATCGGTATGCGTCCTTTATGGCCGGACCCCCGGGAGGTCCCGGCGGCGACGGCGCCCCTGGGACCTTTATGGCCGGACCCCCGGGAGGTCCCGGCGGCGACGGCGCCCCTGGGACCTTTATGGCCGGACCCCCGGGAGGTCCCGGCGGCGACGGCGCGCCTGGGACCTTTATGGCTGGACATCAGGGAGGCCTCGGCGGCGACGGCGCCACTAGGCCGTTTGCGGCCGGCCCTCAGGGAGGCCCCGGCGGCGCCGCCGGAGCGCGGCGGGAGCCGCTGCCCGCCGGAGACGTGACGTTCCTGTTCACCGACATCGAGGGCTCGACGCGCCTGGCCTCCGGGCTCGGCGCCGAGCGCTACCGGGTCGTCCTGCACCGCCACCGGGCCCTGGTCCGCGAGGTCCTGCGGGACGCCGGCGGCGTCGAGGTCGACACCGAGGGCGACTCGTTCTTCGTGGCCTTCCACGACGCGGCCGCGGCCTGCGCCGCCGCGGTCGGCATACAGGCCGCCCTCCACGGCTCGGACTGGCCCGAACAGGACGGCGCCCCGCTGCGCCCACCCGTCCGCATGGGACTGCACACCGGCGAGGCCTGGCCCTCCGCGGGCGGGTACGCCACCCCGGAGGTGCACCGGACCGCCCGGATCTGCTCCGCCGCGCACGGCGACCAGATCCTGGCGTCCGCCGACTTCGCCGCCGCCGCGGGGCTGCCGCCGGACGCGATGCGCCGCCTGGGCGACTTCGAACTGCGCGGGCTGCCCGGCGCCACCGAACTGGTCCAGATCACCGCGCCCGGACTGCCCTGGGACTTCCCGCCGCCGCGGGTCCGCCCGCGCCGCCACAACCTCCCGCACGCGCTGAAGCCCCCGGTGGAGCGGCCCGAGGACGCGCGCGAACTGGACCGGGCCTTCGCCGTCGGCCGCATGGTCGCCCTCAGCGGACTCCCCGGCTGCGGCAAGACCACGTTCGCGAAGGCCTGGGCCCGCAAGCGCCTGTCCTGCTACGAGCACGGCGTCTGGTACTCCGACGCCGGACCCGACCTCGGCCGGGCCCTGCTCGACGCCCTGGACCTGCGCTCGGAGCCGCTGCGCGCCCCGATCGACACCGTCATCGAGCACTTCCGCGACCGCCGCGCCCTCCTCGTCGTCGACGGCACCGACCAGCTCGGCGCCGAACGCCGCAACGACCTGCTCGTGCTCCTGGAGTCCTGCCCCGACCTGCACCTCCTCGCGGTCGGCCGTCGGCCCCTGGACCTGCCCGGGGCCGTCAAGCGCGCCCTCGACCCGCCCGCCGAAAGCGTCGGCGCCGCCATGCTCGCCGGGTTCTGCGCCGACCGGGGCGCGCCGTGGACCGCCGCCGACTGCCGCGGCCTCGCCGCCGCCGTCGAGAACTTCCCGCCCGCGCTCCTCGCGCTCGCCGACCTCGTCGCGCTCGCGTCGCCCCAGGCCGCCCTGCGGCGCCTGCGCGACGACCCGGTCGCCGTCCTCGACGCGGGCGGGCGCTTCCGGGAGGCCATCGACGCGGCCGTCGCCGCGATCTCCGGCCCCGCCCGCGCGGTCCTGCTCGAACTCGCCGCCCGCGAGCACGGCGCCAGCGTCGACGAGGTCCTCGACCTGTGCCGCCAGCGCGACGGCAGCCTCGAAGCACTCGTCGAGCTCGTCGACGCCGCGCTCGTGGTCATCGAGCGGCCCGCGATGGACCAGGCCGTGTACCGGGTCCCCGCGCCGCTGCGCTGGCTCCTCGCCGGCCCCGACCCGGAGACCGCGCCCGCGCCGATCGCCGCCCGGTTCGCCGACCGGCTGGTCCGCCCGGTCGCCTTCGAGCCGCCGCGGCTGCGCGCGGTCGCCTTACGCGGACGCGGCGCCGGGCTGCACGCCCGCCGCCGCCGCTCCCGCGCGCCCCGCGTCGCGTGTGCGATGCTGAGGCCGTGACTGACAGGCAACCGGAGCGCTCCGACCGCTCCCGCTCGAAGGCCGCCGCCGAACGGGCGGCCCGTGTCATCCCCGGCGGCGTGAACTCGCCGGTCCGGGCCTTCCGCGGCGTCGGCGGGACGCCCGTGTTCATCGCGGAGGCCTCCGGCGCCCGCATGACCGACGTCGACGGCAACACGTACATCGACCTCGTCGGCTCCTGGGGGCCGCTCATCCTCGGGCACGCCCACCCCGCGGTCGTCGACGCCCTCGCGCAGGCCGCCGCCCGCGGCACCTCGTACGGGGCGCCCACCACCGCCGAGATCGAGCTCGCCGAGCTCATCGTCGAGCGCACCCCCTGCGAGATGGTCCGCCTCGTGTCCTCGGGCACCGAGGCCACCATGAGCGCGGTCCGCCTCGCCCGCGCCGCGACCGGCCGCGACAAGGTGATCAAGTTCGCCGGCTGCTACCACGGCCACGCCGACTACTTCCTCGCCGAGGCCGGCTCCGGCGTCGCGACCCTCGGCCACCCCGACTCGCCCGGCGTCCCCGCCGCCGCCGCGGCCGACACGATCGTCGTGCCCTACAACGACATCAACGCCGTCGAGGCCGCGTTCGCCGCGCACCCCGGGCGGATCGGCGCGGTCATCACCGAGGCCGTCCCCGGGAACATGGGCGCGATCGAGCCGCTCGACGGGTTCAACGAGAAGCTGTACGCCGTCGCGCACGCCCGCGGCGCGCTCCTCATCTCCGACGAGGTCATGACCGGCTTCCGCGTCGCCCCCGGCGGCCTCGCCGCGCCCGCCGACCTGTACACGTACGGGAAGGTCATGGGCGGCGGCCTGCCCGCCGCCGCGTTCGGCGGCCGCGCCGACCTCATGTCGCGGATCAGCCCCGCCGGCCCCGTCTACCAGGCCGGGACGCTCTCGGGGAACCCGCTCGCGGTCGCCGCCGGGCTCGCCACCCTGCGGCTGTGCGACGACGCGGTCTACCGGACGCTCGACGACACGGCCGCCGAGCTCCAGCGGATGGCCGGCGCCGCCCTCGCCAAGGCCGGCGTCCCCCACTACGTGTCCGCGCCCTCGAACCTGTTCTCGGTGTTCTTCTCCGAAGGGCCCGTCACCGACTTCGCCGAGGCGAAGGCCCAGGACTCGGCCGCGCACGGCGCGTTCTTCCACGCCATGCTCGACCAGGGCGTCTACCTGCCGCCGAGCGCGTTCGAATGCTGGTTCACCTCCGCCGCGATCGACGAGGAAGCCCTGTCACACATCGAACAGGCGCTGGAACCGGCCGCCGAAGCCGCGGCTAAGGTGCGCTCATGAGCGGCTCCAAGACCATCGTCCACCTGCTGCGCCACGGCGAGGTCCACAACCCGGACGGCATCCTCTACGGGCGCCTCCCCGGCTACGGCCTGTCCGAGCTCGGCAGGGAGATGGCACTCGCCGCCGCCGAGCGCCTCGCCAAGCGCGACGTCGTGCACGTCGGCTCCTCCCCGCTGCAGCGCGCCCAGGAGACCGCCGAGCCCGTCGCCGCCTCGCACCGCCTCCACGCCGCCACCTACGACGGCATCGTCGAGGCCGGGAACTCCTTCGAGGGCCTCAAGGTCGGCGTCGGCGACGGCGCCCTCCGCGAACCCCGCTACTGGTGGCGCCTGCGCGACCCCTTCCGCCCCTCCTGGGGCGAGGCCTACCTCGACATCGCGCGCCGCATGATGGACGCCCTCGACAAGGCCCGCGCCGCCGCCGACGGCGCCGAAGCGGTCCTCGTCTCCCACCAGCTGCCCATCTGGACGGTCCGCCGCTTCGCCGAGCGCAAGCGCCTCTGGCACGACCCGCGCAACCGCCAGTGCTCCCTCGCGTCGATCACCAGCTTCGTCTACGAAGGCGAGTCGCTCGCCCGCATCGAGTACTCCGAACCGGCCGCGCACCTCGTGCTCAAGTCGGCGACGGCCCGGCGGGCCAAGGGCGCCTGACCGTGGGGCTCCGGCGGAGGACCGTGCTGGCCGCGGCGCCCCTGCTCGCCCTCGCGGCGTGCAGCGACACCGGGCAGGACAGCAACCGCGTCAACGAGATCAACCGCGACCGGTACGTCTCCGGCGACGGCTCGAACTACCGGTGGGAGGACCCCGCCGACCGCTTCGACGCCCCCCGCCTCACCGGCGACGACCTCCACGGGAACCCGATCGACACCGACGACTGGGCCGGCAGCGTCCTCGTCGTCAACTTCTGGGGCGCCTGGTGCCCGCCCTGCGTCGCCGAGGCCCCCTACCTCGTCGAGGCCGCCGCCGCCTTCGAAGGGCAGCCCGTCCAGTTCGTGGGCGTCGACATCCGCGACAACCTCGACGCCGCCAAGCAGTTCGAGGAGCGCTGGGGTGTCCCGTACCCGTCCATCAGCGACGAGGCCGGCCGCATCGCCGACCAGTTCATCGACTTCGGGCTCTCCCCGACCAACATCCCCGCGACGATCGTCGTCGACGCCGAGCACCGCGTCTTCTCCATCTGGCGCGACCGGTTCTACGACACCGAGACGATCGTCGCCGACGTGACGAAAGCCCTGGAGACCTGATGCGCGACCGGTTCTACGACACCGAGACGATCGTCGCCGACGTGACCAAAGCCCTGGAGACCTGATGCGCACGCCGTCCGACCCCACCATCCGCAAGGCCGCCAAGGGCGCCGTCATGGCCGGCACCGCCGCGCTCACCGCCGTGGCCGTCGGCGCGCTCGTCAAGCGCCGCCTCGACAACCCCTCCCGCAAGCAGCTCGAGCCCCGCGCCCGCGAGGAGGCCGAGTGAACCCCGCCGAGACCGCCGCCTCCGGCCCGCTCCTCCTCGCCTTCGGCGTCGCCGCCCTCGCCGGACTCGTCTCCTTCGCGTCCCCCTGCACCCTCCCCCTCATGCCCGGGTACGTCTCCTACGTCACCGGCATGAGCGGCACCGAACTCGACCGCGACGCCCGCGCCGACCGCCGCACCGGACGCGTCCTCACCGGCGCCCTCCTCTTCGTCGCCGGCTTCACCGCCGTCTACACCGTCGTCGTCTTCGCGCTCCAGAGCGCCGGACGCGCCCTCCTCCAGAACACCGGCGCCCTCGAGACCGCCGCCGGCGTCGTCATGATCGCCATGGGCCTCATGTTCATCGGCCTCATCCCCACCCGCGGCGGCTACGCCCCCAAATGGCGCCCCGCCGTCGGCCTCGCCGGCGCCCCCCTCTTCGGCGCCGTCTTCGCCCTCTCCTGGATCCCCTGCTCCTCACCGGTCCTCGCCGCCATCACCAGCCTCGCCGTCATCCAGGACGGCACCGCCCGCGGCATCGGTCTCATGATCGCCTACTGCGCCGGACTCGGCCTGCCCTTCGTGCTCTTCGCCGTCGGCATGCACCGCCTCGCCCGCGCCCTCGACTTCCTCAAACGCCACGGCCGCGCCATCGCCGTCGCCGGCGGCGCCATGCTCATCGCCGTCGGCCTCATGCTCGCCACCGGCGCCTGGGGCGAGTTCACCAACTGGCTGCGCGCCACCGCCGGCACCGGAACGAGCATCCTGTGACCGCCACGACCACGACACCGCGCAAACCCAAGGCCGCCAAGCGCCTCCGCACCTTCTGGCGCCGCTGGTGGCACCAGCTCACCGCCATGCGCACCGCGCTCATCCTCCTCCTCGCGCTCGCCCTCGCCGCCATCCCCGGCTCGACGTTCCCCCAGCGGTCCATCAGCACCGTCGACGTCGCCGGCTACTTCGACGAGCACCCCGACCTCGCCCCCTGGCTCGACCGCCTGTGGGCCTTCGACGTCTACACCTCGCCGTGGTTCTCCGCGATCTACCTGCTCCTCATGATCAGCCTCGTCGGCTGCATCGTCCCGCGCCTCGGCGTCCACTGGAAGGCCCTCCGCGCCGAGGTCCCCGACGCCCCCGCCCGCATGTCGATCCTCCCGTACCACCGCGTCCTCGACGGCCCCGCCAACCAGGGCCGCGCCCGCGCCGTCCTCAAGCAGAAGCGCTGGCGCACCGCCGTCCGCGAGCACGACGACGGCACCGTCGTCATCGCCGCCGAGAAGGGCTACCTGCGCGAGAGCGGGAACCTCGTCTTCCACACCAGCGTCATCTTCATCCTCGTCGGCGTCGCCGCCGGCAGCCTCATGAGCTGGTACGGCAACCGCATCCTCTCCGAGGACAAGTCCTACTGCAACAACCTCCAGCAGTACGACGAGTACGGTCTCGGCGCCTGGGTCGACGAGACCGAGCTCCCGCGGTTCTGCCTCACCCTCGACGCCTTCGACGCCGAGTTCACCGACGGCGGGCCCACCGCGTACGACGCCGACATCGCCTACGACATCGACGGCGACACCGGCGACTACGACCTCCAGGTCAACCACCCGCTGAACATCGACGGCACCAACGTCTTCCTCATCGGCCACGGCTACACCGCCGTCGTCACCTACACCGACCGCTACGGGCAGACCCAGACCCTCCACCAGGAGTTCCTGGCCATGGACGCCGCCCTGAACTCCGAGGGCGCCTTCAAGTTCCCCGACGCGAACGTCGACCCCGCCACCGGCGCCGTCGACGAGAACGCCGAAGTCGGCTTCGACGCCATCCTCGTCCCCACCTTCGACGACTCCACCGCGATGCTCCTCGGCACCGAGCCCGAACTGAACAACCCGGTCCTCGCCCTCACCGCGTACACCGGCGACCTCGGCCTCGGCGACGGCGACCCCGAGTCCGTGTACGCCGTCAACGAGGAGCAGATCGCCTCCGGCGCACTGGAGCAGGTCAACGACGAGGTCGAGGTCATCGGCGTTGGCGACAGCTTCACCCTCCCCGACGGCAGCAGCCTCGCCTTCGACGGCGTCGAGCAGTACGCCGTCCTCCAGGTCCGCCACGACCCGGGCGGCCCCGTCGTCCTCGCCGGCGCGGTCCTCCTCCTGCTCGGCCTCCTGCCCGGGCTCGCCGTGCGCCGCAGGCGCTACTGGATCCGGTGGAACCCCGACGGCACCGTCGAGACCGCCGGCCTCAACCGCAACGACTTCGACGGCCTCGACGAGGAGTGCGACGAGCTCACCGCCGCCATCGCACCCGACTCCGCGCCGCCGGGAACCCACACCGACAAGTCCGGGAGCGACCAATGACCGGTGCCGAAGCCGCGAACGCTCTGTTCGTCGCCACGATCCTCGTCTACGCGGCGGCGATGTTCGCCTACGCCGTCGAATACGCCTTCGACAAGCGGGCGCCCAAGCGCGCCAAGGCCCTCGTCACCGCCGGCGGCACCGCCGACGACGACACCGGGGCAGAAGTCACCGGGACCGGCGCCGAAGCCCCCTCGCCCGCCGAGGCCCCCATCAGCCCCGCCGCCGCCCGCGGCGCCGGCCGGCTCGGCCTCGTCCTCACCTACCTCGGCACCGCCGCCCTCGCCGCCAGCATCGTCGTCCGCGTCGTCTACACCGGGCGCTGGCCGTGGGGCAACATGTTCGAGTACACGGTGGGCGTCGCCCTCGCGGGCATGGCGACCTGGCTGGTCCTCGTCACCCGCGGCGCCGTCCCCCGCCGCCTCGGCCTGTTCGCGACGTTCGCGGTCACGATGGTCCTCGGCACCTCGGTCCGCGTCTACACCGAGGCCGGGCCCCTGGTCCCGGCTCTGGACTCGTACTGGATCATCATCCACGTCACGGCCGCGATCGCCGCCTCCGGCATCCTCATGATCGGCTGCGTCTTCGCGATCCTGCACCTGCTCAAGCGCAGCCATGACCGCCGCGTCTCCGACGGCAAGCGGGTCCGCTTCCCGCTCAGCATCGCCGAGCGGCTCCCGGACGCGACCGCGCTGGAGCGCATGACGTTCAAGATCCACGTGTTCGCGTTCCCGCTGCTGACCTTCGGCATCATCGCCGGCTCGGTCTGGGCCCACCTCGCGTGGGGCCGCTACTGGGCGTGGGACCCCAAGGAGGTCTGGGCGTTCATCGCCTGGGTCGTTTACGCCGCCTACCTGCACGCCCGCGTCTCCGGCCGGTCCGCGAAGGCGAACGCGCCGTGGATCGCGATCCTCGGCTACGCGGTCATGCTCTTCAACCTCACCGCCGTCAACCTGGTCTTCTCCGGGCTCCACTCCTACGCCGGAGTCTGACGGACCCGCTGCCTCACCGCCGTCAACCTGGTCTTCTCCGGGCTCCACTCGTACGGTCCACTGCTACGCCGGAGTCTGACGACCCGCTGCACGCGGATCGGGCCCCTCGCACCTGCGTGCGAGGGGCCCGATCGCCGTCTCACGCGGTCACGCCAGCGGGTCGTCCTCGTCGTCGAAGCGCGCCAGGCCCCAGACGTCCTCGTCCTCGGTCAGCCAGGACTCCTTGCCCTCGCCGTCCTGGTCGCTCCCGCCGCCGGGCCGTCCACCGGCGCCGCCCATCATCCCGGCCCCGCCGACACCGGCGGTCTTGCCGAACAGCCCCTGGCCCTTCCCGAGCCCGGCGCCGCCCCTGGCCCCGCCGACCCCGCCGGCGCCTCGCCCGGCACCGGCCCCCGCACCGGCCGCGGGACCGAACAGCCCCATGCCGCCGCCGCCGCGGCCGCCGCCGTCGCCGCCGCGGATCTCGGGCGCGCCGCCGCCGGCACCGCCTCCGGGCAGCCCGCCGCCGCCGAGTCCGCCGCCCGCCAGACCACCGGACACCTCCTCGTCCCCGCCGGTCGTCGGCGTCCACGAGTTCCCGCCCGCACCGGTCGACCCGCCGCCGAACGGCGTCGTCGTCGCGGGCGGGGTCAGCCCGGCGGAACCGGAGCTCGACGGCATCCCGCTGAAGTCCCCGCCGCTCGGCGGCGAGTACCCGCCCCCGTCGAGGTCCTGGCCCGACTCGCGGAAGGTGGTGTCCTGCACGGTCTCGACGGTGGGGGAGAATTCGGACGCGGCGATCTCGGCGTCCTCCCAGCGGGCCAGGACGGTGTCGTTCTGCTCGGCCGCGCGGGCCTGGTAGTCCTGGGAGCCGGAGTCGTAGTCGCGCTTGGCCCGGGTGTCGCCGTCCTGGGTGGCGAGCTGCTCGGCCTGCGGCCGCAACTCCTCCTCCGTGGCGTCCGGGTACTCGCGCTTGAGCCGCGAGAGGTGGCGCTCGGTTTGGTCCGTGACGTACTGGCCCAGTTCGTTGGCGTAGTCGCCGTCGAACCCGCCCAGCTCCATCGCGCGGTTCGCCGAGTCGTCTTCGCCGTCCCACGAGCATCCGTCGGTGACCTCGCAGTCCCCCTCCTTGAAGGGGACCCGGTGGTGCACGGTCGGGTCGGAGAACAGGCCGCCCTCGTCCTCCACCCAGTACTGCGGTGCGGGGTAGGGGAGCTCGTACGACTCGCCGCCCTGCAGCGCGAAGATCTCCTCGGCCTTGTACTCCAGGAGCCCGATGAGCCCGGAGGTGTTGTCGCCGATGTCGGTCTGGATCTGCGCGCAGTTGGTGAAGACCGTCTCCATCTGCTCGGCGAAGGCGTCGAAGTCGCTGCCCTGCCAACCGTTCGACAGCTCGGTGAGCCGCTGGTCGAGGATCTTGGCGACGGCCTCGCTCTCATCGACGGCGAACAGCCGGTTGAACTCGGCCCAGTGGCGGGAGATCTCCCGGAGTGCGAGCTTGTCCTCGTTCTGCGGTCGGACCTGCGCGACCAGTCCCCGGACCTCTTCCGGTGTGGGAGCGGCGGTCCCGGCCGCGACGCAGGTGAACCGCTGCACCTGTCCGATCACGGGGATCGCAGAGACGAGCTTGATCCAGGCCTCTTCGAAGGTGGTGTCCGTGTTGGTGCAGCTCGAGTTCGAGCACGGTGTCCGGCTGCGGTAGACCGCGTCGGCGGAGGCGTCCTGGCCGTCGATCTCGTTCTGGCCGGTCACGCCCCCGTAGGCCTCACCGGCGAATTCGATGTCGCCCATGGTCACTGCACCTCCGCTATCTCGGCGTTCACGGTCTGCTCGACTTCCGGCGCATAGGTCCCCGCGAACCATTCCGCGAGCTCGCCGCTGGTGAAGGAGTACGCGGGCTCGCCGTCCTCCTCGCCGAAGTTCTGGTCGTAGTTCAGCTGGATGTGGAGGACCCACTGGCCGCTCTGGCCGATGGCCTCCAGGTAGTGGGCGCCGGCGCTGCCGGTCCACCCGTACAGGGCGCTCTGGTCCCAGTTCCCCGCGAGTTCGGACTCGGTGTAGCCCTCCTCCGCGGAGCCGGCGGCCTGGGCGCTGCCTGCGCGCGACTCGAAGGCCGTGGCGGCCGCGTCGGCGCTCTCGGTGGGCACGAGCTTGACCTTGAGTTCGCCACCGCCGCCGAGGTTGACGTAGTCGCCGGAGCTGGTGATGTTGAGCAGGCTGCCGCAGCCGATGGCGTCCGGGTCGAAGGTGTTGCCGAGTTCGGACGGACCCGGTTCGCCCCCTTCGGCATTGGTGCCGCCCCAGCCTTCGATGCCCATCTCGTCGGTGATCGGCTGGAGGTTGCCGAGCACCTCGCACACGTTCCACGTGGACATCTCGGTGTAGACCGGGTCCGATGCGGCGTCGTCCGCCCCGGCGTCGGCGCTGTCGGCGGCGTTGCAAGCGGACAGCAGGAGTCCGGCCGCGGCCGCGGCGGTGCAGGTCTTGGCGATTCGGTTCATGGTGAGGGGTCCTAGCTCTCGATGTCGGCGCCGGGCGCGCTGAGGATGTTGACGTTCAGCTCCTCGGACTCCAAGTGGAGGCCGAGGGCGTCGTTGAGCGTCACGATCGCACCGTACAAGTCCTGCCGGAGCTTCTGGAGGTTGTTCCACACCTCTTCATGCGCGCGTCCGTAGTCGGCCCTCGCCTGCTGCGAGGACTCGAGCAGCCCGAATCCGGGCTCGTAGCCGAGGTCGTTGCCGGGCTGCAGCGCCTCGGTCAACGTCGTCACGTGGTTGAGCCGGTTCACCAGCTCGTCGCGGAAGGCTTCCAGGTATGCGGGATCGAGGATCCGTTGGGCCACGACGGGACCTCCGGGGTAAATCGGGATTTTTGACTCGGAACATCATGGTATCGGTTCGTCACCATGCGTGCGGTACACCGGAAGTCGGCCGCGCCGTGTCGACGTTGTGTAGCGGCCCATATATATAAGGTATGCGGGAACGGCCCCCGTCCGTGTCGGACGGGGGCCGTTTCGGCTGCTTGCCGGGTGCGAGGGTCAGTGGCCCCGCGTGTTCCGCGTGACGTCGTACCGCTCGGCGGTGGCGTCGAGGTCCGCCTGCTGGAAGGAGTGCTGGGTGCGGGGGTGGTCGGGGACGATGCGGGGGAGGTCGTCCTGGCCCTGGGGGGCCGGGACGGGTGCCGGGCGCTGGTCCGGGACGTAGCCGGTGCCGCGCTCGGAGCGGTTGCGGACGCGGCCGGGGGCGCGGGCGGCGCGCTGCTGCTGGGGCCGCATGCGGTCCACGGGGATCGCGCCGGTCGCGGTCGGGAGGACCTCTTCGTCCTCGACGTGGATGCCGAGCTGCTCGCGGCGGCTCACGGTCTTCGGCGTGGTTCCCATGAGCGCGAACAGGAGCACGATGATGCCGAGCGTGGCGACGCCGAGGATCGGGAGGATGAGCATGATCGGGTCGATGCCCTCGACGGTGTCGCGGCCCCGGTTGTAGAGGGTGACGCGGACGCCGGCCATGCCCGTGTAGTGCATGCCGCACACCGCGATCGCCATGACGACGCCCGCGGCGGTGTGCCACTTCCAGCCGTCGAGGAACATGCCGCAGAAGAGCGCGGCGGTCGCGGCGACGACGGCGATCGCCACGGAGGCGACGAAGTAGGTGCGGTCGTGGCTGATGTGGCCGGAGACGTTGATGGCGGCCATGCCCGAGTAGTGCATGACGACCACGCCGAGGCCGGTGAGCGGGCCCGCGATGAGGATCTTGCCGACGGTGCCGCGGCTGCCGGTGCCGGCGACCAGGAGGCCGAAGAACACCGAGCCGACGGAGGCGACCAGGGACAGGAAGGTGGTGAGCGGGTCGTACGCGATGTCGGAGTCGAGCACCTTGAACCCGATCATCGCGGTGAAGTGCATCATCCAGATCGCGGTGGCGCCCAGCGAGAACGAGGCGAGGGCGATCCACCGGACGCGCTTCCGGGCCGACTTGACCGTGCCGTCCTGCCGGCGGGCCTGGGTCATGCACATCAGCGCCAGGATCGAGCCCGCGAAGGCGAATCCGAACGACATGATGGGGTTGATCCACCCGTAAGTGAAATGACTCACATGTTCCATCAGTGGTCTTCCTCCTCAGGCAGGTGCCCGTATCCGGAATGTGGCGCGGTCGATCTGCGCGATTCGAAACTTATACGACTACTGTCCGGCGGCATCCGCAAGACGGACAGTTGCACTAGGACGGTCATTTCGGTCGAGTCGGTCCAGGTTCGGCGACGCGAGCACGCCGAAGACCATGCCGACGATGGCGATGAGCGCCAGGATCAGGATGGGCAGCAGCAGGATCAGCGGGTTGATGCCCGAGACGTCGGCGTTCGCGACGCCTTCGATGCGCACCGCCGACATGCCCGTGTAGTGCATGCCGACGACCGCGACGCTCATGACGCCCGACGCCAGGGCCATCGAGCCCCGCCGGTCGACCACCGCCGTGAAGCGCAGGGCCACCGTCGAGGCGACGACCGCGACGGCGGCGGAGGCCGCGACGAGGGCCGGGTCGTAGACGACCCGGCCGCCCGTCGCGACCGCCGCCATGCCGGTGTAGTGCATCCCGACCACACCCGCGCCGCAGAGCAGTCCGCCGAGGAGCAGGCGCGGCCAGCCAGCGCGCTTGCCCCCCGACACGAACAGCCCCGTTCCCACCGCGAGCACCGCGAGCCCGAACGACAGGGCGGTGAGCGCGGGGTCGTACGCGATGTCCGCACCGGTGACGGTGAAGCCGATCATCGCGATGAAGTGCATCATCCAGATGCCGATCCCGCCGATGGCCAAGGCGGCCATGAGGATCCAGCGGAGGCGACCGCCGCCGGTGGCGGCGGCGCGGGCGTAGCGGGACGCCGTCAGGCCGAGGAAGGACCCGGCCGCGGCGAAGGCGAGGCCCATCGCGGGGTTGAGCCAGCCGTACGTGAAGTGGTGGTGCTCGAGGGTGACCGCTAGCGGGTCCATGGGGCTTCCTCCTGCCGGGCGTCGTAGGACAACCGTGCCCGAGCGGGGGGCGCCGACCGTCGCACAGGATGTGCGAGTTGTCCCGGACGCGGCCGCCGTATCGCGGGATCTGTCCGGAACGCGCGCCCGTCCGGAGGCGCCCGCGGAACGGACCAAGACCGCGAATCGGGCACTACCCAACGTGCGCGACCTGCGCCGTTCGGTGGCGGTGCGTTTCGTCTGAGGAGGTGACGGCCGTTTGGATCGAGGCTCATCGGCCGAGTAGTCGGACTTCTCAGCCGGACGGCCGAATACCAAGTAGGCGTGTGTCCGAAAGATCAGCGTTTCTTGAGATTCGCCCTGTAACACGGTGCGATACGGGGCCGCTTTCAGTACTCCGGTACGCCCCTGGATTTCAACGCCGTCTTTCGTCATGATGGAATCTGCTGGGCTTCACATGCCGCCCCCGCCGCCCCCGGCGGCAGGACGGCAGCCGGCGCGCGCCGTCGGCCCGAGACCGAGCCCGGCCCGGCACGGGCCCGTCGGTCTGACACAGAGGACCACCCCAGGAGGCTAGACAAGGTGAGCAAGCGCAGCTCGAACCGTGCGGGTTCAGCGGCTCGACGAGGACCGCTCGGCCTGCCCCGCATCGCCGACATGCGAATCCGGTCCAAGCTGGGACTGATCCTCCTCGTGCCCCTCGTCGTCCTGGTCGCCGTCGCAGGCCTGCGCCTGTACGACCTGGCCGACCGGGTGTTCGAGTCGGCCGACATGGTGGACCTGGTGGACTTCAACGCCGTCACGGCGGAACTCCGCTACGACCTCCAGGTCGAGCGGTCCCTCCTCGTCACCAACCTGCGGCTCGGCGAGGACCACGTCGAAGGCATCGACGAGGCCGACTACGACGAGTCCGCCGTGGCCGCCCAGCAGGCCGCCACCGACGAGGCCCTCGACCAGTTCAACACCAAGGCCGAGGCCCTGCCCGACGTCTCGGACGACATCTCGAACCGCATCGACGCCGTGCAGACGAACTACGAGAGCCTGCTCCAGATCCGCCAGGCCGCCGCCGACAACCCCGACGGCGTCTCCATCGACGCGACCTCCCGCGTCTACCAGCGGCTCGTCGACGAGCTCGTGACGATCACCGACATCTCCTCGCGCATCGTCAACGACCCCGAGATCGCCCGGAACCTCCAGGCCATCGCCGCCGCCACCACCGTCCTCGAGACGCTGGAGGAGGAGCGCGCGATCGCGATCAACGTCGGCAACGAGAAGCGGTTCATCAACAACACGCGCTGGCAGAACTTCATCGGCTACGCGAAGCTCCGCGAGAACGCCGCCGACGAGTTCAAGACCGTGGCCGACCGCGACGAGCAGCTCGCGTTCTTCTTCAGCCCCGGCGGCCTGAACACCGCCGAGGCCGAGGCGGCCCTGACGTTCGAGAACCAGGCCGTCAACTCCGGCACCACGCAGCCGCTGCAGGTCAACGCGGCCGTCATCGACTCGTACAACGCGATCCTCCAGAACGGCCTGGAGTACGTCAACAGCGAGTCCGAGGAAGTCCTCGACGACGCGACCGCCGACCTGAACCGGCAGATCTTCCAGCTCCTGCTCGAAGCCGTGCTCATCCTCGCGGCGTTCGTCATCGCGACCGTGATCGCCCTGCTCATCGCCCGCAACATGGCGACCGGGCTGCGGCGCCTGCGCGAGGGCGCGCTGGACGTGGCGCACGTGTCCCTGCCCCAGGCGGTGGCCCAGATGCGCGACGCGGAGAGCATCGGCAACCGGACCCCGGACGAGGTCGCCGCCGACACCGGCGCGGTCATCGACATCGACCAGCGCGACGAGATCGGCAACGTGGCGCACTCGTTCAACATCGTCCACACCGAGGCCATCCGCATCGCGGCCGAGCAGGCCGCCCTGCGCGCCAACGTCTCGCAGATGTTCATCAACCTGGCCCGCCGCTCCCAGAACCTGGTCGACCGGCTCATCGGCCACCTCGACCACCTGGAGCGCGGCGAGGAGAACCCGGACCGCCTGGCCGAGCTGTTCCAGCTCGACCACCTCGCGACCCGCATGCGCCGCAACGACGAGAACCTCCTGGTGCTCGCCGGCGCGGACTCCACCCGCCAGGAGCGCTACCCGGCCCCGATCGGCGACATCCTGCAGGCCGCCCAGTCCGAGGTCGAGCAGTACACCCGCATCGACTTCGGCAGCCTGGAGGCCGAGCGGGAGATCCGCCCGGCCGCCGTCAACGACCTCGTGCACCTCATCGCCGAGCTCATGGACAACGCGACCGCGTTCTCCCCGCCGGAGTCCCCGGTGCTGGTCGAGGCCGAGCAGATGCGCACGGCCGGCAGCCCGAACGGCGCCATCCGGGTCCGCATCAACGACGTCGGCATCGGCATGCCGCCGGCGCAGATCGAGGACATCAACCGGCAGCTGTCGGAGTCCGCTGACGCCATCGACCTCGCGTCCTCGCGCATGATGGGCCTGGTCGTGGTCGCGCGCCTCGCGAAGCGCCACGAGGTCCACGTCGAACTGCGCCCGGGCGAGCAGCGCGGCACCGTCGCCGAGGTGATCCTGGGCGACGCGGTCCTGACCGAGCCGAAGCTCCCCGAGCGCGGCCTGCGCAGCGGCATCCCGCTGGAGGGGGCCAACGGCACCCGCGGCGAGCTGCTGTCCGGCATGGAGGCCACCGGCGCGCTGCCGCGGGTCCCCGAGAGCCCGGCCGGCCTGTTCGACACCGCGGCGCCCCAGGCCCCGCACTCCCCGCCGCCGCCGCAGCCCACGCCGCCCGCGTGGCAGCCGAGCGCGCCGCAGATGCCGTCGCGCCCGAACGTGCCGCCGGTCGTCGAGCCGGTCACCGGCGAGTACTCGGTGCACCGCCCGCAGCAGACGCAGGCCTTCCCGCAGGCGCAGCCGTTCCCGCAGCAGCGCCCCGCCGAGGAGGAGCCGGGCTTCATGTTCCGGCCGGGCGGCCTCGCCGACGAGCGCAAGGCCAACGGCAAGGTCATGGAGGTGACCGGGGAGATCGTCTCCTCCGAGCACGTCGCCCTGCCGAAGATCCAGCTGGAGGCGTGGACCCCGGAGCCCGAGGCGGCCCCGCCGTCCTGGCCCGACGTCGCCGCGGCCCCGTCCGGCACGGAGGCGCCGCGCGCCGCCCGCCGCGACCGGGTGTCGGCCGTCGACGCCACCACCGAGCTCCCGATCTTCCGCGAGGTGGAGTCCGCCTGGTTCAAGGCGGTCACCCCCGCGCCGAAGAAGGTCGAGGACGAGGCGGCCAAGGTCGAGGACTCGCCCGAGTCCTCCTTCCGGGCGGCCCCGCCCGCACCTGCAGAGGTGGCGGAGGCTACGCCGCCGCGCTACGCTGACCAGTCAGGTGCGGCCGAGTCCCCCGCCCCGTCTTGGGACGCGGCGCCGACCTCCCCTCCGCAGCCCACGGAAGGCCCGACCATGCAGAGCACCCCCGCCGCCGACGAGTCGCCGGCCGCCTCGGGTCTCGAACGACGCCGCCTGACCTCCCCTGAGTCCGACACCGGGTCCTACGCGTGGCGCACCGCCGCCGACGACGGGTGGTCCCGTGTCGACGACGCCTTCGCCGAGACCATCGAGGAGACGACCACGGTCGGCCTCCCGAAGCGCCGCCCCATGGAACGCCTCGTTCCCGGCGCGGTGGAGGAATCTCAGGAGACCGTCAGCGCGCAGAAGCGCAACCCCGAGGGCATTCGGGGCCTGCTGTCGGCCTATCACCGTGGGGTGCAGCGAGGACGTGGCAATGACGGCAACTGAGTCGCTGATCCGCAACACGGCAGACGCTACTAAGGAGCGCAAACGATGAGCACTGGTGGAACCTCGGTCCAGGACCTGGGCTGGCTGCTGGCCGGCTTCGCCGAACGCGTGCCCGGCGTGGCCCACGCCGTCGCGGTCAGCGCCGACGGTCTGCTGCTGGCGTCCTCCCGGGACCTGCCTAGGGACCGCGCCGACCAGCTGTCGGCGGTGACCTCGGGTCTGGTGAGCCTGACCCAGGGCGCGTCCCGCTGCTTCGAGGGCGGCGCCGTCCTCCAGACGGTGGTCGAGATGGACCGTGGATTCCTGTTCCTGATGTCCATCAGCGACGGCTCGTCGTTCGCGGTGCTGGCGTCGAAGAACTGCGACGTGGGCCAGGTCGGCTACGAGATGGCCCTCCTGGTCGACCGGGTCGGCCAGGCCCTGACGCCTTCGGCCCGAAGCTGATCCGGGCCGCTTCCGGTGCGCGCTTGGCGCAACGGGTTGCGGCACGGTAGGCTCCATTCGAGCGGAACGCAGCACGAGTGGGACGAACTGAACAAGAACCCCTCCGTCGCATCCCCAGGCGACGGGCCGGTGCCTCCCCGGGCACGCGGTACATGGATAACTGACAAGACTGCGGCACAAGGATTGTGGGATCAAGTGCCGTGGTTGGAGGTAACAATGGTCCTCGGTGGTGATGAGCCTACTGGCTCACTCGTCAGACCGTACGCGGTCACGCGCGGCCGCACGCGGCCCCAATTGGAGATCGCCCTCGAAGCGCTGGTGGAGACCACCGCGCGCGGCAGGTCCGGGCAGTTCCTCGGCGGCAGGGAGCAGAAGGTGATCGTCGACCTGTGCGGCGGCCGCCTGCAGTCCCTGGCCGAGATCGCCGCACGCATGGAGGTGCCGCTCGGCGTCGCCCGCGTGCTGGTCGCCGACATGGCGGCCGACGGTTTGTTGGCAGTGCACGAACCCACCGGTTTCGACGCGGACGGCGTGGACGGATCGGTCGGAACCGAGCTCCTTGAGCGCGTTCTCAGTGGACTCAGGAGGCTATAGACCCTAATGAACTCACCCGCAGACACCTCTCGTGTGACCTCTGCCAAGATCGTCATCGCCGGTGGCTTCGGCGTCGGCAAGACGACCTTGGTCGGCTCGGTCTCCGAGATCACCCCGTTGACGACCGAGGCGATCATGACCTCCGCCTCTGAGGGCGTCGACGACAACAACCTGGTGCCCGACAAGGCCACGACCACGGTCGCGATGGACTTCGGCCGCATCACGATCGACCAGGACCTGATCCTGTACCTGTTCGGCACCCCGGGCCAGACCCGATTCTGGTTCATGTGGGACGAGCTGGTGCGCGGCGCGATCGGCGCCATCGTCCTGGTCGACACGCGCCGCCTCGCCGACTGCTTCTCGGTCATCGACTTCTTCGAGCACCGGAAGCTCCCGTACCTGGTGGCCGTGAACTGCTTCGACGGCAAGCAGCTCCACGAGATCCAGGACATCCGCGACGCGCTCCAGATCTCGCAGGACGTGCCCGTGACGTACACGGACGCGCGGAACCGCGAGTCCACCAAGCAGGTCCTCATCAAGCTCGTCGAGTACGTGCTGTCGATGCGGCGCACCCGCACCGTCGGCGTCCACTAGTTGCCCACAGACGGACGCACGACGACAACCGAGACCCGCGCCCGTGCGCGGTGACCGTCTAGGCTGACCCGAACCACCTGGACCATAGCGAAGGCCCGAGGCGAACGCCTCGGGCCTTTTGCTGTGCAGGGCGGATTCCCGGGTAGGGCCGGTCCTGTGTATCCGGACCCGGATCCGGATCCGAGTTCACGGGCTTCTGCGCTGTGCGGGTGCTGGTTCCGAGGCGACGAGGGCGGGTGGGTCTAGGGGCGGCGCTCTCGGCTTTCCGCGCTGCGTGAGTGCAGGTCTTGAGGCAGCGAAGGCGGGTGGGTCTCAGGGGGCGTTCTCGGCCTTCTGCACTGCGCGGTTGCGGGTCCTGAGGCAGCGAAGGCCGGCGCACTAGGGGCGGCGTCTTCGGCTTTCCGCGCTGCGTGAGTGCAGGTCTTGAGGCAGCGAAGGCGGGTGCGTCTCGGGGCGGCGTATCAGGTTCTCGCCTCGCTCCGGTGCAGGTGCTGCGGCGACGAAGACGGGGTAATTCCGGGCGGGACATTCGGCCTTCTGCGCTGTGCGGGTGCAGGTCTTGAGGCGGCGAGGATGAGGTGGGTGGTGAAGCGGGCTGGTACGCCGGGCCTGGGCGTGGTGGAGGGCCGGACCTGATGGGGCCCGAGCTGGGAGGCATTGCATGTGCGGGCCTTCCCTTCCCCCGCCCCGGCCGGTCCGGAGCGGGCGGCCTAAGAAGGGCGGGTCGCCGAGGTCCTCGGGATCGACCGGTCGCGCCGTCGATTCGGCAGGGCCGGGCGCTTCAGGTGGTGCCGCCTTCCCCGAGGCCTCGGGTGCTGTGGTCTCGCCTTGCGCCTTCGGTGGTGCGAATCTGTCTCGGCATCTGGCTCTCGCCGCTCTGACCGCATCCAGGGCCCGCTGCCTCTCGGCCGCTTCGGCTCTGGCATCGAGGTCCGGCTTCAGCACCTCGGACCATTCGGATCGGTAGAGCCCGGTCGGGAACACATCCCAGTCGGAGCCCTGGTTCTCGGCGTCGAGGTCGGCATCGCTGCGCCAGTCCGCGCATCCGCACTGCCCGGCATCCTCGTCTGCGATCGGAAGGTGATCGTGGTGGGTGATCACCGCCCGGCCGGGGCCGGTCTTCTCGACGGTCCAGCCAGTAGTGTGGATGCGGCCGTGGTGGAAGCGGCACAGCAGGATCAGGTTGCCGGCGTTGGTCTCGCCGCCGTCCGCCCAGTGCACGATGTGGTGCGCCTCGGTCCAGGCCACCGGCCGCGAACAACCGCTCCAAGCGCACCCTTCGCGCTGTTCGAGTTCGAGCTTTCTGCGCAGTGCGACGCCCGGGAGTCGGGCGGCGTGGCCGAGTTCGAGGGCTTCGCCTGTGCCGTAGTCGAAGACCGAGGGGATGATGCCGGCCTCGCAGGCGAGGAGACGGGCCTTGGCGATGCTGATCGGCTGGCCCTCCAGCAGCGGCATGCGGTCGGGGGTGTCGCCTCGCTGCGGTTCGGCATTGTCCGCGCCGGTCTCGGGGCGGCCCTGCAAGGTCTCGATGTCCACGACCAGGTCGAGCGTGGCGGTGTGGCCGTGCCGCTTGGCCGCTTCGGAGGAGGAGCCGTACCCCGCGAGAAGCTGGTGCAGGGCTTCGGCGTGGCGGTTCGGTGCAGCGGGCAGGATCCCGTCGGCATCGGTCTGGTCCTGGCGGGGTGGGGGAGTCGCGGTCTTCAGGTACTTGTCCAGCAGCAGGCCGGTGTCCCAGGCGAGTTCTCCGGAGAGGGCCCACATGCCGGTGCCGGTCTCGGCCAGTTCGATCCACTGGAGGGACTGCTGACCGAGGGCGTCGAGGAGTTCGTCCTCCTCGGCGAGGTGGGCGGCGAGGGAGTCCAGGTGGCGCTGGAGGTCTTTGAAGGGTGCGTGGGCGCAGTACTGGGCGATCAAGTCTTCCGGTGTCGCGCAGAGAGTGTCGGGGTCGAAGGGGGGGCGACGGGCTCCCTGAACGGTGTCCGGGCGAACAGGCGCATCGCCGGGGTGCGGTCCAACTGCCGCACCGCGTAGGCGACCTGGTCGATCCTCGCCCGCCCCGACACCGCCGCCTCTGTCAGGGCCCGGAACTTCGAAGAGAGGCGCGCGATGGCAGCGATGTCCGAAGCGGTGCGATGGGTGAAGTCGAACTGGGAGAGCAGGAGGTCGCGCAAGGCGGAGTATCCGAACGCGGTGCGGTGGAGGTTCGCCTCCTTCATCGCGATGACTGCCGACAGCACCTGCGAATGCTGGGCGTTGATGAGATCGGCGGCGGACTCCAGAGTGGTCCTGATGGCCGTGGCTTGGTCGTGGACACCGCCGGTGCGGGAGGCGAGGCGTGCGGGAGTGGGGGAGGGGATCGGGGTGGTGATCCGGTGGGCGGTGGTGGTGTCCATGGGGGTGGCCTCCCTTCTC
The DNA here is from genome assembly GCF_039531525.1 of Glycomyces endophyticus. Lineage (NCBI taxonomy): Bacteria > Bacillati > Actinomycetota > Actinomycetes > Glycomycetales > Glycomycetaceae > Glycomyces > Glycomyces endophyticus. The sequence goes on from NZ_BAAAQF010000011.1 coordinate 46,219, forward strand.
GCTGTTCTCGAATGTCTTGCTGTTTTCCGTGTTTCTGTTCGAAGGTTGTGACTCAATTGTGACTGATGGTGATGGGGGTGCCAACACTCTGAAGAGTGAACTTTGATGAGGATGATTCGCCCCGGTCCCGAGTCGAACTCCAAGGCCGCCAACGCAACCCGAGTTCCCTGCCGCCTCTTCGTCGCCGCCGCACTGACCTCGCCCCGTCGACACCCGCGAGTCGGCAACGGAAGCCGAGTCCCAATCCCATCCCCGTCGCTGCCGCTCTGACCCAGACGCCACCCACACCGCAAAGCCGCCAACGCAATTCACGCCACAACGCAAGCCCCCGTTCCAAGCGGCAACGCAAAGGCCCCGAGGCGCACACCCCGGGGCCGTGCACGCGTTTGCTTCGAAGACCCGCCTCAGACGACCTTCGGGATCGAGCCGGTGTTCGTCAGGGCCTCGTTCAGCAGCGGCCCTACCTGCATCGTGAACTGGCCCAGCTCGTACCCGAGCTGCTCGCGGTCGCACTGCGACACCGCCAGGAGCGTCAGGCAGATCTGCGGCCCGACCGGGGCGGCCAGGAGCACGCCCTCGGCCATCTCGACGATGACCTGCTGCGCGGGGCCGTGGTCCATGGAGCGGCCGGCGCCCTCGCCGATCGACAGGAGGCCGGACCCGATGCCCGCCAACTGGTCGGCGCGCTCCTTCGGGAGTCCGGCGGACACGGCGAGCGGCAGGCCGTCGACGCTCACCAGGACCGCGTGCGACAGTCCCGGGGTGCGCGCCACGAGCGAGCCGAGCAGCATGCTCAGCGAGCGCTCGTAGACGCCGAGGTTGGCGCTCATCGGGTCGCCATCCTCTCCGTCCGAGAGGCCATGCCGGGACGCCCGCCGCGGGCGCGGCCCCAGCCCCGGAAGTAACCGGCGGTGTTCTGCGCCAGCAGCTCCGGGTCCCGGTCGATCGGTTCGTCGAAGCGCGGGTGCTCGTCGGCGACGACCGCGCCGGGGACGAGGTTCGCCTGCGGCTTGCGCCGCGGCAGGCCGGCCGCCGTGGTCGGCGCCTCGGTCTGGGGGGACTCGGTGGCCGAGCGGGCGGAGCGCCAGCCGTCGTCGCCGGGAAGGTTCCACGACTCCGCTTCGGGCTCTTCGCTCTCGGGCCGCTTGAACCAGGCGCTCTTGGCCTGGCCGAAGATCAGGAGGCCGTCTTCGTCGGCGGCGAGGCTCGCCACGTCGACGATGCTGACGTCCTCTTTGGGCTGCCACGGGTGGCGGCGCGGCTCCTCGGTGTGGGGGAGCTCGGCCGGCTCGGCGCGGCGGCGCCGGATGGACCTGGTGTGCCCGCCCTCGCCGTCGACCGGCTGCTGCATCGACGGGGACGAGAACGAGTCCGAGACGATCTGCGTCGCTTCGAGGTCGGGCAGGACCGAGTGCAGCTGCGAGGCCGGGTCCAGGGCCCGCAGGCTCTGGCGGTCGGGCAGGTCGCCGGGGAGGCGGACCGTCCGGTGCGTGTCGGTGTCGTGCCCGCGGCCGCGGCGGCGGGCGGCCGCGGAGCGGTCCTCCTGCTGCGGGGGCTCGTGGTGCGGCTGCTGCGGGAGGTGGGGCGCCGCCTCGGGCTTGGGCCGCTTGGCCTGGAGCAGGCCGATGAGCCCCTCCAGCGAGCGGTCCCACGCGGAGACCGCGTCGGCCGTCGCGGAGACGGACGGGGCCACCGACGGGTCGTCCCCGCCGCCGATCTCCCGGATCGCCTCGGTGAGCGCGCCGGCCATCGCGGCGACCTGGCCGGGGTCGGCCACGGTCGCGAGGTCGGCGGCGAGCTCCTCGGTCGAGATGGACTGGAGGGCCCCGGGCTGGGGGAGGCGGGTGAGGATCGCGACGGCGTTGGCCTCGCTCGGGTCGTCCCAGGCGGCCAGCGCCGCGGGGAAGACCGCGCGCAGGAGGCACGTGAGGGCCTCTGCCGCGTCGTGGCGGGCCCTGGCGGCCGAGGCCACCGTGTCCAGGATCGGGCGCAGAGCGGCGACCTCAGGGCGCGCGGCGACCGGCGGCCCGGCGACCTCACCGGTGGCGAGGCCGCGCGCGATCGCGATCGCGTCGTCGAGGGCGTCCTTGGAGCGGGAGGCGGGTATGCCGGCGCGGACCACGAGCTGCCCGGCGGCGGCGGCGAACTCGGCGAGCTGGACGACGTCGCCGTCGACCGCGACCGAGACCGACTGGCCGGGGGCCGACCTCGCGAGGAGGCTGTTGAGGCGGACCCAGCCGCGCGGATCGTCGCCGAACGTGTCGGTGGCGATGAGGCTGCCGCCCGCGGCGACGAGGGCGACGGCGCACGCGGTGTCGCCGTGCCCGGCCCCGGACACCTGCTGGTCGGTGGTGATGCCGCAGAACACTTGCACCCGCGGAGCTCCTCTCGTAGGGCGCGCAGCCGGCGCTGTCCCCTGTCGCCGGGGCTGGAGCCCGGCCCGTTTTTACCAGTCCGTTATCAGTTTTCCGCAGAATACTCGGTTCTGCAAGCGGACGCCCAGTCCGGGTTCTCCTACGGAGCGAAGGTCATAGCACGCATACCCGTCAATTCGCTGGCGGTCCCGACCTGGCCGTTCTCTTGTGGAATAACGCAGCGGAGCCGCCGCGGAACAGACGCGGCGGCACCGGAATTCGGACTCGGCGGCCCATGCTCGATGGGCTGTTCGGTGGATTGACCGGAGTGCTAGCCCCGCCATTCCACGTGGTCGTTGATCTTCGCGATGACGCCGCGCCAGGCGATGGCGGCCTGCTGCGCGTCGTTGCGCTTCAGGCGCCGCTTCGCGAACTTCCCCTTGAGGCCGCCGTCGACGACGACGCGGAACGTCTCGTCGAGGTCGTCCAGGGGGGAGCCGGAGGCGAGGGCGGCGACGATCGAGTCGTTCTTGAGCGCGTACCCGAGGTCGCGGCCGACCTCGGCGGCCTTGATGAGCAGCTCGGGCTCCCAGCCCTCGTGGCCACCGCGGAGGTTCGCGACGACGAGGTCGAGCTCGTAGATGTCGTTCTCGTCACAGACGATGTCGTCCTCGGCCACGCGCTCCTGGAGGTCGGCGTACTCGTCGATCGCGGCGAGGTCGTGGTCGTCGTGCTCCCTGACGTACGCGACGAGGGCGGCCGGCTCGCGGAACACGAGCAGCTTCCCCTTGCGGGTCAGGAAGACCGGGACCTCCTCGGGCTCGGCGTCGAGGGCGTCCTCCTCTTCGTCCGCGGCCTCGGGCTCCTCGTCGGCGAAGTCGGCCGGGTCGGGCTCGGCGGCGTCCGGGTCTTCGGGAAGCACGGTCTCGGCGTCGTCGGCGATGTCGGGGCGCTCGTCGGCGTCGTCCGCGACCTCGTCCTCGGCCTCGTCGGGCGTGTCGGCGTCGTCGTCGCCGGCCTCGTCCGCCTTCGCGCCCGGCAGGGTGTCCGACATCCGGTAGGCGCGCAGGGTGTACCCCGAGTCCTTGCCCAGGTGGAGCTCGACCGGGTCGACCCCGGTCTCGTTCCAGAGCTTCTCGGTCCCGGCGTCGCGCTCCGGCGCGTCAGATTCGGCCGCCATGTCGCGTCCCTCCCGTAAGTCGTCTAGCTGGGGAACAGCCTACGACCCGGGTGCGCGGCGCATCGCATCCGGTGCGCGCTTTCCCTGCGGGCGGCGCGAAGGGCCCTGCCGCCGCGGCGGCAGGGCCCTTCGTTTCGACAGCTAGTAGGCCCCGCCCGCGCCCGCGGCCATGCCGGCCGGGTGCCACACGGTCTTGTACTCGGTCCACTGCCGCAGCAGGTCGAGGGAGGTCCCGTCCCTGCCGGGGCGGCGGACGACCTTGAGCGTCCCGGCGGCGGCGGCCTCGAGCTCGGCGGCCAGCGCCGCGTCGGCGACGCCGCCCAGGTCGATCCCGTCGACGTCGGCGTGGGACGCGAGGTGCGGCGCGACCTCGGCGGCCTTGCCGCTCAACAGGTTCACCACCCCGCCGGGCAGGTCGGAGGTCGCCAGGACCTCGCCGAGGCTGAGCGCCGGCAGCGGCTTCGCCTCGCTGGCGAGGACCACCACGGTGTTGCCGGTGGCGATCGCGGGCGCGAACGCCTCGACCAGGCCCAGGAGCGGGTCGTCCTGGGGTGCGACGACGGCGACGACGCCGAGCGGTTCGGGCGTGGTGTGGTTGAAGTACGGCCCGGCGACGGGGTTCGCCCCGCCGAGGACGGCGGTGTACTTGTCGGTCCAGCCCGCATAGTGCACGAGCCGGTCGATCGCCTGCTCGACGGTGCCGAGCGCCTCATGCGGGTCGCCCGCGGTGGCGTCGGCGAGCTCCTCGGCGAACTGGCCGGCGCGGCCCTCGAGCATCTCGGCGGCCCGGTACAGGATCTGCCCGCGCAGGTACGCGGTCTGCCCGGCCCACGGCCGCTGCGCCTTGCGGGCGGCGGCGACGGCGTCGCGAGCGTCCTTGCGGCTGGCGAGCGCGGCGTTCGCCAGCTCGGTCCCGTCGGGGCTGGCCACCGGGTAGCTCCTTCCGGACTCCGAGCGGGGGAACTTCCCGCCCACGTACAGCTTGTAGGTCTTCTTGACCCGCAGTCGGTCAGACATCGAGGTACGCCTCCAGTCCCTGGCGGCCGCCCTCGCGGCCGTATCCGGACTCCTTCAGGCCGCCGAAGGGGCTGGCGGCGTCGAACCGGTTGAACGTGTTGGCCCACACCACGCCCGCGCGCAGCCGCTCGGCCGCCCACAGGATCTTGGAGCCCTTCTCGGTCCACACCCCGGCGGACAGCCCGTAGGGGGTGTTGTTGGCCTTGGCGATCGCCTCGTCGGGGGTGCGGAACGTGAGGACGCTGAGCACCGGCCCGAAGATCTCCTCCTGCGCGATCCGCATGGACTGCTGGACGCCGGTGAACACGGTGGGGCGGAACCAGAACCCCTGCTCGGGCAGGTCGCAGGCGGGCTGCCACACGTCGGCGCCCTCGCCGCGGCCGGCCTCGGTGAGCGCGGTGATGCGCTCGAGCTGCTCGGCGGAGTTGATGGCGCCGACGTCGGTGTTCTTGTCGAGCGGGTCGCCCACGCGGAGGGTCTCGACGCGGGCCTTGAGCCGCTCCAGGACCTCGTCGGCGACGGACTCCTGCACGAGGAGGCGGGAGCCGGCGCAGCACACGTGCCCCTGGTTGAAGAAGATCCCGTTGACGACGCCCTCGACGGCCTGGTCGATCGGCGCGTCGTCGAAGACGATGTTGGCGGCCTTGCCGCCCAGTTCGAGCGTGACCTTCTTCTTCGAGCCGGCGACGGCCTTCGCGATGGCGCGGCCGACGGCGGTCGAGCCGGTGAAGGCGACCTTGTCGACGTCGGCGTCGACGACGGCGGCGCCCGCGGCGCCCGCGCCGGGGAGGATGTTGACGACGCCCGGGGGCAGGTCGGCCACCTGGCACAGCTCGGCGAACATGAGCGCGGTCAGCGGCGTGGTCTCGGCGGGCTTGAGCACCACCGTGTTCCCGCACGCGAGCGCGGGCGCGATCTTCCACGCCAGCATGAGGAGCGGGAAGTTCCAGGGGATGACCTGGCCGACGACGCCGAGCGGGCGCGGGTCGGGCCCGTGGCCCGCGAAGGCGAGCTTGTCGGCCCAGCCCGCGTGGTAGAAGAAGTGCTGCGCCGCGGTCGGCACGTCGAAGTCGCGGGTCTCCTTGATGGGCTTGCCGTTGTCGAGGGACTCGGCGACGGCGAACTCGCGGGCCCGCTCCTGGAGGAGCCGGGCGATGCGGAACAGGTACTTGCCGCGCTCGGTGCCGCTCATCGGCCCCCACACGGTCTCCTGGGCGCGGCGGGCCGCGGCGACGGCCTTCGCGACGTCGGCCCCGCCCGCCTCGGCGACGGTGAACAGGGTCTCCTCGGTGGAGGGGTTCACGGACTTGAAGACGGCGCCGTCCTCGGCGTCGACGAACTCGCCGCCGATGAACAGGCCGTAGTGCTCCTTGATGGAGGGCCGCACCGACTCGGGCGCGGGGGCGTACTCGAACATGGCTAGTCCACCGTCACGTAGTCGGGGCCGGAGTAGTGGCCGGTCTTGAGCTTCTGGCGCTGCATGAGCAGGTCGTTGAGGAGGCTGGATGCGCCGAAGCGGAACCACTCGTTCGACAGCCAGTCGTCGCCGAGGGTCTCGTTCACGGTGACCAGGTACTTGATCGCGTCCTTCGTATTGCGGATGCCGCCGGCGGGCTTGACGCCGACCTGGACGCCGGTGGCGGCCCGGAAGTCGCGCACGGCCTGCATCATCAGCAGGGTCACCGGGAGGGTCGCGTTGACGCCGACCTTGCCGGTGGAGGTCTTGATGAAGTCGGCGCCGGCCCACATCGCGAGCCAGGACGCCCGGCGGACCGCGTCGTAGGTGGCGAGCTCGCCGGTCTCGAGGATGACCTTGAGCCGGGCGTCGCCGGCGGCGGCCTTGACGGCCTTGATCTCGTGGAAGACCCGTTCGAGGTCCCCGGCGAGGAACGCGCCCCGGTTGACGACCATGTCGATCTCGTCGGCGCCGGCCCGCACCGCGGCCTCGGTGTCGGCGAGCCGCACGTCGAGGGGGACCTGCCCGGCGGGGAAGCCGGTGGCGACGGAGGCGACCAGCACGCCGGAGCCGGCGAGGGCCTCCTTCGCGGCGGCGACCATGGAGGGGTAGACGCAGACCGCGGCGGTCGCGGGCGCGTCGCCGTCGGGCCGCCGCGCCTTCGCGGCGAGGGACCGCACCTTGCCGGGGGTGTCGGCGCCCTCGAGCGTGGTGAGGTCGATCATGCTGATGGCGAGGTCGATCACCTGCGCCTTCGACGTCGTCTTGACCGAGCGGGTCGAGAGCCCCGCCGCGCGCGCCTCGAGGCCGACCGCGTCGACGCCCGGGAGGGCGCGGACGAGGGAGGCGGCCTCGGCGCCGCTCAGAATTGATCCCATGACCCGATCGTATCCGTATCTGCGAGACCGCTCAATCAGACTGTGGTGACCGGCTCACATTACCGCGGCGAACTGGGCGTTAAGGTTATGAACCGTGGATGTCAAGATCGTCGAACACCCGCTCGCCGCCGAACGGCTCACCGCCATGCGCGACGAGCGCTCGGACTCACCGCGCTTCCGGGCCGCCCTGCACGAGCTCACCATGATGCTCGTCTACGAGGCCACGCGCGACGTGGCCGTAGCCGAATACGAGATCCGGACCCCGGTCGCGCCCGCCAAGGGCTACCGCCTGGGGAACCCGCCGGTCCTCGTCCCCGTCCTGCGCGCCGGCCTCGGCATGGCCGACGCCGCCCAGGCCATGATCCCCGACGCGTCGATGGGCTTCGTCGGCCTCGCCCGCGACGAGGAGACCCACGAGCCCTACGCCTACATGGAGTCGCTCCCCGACGACCTGGCCGACCGCCACGTCATCGTCCTCGACCCCATGGTCGCCACCGGCGGCTCGCTCCTGCGCTGCTGCGAGATGATCGCCGCCCGCGGCTGCACCGACATCGACCTCGTCTCCGTCCTCTGCGCCCCCGACGGGATCGCGAAGCTCGCGGACTCCGGGATCGCCATGCGCATGACCACCGCGGCCGTCGACCCGGTCCTCAACGACAAGGCCTACATCGTCCCCGGCCTCGGCGACGCCGGCGACCGCCAGTTCGGCGCCTACCGGCGGTTCTGACCTCGACGCTGAAGGGGGCCGGGCGCATCGCGCCCGGCCCCCCGCTCGTCGGGCCCGCCTAGTGCGGGACGCCGAGGACCGCGGCGATCTCGGCCTTCAGGGCCTCGACGCTCGCGCGGGCGCGCTCGCGCGCCGCCTGCAGGTCCCCGCCGACGTCCTCGCGGACCTCGAGGTACGCCTTCAGTTTCGGCTCGGTGCCCGACGGCCGGGCCACCACGCGCGCGTTCGCCGTGGTGATCGTGACGACGTCCGCCTCCGGCAGCCGGTCCAGGTAGTCCACCACCGGCTCGTCCAGCAGCGACGCGGGACGGTTGGCGCGCAGGCGCTTCATGCACGCCGCGATCTCCGCGAGGTCCTCCACGCGCACCGACAGCTGCCCCGTCTCGTACACCCCGAACTCCTCGGCCAGCTCGTCGAGCCGGTCCTGGAGCGTCGCGAAGCGCGCCGCCTGGCCCGCCGCGATCTCGGCGACGACCAGCGCCGCGGAGATCCCGTCCTTGTCGCGCAGGAACTCCGGCGCCACGCAGTACCCGAGCGCCTCCTCGAACGCGAACGCGAGGTCGGGGCTGGTGCGCGCCAGCCACTTGAAGCCCGTGAGGGTCTCCATGTACGCGAAGCCGCGCGCGGCGCACATGGCCTTCAGCTGCGTCGTGGACACGATCGTGGTCGCATACGTGCCCTTGCGGCCCTTGCGCATCCAGTGGTCCGCGAGCAGCACCCCCACCTCGTTGCCCGACAGCTGCCGCCAGCCGCCGTCACCGGTCGGCACCGCCACCGAGCAGCGGTCCGCGTCCGGGTCGAGCGCCAGCGCCACGTCCGCGCCCTCGTCGACCGCGAGCGCCTTGAGCAGGTCGATCGCGCCCGGCTCCTCGGGGTTGGGGAACGCGACCGTCGGGAAGTCCGCGTCGGGCTCGGCCTGCTCGGCCACCAGCGACGGCGCCGGGAACCCCGCGCGCACCATGGCCTTCACGAGCGTGGCCCCGCCGACGCCGTGCATCGGCGTCGCGACCGACGCGAGCCGCTTCGGGTCGTCGGGGTCGACCACCGAGGCCACCGCCGCCAGGTACTCGTCGAGGACGCCCTCGTCGAGGGTCTCGCCCTCGTCGCCGAGCGGGATCTCCGAGAGCGGCCCGAGCGCCTCGATCGCCGCCTCGATCTCCGTGTCCGCGGGCGGCACGATCTGCGCGCCCGCACCGAGGTCCCCGCCGAGCTCCCGGCCCAGGTACACCTTGTACCCGTTGTCCTGCGGCGGATTGTGGCTCGCGGTCACCTGCACCGCGGCCGCGCCGTCGAGGCGCGTCACCGCGAACGCCGTCACCGGCGTCGGCAGCGGACCGGGCATCACCAGCGCCCGCCGCCCGGACCCGGTGACCACGCGCGCGGTCTCGAGCGCGAACTCGCGGCTGCCGTGCCGCGCGTCGTACCCGACGACCACGGGCCCCTCGGCGCCCTTGGCGTCCAGCCAGTTCGCGAGTCCGGCCGCGGCGGCGCGCACCACCGCGAGGTTCATCCCGTTGGGGCCCGCCCGGAGCGGACCGCGCAGCCCGGCGGTGCCGAACTTCAGCCGCCCCGAGAAGCGGTCGGCCAGCTCGTCCGCGGTCTCCGGCAGCCCGTCGAGGAGCCGGTACAGCTCGTCGCGGCCCGCCTTGTCGGGGTCGTCGGTGATCCACTGGAGCGCTTCGGCCCGCAGCGCATCGAGATTCGTCTGGTCGGTCATGGGGAAATGGTCGCATATCCGCAGCCTGGGAGACCGGTGTTGCGGACGGTGTGGCCTCAGCCGGTAGCGAACGAAGCAGTCGCGGTGTCGTAGACGCCCTGTGATAGCTCCCAGACGTCGGCGTCCCCCGAGATGAAGATCCCGAAGCTCGTGCCGTCGCCGGCGTCGACCACCGCGAACACCGAGTGCCGTTCCGCCCCCGCCTCATCGGTGTTCGTGCCCGTGTACTCCAGCACGTGGCCGCCCATCCCGGCGATCTCGACCGCCTCGAGCCGCACCTGCTCCAGGTCGGTCATCTCGCTCGGCAGGCCCTCCCAGATTCCGTCCAGGTACGCCTCGGTGTCGGGGAGCCCCCGGTCGGACCCCGCGTAGAAGCGGACCCACTGGGTGTCGTCCTCGGGGTTGACGAACTGCTGCGAGTCGTCCCCGGTCTCGCCCTCGGTCCACGCCGCCGGATAGGCGACGGAGAAGCCGTCCCCCTCGTACGTCGCGGTCTCGAACGGCGCCGCCCCGCCGTCGGCCGGCGACTCGCCGCCGTCCGCAGGGGACTCGCCCCCGTCCGCGGCCTCCTCGCTCGTGCCCGGGTCCTCCGCGCCGCCCCCGCCGCCGTCGCCCCCGCCGGTGAGGAACTTGTAAGCGCCCCAGCCCAGCACGAGCACCAGCATCACGCAGATCGCGATCACCGACGCCGACTTCCACGGGTTCGACCGCGGCTCCGGCTCCTGCTCGCGCACCCGCGGACGCGGCCCCGTGCGCGGCGGCGACACCTCCCGGTAGCCCGAGGACTCGCCCGCGCCGCCGCGGTACGGCGGCGACTGGTGCCCCGGCCCGCCCGGGCCCGCGAGCGGGCCGGCGAGCAGCGCCTGCAGCTCCTGGCGGACCTGCGGCAGCACCATGCGCTGGCCCGGGTCCTTCGCGAGCATCCCGCCGAGCAGCGGCGTCAGCGGCCCGGCGCTCCGCGGGCTCTCCGGCGGCTCTTGCACGACCGCGCGCATCGTCGAGACGGCGTCGCCGCGGTCGAACGGCGGGCGCCCCTCCACGGCGGCGTACAGGGTCACGCCGAGGCTGAACACGTCGGACGCGGGCTCGGCCGGATGCCCGACCGCCCGCTCCGGCGCGATGTAGTGCGCGGACCCGAGGACCTTCCCGGGCGTCGTCCCGCCCGACACCTGGTGCAGCTGCGCCGCACCGAAGTCGGAGAGGACGCACCGCCCGTCGGTCGAGATGAGCACGTTGCCGGGCTTGACGTCGCGGTGGATGATCCCCGCGTCGTGCGCCGCCTGCAGCGCCCCGACCAGGGCCAGGCCGATCTTCGCGGCCACGCGCGGCTGGAGCGGCCCGTCCTGCGACAGGATCTCGGCCAGGCTCCGGGACTGGAGCAGCTCCATGACGATCCACGGCAGGCCGCCGTGCTCGACCACGTCGAACACGCGGATCACCGCCGGGTGCGAGAGCCCGGCCGCGATCTGCGCCTCGCGCCGCGACCGGTCGATGAGCTGGGACCGCTCCTGCGGCGGCAGGTCCGGCGGGAGGAACACCTCTTTCAAGGCCACCTCCCGTCGCAGCACCGTGTCGTGGGCGCGCCACACCGACCCGTTGCCGCCCTTGCCGACCAGGTCCTCGAGCCGGTAGCGGTCGCCGACGAGGTCGCCGGGGCGCGCCCGGTTGCCCGGACCGCCCGCGGCGGGGCCGCCCGGCCCCGGCTCGCCGCCGACGGCGAAGCTCTGCCCGAGGTTCCCGTAGTTGCCGTACGAGGAGCTGTGCCGGTACGAGGAGTCCCCGTAGGAGTCGCCGCCGTACGGGTCGCGGTTGTACCCCTGCCGGCTCGAGTCGTACGGGTCCGCCCCGGCGGGCTCCCTCCAGGACCGGCCGCCCGGCTCCGAGCCGTACGCGGCGCCGTAGCCGTGGCCCGGCTGCGGGCGCGACGGCTCGCCGGGGGCGTACCGAGGGGACGGCTCCGGCCCGGATCGGGGGTCCTCATAGGCGCCGGGACCACCGCGACCGTAGTCAGATGAGTACGTCATGCAACCACTCCTCGCGAGGGATCCCCCCTAGTCTGCCGCGTCCCGGCCACCGACGCTGTACCGGGCCCGCTTACGCATCGCACGCCCCGCACCGACCGGGACCGCACGCGCCCCCGGCGGCGGAACGGGCGGACCCCGCCCCGGGAGCGCGAAGGCGCCGCCGGAGAGCCCAGGACTTCCCGGTGGCGCGACGCACCACCTAGGATGGCAGCCATGCAGTCGTCACCGCAAGGCCGGGACGGGATCGAGATCCGGCCCGTCTACGGCCCCGCCGACACCCCGCCGGACCTCGCCGAGCGCCTCGGCGAACCCGGGTCCTTCCCCTACACGCGCGGCGTCCACCCCACCATGTACACCTCCCGGCCCTGGACCATGCGCCAGTACGCCGGCTTCGCCACGGCCGCCGAGTCCAACCGCCGCTACCGGGACCTCCTGGCCGCCGGCACCACCGGCCTGTCCGTCGCCTTCGACCTGCCCACCCAGATGGGCTACGACTCCGACGCGCCCGAGGCCGCCGGCGAGGTCGGCAAGGTCGGCGTCGCCGTCGACTCCCTCGCCGACATGCGCGCCCTCTTCCAGGACATCCCCCTCGGCGAGGTCTCGACCTCCATGACGATCAACGCCCCCGCCGCCGTCCTCCTCGTCCTCTACCAGCTCGTCGCCGAGGAGCAGGGCGTCGACCCCGCCGCCCTCCGTGGGACCATCCAGAACGACATCCTCAAGGAGTACATCGCCCGCGGGACCTACATCTTCCCGCCCGCGCCCTCCCTGCGCCTGGTCGCCGACACGTTCGCGTACTGCGCCGCCGAACTGCCGCAGTGGAACACGATCTCCATCTCCGGCTACCACATGGCCGAGGCCGGGGCGACCCCCGCGCAGGAGCTCGCGTTCACCGTCGCCGACGGCATCGAGTACGTGAACTGCGCCCTCGCCGCCGGCCTCGACGTCGACGCCTTCGCACCGCGCCTCTCCTTCTTCTTCGTGGCCCGCTCCACCCTCCTCACCGAGGTCGCCAAGTTCCGCGCCGCCCGCCGCATCTGGGCCAACGTCATGCGCGACCGCTTCGGCGCGAAGGACCCCCGCTCCCTCAAGCTCCGCTTCCACACCCAGACCGCCGGCGTCGAGCTCACCGCCCAGCAGCCCGAGGTCAACCTCGCCCGCGTCACCGTCCAGGCCATCGCCGCCGTCCTCGGCGGCACCCAGTCCCTCCACACCAACGCCTACGACGAGGCCATCGCCCTCCCCACCGACACCTCCGCGCGCCTCGCCCTCCGCACCCAGCAGGTCATCGCCGCCGAGACCGACCTCACCGCCACCGTCGACCCCTTCGCCGGCTCCTACGCCGTCGAGGCCCTCACCGACGAGATCGAGGCCGAGGCCCTCCGCCTCATCGACGCGGTCTTCGCGCACGGCTCCGCCGTCGCCGCCATCGAGGAGGGCTTCCAGAAGAGCGAGATCGAGCGCAGCGCCTACGAGACCGCCAAGCGCATCGACGCCGGCGAGCAGACCGTCGTCGGCGTCAACAAATACGTCCTCAACGGGGACGAAGCGCCCTACAGTCCGCTCAAAGTGGACCCCGCGATCGAGGCCGCGCAGGTCGACCGCCTCGCCGCCCACCGCGCCGGAAGGGACGCCGACGCGCTCGGCGCCGCCCTCACACGTCTGCGCCGCGCCGCCGCGGGCACCGACAACGTGCTGTACCCGCTCAAGTCGGCGCTCGCCGCGGGCGCCACGGTCGGCGAGGTGTGCACCGCGCTCGCCGCCGAATGGGGGCGCCACGTCCCCGCCGACAACTGGTGAGCGAATAGACGCGAGGGGCGAAGCGCACAGGATGTCTGTCGCCGGACTCGCGGGACGGGGAAACACTTGACCGCGGCGGCGTCATCGACCGGCGACGCCGCCGCCGTCCGTGCAAAAGTCGGATCTCGGCCGTAACTAATCGGCTCGGCAAGCGTTATGCCTTATGACAGCGGGTTCGGCCCACAGGGCCGTGACCGGCTGTCGCGCGGCCGTGACCCCGGGCTCGCCAACGTGCGTCCGGACGCGCCGCCGGGCGTCGCAAATCACGGCGCTAGCCGCAACGGAGTGCGATCGGATTAAGCTTGCCGGATCGCCCTCCATTGGCTTTGATCCTCGAACGCGAATTGCGAGGCGCGAAGGAAATGTACACGCTCACTGCGGAGAAAGTCGTCGAGATGGGTACCGCCACGAAATCGAATGAACCGCTGCCGAGTGCGATCGCACCGGAGGCGTGTCGCGTGGTACCCGCCGCCTTGCCCTCGCACGACACCGCAGCCGGGAGCGCTTCGCCCGGCACCACCGCTTCGGAGCAGGCCATGTCCACATCGCTGCCGGACTTCCTCGACGGGTGGCTCCACGCCCACGCCGCCGAGGTCGTCGCCGCACGCCGCCACATCCACGCGAACCCGCGCCTCTCGCGCCAGGAGCACGACACGGCCGAGTACGTCGCCGCGCGCCTCGCCGAAGCCGGGCTCGAACCGCAGCTCATCCCCGACGGCACCGGCCTGACCTGCGACATCGGCACCGGCGACCACGTGATCGCGATCCGCGCGGACATGGACGCCCTGCCGATCCACGACCCGAAGCAGGTCCCGTACCGCTCCTCCGTCGAAGGCGTCTGCCACGCGTGCGGCCACGACGCCCACACCGCGATGCTCCTCGGCGTCGGCCGCGTCCTCCACGAGCTGGAGCGCCGCGAGGGCCTCCCGGGCCGCTTCCGCCTGATCTTCCAGCCGTCAGAGGAGCAGTTCCCCTCGGGCGCGCCCACGATGATCAAGTACGGCGCGCTCACCGACGTCGCCGCGATCTTCGCCTTCCACTGCGACCCGCAGTTCCAGGCCGGGCAGATCGGCGTCCGCAACGGGCCGCTCACGGCCGCGTGCGACGTCATGGAGGTCCGCATGAAGGGCCGCGGCGGGCACACCTCCCGCCCGCACCTCACCAGCGACCTGGTCAACGCCATCGGGCGCGTCGTCGTCGACGTCCCCGCGCTGGTGAACCGCCGCCTCGACCCGCGCCAGTCGGTCGCGATCGTGTTCGGCGCGGTCCAGGCCGGGGAGGCCGCGAACGCGATCCCGCAGGAGGCCCTCGCCCGCGCGACGGTGCGCGTCCACGGGCGCGAGACCTGGGACATGATCCCGGACCTGGTCCAGGAGATCACCCGCTCGGTCGCCCGCGCCTCGGGCGTGGAGTGCGAGATCGACTACCGCCGCGGCGTGCCGCCGGTCGTCAACGACCGCTCCGCCTCCGCGATGTTCGCGGGCGCGGCGGCCGCGGCGCTCGGCCCCGAGGCCGTCGTCGAGGCCCCGATGTCCATGGGCGGCGAGGACTTCGCGTACTACCTGGAGCAGATCCCCGGCGCGATGGCCCGCCTCGGCGTCGGCCGCCCGGGCGAGCGCCTCGACATCCACCAGGGCGACTTCGACATCGACGAGACCGCGCTCTCGCACGGCGTCCGCGTCATGGTCCACACCGTCCTTGCGGCGGCGCAGAGTCCGGCCTTCTGAGCCGAGCTGAGCGAAACACGACGGCGGGGCGGGCGCGGCGAGCGCCCGCCCCGCCGTCGGCGAAGGTGAACGGAGCGTCCGGGGCGAAACGGACATTCGAAGCGCCCCTATCCGAACCGTATCCGGCGGGTGCGACACCCGTGCCGGGACGGCCGGCGCCCTCCCGGTCCGGGACGGCCGCCGCGGTCGACGATGGCCGCCGAGATCGGGGACGGCCGCCGCGGTCGGGGGACCGCGGTCGCCGGCCGGTGCCGCTATTCGGCGGTCGGGCGCTTGCGGAGCGTCTCGACGTAGTCCTGCGGGGCGCCCGCGGCCTCGGCGGCGCGGAGGATCTCGTCGAGGTACCACTGGCTGGGGAGACCGCCCTCGAAGCCCTCGAAGACGTACAGCCACACCTGGCGGTTCGCCTCCAGGGTCGCGGCCTGGGTGTGCATCTTGCGGTAGAGCTTCGAGTTGAAGCCCTCCAGCTCGTCGAGGACCTGCCGGTCGGCCGGGTCGAGGTCGTAGAGCGACACGAAGACCCGCTCGCCGGGCGCCTCGACGACGGTGGCGACCGCGGACTCCCAGCCGAGGTCGGCGCCGCCGAACGTCAGGCGCCACCCCTCCAGCCAGCCCGTGCCGACCAGCGGCGACCGCGGGCAGGTCGCGCGCATTCGGGCAGGGTCGAGATTCGAGCCATACGCGGCATAGAGATGCACGACTCGAAGATACCCTTAAACGAGCCCGCACTGAAGCATCCCGAACACCGAAAGGCGCACCCGTGGCACGAGTAGCGATCATCGGCGGAGGCCCGGCCGGCTACGAGGCCGCCCTCGTGGCGGCCCAGCTCGGCGCCGACGTCACCCTCATCGAGGCCACCGGGGCCGGCGGGGCGTGCGTCCTCTCCGACTGCGTCCCCTCGAAGACGTTCATCGCCGCCTCCAACGTGCTCACCGAGATCCACGAGTCGAGCGAGCTCGGCGTGGCGGCCAAGGAGGCCGCCACCGACCCCGTCGCCGTCAACGGCCGCGTCCGCCGCCTCGCCACCCAGCAGTCCGCCGACATCGCGCAGAAGCTCGTCAACCAGGGCGTCAACATCGTCTACGGGCGCGGCGCGCTCCGCGTCGACAAGGGCTACAACTACGTCCACGAACTCCACGTGGTCCCCGTCGAGGGCGAGCCGTTCGACGCCGACGCCGACGTCGTCCTCATCGCCACCGGCGCCACCCCCCGCACGCTCACCTCCGCGCCCGTCGACGGCGAGCGCATCCTCACCTGGCGCCAGCTCTACGACCTCAAGGAGCTCCCCGAGCACCTCGTCGTCGTCGGCTCCGGCGTCACCGGCGCCGAGTTCGCCTCCGCGTACCTCGCCATGGGCTCCCAGGTCACCCTGATCTCCTCCCGCGACCGCGTCATGCCCCACGAGGACGCCGAGGCCGCCGAGACCGTCGGCCGCGTGTTCGTGCGCCGCGGCATGGACGTGCGCAACCACTCCCGCGCCGCCGCGGCCCGCCGCACCGACGACGGCGTCGAAGTCGAGCTCGACGACGGCACCGTCATCGAGGGCAGCCACGCCCTCATCTGCGTCGGCTCGATCCCCAACTCCGACAACCTGGGCCTGCACGCCTACGGGATCACCGTCGACGAGCGCGGCTTCATCCCCGTCGACAAGGTCTCGCGCACCAACGTCCCCGGCGTGTACGCCGCGGGCGACGTCACCGGCGTCCACGCCCTCGCCTCGGTCGCGGCCATGCAGGGCCGCATCGCGATCTGGCACGCCCTCGGCGAGGCCGTGCGCCCCATCAAGCTCGCCCACGTGGCCGCGAACGTGTTCACCGACCCCGAGCTCGCCTCCGTCGGCGTCACCCAGGCCGACGTCGACTCCGGCAAGGTGGACTGCCGCGGGGTGCTGCTGCCGTTCGCGTCGAACCCGCGCGCGAAGATGCTCGACCGCACCGAGGGCTTCGTGAAGCTGTTCGCGTGGAAGTCCTCCGGGATCGTCGCCGGCGGCGTCGTGGTCGGCTCCCGCGCCTCCGAGCTCATCACCCCGATCGCGCTCGCCGTGGAGCAGCGCCTCACCGTCGAGCAGGTCGCCCGCACGTTCACGATCTACCCGTCGCTGTCGGGCTCGGTCGCCGAGGCCGCCCGCCAGCTCATGGAGTTCTGAGCCCGCACGCGAAGGGGCCCGCGCCGGAGGGCGCGCCCCCCTTCCACTGCTCGAAGCGCGGTCACTCCACGAAGGTCTCGACGCGCAGGTGGCGGATCAGGTGGACGTCGGTGG
Source organism: Glycomyces endophyticus (assembly GCF_039531525.1). Taxonomy (NCBI): domain Bacteria; kingdom Bacillati; phylum Actinomycetota; class Actinomycetes; order Glycomycetales; family Glycomycetaceae; genus Glycomyces; species Glycomyces endophyticus. The sequence continues at coordinate 63,359 of NZ_BAAAQF010000011.1, forward strand.
CGCGCCCGGTGGAGGACGCAAACCCGATCTTGAACGTGTCGGGAGCCTCGAACGGCATGGTGGTCTCGAGGACCCGCTCCCAGCCGTCGCCGTCGAGGAAGTCGATGTCGACGGTGACCGTCGGGTGCTTCCCTTCGGTGATCTTGAGCTTCACGAGCCGCTTGGCGTCCTCGAGCGTGTCGGTGCTCAGGGTCTCGGTGAAGTCGGTGCCGTAGAGGTCGCCGTACTTGTAGGTGCCGATCTTCTCGTCGGTGGCGGTGGTCGCGAGGAGGCAGTAGCCCTCGTAGCCCTGGCCGGGCCCGCGCAGCGCCACATTGTCGGGGGCGCGGTTCAGCGGCACCTGGAGGTAGTCGGGCGCCTGGTAGTCCTCGGGGCACCCGGCCCCGCGGCCCTCGGTGTCGGCCGAGAAGTTGCCCCAGGCGTCCAGGCCGAGGCCGAGATAGCCGCCGTCGACACCGGGCCGGTTCGTGTTCTGGGCGTAGCCGAGGCTGCCGCCGTACGCACCGGCCTCGGTGAGGCTGGTGTCGCCGTCCACGAGGAAGAACGAGATGCCGTCGGCGTGGGTGCCGCCGTACTGGTACTGCGCGAACGTGACCTCGATGCCGCCGACGTTCTGGAGCGCGTGGTCGTAGATCGCGGCGCCGGCGTCGTACTGCCCGGCGTCGGTGAGCTGGAGGAACCCGGGGGACTTCCCGGACTCGGGGACCGGGCCGAGGTTCTGGTCGGCGCACGAGTCGAACTCGTTGACGCCCTTGAGCTCCGTTGCGGCGGTCAGGCACGCGTTGAGCGACAGTGCGTCCGGCGGCAGGTTGTCGCCCTTGCCGGTGAACGGTGCGTTCACCAGGACGACCTTCTTTTCAGGGGCCGGGGCCTGCGCTCCGGCGGTCGCGGGGACCGCGGCGAGGGCGGCGGCGAGCAGCATCGAGCCGGCGCCGAGGATGGCCATGCGATTCACAGGTGCTCCTTCGTGTCTGTCGCGGACCGTCGCCCGCTGGACCTGCGGCCCCCGAAACACAGGCCGACTACAGAGCGAAGCTATATGAGAACCGTGTGCGACCGTGGGATCTTCCCTCAAAAAGGGACGGTCCACAGGGGTGCGGGACGGCCGCTCGCCGCCCCGCACCGGTTTCAGGCGTCCCTGCGGCGCATGGCGAACCATCCGCCCGCGAGCGCCGCCGCCGTCCACAGCACCAGGATCGCGATCCCTTCCCACGGCCCGTAGTCCCGCCCGAACCGCGGATCGCCCGGCACCGTCAGGTGCATGATGACCATCCCGACCTGGTCGGGCAGGTACTGCGCCACCGGCCTGATCGCATCGATGTTCCCCAGCCCCTGCGAGCCCAGGAACAGCACCGGCAGCAGCACCGACAGCGCGAGCACCGTGCTGCGCAGCATCACCGCCACCGCCGCGGTGAACACGCTCAGCAGCGTCAGGTGGAACCACCCGCCCAGCAGCGCCTGCACCGTCCACCACTCCGACAGCGGCGCCGCGTCCTCGCCGATCACCAACCTGACCAGCCCGAACACCGCCGCCTCCACCAGCAGCGCCGCCGCCCCGGCCGTCACCCCGATCCCCGTCATCTTCGCCGCGTACCACCGGCCCCGCGACGGCACCGCCGCCAGCGACGCCCGGATCGTGCCCGTCGAGAACTCCGCCCCCGCCGTCGCGACCGCGAACGTCACCAGCACCAGCTGCGCCGTCAGCAGCCCGAAGAACACCGGCTGCACCGCGTCCGTCTCCGGCCCGCCCGGACTGAACCCCTGCGCGATGAGCGCGCTCAACCCCGCCGCCACGGCCGCGAACAACCCCAATGTGACCACAGTGGACCGCACGGACCGGATCTTCACCCACTCCGCCGACACCGCCCGCGCGAACGCGCTCATCGCGCACCCCCCGACCGGAACTCCACCGACGCGCCCGTCAACCGCATGAACGCCTCCTCCAGGCTCGAACCGTCGTGCGCCGCCACGAACGCCTCCGTCGACAGGTCCGCGAGCAGCCGCCCGCGCCCGATCACCACCAGATGCGCCGCCGTCAGCGCCATCTCCGACATCAGGTGCGACGACACCAGCACCGTCCGCCCCTCGCCCGCCAACCGCTTCGCCAGGTTCCGGATCCAGATCACCCCCTCCGGGTCGAGCCCGTTCACCGGCTCGTCCAGGATCAGCACCTCCGGGTCGCCCAGCAGCGCCGCGGCCACCCCGAGCCGCTGCCGCATCCCCAGCGACAGCGTCCGCGCCCGCTTCCCCGCCGCCGCGGCCATCCCGGTCTCCTCCAGCACCTCCCCGATCCGCCGCTCCCCGATCCCGTTGCTGCGCGCGAGCCACCGCAGATGCTCCCGCGCCGTCCGCGTCGGATGCAGATCGCCCGCCTCCAGCAGCGCCCCGACCACCGTCAGCGGCCGCGCGAGCGCCGCATACGGCCGCCCGCCGATCAGCGCCCGCCCGGCCGACGGCCGTGCGAGCCCCAGCATCATCCGGATCGTCGTGGACTTCCCCGCGCCGTTCGGCCCGAGGAAACCGGTGACGCGCCCCGGCTCCACAGTGAAGGTCAGATCGTCGACGGCCGCGCCGCCCCGATACCGCTTGGTCAGATTCTCGACTTCGATCACCCGGCCACCGTAAGGAGACCGGACGGCGCGAGCCCAGTCCCCGAACGTCGCGGCCATCAGCGACGAAAGTGAACGCCCGCCCCCGGCGCCCGATGCGTACCCTGGCCCTATGAGAGGCCTCCTCGCGGCGATCGCGATCGTCCTGATCGAGTTCGCCGTCTTCGCGATGCTCCCCGCCGGACCCGTCCCCGCCGGCGTCCTCGCCCTGCTCGCCGCCGCGGTCGTCGTCGCCCTCTGGCAGCGCTTCCGCCGCGCCGAACGCGAACGCGAGGCCGCCGTCCACCGCGAACGCCTCCGCCTCGCCCGCGACATGCACGACCGCATCGGCCGCCGCCTCGGCCTCGCCGCCGTCCAGGCCGCCGCCCTCGAAGTCCGCGAGACCGACCCCGCCCGCCGCGCCGAGGCCCGCCGCGTCGGCGACACCCTCCGCGGCGCCGTCGACGACCTCCACGGCCTCGTCACCGTCCTCCGCGGCGCCGACCGGCCCGGCCCCGACTTCGACTCCGGTGCCGCCGCGGCCCTCGCCGCCCAGTTCGTCGCCGCCGGCGTCCCCGTCGACCTCCGCCAGCGCGGCGAACCCGGCCCCTTCCCGCCCGCCGGCTCCCGCGCCGCCCACGCCGTCCTCGAACAAGGCCTCGCGAACGCCGCCAAGCACGCCCCCGGCGCTCCCGTCACCGCCACCGTCACCTGGGAGGACGACGCGCTCCTCGTCACCGTCGAGAACCCCCTCCCCGCCGCCGCGCCCCCCGCCCTCGCCGGCGGCCACGGCCTCACCGGCCTCCGCGAGCACGTCGACGCCGCCGGAGGCCTCCTCGACCACCGCACCGAGGACGGCCGCTTCCGCCTGAGCGCCATGCTGCCCCGCACCCCTGCCCCGCGCGCCGCGCCCCGCGTCCGCGCCGCCGCGTTCGCGACCCTCGTCCTCCTCCTCGTCCTCGTGCCGCTCAGCTCCGTCGCGGGGGTCCGATGACGACGGTGGTCGTCGCCGACGACGAGCCGCTCGTCGTCGAAGGGGTCCGCACGGTCCTCGAGGCCGCCAGCGTCACCGTCGTCGCGACCGCCGGCACCGGCCGCGAGGCCCTCGACGCGGTGGAGCGGCACCGCCCGCAGGTGGCGCTGGTGGACCTGCACATGCCCGGCCTCGGCGGCCTGGAGGTGGTCGAGCGCCTGGCGCCGGGCACGCGGGCGCTGGTGCTGACCTCCTTCGGCGACCAGGAGAACGTCCTCGCCGCGGTCGAGCGGGGCGCGGCCGGGTTCGTGCTGAAGACCTGCACCCCGGACGAGCTGGTGACCGCGGTCCGCGCCGTGGCGGCGGGGGAGGCGTACCTGTCGCCGGTGGTCACCCGGATGGTCCTCGGCCTCGTCGCCCCCGGCGCGGCACCGCGCCGCCGCGACGCGGCCGCCCGCGTGGGCCGGCTCGCCGCGCGCGAGCGGGAGGTCCTCGACCTGCTGGCGGAGGGCCTGGCGAACGCGGAGATCGCCGCGCGGGCGCACATGAGCGAGGCGACGGTGAAGACCTATGTCAGCCGCATCCTCGCCAAACTCGAATGCGCGAACCGGGTCCAGGCCGCGCTCCTGGCCCGCGACGCCGCGAGCTGAGCCGGGTCTCGGGCAGAGTTGTCCACAGGTGAGAAACCGGTAGTGGCCGGTCGGTGGCAAGGCTGCCAAAGTAGAGGGATGAGCAGAGGAAACCCCAGCTCCAACCCATGTCAAGGCCACCACGCAGACCAAGGCGCGGCTGCCGCGCCCCGGGCAGCCGGTTCCCAGGCAACCCTCCGCTCGAAGAGTTATCCACAGGCCGGAAACCGGATCTTGGCAACCCCGGCCGGACCTGTGATTGTTGGTAGAGAAAAAACGTCTGCTCCGGTGGAAGTGCGGAGCGGAGGTTCGGTCCCGGCAGGACCGGCGGCGAAAGTGGGAACCCCGGGGGCCGCCCCCGAAGACCGGGCGCGGATGCATCCGCGCCCGGCTCCTGCCGGGACACCTCGCGAGCAACACCGCGGGCGCCCGCCGAAAGGCGGACGCCCGCGGCCTCGCACAAGATCAGACCGGGCATCGAGCACCGGACCGGCTCACCGGCAGCACACCCGCCGGCGACCGGCCTCAGCCGAGATCCGGAACGACCGGCGCAGGCCTACCAGCTGCTCGGGACCGGAGCGCCCTCGGTGTACCCGGCGGCGGACTGGACGCCGACGGCGGCGCGCTCGTGGAACTCCTCGAGGTTCGTCGCTCCGGCGTAGGTCGCGGAGGACCGGATGCCGGCGATGATCGAGTCGAGCAGGTCCTCCACGCCGGGCCGCTGCGGGTCGAGGTACATGCGGCCGGTCGAGATGCCCTCCTCGAACAGGGCCTTGCGGGCCTGGTCGAAGGAGGTCTCGCCGGCGCTGCGGGCCTTGACGGCGCGGGCCGAGGCCATGCCGAAGGACTCCTTGTAGGGCTTGCCGTTCGAGTCGTAGTGCATGTCGCCGGGGGACTCGTGGGTGCCGGCGAACCAGGAGCCGATCATGACGTTCGAGGCGCCCGCGGCGAGGGCGAGGGCGACGTCGCGGGGGTGGCGGACGCCGCCGTCGGCCCAGACGTGGCGGCCCATGCGGCGGGCGGTCGCGGCGCATTCGAGGACGGCCGAGAACTGGGGGCGGCCGACGCCGGTCATCATGCGGGTGGTGCACATGGCGCCGGGGCCCACGCCGACCTTGACGATGTCGGCGCCGGCGTTGATGAGGTCCATCGCGCCCTCGGCGGTGACGACGTTCCCGGCCGCGACGGGCAGGCCCGGGGCGGCGTCGCGGACGAGCTTGAGGGCGTCGAGCATCTTCTCCTGGTGCCCGTGGGCGGTGTCGACGACGATGACGTCGGCGCCGGCCTCCACGAGGGCGGCGGCCTTGCCGGTGACGTCGCCGTTGATGCCGATGGCGACGGCGACGCGGAGCCGGCCGTCGGCGTCGGTGTTGGGCCGGTAGATGGTGTTGCGGAGGGCGCCGGCGCGGGTGATGACGCCGTGGAGGCGGCCCTCGGCGTCGAGGACGGGCGCGAGCTTCACGTTCGCCGCTTCGAGGGTGCGGAACGCCTCGGCTTCGGAGGTCCCGATGGGGAGGGTCACGAGCCGGTCGGAGGCGACCTGCTCCAGCTGGGTGAAGCGGTCGACGCCGCGGCAGTCGGCCTCGGTGACGACGCCGAGGGGGCGGCGCTCGGAGTCGATGACGATGACGGCGCCGTGGGCGCGCTTCGGGAACAGCGCGATGGCCTCGGCGACGGTGGCCGTCGGGGGGAGGGTCAGGGCGGCGTCGCAGTCGAGGGGGCGGGACTTGACGCGGGCGATGACGTCGGCGACGACGTCGACGGGGATGTCCTGGGGGATGACGGCGAGGGCGCCGCGGCGGGCGAGCGTCTCGGCCATGCGGCGGCCCGAGACCGCGGTCATGTTCGCCGCGATGATCGGGATCGAGTTGCCGGTGCCGTCGCCGGTCGACAGGTCGACGTCGAGTCGCGAGGCGACGTTCGACCGGTTGGGGACCATGAACACGTCGGCGTAGGTGAGATCGTGCTCAGGAGTTCCGTCGATGAAGCGCATGGCAAGCCCCCTGTAGGGAGTGGTCGGGTCCGGCGGAGGATTTCCGCCGCCGGGAACCCTAACCCGGTTTCGGTCGTGGGCAGCAGTGCATGTGGTGCTACGCACAGCAACGTCAATTGTCCCCCGTTCGGGGGTCGCCTGTAAGTCTTGCACCCGACAGATCCGTTACGGCTTCCCGTCACCGGAGGCTCTTGACGGCGCGGGGCCGGCTACTCCGAGATCTGGCAGATCGGCGCGCCGGCCGCGACGACGTCGCCGATGGCGACCTCGAGGCCCGAGACCGTGCCCGACTTGTGGGCCTCGATGGGCTGCTCCATCTTCATGGCCTCCAGGACCACGATCGTGTCGCCCTTGACGACGGACTGGCCGTCGGCGACGGCGACCTTGACGATGGTGCCCTGCATCGGCGAGGGCAGCGAGTCGCCGCCGATCGCCGGGCCGGAGTCGGACTGCCTCTTCGCGGCGCGCTTCTTCGGCTTGCTGGACGCGACCGGGTTGAGCAGCCCGGCGGGGATGGACACCTCGAGGCGCTTCCCGCCGACCTCGACGACGAGGCTGGTGCGCTCCTCGGCGTCGCCGCCCGCGCCCGCGCCCGCGTCGAACGGGTCGAGCGTGTTGTCCCACTCGGTCTCGATCCAGCGGGTGTGGACGGTGAAGTCCTCGGCGAACGCCGGGTCCTCGACGACGAGGCGGTGGAACGGGAGCACCGTGGCGATGCCCTCGACCTCCATCTCGGCGAGGGCGCGCGCGGAGCGGCGCAGGGCCTCCTCGCGGGTGGAGCCGGTGACGATGACCTTGGCGAGCAGCGAGTCGAAGTTCCCGTCGATGACGGACCCCTCCTCGATGCCGGTGTCGACGCGCACGCCGGGGCCGGCCGGGAGGCGCAGCTTGGTGACGGCGCCGGGGGCGGGGAGGAAGCCGCGGCCGGGGTCCTCGCCGTTGATGCGGAACTCGATGGAGTGGCCGCGCGGCGCGGGGTCCTCGGTGAGCGGGACCCGCTCGCCGGAGGCGATGCGGAACTGCTCGCGCACGAGGTCGAGGCCGCTGGTCTCCTCGGAGACGGGGTGCTCGACCTGGAGGCGGGTGTTCACCTCGAGGAAGGAGATGGTGCCGTCGACGGCGACGAGGAACTCGACGGTGCCGGCGCCGTGGTAGTCGGCCTCCTTGCAGATGGCCTTGGCGGCGTCGTGGATGACGGCGCGCTGCTCGTCGGTGAGGAACGGCGCGGGCGCCTCCTCCACGAGCTTCTGGTGGCGGCGCTGGAGGGAGCAGTCGCGGGTGCCGACGACGATGACGTTGCCGTGCGTGTCGGCGAGGACCTGGGCCTCGACGTGGCGGGGCCGGTCGAGGTAGCGCTCGACGAAGCACTCGCCGCGACCGAACGCGGCCTCGGCCTCGCGGACCGCGGACTCGAACAGGTCGGGGATCTCGTCGCGTTCGCGGGCGACCTTGAGGCCGCGGCCGCCGCCGCCGAAGGCGGCCTTGATGGCGACGGGCAGGCCGTGCTCGTCGGCGAACGCGAGGATCTCGCCGGCGTCCTTGACGGGGTCCTTGGTGCCGGGCACGAGCGGCACGTTCGCCTTCATGGCGAGGTGGCGCGCGGTGACCTTGTCGCCGAGGTCCCGGATGGACTGCGGGGTGGGACCGATCCAGGTCAGCCCGGCGTCCATGACGGCCTGGGCGAACTCGGCGTTCTCGGAGAGGAACCCGTACCCGGGGTGCACGGCGTCGGCCTCGGACCGCTCCGCGATCCGGATCAGCTTGTCGATCCGCAGGTAGGTGTCGGCGGCCGTGAGGCCGTCGAGGGCGAACGCCTCGTCGGCCAGGAGGGTGTGGGGCGCATCCCGGTCGCCGTCGGCGTAGACGGCCACGGACTCGAAGCCGGCGTCACGGCAGGCCCGGATGACTCTCACTGCGATCTCGCCGCGGTTGGCGATCAAAACCTTGCGCACGTCCCGCAGTGTAGTGGTCGCGTATCCGGGCTCGGGGGGACGGCGAGACACCAGGGGTGGAAGAACCGGGACGAACAGGACCGTGGTTATGGGGTCTCCACAAGACTGGTTGTGGTTTTTTTAGCGTGATCGACTGAACGATCGTTCAAGTGCGGTGGATTTCTCGCGTGCCGCGAGCGGCTCGGAGCGGCGCTAGTCGGGCCGGGACTGCCACTGGGTCACGGCGTCGATGAACCGCTCGCCCTTGATGGCCTCGCGCCAGTGGGCGCCGTGCTCGGCGTCGAGGTCGGGGCCGACGACGAGCTCGCCGGCCTCGATCCGCGCGGCGGTGGCCTCGCACCATTCGGCGTCGGTGTTCCACAGGTCGGTCTGGCGCTTCATCATGGCGCGGGCGTGGGCGGGCACGAACTCGCCTTCGCAGCCTTCGACGAACTCGGGCGTGGTGGCGGCGAGCAGGGCCGTGACCTGGTCGATGCGGGAGTAGAGCTCGTCGGCGCGGTGGCGGAGCATCGCGGCGTTCTCGGCCGGGGTGAGCACCTGCGCGAACGCCCAGGCGGTGGCGAACGGGTCCTCGGCGGCGGCGACCTCCCACAGCTTCTCGCGCAGCGTCCGCTGGAACTCGGTCTCGCCCTTGGCGGTGATGCGGTAGGTGGTCCGGGCGGGGCGGTCGTCGACCGACTCGGTGGCGACGACCGCGAGCTGCCCGTCGGCGGTGAGCCGCTTGAGCGCGTGGTAGATCGAGCCCGCGCCGATCTCGGAGGAGCCCGGCATCCGCCACGAGTCGAGCTCCCGGCGCACCAGGTAGCCGTGGACGGGTCCGAGCCACCGGACCAGGCCGAGGACGAGTAGGCGCGTGCTCCACATGCCGCTGATGTTACTCCGGTGTTGACTATGGCGCAGCGGGCGCCGAATCCGAGTTGCGGTCGTCTCACGCGGCTGTATATAGTCAAACTTGAACAAGGAAACAGGTTCATCAACACCTGCTCATGAACCCAGTCACCCGCGAGGTACCAATGCTCATCGAGACCAAGGGGCTGAAGAAGACCTTCAAGTCCCGCGGCAAGGAGGTCGAGGCCGTGCGCGGCGTCGACCTCGCCGTGAAGGAGGGGGAGGTCTTCGGCCTCCTCGGCCCGAACGGCGCCGGCAAGACCACCACGATGCGAATGCTCTCGACCCTCATCGAGCCCACCGCCGGCCAGGCCGCGGTCTGCGGCCACGACCTGGCGAAGGAGGCCGGGAAGGTCCGCCGCGACATCGGCTACGTCGGCCAGGCCGGCGGCACCTGGGGCGAGGTCACCGCCCGTGAAGAGCTCGTCATGCAGGGCCGCCTGTACGGCATGTCGAAGCGCCGCTCGCAGGCGCGCGCCGTCGAGGTCCTGGAGTCGTTCCAGCTCGGCGAGTACGCCGACCGGAACGTCAAGACGTACTCCGGCGGCCAGAAGCGCCGCCTCGACATCGCGCTCGGCATCATGCACGAGCCGAAGCTGCTGTTCCTGGACGAGCCGACCACCGGCCTCGACCCGCAGTCGCGCGCCCACATGTGGGACGAGGTGCGGGCCCTGCGCGAGCGCGGCACCGCGATCTTCCTCACCACGCACTACCTCGACGAGGCCGACGCCCTGTGCGACCGGCTCGCGATCATCGACCACGGCGAGATCGTCGCCGAGGGCACCCCGATCGAGCTGAAGAAGGAGGTCGCGGGCGACGTCGTCGCCGTCGGCGTGGCCGACCGCGCCGCCGAGGCCCGGGACCTGTTCGAGGCCAGGGCGTTCGTCCGCGAGGTCGAGTCGGGCGCCCCGGACCCGGCGACGGGGATCGCGGTCCTCCGCCTCTACGTCGACGACGGCGCCGCGGCGCTCCCCGAGCTGCTGCGCGCCCTCGACGGCGCCGACATCTCCCCGGCCTCCATCGAGCTGCACCGGCCGAGCCTCGACGACGTCTTCCTGAAGCAGACCGGCCGGTCCCTGCGAGAGGAGAAGTAGCGGTGAAGGTCATCCGCGACACGTGGCTCGTGTACTCCCGGGCCATGAAGCTCAACCTGAAGCAGCCGGTCTGGCTCATCGTCATGCTGGTCCAGCCGATCTACTTCCTGTTCCTGTTCGCGCCGCTGCTGGAGCCCATGGACGGGATGCCCGGGTTCGAGAACGGCGCGATGGAGACGTTCGTGCCCGGCCTCATCATCATGATGGCGCTGTTCGGGTCCGCGTTCGTCGGCTTCGGCCTCATCGCCGAGCTGCGGCAGGGCGTTATCGAGCGCATGCGCGTCACCCCGGTCAGCCGGGTCGCGCTCATGCTGGGGCGCACGCTCTCGACGGTGACGACGACGGTGTTCCAGTCGCTCGCGCTGGTGCTGCTGGCGTCGGTGACGGGGAAGCTCGACGTGTACTGGCCGGGCGTGGCCCTGATGCTGCTCATCGTCATGCTGACGGCGTTCATGCTCGCGGCCGTCTCGCTCGGCCTCGCGATCATCCTCAAGAGCGAGGACGCGATGGCGCCGACGATCAACACGCTGGTCCAGCCGATCATGCTCATCTCCGGCATCATGCTGCCGATGGTGATGGCGCCGGCGTGGCTGCAGAACGTCGCCGACTTCAACCCGTTCTACTACGCCGTCCAGGCGTCCCGCGAGCTGTTCGCCGGGAACCTCGACAGCAGCGTCGTGTGGGAGGCGCCCGTGATCCTCGGGGCGCTCACCGTCGTGCTCGTGTTCTGGGCGACCCGGAAGTTCGCCCGCGCCGTGGCCTGACACCGGGAAACCGGGAACCGCCGCGAACCGATCCGGTTCGCGCCGGTTTCTTCACGCTTTCGGGTGACATGAACGGGTTACGACGGTAAGCACGGCCGGTTCTTGTCGGACCCGGGCGGGAGACTTGACATGGGGACGCCCCCCTGGGAGGGCGGGGGACTGCCCGCCCCGGCCGGAGCGTCGCAGCGCCCGCCCAGCGCGTCGAAGCGCCCCGAAGCAGCGCCAAAGTGCCCGGAGGTCAGAGCGTCTCGACGCCGTCGGCGCCGCGGAGCGCGCCCCTGGTGTCGAGGACCGGGACGCCCGCCGGGAGGGACTCCGGCGTGTACTCGGCGTGGTGGGTGAGGAGCACGATGAGGTCGGCTTTAGCGGTCGCGAGGTCGGCGACGCGCTCGACCTCGTGGCCGGCGACGTTCCAGGCGGCCACGTGCGGGTCGTGGTACGCGAGCTCCGCGCCGGCCTCGATGAGCTTGCGGCCCACCGGGGTCGCGGGGGACTCGCGCTGGTCGGCGATGTCGGGCTTGTAGGTGACCCCGAGGAGCAGCACCCGGGCGCGCGAGAGCGCGATGCCGGCGTCGTTCAGCTTCGCCATCGCCCGCGTCACCGTGTACTCGGGCATCCGGTTGTTGATCTCCTGCGCCAGCTCCACGAACCGGAACGGGTAGCCGAGGGTCCGCACCTTGTAGGACAGGTAGTTCGGGTCGATCGGGATGCAGTGCCCGCCGACGCCCGGCCCCGGGTAGAACGCCTGGTAGCCGAACGGCTTGGTCTTCGCGAGCGCGATCGCGTCCCACAGGTCCACGCCGAGCTCGCGGCAGAACACCGCCATCTCGTTGACGAGCGCGATGTTCACGTGCCGGTACGTGTTCTCCAGCAGCTTCGCCATCTCCGCCTCGCGCGGGCCCTTGGCCTCCACGACGGTGTCGATGAACCGCGAGTACAGGGCCGTCGCGGCCGCGGTGCACGCCGGGGTGAGGCCGCCGACGACCTTGGGGGTGTTGACGATCCCGTAGACCGGGTTGCCGGGGTCGACGCGCTCGGGCGAGAACGCCAGGCAGAAGTCGACGCCCGCGGCGAGCCCGGACTCCTCCTCCAGGATCGGGGCGACGACCTCCTCCGTGGTGCCCGGGTAGGTCGTGGACTCCAGGACGACGAGCGCGCCGCGCTGGAGGTGCTTCCCGGCGGCGCGGGACGCGCCGATGACGGCGGCCAGGTCGGGCCCGCCGGCCTCGCCGAGCGGCGTCGGGACGCAGATGACGATGGCCTTCGCGCGCGCCTGCACCGACGCGTCGGTGGTCGCGGTGTAGCCCTGCTCGATCATGAGGGCGAGCTCGGCGTCGGCGACGTCGTCGATGTGGCTGACCCCCGCGTTGAGCGCGTCGACCACGAGCTGCGTGCGGTCGAGGCCGACCACGGTGAGGCCCTTGGCGGCCGCGGCCTGCGCGAGGGGCAGGCCGACGTACCCCTGGCCGACGACGACCAGGTCGACCGGGGCTGCAGATGCCACGTCGTTGACAGACACAGTGGAGTCCTTTGCGATTCGGCGGGGTGCGCGGGAGCGGTCGGCCGAGCGTAGCAATGGGAACATTTAAGGGCCTCACCAGGGCGAACGTCAATTCGTGTTGGCGATTCGTTCATTCATCGGCCATGTAATGTGCAGGAAATCGTCGATCCCGCATTCTGTTCACCGTTTGATGGGCGAATGTTCACCATTCCCGGACGGGGCCCGCGGTGCCCCGGGCGGCCGCGGACCGGTCTCCGAAATCCGCCGTTCACATGCGGTTTCGCGGGGGCGGCGGGGTGGCCGCGGTCCTATTCGGCGGTGAAGCCGAGTGTCCCCCTGGGGCTACCATCGGGGGCATGCCCTCTTTGAGCATCGTCATCCCCGTCTACGAGGCCGAGGCGTACCTCGCCGGCTGCCTCCGGACGATCGTCGGCGGGGGAGACCGGCTCGAGGTCGTCGTGGTCGACGACTGCTCGCCCGACGGCTCCCGCGCCGTCGCCGAGCGGTTCGCCGCCGCCGACCCCCGCATCCGGATCGTCTCCACCCCTGAGAACGCGGGGTCGGGCCCGGCCCGGAACGTCGGACTGGCCGCGGCCGCCGGCGACTACGTGTGGTTCGTGGACGGCGACGACGAGCTCAAGCCCGGCGCCGTCGAGCGCGTGCTCGCCGCCGTCGAGGGCCCCGGCCGGCCCGACGTGGTCCTCGTCCAGCACGAGAAGGTCCGCGACACCGGCGTCGTCGAGATCGGCGAGCTCGCCGGCCTCGCCGAGCGCAGCCCCGCCGACCCGGCCGGGTTCACGCTCGCCGAGTGGCCGCAGATCGTCGACTACACCCACACCCCCTGGACGAAGGTCTCCCGCCGCGGGTTCCTCACCGGCATCGGCCTCGGCTTCCCCCAGGGCTGGTACACCGACATCCCCTGGACCTACGGGCTGCTGCGCCGCGCCGAGCGGATCGCCGTCGTCACCGAGTGCTGCTACCAGTGGCGCCAGCGGGCCGGGTCCTCGATCACCCGCACCCGCGACGACCGCCACTTCGACGTGTTCACGCAGTGGCAGCGGGTCTGGGACGACTTCGAGGACGTCGAGGACCAGGGCGTGCGCGTCGCGCTGTTCAACCACATGGTCTGGCACCTGCTGCTCGTCATCGGCAACACCGAGCGCGTCGACCCGAAGAAGCGCCGCGAGTTCTTCCGCCGCACCTCGGCCCTGTACCGCCGGTACCACCCCGGGCACGACGCCTGGCACCCCGCCGAGGGCGTCACGGGTCTGAAGCAGCGGCTGCTGGCCGCGCGCGCGTACATGGGGTACGAGACGCTGCGGCTGGTGTACCGGATGGCGCAGCGCCTCAGGGGGTCCGACGCCAAGCGGGTCGCGGCCGAGCGCGCCGAGGCCGCGCCGGACGACGACGACCGGCCCGCGGGGTCAGCGTCCGAGGCCGCGTCTGACGGCGCGGCGGAGCGTGCCGCCGAGCCCACCGTCCCGGCCGCCTCCCGCGTCGCCGGGGGCTGAGGGCGCGAACGCGTCCGCGAGCGGTCCGGTCTCGACGAGGTCGGCGCCCCACACGTCCGCGACGGTGAGGCCGAGGTGCGCCGCGCGCGCGGCGGCCGCGGTCCGCTCGAGTCGCACGGTCCCGTGCGGCAGCGCGATCTCCACGGCCCCGAGCCGGTGCTCGTTGGCGTGCGCGACGAGCGCGGCGACGGCGTCCGGTCCCGGTTGCAGGTCGGCGGGGACGTCGATGCGGTAGGGGACGCGGGGGTCGGCCGGGGCCTCGGCGGCGAACCGGACGCGGGGTTCGCCCCGGTAGGCCTCCTGGAGGTTCCGCGCGTGGAGGTCGGGGTCGTCGAGGGGGGCGCGGCGGCCGGTCGCGGGTTCGGGCCAGGCGCCGGTGACGGTGACGCGCACGTCGCGGGCGGACCCGCTCAAGATGGCGTCCACACAGGACTCGGTGCCGGGCCCGGCAGGGACGGCGACGTCGGCGAGCGGCGTGTCCCAGGAGCGGTTCGCCCTGGGCCGCTTGAGGTCCAGTTCGGGGACCCGGTTGGCGATCTGGGGCCGCCGGTACGATTTCGCGAGCTCGCCGCGGGTGGCGATCTGGCGCGGCCCCAGGTGCCAGGACGAGGAGTCGCCGTCGGGCACGAACACCGCGCCGGCCTGGTGGAGCCGGTACCCGAAGACGGTGTCGGAGCCGAGCGGCATGTCGGCGTCCATGCCGCCGGCGGCCTCGAACATGCTGCGGTGCACGGAGAACGAGGCGCCGACGAGGACGCGGAACGCGCGGTGGTCGGCGTCGCGCAGGCCGCCGGTGGCGTCGATGATCCGCTCGATCCACTGCGGTTCGGCGCGGTCGAACAGCGACGCGGCCTTCCCGGCGCGCACCGCCTCGTACACGTCGACGGGGTCGAGGTCGCCGGTCCGGTAGTCCACGAACCGCTTGTGGCCCAAAACCGCCAGGTAGTCGGCGGCGTGGTGCCAGCGCAGCTGCGACGCGACGTGGTCGTCGAAGACGAGCATGTCGGCGTCGAGGCGCAGGACGACGTCGCCGTCGCTCTGCGCCGCACCGGAGTTCGTGGCGTGCGCGGACGCCCAGCCGCCCGGGAGCGGTGCGGCGATCCGGGTCGACTCGGGCCGGATCTCGGGAAGGCGCAGCGGCGGCGTCGAGCCGTCGTCGACCACGACCACCTCGAGGAGCCCGGGCGGGTACGTCTGGGCCGCGAGGGATGCGAGCGTGACGTCGAGCTTGTCCTGGTGCCCGTGCGCGGGGATCACCACGCTGACGCTGAGCGCGGGGGGCCGGTCGGCGCCGGGCCGGTCGAGCGGGCCGTAGTCGTTGCGGCGGAGGACGGCGTTCACGTGCGCTCCCAGAGGTGTCTAGCGCTTGAGCAGGGCGCGCAGCCGGGCGCGCTGGCGGGCGTCGAAGTACTTGCGGGCGAAGCGGCGCGCGAGGTCGGCGGGCGGCGGGGCGAACACGGTGCCCTCGGGTTCGGGGGCGGCGAGGTCCGCGAACACGGTGGCGCCCCAGATCCCGGCGACGACCTGGTCGAGGGCGGCGTCGCCGGCGATGTGGCGGGCGCGCGCGAACGCGGCGGTCCGCTCGAGCCGGGCGGGGGGTCCGCCGGGGAGGTCGGCGAGGACGAGTCCGGCGTCGACGCGCTCCATGGCCTGGAGGATCCGGCCGACGCTCCTGGCGCGCAGGGGGACCGGTCGCGGCAGCAGCAGCCGGTACGGGACGGCCGGGTCGGCCTCGGGGGCGCGGGCGGTGATCCGGACCCGGGATTCGTGGCCGTACAGCTCCTCGACGAGGCGGAGCTGCGCGCCGTCGCCGGCGAGGATCGCGGCCCGGTCCCGGGGGGCGGGTCCGGCGCCGGCGACGAGGGTGATGCGGACGTCGCCGTCGGGGCCGCCGAGGACGGGGGCGACCGCGGCGTCCACTTCGGCCACGTTCGCGCCGGCGATGTCGATCACCATGTCGACCAGGGGGACCCGCCAGGCGCGGGGGCGGCGGTGCGGCGCCAGCCGTGGAGGGGGACGCGCTGGGCGATGTAGGGGACGCGCTGGCGGCGGCCCTCCTCTTCGCGCTCCTGCATCTGCGGGATGCCGAGATGCCATGCGGAGGAGGTGGTCTCGGGGACGAACACGGCGCCGGCCTGGGCGAGCCGGTACGCGAACTCGGTGTCGCTGCCCAGGCGCAGGTCGGTGTCGAGGCCGCCGGCGGTCTTGAACAGGTCGCGGTGGAGCGAGCCGGTGGCGCCGATGAACACCCGGTAGTTCGTGGGGTGGTGGGCGGTCAGGCCGTCGGTGTCGGCGATGACCTTCTCGATCCAGTGCGGGGTGGAGTCCTCGATCGCGAACAGGGCGGCGCCCTCGCCGACGAGGACCTTCTCGTGGACCTGCTCGGGGGTGAGCCGCCCGGGCTCCCATGCGACGAACCGCTTGTGGCCCAGGACCGCCAGGTAGTCGGCGGTGTGGTGCCAGCGCATCTGGGCCTCGACGTGGTCGCGATGGGCGACCATGTCGGAGTCGAGGCGGAGCACGACCTGGCCGTCGGCGTGGGCGACGCCGGTGTTGACGCCGTGGGCGGAGCCCCACGAGTCGGGGGTGGTGGTGACGAGCCGGGTGTGCTCGGGGCGGAGTTCGGGGAGGCGCAGGGGCGGGGCGGAGTTGTCGTCGACGACGACGACCTCCATCAGGTCGGCCGGGTACGTCTGGGCCGCGAGGGCGGCCAGCGTGAGGTCGAGTTTCTCCTGCGCGCCGTAGGCGGGGATGACGACGCTCACCGCGAGACTGGGCTGCCATGCCGCCGCCGTGGGCGGGTGGAGGGCCTTATAGTCGTTGCGGACGATGCGCGGGCGTTTCGGTGAGTCGCTCATTTCGCGCTCACGATAACCCGGCAGCGGCGGCGGACATTGACCGGCTTCCCAGTTCAACATCTGTTTACGCAGGTGAGGGTGTCCGTTCGCTTTCAATTCAACTTCCGAGCCACTGGGCACGCGAGGATCTGGGCTGAATGCGACGCAGAGATGAACGGACGAGATGACCCCAGCTGACGAGGGCTCGCGATATCCGGCCCGCCTGATCGACGACCAACTGGCGCAAGCGAGGGCCCGCCGGCGGGGCTCGCTCGTGTCGACCGCGCTGCGGACCCGCTCCCCGGGGGGCCGGCACCTGCTCGCGGCGGCCGCGACGCGGGCGCTGGCGCTGCCGGAGCTGCTGGACGCGGCCCGGGAGGGGCGGCGGGTGGACGCGGACCCGGAGGCGCTGTGCGACCTGGCGTACGTGGTCGGGCTCCAGTTCGGGACGGCGGAGGACCGGCGGGACGCGCTCGCGCTGTTCGACCTGGCGCTGGAGCTGGGCGGCCCGAAGCGGGTCGCGCCGCGGCGCGCGGCCGTGCACGCGCAGCTCGCGTACGAGTCGGGCGACCTCGACCGGGTGCGGCGGCTCCTGCGCCGCTACCGGCACCTGCCCGAGCTGGAGCGGGACGCGCTGCTGGCCGACCTGGAGCATCCGGACGCGGGCGGCGACGAGCGGGCGTGGATCGCGCGGCTCGGCGCCCTGTGCGGGCATCCGGAGCTGCGCCTCGACCCGGACGCGTCCCTGCCGTGGTTCGACCGGCTGGCCGCCGCGTCGGCGCCCGCGAGCGTCGACGGCCCGAAGGTGTCGGTGGTGGTGACCGCGTACCGGCCGGACCGGGCGCTGCTCACCGCGGTCCGCTCGCTCCTCGCGGGCACGTGGGCGAACCTGGAGGTGGTCGTCGTCGACGACGCCTCCGGGGACGGGTTCGCGCCGGTGCTCGACGCCGCCGCGGCGCTCGACGAGCGGGTGCGCGTCGTCCGCGAGGACGTCAACGCGGGCACGTTCGCGGCCCGCAACACCGCGTTCGGAGCGGTCACCGGCGAGTTCGTGACCGGTCTGGACGCCGACGACTGGGCCGCGCCCGACCGGATCGCCCGCTCGGTCGCGCCGCTGCTGGCGGACCCGGCGCTGCAGTTGACGTACGGCGAGGCGTTCCTGTTCACCGAGGACCTCCGGGCGACCCGGCCGGGCCGGGTCCTCACCACCGCGTCGACCGCGTCGATGGCGTTCCGGCGCAGCGCGCTCGACCGCCTCGGCCACTACGACGAGATCCGCAAGGGCGCCGACACGGAGTTCCTGCACCGATTCTCGGCCGCGTTCGGGGAGGCCGCGGTGCGGCGCCTGGACGGGGTGCGCGACACGCTGATGCGGCAGGCCCCCGGCTCGCTCTCGCGCGAGGAGTTCGGGCCCGGCTGGAAGCACCCGTCCCGGCGCGCCTACCAGTCGTCGTACCCGCTGTGGCACCGGCAGATCGCCGCCGGGGAGGCCGACCCGTACCTGCCGCGCCGCCCCGTCCGGCGCCCGTTCTGGGCCCCGTACCACGCGGCGGTCGCCCGCGCCGACCAGCGGCGGCGCCGCTTCGACGTCGTGTTCTGCCTCGACTGGCGGCCGTTCGGCGGCCCCCAGAAGTCCGCCATCGAGGAGATCCGGGCGCTGCGCGCCGAGGGCCGGTCCGTCGCGGTCATGCACCTGGAGTCGTGGCGGCACATGACGACCGAGGACCGGCCGATGTGCGAGCCGATCCAGCGGATGGTCAACGACGGGGCGGTCGACCAGGTCCTCGCCACCGACGACGTCGAGTGCCGGCTCCTCGTGCTCCGGTACCCGCCGATCCTCCAGTTCCGGTCCGGCGAGCGGTCCTCGGTCCGCCCCGAGCGGATGGTCGTCCTCGCGAACCAGGCCCCGGCCGAGCGCGACGGCTCCGACGTCCGCTACGACCCGGACGGCTGCCACGCCAACGCGACCGACATGTTCGGCACCGCGCCGCTGTGGGTCCCGCAGGGCCCGCAGGTCCGCGAGGCCCTCGGCGGCCTCACCGCGGGGCGGCTCGCGGACTTCGACATGCCCGGCATCCTCGACACCGCCGGCATCCACCCGGCCCGCACCGGGTTCCGGTCGAAGCTGCCCGTCGTCGGCCGCCACTCGCGCGACGACCGCACCAAGTGGCCGACCGCGGCCGACCTCCCGCTCGTCTACCCCGGGGACGGCCGCTGGGACGTGCGCGTTATGGGCGGCGTCGCGTCCGTCGCCGCGATCACCGGCGCGCCCGTGCCCGCCGAGTGGACCTGCTACGGCTTCGACGAGACCGACGTCGACTCGTTCCTGTACCAGCTGGACTTCTGGATCTACTTCCCGCACCCGATGCAGTACGAGGCGTTCGGGCGGGCCGTCCTGGAGGCGCTCGCCGCCGGGTGCGTCACCGTCCTGCCGCCGCGGTTCGAGCCGGTCTTCGGCGACGCGGCCCTGTACTGCGAACCCCCCGAAGTGGTCCCATTGGTGGACGGCCTCTACGCCGACCCCGAGCGGTTCCTCGCCCAGAGCGCCCTCGCCCAGCGGCGGGTGCGCGAGCGGTTCAGCCACGACTCCTACCGGGAGCTCGTGGCCGGACTGCTCGTCGACGACCGCGACCACACCGCCGCCTGACCGGGAGTGCCCACATGAAGCAGCTGCTCAAAGCCATCCACCGCCGCCTCGGCCGGCCCTCGCCCGCCCGCGTCGCCGCCGTCGCCGCGGTCCTCGCCGCCGCCGCGCTCGCAGCGGTCGCGCTCCTCGGACCCGCCCGCCTCGTGTGGGCCGCGTCATTCGCGATGAGCCTGATCACGTTGGGAGGCTTGGCCGCGGTGTGGAACGAGGCCCGCCGGGCCCGCCTCGAGGCCCGCGCCTCCGCCGAGCGCGCCGAGGTCACCTACCGCAGGATCCTGGCCGCGTTCGAGGTCGAGCGCCTGGCAGCGGAGCGCAGGCACGCCGAAGGGGACGGCCGCGTCCCCTAGCCGCGGGGCGGCCCCGCCGGGCCCGGGAGCGCCATGACGCTCCTCTCGGATCGGCCCTGAACCGGTCGGCGCGACCGGGCGGTAGTATTGGCGCGCCATCGACTTGCAGCTCAGCAACCACTGTTCCGGGAGGGCCGCCCCCATGGAGGAGCCGATCATTCAGGCTCGTGACCTCGGGATCTGCTTTGCGAAAGGCAAGCAGAAGAAAGGCCGGGTCAAGGACCTGTTCGTGCGGCGCGCCGCCAACAAGCAGGGGACCTCGACCCAGGACTTCTGGCCCCTGCGCCACGTCAACTTCGACATCTTCCCCGGTGAGGCCGTCGGCATCATCGGCCGCAACGGCACCGGCAAGTCCACGCTGCTGCGCCTCATCACCGGGGTCCTCATCCCCGACGAGGGCTACGTCCGCCGCGAAGGCCGCGTCGCCCCGCTCATCGCCCTGTCCGCCGGGTTCTCCGGCGAGCTCACCGGCCGCGAGAACGTCAACCTGGTGGCCGCCCTCCACGGCATGACCACCCGCGAGATCAAGGCGAAGTTCGACGAGATCGTCGACTTCTCCGAACTCGAGGACTTCATCGACACGCCGGTCAAGTACTACTCGTCCGGCATGAAGGTCCGCCTCGGCTTCGGCGTCATCACCCAGCTGCCGCACCCGATCCTCCTCGTCGACGAGGCCCTCGCCGTCGGCGACGCCGCGTTCAAGCGCAAATGCCAGCAGGTCATCGCCGGCCTCCTCGACGAGGGCCGCACCCTCGTGTTCGTCTCCCACTCCGAAGGCGACCTGAAGAAGTACTGCAAGCGCGGTATCTTCCTCGACGCCGGCACGCTCGTCACCGACGGCACCGTCCAGGAGGCCCTCGACTCGTACAAGCTCGCCGAGGAGCGCGACCGCGAGGCCTACCAGGCCCGCAAGGCCCGCCGCGCCGCCGCCGCAGCAGCCGAGGCCGCCGCCGCGGCCCCCGCTCCCGTCCTCGTCCCGGGAGCGGCCGAGGCGGGCGCGTGAGCCGAGCCGTCATCCTGCCGGCCCCGGGCGGCTTCGTCGAGATCGAAGAGGACCGCACCGTCCTCGACCGGCTCATCGCGCAGATCCGCGACGCCGGCTGCGACGACGTCACCGTCCTCACCAGGCCCGGCACCGACCGGCCCGTCAAAGCCACCCAGGTCCTGTCGGCCGACGCCGACGCCGACCTCGCCCACCTCGGAGAGATCGCGTTCGCGCAGGACGGGCCCCTGTTCGTCGCCTGCGCCGACCTCGTGGCCTCCCAGACCACCGTCGCCGCCGTCCTCTCCGACTCCTCCCGCCGCTCCGGCGTCCTCGTCGGCGCCGACGACCCGTCCGCCGCCCCCGTGCAGGTCGAACGCGGCCTCGTCACCGGGCCCGGCCCCGGGCCGACCCGCCTCGGCGGGCTCGCGAAGGTCTCCGCCGCGCACCTCGAACGGCTCGAGCGGCACTGGCCGCGCCAGACGCAGGGGGACGCCTTCGAGGGCGTCCTCGCCGCCCTCCACGCCCGCGCCGTCCCCGTCAACGCCTACCGCACCGGCGGCCTCGAGCACCGCCAGGTCGCCGGCGCCGACGAGGCCCGCGAGGTCATGGCCGCGTTCGAAGCCGTCGACATGGACGCGTGGCGGCTCGCCAACGCCGTCAAGCACGACGACGACCTCTTCGCCACCTACGCCGTCTCCACCTGGTCGCCGAAGCTCGTCAAGCTCGCCGCGCGACTCGGCTGGACCCCCACCCCCATCACGTGGGTGTCGATCGCGCTCGCCGTCGCCGCCGCCGGGATCTTCGCCGCCGCGCCCGCCGTCCTCGCCGACAATCTCGTGCCCTGGACGTACCTCGGCGCCGCGGCCCTCATGTACTTCAGCTTCGTCTTCGACTGCGTCGACGGCCAGCTGGCCCGCTACACCCAGAACTTCTCGTCCTTCGGCGGCTGGCTCGACATGATGGCCGACCGCTCC
Organism: Glycomyces endophyticus; assembly: GCF_039531525.1. Classification (NCBI taxonomy): domain Bacteria; kingdom Bacillati; phylum Actinomycetota; class Actinomycetes; order Glycomycetales; family Glycomycetaceae; genus Glycomyces; species Glycomyces endophyticus. Next base: position 85,042 of record NZ_BAAAQF010000011.1, read on the forward strand.
AAGGAGTTCCTCATCTACGCCGGGCTCGCCGCCGGCGCCGTCGCCGGCGGGACCCCCGCGGCCGCCGCATGGGGCCTCGCGCTCGCCGCCATGGCCACGCAGACGATCCGCCACACCGCCGACACCTGGTACGCGGTCCTCCTCGACACCGCCGTCGTCCGGCAGGCCCGCCGGCGCGAGTCCGCGCCGCCCTCGGGCCGCGCCGCGCACCTCGGCGAACGCCTCGGCTCCGCGTCCGAGCAGGTCATGGGCGCCCACCGGTCGGCCCTGTACTGGGCCAAGCGCACCATCGTCGCCCCCGTCGGCGAGCGGTGGCTGCTCCTCGCCGTCGCCGCCGTCGCCTTCGGGCCGCAGGCCGCGCTCGCCGCGCTCCTGTGCTGGCAGCTCCTCGCCCTCGGGTACACGACCGCGGGCCGCACCCTCCGGTCCCTCGCCGCCCGCACCGCCGCCCTGCGCCGCCCCGACCGGGCCGCGCACCGCGACGACGGGCCGCTCGCGCGGATCGCCCCGCGCACCCGCCTCGGCGGCGACATGACCCCGTTCGCCGCGACCGCCGCCGCGGTCCTCGCCGCCGGCGCGGGCGTCCTCGCCGCCGCCCTCGGCACCCCGCCGTGGATCCCGTTCGGGCTCGCCGCCCTCGCGCTCGTCCTCGCCGGGTCCGTCGCCCGCACCGACCACGAGGGCATCCTCGACTGGTACATCCCCGCCGGGCTCCGCGCCGTCGAACTCGGCGCGGTGTGCGCCGCCGGGATCGCCGCGCAGGTCGCCTGGCCGGTCCTGTACCTGCTGCTCACCGTCATCGCACTGTACTTCTACGACCTCGCCGCGGGCCTCGACAAGGCCGCCTCGCCGGTGGCCCGCCGCGACCTCGGCCTCGGCTGGCCCGCGCGGAGCCTCATCGCGATCGCCGCCGCCGCGGTCGCCGTCGCGACCTCCCCGGTCGTCGCCACCGCCGTCTACGGCGCGCTCGCGGTGTACGTCGCGGCCGTGTTCGTCGGCGCGGTCGTCGCGGGCACGGTCCGCGCCTCCCGCGCCGCCGCCGCGTAGGACCCGAGCCGCACACGCGGTCCGCCCGCCGATCCCCGTTGACCGTCAAGCGAACTCGTTCGGACTACATGCCAAGACGGGCGAGCGGCGGCGGCGGCGCGCGACTAAGGTGTACGTGTGCGCAAGTGTGGGCTCCGGCGTCTGGTGCTCGTCGCGTCCGTGGTCGGGGCGGCGGGGCTGCTGTCCCTGCCCTGGTACGGCGGCGAGGCCCCGCGTGACGAGCCCGCGGTATCCGAAGTGGACTGGGTGAACGCGGACGAGACCAATCCGTGGCCGCCCGGCGCCGACGCCACCGAGAGCCCCAGCTACGACGGCGACGGCACCGCCGACAGCCCCGACGGGGACGGCGACGGCGACGGGGAGGACGGCTCCGGCGGGGACGGTCCCACCGGCGAGGCGGGCGAGCCCGGCTCCGGGCCGGTCGGCGGCGACGGCGGGAACGACTCCGACGGCATCCTCGGCCTCGCGTTCCCCGTGCAGGCCGGCATGAGCGTCGGCCTGCTGGCGCTCGCGTTCCTGGCGCTCCTGCCGGGCCGCCGGATGCCCGCGAACCTCCGCTAGAGCGCCGAGTACGCGTATCCGCGGTCCTCGAACTCGTCGAGGATCGACGTCAGCGCCCCGCACATGTCCTGCTGGTTCGACGCGCCGTCGTGCAGCAGGACGATCGCGCCGGGCCCGGTCCGGTCGAGCACGTGCTCGCGGATCTGCCGTTCGGTGGTCTTGTCGTCCCAGTCGGAGGGGTCCACCGCCCAGTGCAGCGACTCCATGCCGAGGTCGGCGGCGACGCCGATGGCCTTGTCGGTCCACTGGCCGCCGGGGTGGCGGAAGTAGGCGACGTCGGCGCCGGGCGCGGCCTTGAGGATCGCGTCGTTGGTGCGCTGGAGGTTCGCGCGGATCTCCTCCTCGCTCCACGTGCCGAGGTCGAACTCGTGGTACCAGGAGTGGTTGCACAGCGTGTGGCCCTCGCGGGCGATGTCGGCGACGAGCTCGGGGTACGCCTCCGCGTACGCGCCGATGACGCAGAACACGGCCTTGATGCCGCGCTCGCGGAGCATGTCGAGGACCTTCGGGGTCCACTCGGGGGAGGGCCCGTCGTCGAAGGTGAGGGCGACCGAGTCGTCCCCGGTGTGGTTGCGGGTGCCCAGCGGGCCGTCGTACGCGTTCGACGCCGGCTCGGCCGCGGGCGGCGGCGACGTCGAGGCGGGCGCCTCGGCCGACGGCGACCCGGCGGGCGTGGTGCCGGCCCCGCCGCTCGTCTCGGGCGCCTCGGGCGCCTCCTCGGTGGCGGGCGCCTCCTCGGCGGCGGAGGACGCGGGCGCCTCCGTCCCGGTAGGCTCGGTCGCGGTCAGGGTCCCCGACGGCGGCGTCTCGCCCTCGGGCCACATCCAGGCGAGCAGGAGCAGCGCGAGGAGCGCGGCCGCGATGCCGAACTTGTGGCGTCCCATGCCGTGATTGTAGGTGTCCCGGGCCATCTGTCCGGTGATTCGAGGAGGCGCGGATGCGGCTGGTCGTGGGAATGACGGGGGCGACCGGGGCGGTGTTCGGGGTGCGGATCCTGGAGGCCCTCCGCGAGACCGGGACCGTGGAGACGCACCTGGTGATGAGCCGCTGGGCGCGCACGACGCTGCGGCTGGAGACCCCGTACTCGCCTGCCGAGGTCGCCGCGCTCGCCGACTTCACGTGGGGCCCGAGCGAGCAGGGCGCGCCGGTCTCCTCCGGGTCGTTCCGCACCGACGGCATGATCATCGCGCCGTGCTCGATGAAGACCGTCGCGGCCGTGCGCACCGGGTACACCGACGGCCTCATCGGCCGCGCCGCCGACGTCACGCTGAAGGAGCGCCGCCGCCTGGTGCTGCTGGCGCGCGAGAGCCCGCTCTCGGAGATCCACCTGGAGAACCTGCTCGCGCTCTCGCGCATGGGCGCGGTCGTGCTCCCGCCGGTGCCCGCGTTCTACAACCGGCCCGAGACCATCGAGGACGTCGTGGACCACGTGGTGGCCCGCACCCTCGACCAGTTCGGACTCGACCACGCCAAGGCGCGGCGCTGGGACGGCTTGGGCGACAATGGTTCCACTGAACCCGCCCCCGAGGAGGAGTAGCCGGTGGACACCCTGATGTGGGAGGCGAAGGCCGCCGAGGGCCGGGGCGCGGCGCTGCTGCGCTGGGTCCTCGACGACGGCGTGCACGCGATCGCGGACCCCGCCGTCCGCACCGAGGTGTTCGTCTCGGGCGACCGGGTCGTCGTCGTCGCGGTCGGCGACGCACCGCCCCGGCGGCTCCCCGATCCCCCGGAGGAGCTCGTGGCGCGGCCGCCGCACGCGTGGCCCTTCACGCGGGTGAACGCCGCGAGGTGACCCGCAGGTTCGCGAGGAGGCCTCGCGGCCTGTTCGACGAGCGGCCTGTCGGACCCCTGTGTCAGGATTGATCCAGGGGTCCCTTAAGGGGCGAAATGTGGCTTTAGCGGCCGATGCCCTGGTATGTCCAGCCGTGTTTGCGCCACTGCTCCGGGTCGTAGGCGTTCATGCCGTCGAGGAGGCGGCGCTCGGCGACCTGGCGGCCCAGGGCCTCCGGGTCGAGGATGCGGAACTCCTCCCACGGCACCATCGCGCACACCACGTCGGCGCCGGCCACGGCCTCGGCGAGCGTCTTCACGAAGCTCAGCTCGGGCGCGGCCGCCTGCGCGTTCTCCAGCCCCTCGGGGTCGTAGACCACCACGTCGGCGCGCGCGGCGCGCAGCCGGCGGGCGATGTCGAGCGCGGGCGAGTCGCGGATGTCGTCGGTGTCGGGCTTGAAGGTCGCCCCCAGGTACGCCACGCGCACCCCCGACAGGTCCGGCCCGTTCGGCCCCGGCGGGCGGCCCACCAGGTTCGCCACGGCCCGCACCGTGTGCGTGCGGCGGCGGGTGTTGATGCCGTCGACCTCGTCGAGGAAGCGGAACGACTCGCCGACCCCGAGCTCGCCGGCCCGCGCCGAGAGCGCCCGGATGTCCTTCGGCAGGCAGCCGCCGCCGAACCCGATGCCCGCGCGCAGGAACTTGTTCCCGATGCGCTGGTCGTACCCGATGGCCTTCGCCAGGTCGGCCACGTCCGCGCCGGCCGCCTCGCTCAGGTCGGCCATCGCGTTGATGAAGGAGATCTTCGTCGCCAGGAACGCGTTCGCCGCGACCTTCACCAGCTCGGCCGTGGCCAGGTCGGTCTCCACCACCGGCACCTCGCGGTCCTCGACCGCCGCCAGCTCCAGGATGCCGCGGTGGACGTCCTTGAGCAGCTGCGAGGCCCACGCCGACTGGGAGGCGTAGACGATCCGGTTGGGGCGCAGCACGTCGTGCATCGCGTTCGACTCCTGCAGGAACTCCGGGCTCCATCCGACCTCGACCCCGAGCCCCTCGGGGGCGTGGCGGTCGAGCAGCTCCTGGACCCAGGAGGCGGTGCCGACGGGCACCGTGGACTTGCCGACGATGAGGACCTTGCGCGTCAGGTGCTTGGCGAGGTCGACCACGGCCGCCTCGATGTAGGAGAGGTCCGCGCCGTGCTCGCCCTTGCGCTGCGGGGTGCCCACGCAGATGAAGTGGACGTCGGCGAAGTCGGCGACGGCCTGGACGTCGGTGGTGAACCGCAGTCGGCCCGACTCCAGGTTCTTCTTCAGCAGCTCGGGGAGGCCCGGCTCGTGGAAGGGGACGGTGCCGGAGGCGAATGACTCGATCTTCGCGGTGTCGACGTCGTACCCGACCACCTCGTAGCCCAGCTCCGCGAAGCAGATCGCGTAGGTCGCCCCGAGGTAGCCGCATCCCAGGAACGAGATGCGCGGACGGGTCGTGGGGTTCTGCGAGGGAGTCTGGTTCGCGTTGGCCATCAGATGCGTGCCCTGTCTGTGAAAGGTCCAGTGCTGGTCGAGTGCGGGTCCGGGGGTGCGGCGGCGCCCGTACGAATCATCCCGCATCGCGCGGCGACCTCGAATTGTACGTGAACGCCCCTATGGCCTGCGCCATCGTATATTCAGCTCCACGCATGAACGTCGGGTGACGTTGCGGGGAAGCGGCGGATAATTCACCGTGGCGGCCATCACCGGGACGGCCCGCCATGGGCTAGACTCACCGTGTATTACTCGTCAGTAACAATAGTCTTCGACCACCGCCGGGAGCCGTCGATGTCCACCGGGTTCAGCCCCTACCAGCTGCCAGACGACTACGCCGACATCCGCGCCGCCGCGCGCGGCGTCTGCGACGCCGGGGTCGCCCCCCACGCGGCCGAGGCCGACGAGACGGCGACCTTCCCCGAGCAGTCCTACGAGGCGCTCAAGTCCGCCGACCTCCACGCCCCGCACATCCCCGCCGAGTACGGCGGCGCGGGCATCGACGCGCTCGGCACCGCCATCGTCATCGAGGAGGTCGCCCGCGCCTGCGCGTCGTCCTCGCTCATCCCGGCCGTCAACAAGCTCGGCTCCCTGCCGGTGATCCTCGACGGCTCCGAGGAGCTCAAGCGCCGCTACCTGCCGCCCGTGGCCGCCGGCGACGCGATGTTCTCCTACTGCCTGTCCGAGCCCGAGGCCGGCTCCGACGCCGCCTCCATGACCACCCGCGCCGTCCGAGAGGGCGACGAGTGGGTGCTGAACGGCGTCAAGCGGTGGATCACCAACGCGGGCGTCAGCGAGTACTACACCGTCTTCGCCGTCACCGAGCCCGGCAAGGGCGCCAAGGGCATCTCCGCGTTCGTGGTCGAGAAGGCCGACGCCGGGGTCTCCTTCGGCAAGCCCGAGAAGAAGCTCGGCATCAAGGGCTCCCCGACCGCCGAGGTCTACTTCGACTCGGTGCGCATCCCCGCCGACCGGCTCATCGGCGCGGAGGGCCAGGGCTTCGGGCTCGCCATGCGCACCCTCGACCACACCCGCGTCACCATCGCCGCCCAGGCCCTCGGCATCGCCCAGGGCGCGCTCGACGCCGCCACCGCGTACGCCGCCGAGCGCGAGCAGTTCGGGAAGCCGATCGCCGCGTTCCAGGGCGTCCAGTTCCTCCTCGCCGACGCCGCCATGAAGATCAGCGCCGCCCGCGAGCTCACCTACGCCGCCGCCGCCCGCTCCGAGCGCGGGGACGCCGACCTCACCTACTTCGGCGCGGCCGCCAAGTGCTTCGCGTCCGACGCCGCCATGCAGATCACCACCGACATGGTCCAGGTCCTCGGCGGCTACGGCTACACCCGCGACTTCCCGGTCGAGCGCATGATGCGCGACGCCAAGATCACCCAGATCTACGAGGGCACCAACCAGGTCCAGCGCATCGTCATCGCGCGGGAGCTCCAGCGCGGCAACGCGTTCTAGGCTTCACTGAGGGAGCGGGCGGGTCCTTCGGGGCCCGCCCTTGCTGCAGGTTCGGTCGTCCCGCGGTGCGCAGGCGAGAGGTATGCCGGTGAACAGGATCGAGTTCAGGGTCGAAGCCGCTGGTCCGGAGCAGCCGGGGGCGCCTCGATTGGCGATCCTGGTCGACGGAGTGCGGCTGCAGGAGCTGGTGCGACCCGTCGAGCGGCCGCAGGCGCTGGCGGAGGCCGACGGGGATGAGGATGAGGCGCCCCCCGCCGGAGGCTACGTCGGCTTGGACTCGTCGGACGGGGTCTTCTGGCCGAGCCCGCATTTCCTCGGGGAGCCGGAGTTCTCGTTCGGCGACGACGGCGACACCGTGCTGCTCGGCTGCCCGTGCGGGCTGTGGGGCTGCTGGCCGCTGTCCGCGCGCGTCGACGTGACCGATGCAGAGGTGACCTGGTCGGGGTTCTTCAACGGCATGCGGAGATCGTGGGACCTCGGGGCATTGGGGCCGTTCGTCTTCGACAGGCGCCAGTACGAGTCGGCGCTGCGAAGCACCGGGCCGCACTCGACGGCGCGGTTATCCGTCGCTCACGCGTCGGCCTCGACGGGGGCGGGGCGTTGCCCGGGGATCCGAGCGGCGGGGCGCTTGCGGCGGCCGGTGAGGGCGAGGGCCCAGAGCGCGGCCAGGACGAGGTACAGGCCCGCGACCGCGGGCCAGGGGAGCGGGGCGCCCGCCAGGAGTGCGCGGAGGTGGAGGGCGACGGCGAGCATGCCGGCGCAGGCGGTGAGCTTCGCGGCGGGGAGGCGGCCGGTGAGCCAGGCGGCGACGGGGGCGGCGACGGCCGCGCCGACGGCGAGGCCCTCGGCGAGGGGCACGGCGACCGCGAGGGCCTGTGGGGCGGAGATCCAGAACCCGAGGAGGGCGCCGGCGGCGGCGAGGGCCTGGCCGACCGCCGCGGAGCCGATCGCCTTGCGGGGTTCGAGGCGGGAGACGGCGAGGAGGACGGGGACGGCGACGGGGCCCCAGCCGCCGGACACGGCCCCGGCGAAGCCGCCGACGAGGCCGGTCGGGACGGCGAAGCCGGTGCGGGCGGGGCCCTGGGGGAGGTCGCCGCGGAAGCCGCGCCGGGCGAGGACGGCGCCGACGGCGAGGAGCGCGGCGCTCGCGACGGGGGTGGCGGCGTGGAGTCCGGCGAGGGTCGAGAGGGCCCAGGCGCCGGTGAAGGCCCCGGCGGCGCCGGCCGCGCCGAGGCGGACCGCGGTGGGCCAGTGGACGTTCCCGAAGCGGGTGTGGGCGGCGGCGGCGACGGTGCCGCCGACGAGGGAGGCGGAGGCCGCGGCGGCCGCGACGACGACGGGGGCGAGGCCGAGGCCGGCGAGGAGCGCGGTGGCGACGGTGCCGAAGCCCATGCCGAGGCCGCCGTCGAGGAGCTGGGCGACGAGCCCTGCGGCGACGGCGGTGGCGACGGCGATCGGGGTCATGACGCGTGGCTCCCTCGGATTCGGACGGACTCAGGATAGACGCCGCCGGGGCCCGTCCCGGAGGCGTCTCGCACCGGCCGCGACCGGGGGATATGGAGGCCTCCGCCACCCGGTGAGGGGTCGGATGCGCTGGGCGAGACCAGGGTCATAGCGTGGGGGAACGGTCCTGGTTACGCTCGCGTAGCCCCTACCGGCAACCACCGCATTGCCTGCGGCGACGCACGGGCGTCCCCGCAGCGCTTCCTAGAGATGCAGAGGAGCATTCGATGGGTAAGAAGGTCACGGTCGTCGGCGCCGGTTTCTACGGCTCCACCACCGCCCAGCGCCTGGCCGAGTACGACGTCTTCGACGAGGTCGTCCTCACCGACATCGTCGAGGGCAAGCCCGAGGGCATCGCCCTCGACATGAACCAGTCCCGCACCATCGAGGGCTTCGAGACCAAGGTCGTCGGCGCCACGACCGACAACGACGGCAACGGCTACGAGAAGACCGCCGGGTCGGACGTCATCGTCATCACGGCGGGCCTGCCGCGCAAGCCCGGCATGAGCCGCATGGACCTCCTGGAGGTGAACGCCCGCATCGTGCGCGGCGTGACCGAGAACCTGGTCAAGCACTCCCCGAACGCCGTCATCATCGTGGTGTCGAACCCGCTCGACGAGATGACCGCGCTGGCGCAGCTCGCGTCCGGCTTCCCCAAGCACCGGGTGCTCGGCCAGGCCGGGATGCTCGACACGGCGCGGTTCACGAACTTCGTGGCCGAGGAGCTGCAGGTGCCGGTGAAGTCGGTGACGACGCTGACGCTCGGCTCGCACGGCGACACCATGGTCCCGGTCCCGAGCCAGTCGTCGGTCGACGGCAAGCCGCTCGCGGACCTGCTGCCGGCCGACAAGGTCGAGGAGCTGGTGACGAAGACCCGCAACGGCGGCGCCGAGATCGTGGCGCTGCTGAAGACCGGTTCGGCGTACTACGCGCCGTCGGCCGCGGCCGCGCGAATGGCGAAGGCCGTCGCGGAGGACTCCGGCGCGGTGCTGCCGGTGTGCGCGTGGGTCGACGGGGAGTACGGGATCTCCGGCGTCTACCTGGGCGTCAACGCGAAGATCGGCGCCGAGGGCGTCAAGGAGGTCGTCGAGACCCCGCTCCTCGACGACGAGCTGGCGAACCTGAAGGAGGCCGCGGAGGCCGTGCGCGCCAAGCAGGCCGACGTCGCCGAGCTGTAGACCTCGCGCTCGGGGGGCGTCCGCGGCCGCGGACGCCCCCCGAGGCGTGTGCGGCGGGCGTGCCGCGCGGCGCTCTCCGACATGGCTCCGGCCCCGGATGCGGCGTCGCTAGGCTTACGCCCGTGACGGTCAAGAGGCAGCGCGCGGATCGGACCCCTCCGGGCGACTGGGAGCCCTTCGAGGCGGGGCGGCCCGGCTCGTGGTGGGTGGAGATCGCGATGCTCGTCCTGTTCGCGGCGTGCACGTGGCTGTCGGCGTTCCACAGCCCGCTCATCGACCTCGACATCTGGCTGCGGGACTTCTCGGACGCGCACCGGCCGCCGTGGCTCGGCACGCTTCTGGTGTTCACGAACAAGCTCGGGCAGGGCGGCATCCTCAGCGCGGTCGCGCTCGCGGTGGCCGCCGTGATCGCGTTCGGCCGCCGCTCGGTGCGGCCGATGGTGCTGTTCCTCTTCACGTACGGCATGGCGGGCCTGGTGCTGCTGCTGAAGCTGGCGTTCCCGCGGATCTACCCGCACTGGCCGCGGCCCGACCCGGGCCCGTACGCCGACGCGGGGGAGGCGCTGCTGTTCGTGCCGGACCGGTCGGAGCTGGGGAACCTGGGCGACTCGGCGGTCGGCGCGTACCCGTCGGGGCACGTGGTGAACACGCTGCTGTGGTACGGGCTGCTGGCGATGCTGCTCGGCGCGCACCTGGCGGCCTGGCAGCGGCGGGTCCTGCTGGTCGCGCCGGTCGTGATCGTGTTCTTCTCCACGACGTACCTCGGCTTCCACTGGCTCACCGACTCCCTGGCGGGCCTGTTCATCGGTGTCGCGCTGATGCGGATGATCCGGCGCATCCGCTGGGGGACAGTGGGTCTGCCGCTCTGGCTGGAGCCCGAGCGGCGCTATCGCTAGCCGTGCCGCGCCACCCGCGCGCGGTATCTTCACAGACATGCCCTCTCAGCCGCCCGCGCGGCCGCCCCTCGAACGCCGCCTCGGCCTTCCCTCCGCGGTCGCGATCGGCCTCGCGTCGATGCTCGGCGCGGGCGTCTTCGCCGTGTGGGGGCCCGCGACCCGGGCCGCCGGTTCGGGGCCGGGACTCCTTGCGGCGCTGGTGATCGCGGGGTTCGTCGCGTACTGCAACGCCCGCTCGTCGGCCCGGTTGGCGGCGCTGCACCCGCAGTCGGGCGGCGCGTACGCGTACGGGACGGCGCGGCTGCATCCGGCCGCGGGGTTCGCGGCGGGCTGGGCCTTCCTGGTGGGCAAGACCGCCTCGGGCGCGGCGATGGCGCTGACGCTGGGGGCGTACGTGCTCCCGGAGCATCCCCGGGCGCTGGCGGCGGCCGCGGTGGTCGCGTTCTGCGCGGTGAACCTGCTGGGCGTGCGCCGGACCGCGCTCGCGTCGGCGGTGTTCGCGGGGATCACGCTCGCGGTGCTCGCGGCGGTCGTCGTCGCCGGGCTGACCGGGCCGGTCGCGGCGCGGCCGCTGGGCGACACGCACCCGTGGGGGGTGCTGACGGCGGCGGGGTTCGTGTTCTTCGCGTTCGCCGGGTACGCGCGCATCGCGACCCTCGGGGAGGAGGTCGTGCGCCCGGAGCGGACGATCCCGCGCGCGATCGCGATCGCGCTGGGCGCCGCCGCGGCCGTGTACCTGGCGGTGGCCGTGACGGCGCTGAGCGTCCTCGGCGCGGGGACCCTCGCGGGATCGGACGCGCCGCTGACGGACCTCGCGGCGGCGGGCGCGCCCGCGCTCAAGCCGCTGGTGGCGGTCGGGGCGGGGATCGCGGTCGCCGGGGTGCTGCTGAGCCTGCTGGCGGGGATCGGCCGGACCGCGCTGGCGATGGCGCGGGACCGGCGCCTGCCGGGCGCCCTCGCGGCGGTGTCGGCGCGGTTCGGGGTGCCGTGGGCGGCCGAGGTCGCGGCGAGCGCCCTCGTCCTCCTCCTGGTGTCCACACTGGACTTGGCGGGGGCGATCGGGTTCTCGGGCTTCTGCGTCCTCGTCTACTACGCGATCGCGAACGCCGCCGCGACCACGCTCGACCGCCGGGCCCCGCTGCCGTGGCTGGGCCTGGCCGGGTGCGTGCTCGTCGCCGCGAGCCTGCCCCCGGCCGCGGTCCTCGGCGGCCTCGCGGTGCTCGCCGCGGGCGCCGCCTGGTTCCGGGTCACCGAGCGCCGCCGCGCGGCCTGACCCGCGCTACCGCGCGGCCCGGCGCTCGTCCCGGGCGGCCCGCAGCCGCCTGACGACCGCGGGCTGCTCCGCGGCGGCCTCCGGGTGGTCGATGAGCCGCGCCAGGTGCTGGTAGTACCGCTCGGGCGTGAGCTCCAGCTCGTCGGCGATGGCCTGCGTCTTCGCGCCCGACGCGCGCCACCAGCGCGCCTCGAACCCGAGGATGCGGCTGTCGGCGGCGGAGAGCTTCCCCTCCGGGGAGCGCTGGGGGCGCTGCGGGGCGGGCTGGCGCGGCGCGGCCCCGGACTCGGGGCCGCGGACGGGCCGCTGGGGCGCGGCGTCCTCCGCGTCCTCCCGGCGGGTGCGCGGGGTGCCGCTGGAAGGGCGTTGGCCGGGAGGCATGGGGGACTCCTTGCTCTACTCGATCCAGTCGATGAGGTCGGCGACCGAATCCTTGACGTGGTTGGGTCGGAACGGGTAGCGCTCGACCTCTTCCATACTGTCAGTGACCCCCGACAGGACGAGGACCGTCTCCAGGCCCGCCTCCAGGCCCGACAGCACGTCGGTGTCCATGCGGTCCCCGATCATGACCGTCGACTCCGAGTGGGCCCCGATGCGCCGCAAGGCGTTCCGCATCATCAGCGGGTTCGGCTTCCCCACGAAGTACGGCTCGGCGCCGGTCGCCGCGGTGATCATCGCCGCCATCGCGCCGCACGCCGGGAGGATGCCCTCCAGCGAGGGGCCCGTCGTGTCGGGGTTGGTGCAGATGAACCGCGACCCGGACTTGATGAGCCGCACCGCGGTCGTCAGCGCCCCGAAGTCGTACCGCCGCGTCTCGCCCAGCACCACGTAGTCCGGGCGGTAGTCGGTGAGCACGTACCCGATCTCGTGCAGCGCGGTCGTCAGGCCCGACTCGCCGATGACGTACGCCGAGCCCTTCGGGCGCTGCGAGTGCAGGAAGTCCGCCGTCGCCATCGCCGAGGTGTAGATGTTCCCCGACGGCACGTCCAGACCCGACTTCTTCAGGCGCGCATGGAGGTCGTTCGGCGTGTAGATCGAGTTGTTGGTGAGGACGAGGAACCCCCGCCCCGCCGACTGCAGCTTCTCGATGAGCTTGTTGGCGCCGGGGACGGGCACCCCCTCGTGGACGAGCACGCCGTCCATGTCCGAGAGCCAGTTGTCGAAGGGTCCAGGTGTAGTCATGGTCAACATCTTGCCATCGCATCGCCTGAACGGCGAGGTGCGGACGTAAAGTGGTGGCCGTGGAGACGGCATTGACCGCCGTACTCGTCATCGCCGCAGGCGCCATGGCGGGTGCACTCGGCTACTGGACCATCCGAACCGCGAGGAACAAATGAGCGAGCGCGACGTACCGGCGGAGTTCGCCTCGACCTTCGAGCAGGTCGAGCCGTACCCGTACGAGGAGACCGACGACCTCCGCAAGGGGCCGAACCTGCACGACGACCTGCTGCCGCTCCTGCCGCTCGTCGGCCGCTGGCGCGGCCGCGGGCAGGGCGGCTACCCGGACGCCGAGGACTTCCTGTTCGCCCAGGAGGCCTCGTTCACCCACGACGGCCGCCCGTTCCTCCACTACCGCTCGCGCTCGTGGATCATCGACCCCGACGGGAAGCCCGTGCGGCCCGCCGCGCAGGAGACCGGCTGGTGGCGCGTCGTCCCCGGCGACGACCCCAAGCGCCCCGAGATCGAGGTCCTCCTCGCCCACCCCACCGGCGTCCTCGACCTGTACTACGGCCGCGTCGACGGCACCCGCATCGAGATCGCCACCGACGCCGTCGTGCGCAGCCCGCAGGCCAAGGAGGTCACCGCCGGCAAGCGCCTCTACGGCATCGTCGACGGCGCCCTCATGTACGCCCAGGAGATGGCCGCCGAGGGCCACCCCATGAGCCCGCACCTGAGCGCCAACCTCAACCGCGTCGCCGGCTAGAAGTCGCCCGGCCAGAGGTCGTCCTCCGGGGCGGCGGGCCGCTGGTCGAACACGGCGGCCGTGACCGGGCCCTCGCCGGCCTCCAGGAGCCTGTTGAGGAGGACGAGGGCCCCGGGCTTGCTCAAGGGCTCGTTGCCGTTGCCGCACTTGGGGCTCTGGATGCACGAGGGGCACCCGGCGGTGCACTCGCAGCCGGCGATGGCGTCGCGGGTGGCGCGGAGCCACCCGGTCCACTTGCGGAACGCCTGCTCGGCGAAGCCCGCCCCGCCGGGGTGCCCGTCGTAGACGAACACCGTCGGCAGCTCGGTGTCCATGTGGGCGGCGGTCGAGAGGCCGCCGATGTCCCAGCGGTCGCACGTGGCGATGAGCGGGAGCAGCCCGATCGAGGCGTGCTCGGCGGCGTGCAGCGACCCGGCCAGGTCGCGCAGGCCCTCCAGGGACGCCGGGTCCACCGTCCACCACACCGCGACCGTGCGCAGCGTCTGCGGCGGCAGGTCGAGCTGCTGCGTGTCGATCACCTCGCCCGAGGGCAGCCGGCGGCGCTGGTAGGAGATGACGCACGACGTCACCTCCACCTCGCCGAGGCTCAGCGCGACGTCGCCCATCTCCAGGCGCTCGCGCGTCGAGAGGACCTCCAGGTGGGTGATCTCCTGCGCGCTCGTCGTCCACGGCGGCTTCGCGGCGTGCACCAGCGCCAGGCCCTCCTCCAGGTCCAGGTCGTCGACCAGGTACGACTCGCCCTGGTGGAGGTACAGCGCGCCCCGGTGGACGAGGCGGTGCGAGGCGGCGGCGTCGATCGTGCCGATCAGCCGGCCCGTGCTCGTCTCGGCGATGTCGACGCCCATCGGCCCCGACCCGCGCAGCGCCACCTGCGGCCGCTCGGACCCGACCCAGTAGTACCGGCCCCCGGCCCGCCGGCGCAGCAGCTTCTGCTCCACCAGCTGGTCGGCGACCTCGCGGCTGCCGGGGATCGACGCCAGGTCGGCCTCCTTGAGCGGCAGCTCCTCCGCGGCCAGGCACAGGTGCCCGGCGAGGACGTACGGGTTCGACGGGTCGCACACGCTCGTCTCCACCGGCCGGTCGAAGATCGCCTCCGGGTGGTGCACCAGGTACGTGTCGAGCGGGTCGTCCTTCGCGAGCATCACCGCGAGCGCCTCGGTGTCGCCGCGCCCGGCCCGCCCGATCTGCTGCCAGAACGAGGCCAGCCGCCCCGGGTACCCGCACAGCAGCACCGCGTCGAGGCCCGTCACGTCGATGCCGAGCTCCAGCGCGTTCGTCGTGGCCACCCCGAGCAGGCGGCCCTCGCGCAGGTCCGCCTCCAGGTCCCGGCGGTGCTCGCGCAGGTACCCGGCCCGGTAGGCCGCGATCCGGCCCGCGGCCGGGTCGGCGCCGAGGCGCGACTTCGCCTCGGCCGCCACGATCTCCGCGCCGCGGCGGGAGGGCACGAACGCGAGGGTGCGCACGCCGCGGCGCACCAGCTGCGCGAGCATCCTGGCGGTCTCGCTCAGCGTCGACGCCTGCTGCGGCTCGCCGTCGATCTCGTACGTCACCGGCTCCCACAGGGCGACCGCGGCGCCCGGCGACGGCGACGAGTCCACCGTGACCTCCGTCGCGGGCCGTCCGGTGAGGACCGACAGCGACCGGGCGGGGTCGGCCGCGGTGGCGCTGGCGGCGATCACCGTGGGACTGGCCCCGTAGTGCTCGGCCAGGCGCAGGAGGCGGCGCAGCGTCAGCGCCACGTGGGCGCCGAACACGCCGCGGTAGACGTGGCACTCGTCGACTACGACGTACTTGAGGTCCTTGAGGAGCGAGCGCCACATGCGGTGGCGGGGGAGCAGCGAGTGGTGGAGCAGGTCCGGGTTGGACAGCACCAGGTTCGCGAACCGCTGCGCCCACTGCCGGTGCTCGAACGGGGTGTCGCCGTCGACGATCGCCGGGATGAGCCCGGGGACGTCGAACTCGGCGACGGCGCGGGCCTGGTCGGCCGCGAGCGCCTTGGTGGGGGCGAGGTAGAGGGTGCGGCCGGGGCCGTCGGCGGCGGCCTCGGTGAGGACCGGGAGGAGGTAGGCGAGGCTCTTGCCGGAGGCCGTGCCGGTGGCGATGACGGTGTCGCGGCCCTCGTAGGCGTGGGTGGCGGCCTCGGCCTGGTGCGGCCAGGGGAGGGTGATCCCGGTGTCCTCCAAGGCCGTGCGGACCTCCTCGGGGACCCATTCGGGCCAGGGGGTGCGCACCGCGGCCCGGGGCGGGAGCCGCCGGAGGTGGCGGAGGCCGCCCTCGTCGGTGTCGAGGGCGGCGATGAGCTGGTCCGCGGGCATCATGCAATGATGCCGCAGCGGACCGACACCGCGCCTCCCGCGCGGACCCGTCCGCAATTCGGTCATACGCTCCCGGCTCCGGCCCACTCGGAACGCAGTACGCTTATGGGCCAAGACACACTCCAGCCAGGTAGGAGAGACGGCGTGAGGGGAACTTCAGGCGACGGTGAGCCCGAACTGGGACTGGGCCTGACGACCGTCGGCGAGTACGCGGTCATCAGCGTCACCGGCGAGATCGACATGTACACCGCCCCGCAGCTGCGCGAAGCCGTCCGACAGCTCTCCTCGGAGGGGCGCATGCGGGTCGCGATCGACCTGACCCCCACCGAGTTCTGCGACTCGACCGGCCTGGGGGTCCTCATCGGGGCCCGCCGCCGCCTCTCGGACGCCGGCGGCAGCCTGGTCGTCGTCTGCGCGAACCCCCGCATCCGCAAGCTGCTGGACCTCACGGGGCTCGACAAGGTCCTGGACGTCCGGGAAGCGGTGCCCGGCGAGTGAACGGCTCCAGGCACGACCGCTCCGGAGGAAGGCGGCCGGAACCCGCGACGGTCGGGTTCGCCTTCACGCCGGCCGCCGCCTACGTGCGGGCCGCCCGGCTCGTGGCCGCCGACGTCGCGGCCCACGCGGGCGTCGCCACGGGGCTCCTCGACGAGGTGCGCCAGGCCGTCGGCGAGGCGTGCACGCGCGCGGTCCTGCGGCACCGGGACCGGGGTCTGCGCGATCTCGTGCGCGTGGAGTTTTCGATCGGTGATCGTTTCGTTGCGAAAGTCACCGACAACGCGCAGGATCTGCGTGCACGGTCCGGGGACCGGGTCGGCGCGGGCGCGGTCGGCGGCGATGCGCGAGCGAACGACCACGACGCGCTCGAAGAGGACACCCTCTCCGAGGAGATCACCCTCATCGTCCTCGGCGGACTGGTCGAAGACCTGGTCGTGACCGGTCCCGGCGCCGACGGCGGCACCACCGTGAGCATGAGCTGGCCGCTGCCCGGCTCCGGTTCGGCGACCGACCACTGAGGTCCCGGCCACCCCGCCGGACCGGCGTGACCGAACCCACTCCGAAAGCCCTCACATCGTTACACTCCGCTCGTTATGCCAGCCGCGCCGCAAGGGTCGTCCCCCGGCGCGGCGACGGCCGCCCGCTTCCCCGGAGCGGCCCCCTACGTGTCTGCGAAAGCGCGCGCCTGCCTGCGCTGCTTTTCTATGGAGGAACTACATGCATACGTTGCTCGCCAACGGCGACGAGGGCGTAGGCGCGCTCGAGGGCGCGAACCTCAGCCTCGTCGTGCTCGCGGCCGTGCTGGCGCTCATCGCGCTCGGCGGCGCCGCGGCGCTCGTCAAGGGCATCCTGAAGGCCGGGACCGGCACCGACAAGATGCGGGAGATCTCGGGAGCGGTCCAGGAGGGCGCCTCGGCCTACCTCCGCCGCCAGTTCAAGGCCCTGGGGATCTTCGTCGTCATCGCCGTGGTCCTGCTGTTCCTGCTCCCGGCCGAGGGCGGCACCGACGTCCGCGTCGGGCGGAGCGTGTTCTTCATCGTCGGCGCCCTGTTCAGCTCGTTCATCGGCTGGGCCGGCATGAACATGGCGACCCGCGCGAACGTGCGCGTGGCCGCCGCGGCCCGCGACGGCAAGCCCACCACCGCGATGCACCTGGCCTTCCGCACCGGCGGCGTGGTCGGGTTCCTCACCGTCGGCCTGGGCCTGCTCGGCGCCGCGGTCGTGGTGTTCGTGTACCGGGGCGACGCCCCCGTGGTCCTGGAGGGCTTCGGCTTCGGCGCCGCGCTCCTGGCGATGTTCATGCGCGTCGGCGGCGGCATCTTCACCAAGGCCGCCGACGTCGGCGCCGACCTCGTCGGCAAGGTCGAGCAGGGCATCCCCGAGGACGACCCGCGCAACCCGGCGACCATCGCCGACAACGTGGGCGACAACGTCGGCGACTGCGCCGGCATGGCCGCGGACCTCTTCGAGTCCTACGCCGTCGTGCTCGTCGCGAGCCTCATCCTCGGCCGCGCCGCCTTCGGCGAGACCGGCCTGGTCCTGCCGCTGCTGGTCGCCTCCGTCGGCATCGTCTGCGCGATCATCGGCGTCGTCATCACCCGCATGCGCGCCTCCGACGCCTCGGGCCTGACCGCGATCAACCGCGCGTTCTACATCTCCGCGGTCGTCGCCGCGGCCCTCACCGCCGTCGCGGTGTTCTGGTACGTCCCGTCCTCCTGGTCCGAGCTCGGCGGCAAGATCGCCGCCGAGGACGTCGCCGACATCCCCGTGGGCCCGCAGGTCCTCGCCGTCGCCTCGGTCCTCATCGGCATCGCCCTGGCCGCCGCGATCCTCGCGCTGACCGGGTACTACACCGACACCCGCTACAAGCCCACCCAGACGGTCTCGGCCTCGACCCGCACCGGCGCGGCCACGAACATCCTCTCGGGCTTCTCGCTCGGCCTCGAGTCGGCCGTCTACACCGCGCTGACGATCGCCGCCGCGGTCCTGGGCGCGTACCTCCTCGGCGGCGGGGTCTTCCTCGTCAGCCTGTTCGCGGTCGCGCTCGCCGGCTGCGGCCTGCTCACCACCGTCGGCGTCATCGTCGCCATGGACACCTTCGGGCCCATCAGCGACAACGCGCAGGGCGTCGCGGAGATGTCCGGCGACGTCGAGGGCGACGCGGCCCGCACGCTCACCGACCTCGACGCGGTGGGCAACACCACCAAGGCCATCACCAAGGGCATCGCGATCGCGACCGCGGTCCTGGCCGCGACCGCCCTGTTCGGCTCCTACACCGACGCGGTGGCCTCCGAGGGCCTCGCCGGCGGCGCGCTGTTCGAGACCCTGAACATCGCCGACCCGATCAACATCGTCGGCTTCATCATCGGCGCCAGCGTCGTGTTCCTGTTCTCCGGCCTCGCCGTCAACGCCGTCGCCCGCTCCGCGGGCTCGGTCGTCAACGAGGTCCGCGACCAGTTCGCGCGCTTCCCCGGGATCATGGAGGGCACCCAGCGGCCCGAGTACGGCCGCGTGGTCGACATCTGCACCCGCGACGCCCAGCGCGAGCTGGTCACCCCGGGCCTCCTCGCGATCACCGCGCCCATCGCCGTCGGCTTCGGCCTCGGCGTGGGCCCGCTCGCGGCCTACCTCGCCGGCGCGATCGCGTGCGGCGTCCTCATGGCCGTCATGCTCGCGAACTCGGGCGGCGCCTGGGACAACGCGAAGAAGGACGTCGAGGACGGCAACCACGGCGGCAAGGGCTCCGAGGCCCACGCCGCCGCCGTCATCGGCGACACCGTCGGCGACCCGTTCAAGGACACCGCCGGCCCGGCCATCAACCCGCTCCTCAAGGTCATGAACCTGGTGAGCCTCATCATCGCCCCGGCCGTGGTCGTCTACACCGTCGACGGCGTCGGCGGCGAGGCCGGCGGCCCCGTCCGCTGGATCATCGCCGGTGTGGCGGTCGCCGCCCTCGTGACGGCGATCCTCGTCTCCAAGCGCCGGTCAGCGGTGGTGGAAGCGGGGGAAGCACGAGCCCCGGAGCAGCGTGAGTCGGTCGAGGTCGGCTAGCTTTCCGGGTCGCATTCCCGGCGTGTGCCCCGTTCCCCGGGAACGGGGCACACCCATACTCAGGGGACGCAGTGCGGAAGCGTGAGCTACCGTAACGATTCGAGTGCATTTTCCGAGTGAACGGTGGGAGCAGTGCCGGACATCAAACGCCTGGTCATCGTCGAGTCTCCGGCGAAGGCCAAGACGATCGCCTCCTACCTCGGTAGCGGGTACATCGTCGACTCCTCCCTCGGGCACATCCGCGACCTCCCCCGCAGCGCGAAGGAGATCCCGGCCAAGTACAAGGACAAGGCCTGGTCCCGGCTCGGCGTCGACGTCGACAACGACTTCGCGCCGCTCTACATCGTCAACCCCGAGCGCTCGGCCCACGTGAAGAAGCTCAAGGGCTACCTCGCGGAGGTCGACGAGCTCTTCCTCGCCACCGATGAGGACCGCGAGGGGGAGGCCATCGCCTGGCACCTGCTCGAGACCCTGAAGCCGAAGATCCCCGTCAAGCGGATGGTCTTCCACGAGATCACCCCGCAGGCCATCGCCGAGGCCGCCGCGAACCCGCGCGAGCTCAACCAGGACCTCGTCGACGCCCAGGAGGGGCGCCGCATCCTCGACCGCCTCTACGGCTACGAGGTCAGCCCGGTCCTGTGGAAGAAGGTCATGCCGCGCCTGTCGGCCGGGCGCGTCCAGTCCGTCGCGACCCGCCTCGTTGTCGAGCGCGAGCGGGCCCGGATGGCGTTCCGCGCCGCCGACTACTGGGACGTCACCGCGACCCTGTCCACCGCCGACGACCAGCGGTTCAAGGCCGTGCTCATCGCCGTCGACGGCGACCGGGTCGCCACCGGCAAGGACTTCGACGCCGCCACCGGCCGCGTCAAGGGCAACGTCGTCCACCTCGACGAGTCCGGCGCCCGCGGCCTGGCCCGGCGCCTGGAGGGCCGCGACTTCACCGTCCTCAAGGTCGAGAAGAAGCCGTACCGGCGCAAGCCGTACGCGCCGTTCATCACCTCCACGCTCCAGCAGGAGGCCGGGCGCAAGCTCCGCCTCTCCAGCGCCCAGGTCATGCGGGTCGCCCAGCGGCTCTACGAGAACGGCCACATCACCTATATGCGGACCGACTCGACGAACCTGTCCGCGACGGCGATCAACGCCGCCCGCGCCCAGGCCGCCGAGCTGTACGGCGCCCAGTACGTGCCCGCCGAGCCGCGCCACTACGCCCGCAAGGTCAAGAACGCCCAGGAGGCGCACGAGGCCATCCGGCCCTCCGGCGACCGGTTCAAGACCCCGAACCAGCTCAAGGGCCAGCTCTCGGCCGAGGAGCACCGGCTGTACGAGCTGATCTGGCGGCGCACGCTCGCCTCCCAGATGGTCGACGCCACCGGGAACTCCACGTCCGTGCGGACCCGCGCGACCACCGCCGACGGCGAGCAGGCCGACTTCGGCGCGTCCGGCAAGACCATCACCAACCCCGGCTTCCTCCTCGCCTACGTCGAGTCCATCGAGGAGGGCGACGCCGACGACGCCGAGAAGCGCCTCCCCGAGCTCGCCGAGCGCCAGCACCTCGCCGAACAGGGCCTCGAGGCCGCCGGGCACACCACCCAGCCGCCCGCCCGCTACACCGAGGCGAGCCTGGTCAAGGCCCTCGAGGAGCGCGGCATCGGCCGGCCCTCCACGTACGCGTCGATCATGCAGACCATCCAGGACCGCGAGTACGTCTTCAAGAAGGGCCAGGCGCTCGTGCCGGCCTTCCGCGCGTTCGCCGTCGTCGGCCTCCTCGAGCGCCACTTCCCGCGCCTGGTCGACTACGACTTCACCGCGGGCATGGAGGACGAGCTCGACCAGGTCGCCGCCGGGCAGGAGTCCCGCGAGGAGTTCCTGCGCAAGTTCTACTTCGGCGGCAAGGACAAGGAAGGCACCGTGGCCGCCTCCGGCGGGCTGCGGCACATGGTCGAGGACGAGCTCGCCAAGATCGACGCCCGCCAGGTCAACTCCATCCCGCTGTACACCGACGACCAGCAGCGGCAGGTCGTCGCCCGGGTGGGCCGCTACGGGCCCTACCTGGAGCGGACCACCGCCGCCCAGGCCGAGGCCGGCGAGCCCGGCGAGCGCGTCTCGGTCCCCGAGTCCGTCGCGCCCGACGAGCTGACCGCCGCGAAGGTCGAGGAGCTGTACGAGCTCGGCTCCGCCGAGGGCGAGCTCGGCACCCACCCCGAGACCGGGGAGCCCGTGTTCGCCAAGAGCGGCCGGTACGGGCCGTACGTCACCTCCGGGGAGAAGTCCTCCTCGCTGCTGACCGGCCAGAAGCTCTCCGAGCTCACCCTCGACGACGCCGTGCGCCTGCTCACGCTGCCGCGCCTGGTCGGGAAGGACGCCGAGGGCGAGGAGATCCGCACCGGCCTCGGCCCGCACGGACCCTACGTCAAGAAGGGCCGCGACTACCGGTCCCTCGACCGCGAGGAGCAGCTCTTCACGCTCACCCTCGAAGAGGCCGAGAAGCTGCTCGCGCAGCCGAAGACCCGCGGGCGCCAGCAGCGCGCCCAGACGCTCCTCAAGGAGCTCGGCCCCGACCCGGTCACCGGCAAGGAGGTCACCCTCAAGGACGGGCGCTTCGGGCCGTACGTGACCGACGGCGAGACCAACGCCTCGATCCGCAAGACCGACTCGATCGAGGACCTGACGATCGACCGCGCCGCCGAGCTCCTCGCCGAGCGCCGCGAGAAGGTCGCCTCGGGCGTCGTGCCCGCCAAGAAGACCGCGAAGAAGGCGGCCAAGAAGACCGCGGCGAAGCAGACCGCGAAGAAGGCCGCCGCCAAGAAGACGGCCGCCAAGAAGTCCACCGCGGCCAAGAAGACCACCGCCGCGAAGGCCGCCAAGAAGGCCGCCCCCGGCGGGTAGCCGACGCGTCCGGCCCGGTCCCGCATCAGCTGGGCCGGGCCGCTGCTTTGCCCGTTTTTGTGGCATGTCTGACATCCGGATGTCACCGGACACGCCTGGCCTCGGCGCGTCCCCCTACGGTTCAACCGGTCGTAAACTATTTTCTGCTTGGATGCAACCTGGTCCGGGTTCCGGCGCGTCAAGGCTGTGCGGACAAGTGCTCAGTGCGGAGCCATGCGATGTCCCATGTGGCTGAAGACGGCAATTCTTCGAAAGCGGGTTTCGAGTTCATGCGAATCACATTTCTGGTCCGGAACATCTGGGGTATCGGCGGCACCATCAAGACCACCCTCAACACCGCAGAAGCGCTGGCAGAGCTCGGTCACGAGGTGACGATCGCATCGTGCATCAGAAGCAAGAAGAAGGCCGACTTCCCCGCCGACGAAAGGGTGAAGGTCGTCAATCTCTGGGACACCAGAAAACCCGAGAACGGCGGCGAGAAGCTCAATTTCATCGAGCGCTGGCAAAGCCGCTCGCCGTCGGCACTCGATGCCGACAAGGTGAACAACATGGGCGAGTCTTCGAAACTGCTCGATGTCCGAGTGAAGAAGTTCCTGCGTGCACTCGACACCGACGTCCTCGTCGGCACGCAGATCAGCGTGAACCTGTACATGGCGATGTACGGCCGCCCCGAGCGGTACGCGATGGTCGCCCAGGAGCACCTGTACCTCGACCACTACGCCGACCGGCACCGCGAGCTCATCCTCGAGCACTACCCGCGGTTCGACGCGATCGTCACGATCACCGACGCCGACGCGAAGGCCTACCGCGAGGCGCTGCCGCAGGCCGCCGACAGGATCGCCTGCGTCTCCAACGCCATCCCCGCGAACCCGCTGCCGCCCTCGGAGCTCACCGAGCCGGTCATCATGACCGCCGGGCGCCTCACCGGCATGAAGGGCTTCGACATCCTCGTCCACGCCTTCGCGCAGGTCGCCGACGAGTTCCCCGAGTGGAAGGTCAAGATCTACGGCCGCGGCCGCGACCGCACCAAGATCACCAACCGCATCAAGGACCACGGCCTCGAGGACCGCATCCTGCTCCCCGGCCCGGTGACCCCGCTCGACGCCGAGTGGGCGAAGGCGTCGATCGCCGCGGTCCCCTCCCGGTTCGAGCCGTTCGGGCTCGTCATCGTCGAGGCGATGGCCGCGGGCCTGCCCGTGGTCTGCACCGCCGTCAAGCACGGCCCGCTGGAGATCGTCAAGGACGAGGAGAACGGCCTGCTCGTCGCCCCCAAGGACCCGACCGCGCTGGCAGGGGCGCTGCGCCGCCTCATGGGCGACCCCAGCCTGCGCCGCAAGTTCGCCGACGCCGGTCGCGAGACCGCCCGGCGGTACGAGCCGCAGCAGGTCGTCGGCGGGCACGTGGACGTCTTCGAGAAGGCCCTCGCCGCGCGCGGGTAGCCCGGCGGGGCCGCGCCGATCCGGGCCTCCGGGACCGTAGATTGGGGCGTCACACCGACGCCGAGGACCTGGAGACGACCGTGACCTTCGATCCGCCGACGATCGCGGCCGTGCTCGCGGGAGGGACCGGCGCCCGCATGGGCGCCGCCCTCCCCAAGCAGCTCCTGGACGTCGCGGGGCGGCCCGTCCTCCAGCACACCCTCGAGGCGTTCCAGGCGAGCCCCGCGGTCGACCGCATCGTCCTCGTCATGGCCGAAGGCCACCACGAAGCGGCCTGGACCATCGCCAAAACCGCAAATGTGACAAAACTCTCGGCAGTAATCGGCGGCGGCGCCACCCGCGCCGACTCCTCCGTCGCCGCCATCCGCTGGGCGCGGTCCCAGCCGGAGGTCGGCGACGACGCGAAGCTGCTCATCCACGACGCCGCCCGCATGCTCGTCACCGGCCGCATCATCGCCGACGTCGCCGCCGCGCTCGACGGCGCCGCGGCCGCGACCGCCGCGATCCCCTCCTCCGACACCGTGGTCGAAGTCCACGATGGACGGATCATCGCCGTCCCCGACCGGTCCGCGCTCGCCCGGGTCCAGACCCCGCAGGGCTTCCGGCTCGGCCTCATCGCCGCCGCCCACGACGCCGCCGCGGCCGACCCCGCCTTCACCGCGACCGACGACTGCTCGGTCGTCCTGCGCTACCGCCCCGACACGCCCGTGCGCACCGTCCCGGGCTCGGAGCGGAATCTCAAGGTGACCGGCCCGGCCGACCTCGTCCTGGCGGAGGCCCTGCTCAGAGCCTGATCCCGGCCGCGCGGTACCGCGCCGCGGCGGGCTCCGGGGACGTCCCCGGAACGTGTGACGCCCGCGTCCACCGCCCGTTGGGCTGTGCGTAATCGACTGTTCAGCTAGGTAAACTGCACGAATCCAGCATCCCAACCGAACGAGGTGGCTCTCGACATGTCCACGAACATCGTGATCCTGGCGGCCGGCGTCGGCTCCCGGCTCGGCAAACCGCACCCCAAGTCCCTCACCGCCCTCAACACCGGCGAGACCATCCTCGGCCGCTCGCTGCGCCTGCTCACCTCCCGGTTCAGCCGCCACTCGATCCACCTCGTCGTCGGCTACAAGAAGGAGATGATCATGGAGGAGGTGCCCGACGTCGGCTTCATCTACAACCAGGCCTACGGCGACACCAACACCTCCAAGAGCCTCCTCAAGGCCTTCACCATCCTCGGCCCGGGCGGCGTCCTGTGGCTCAACGGCGACGTCGTCTTCGACCCCCAGGTCCTCGACGTCCTCCTGCCGCACATCGCGATGGACCACTCCTTTGTCGCCGTCAACACCGCGAAGGTCTCCGACGAGGAGGTCAAGTACACCCTCGGCGCCGACGGGTACATCAACAAGCTCTCCAAGCAGGTCCACGACGGCGCCCTCGGCGAGGCCGTCGGCATCAACTACGTCTCCGCCGACGACCGCGCCCTCGTCGCCAAGCGCCTCGCCGAGGTCGACGACCAGGACTACTTCGAGCGCGGCATCGAGCTCGCCATCGAGAAGGACGGCCTCAAGTTCGAGGCGGTCGACATCTCGCAGCACAACGTCATCGAAGTGGACTTCGCGGAGGACCTGAACAGCGTTAACCAGCACTTCAAGTAATTGCAACCGGAAGCGTCGACCCGGCGGGATAGAACTACCGGCGACACAGCCACGCGAGACCGAAGAGGCACGGCGAGTTGAAGAGACTGCTCCAATCCTGGCCCATCCGAACGAACCTCCTGGCCGTGGCGGCGGTGGTCTCCGCGGTCGCCGTCCCCGGCGTCCCGTGGCTGACCGTCGGCCTCGCGCTCGCCGTGTTCGGGACCGCGGCCTGGCAGGACCGCGGCGGGGTGGCCGGATTCCGCATCCCCCGCACGCTCACCGCGCTCGCCCTGCTCATCCTCGCCTGGTACTCAGGCGGCCTCGACCGCTGGCCGATGCTGCTCGCCGGGTTCGGCGTCACCCTCTTCATCGCCTACGCCGACATCTTCAACCGGGCCCTGAACGTCGGCTACCTCCAGACCCACAACCTCGACATCGTGCGGACCCGCCGCCAGCGGCTCACCTCGCCCCCGGCGATCGGCACGCTCGTCGACACCGTGTCCCTGCTGTACGTCCTCGGATCGGTCCCCCTGGGGGCGTTCCGCTTCGGCGCCGACCTGATCGTCCTGGCCGCCACCGCCGCGGCCCTCGGCTGGATCGGCTCCGCGGTGCTCCAGAACCACCTGCACCGCCGCAAGGTCTCCCACCCGGTCGACATCCAGGTCATCAGCGCCGTGCGGCGGCTCCAGCCGCGGTACGTGATCCACTTCGCCGGCGGGCGCGAGTCCGAGTACCAGCTCACGATGTGGCTCGACCACTTCGCGGCCGTCGGCGACCCGTACCTCATCATCATCCGCGACCGGTACCTCGTCGACGGCATCGCCGCCCGCACCTCTGCCCCCATCGTGCTCGCCCCGGCCCAGTCGGTCCTCGACACGCTCCTCCCCTCCAGCGTCCGCGCCTGCTTCTACGTCAACCACGCGGTCAAGAACGCGCAGCTCATCAAGCTGGACAAGTACCTCCACGTGCAGCTCATGCACGGCGACTCCGACAAGGCCATCAGCCGCAGCCCGGTCTCGCTCATGTACGACCGGGTGTTCGTCGCCGGGCAGGCCGGCGTCGACCGGTACCACCGCCACGGCGTCGACATCCCCAACTACAAGTTCCGCCGCATCGGCCGACCCCAGCTGCACGCCATGCAGGTCGGGCGGCGCGAGAAGGCCGACGAGGACCGGCAGACCGTCCTGTACACGCCCACCTGGACCGGCCTCACCGCCGACGTCAACTACTCGTCCCTCAAGCAGGGCAAGGCGATCGTCAAGGCGCTGCTCGCGCGCGACGTCAACGTCATCTTCCGGACCCACCCGTACACCCGCACCAACGCCGCCTACCAGGCGCTCGCCGACGACATCAAGTCCGTCATCGCCGAGGACGCGGCCCGCACCGGCCGCCCGCACCTGTGGGGCGACCAGGCCGAGACCGCGGTGAGCCTCACCGACTGCGTCAACGCCGCCGACGCCGCGATCTCCGACATCAGCGGCACCGCCTCCGACTGGCTCTACAGCGGCCGCCCGTTCGCGATGACCGACCCGAAGGGCTTCCGCGAGCACTACCTCGACGAGTTCCCGCTCGCCAAGGCCGCGTACCTGCTGGAGCCCAAGGCCGGGAACATCGAGGCCGTCCTCGACGAGCTGCTCGTGCGCGACTCCAAGGCCGACCTGCGCGCCGCCGTGCGCGAGTACTACCTGGGCGACGTCAAGCCCGGCGACCTCGCCGACCTGTTCGCCGCCGAGGTCAGGGACACCTACGCGGCGCCGGTCCGCAAGACCGCGACCGGCGGGTCCGCCCTGGTCCACGCCGCCTGACGCCCCGTCCCGACCCGTCCGCGCCCCGGGCCCCCGCCGCACCGGCGGGGCCCGGGGCGCCGTGTGTCCCCCCAGGGCTCCGGTGATCCCTGCCACCGGAGGCAAACGGAAGACGTGTTTACTTCATCTTGAGTTAAGAGCCCGTTAATTCGTTCACTCGATGGAGAGCACATGTCCCGACTGTGGAGACAGCGGTACGAGATCGTCGCGATCGCGGCGGTCATCGCCGCCACCGCGGCGCACACGCACCTGCTGGCGTACGCCCTCGCCGCGGCCGTCCTTGCCGTCACCGCCTGGTACTACCGGGACGACCTCTCCGCGATGCGCACCGCGCGCCTCATCGCCGTCATCGCGGTCCTCGTCGCGGCCTGGTCCGACACCCCAGAGCGCTGGACCCTCATCACCGGCTGCGTGCTCGTCGCCGGCTTCCAGGCCGTCGCCGGGGCCATCCGCATCGCGCTCTCCCTGTCCCACTTGGAGACCGCGAACCTAGACGTGCGCCGCTCGCTGCGGAACCGCGCTGCCGCGCCCGTCCCGATCGCCCTGGTCACCGGGTTCACCGCAGTGGCCCTGCCCCTCGCCGCGGCCGTGCCCGCCGGGCTGCGGCCCGCCGCCGACACCGCCGCCCTCGTGCTCGTCCTCGGCTCCCTCGTGTGGGCCGGCGACGCCGTCCTCGCGAACCTGCTGCGCCGCCGCCGCGAGTCCCACCCCATCGACGAGGCCGTCGTCGCCGCCGTCGAGCGGCTCCAGCCGAAGTACGTCGTGCACTTCGGCGGCGCCCGCCTCTCGGAGTACCAGATCGAGATGTGGCTGCCGTACTTCGACCGGATCGGCGACCCCTACCTCGTCCTCGTGCGCGACCCGTTCCTCATGCGCGGCACCGTCGCCTGCACCACCGCGCCCGTGGTGCTCGCGCCCGGCCAGTCCGTCCTCGACAAGCTCCTCCCCGCGAGCGTGCGCGCCTGCTTCTACTCCAACCACGCGCAGAAGAACACCGCGCTCATCCGCCACGGCGAGCTCCTCCACATCCAGCTCATGCACGGCGACTCCGACAAGGCGATCTCGCGCTCGGCGCTGTCGCTCATGTACGACCGGGTGTTCGTCGCCGGGCAGGCCGGCGTCGACCGGTACCACCGCCACGGCGTCGACATCCCCGAGCGCAAGTTCCGCCGCATCGGCCGCCCGCAGCTCCACGGCATCGCGGTCGGCCCGCGCGAGAAGGGCCCCGACGAGGCGCCCGTGCTCCTCTACGCGCCCACCTGGACCGGGTTCACCGAGGACGTCAACTACTCGTCCCTCAAGGAGGGCAGGAAGATCGTGGAGGCGGCCCTCGCCCGCGGCGCCGCCGTCATCTTCAGGACCCACCCGTACACCAGCACCAACGCCGCCTACCAGGCCCACGCCGAGGCGATCCGCGCGATCCTCGCCGCCGACGCCGCCCGCACCGGCCTGCCCCACCGCTGGGGCGCGGCCGCCGAGTCGCAGGTCTCCCTCGCCGACTGCGTCAACGCCGCCGACGCGGCCGTCTGCGACATCAGCGGCGCGGCCTCCGACTGGCTGTACAGCGGCAAGCCCTTCGCCATGACCGACCCCCGCGGCCTCCGCGGCGACTACCTGGAGGAGTTCCCGGTCGCCGCCGGCGCCTACCTCCTCAAACCCGGCGCGAAGAACGCCGAGGCCGTCATGGCGGAGCTGTTCGACACCG
The DNA here is from genome assembly GCF_039531525.1 of Glycomyces endophyticus. Taxonomy (NCBI): domain Bacteria; kingdom Bacillati; phylum Actinomycetota; class Actinomycetes; order Glycomycetales; family Glycomycetaceae; genus Glycomyces; species Glycomyces endophyticus. The sequence continues at coordinate 113,502 of NZ_BAAAQF010000011.1, forward strand.
ACTCCAAGGCCGCGCAGCGGGCGGCCACCCGCGAGTACTACCTCGGCGACCACGCGCCCGACGAGCTGTTCGAGGTGTTCGCGGACGCCGTCCGCGAGACCTACGCCGCGCCGGTCGTCAAGTCCGCCGGCCTCGCCGGCTCGGCCGCGTAGCACCCGCGCACGACGCGAGCCCGGCCCTCGGGCCGGGCTCGCGACGCATGCTCAGATCCGCCGGGGCGCCGGCAGCCGCTCCGGGGACGGCGCGCTCGCCGGGTGCGGCGCCACCAGGCCCCGCTTCTCCCGCTCCGCGCACAGGTCCGCCAGCCGCTCGTACGCGGCCGCGCCCAGCAGCTCGGTCAGCTCCACCGCGTACGACAGGTACACCGGTTCCGACGCCGTGTGCGCCAGCGGCGAACTGGTGCACCACCAGTCGAAGTCGTGCCCGCCCGGACCCCACGAGGCCCGGTCGAACTCGGTGATGAGGGTGACCGACACGTCGGTGCCGTCGGCGCGGTGCTCGGTCTTGAAGTCGCGCTTGACCGGCAGCTGCCAGCACACCTCCGGCTTGTACTCCATCGGGTGGACGCCGTCGCGCATCGCCTGCTGGTGCAGGGCGCAGCCCGACCCCGCCGGGAAGCCCTCGCGGTTGTGGAAGACGCACGCCCCGTCGACGACCGCCGTCTTCTTCGCCGGCTCCTCCTCGCCCTCGTCGTTCTCGAGGGTGTCGTCGACGATCGTGTCCTTCCACTTCCGGTGCAGCTGCCAGGTCTCGGGCGTCAGCTTCTTGACGACCTCCCTGGTCCGGCGCACGTCGGCCGCGTCGGTGTAGAACGCGCCGTGCAGGCAGCACCCGTCGGCGCTGCGGCCGAAGTCGATCCCGGGGCACCCGCCCTGCTCGGGGTGGCGCCCGAAGATGCAGCCCCACCTGGACAGCAGCCAGGTCAGGTCGGCTCGCACCATCGTGTCGGAGTCAGCGGGGTCGAAGAACTCGACCCACTCGCGGTCGAAGCCCGCGGGCACCTCGTCGGTCATCCGTCAACGGTACCCGCACCGCACGTTCAGGACTGGTTCACGCCGCGCGCACCACGACGTCCTCGACCGGTTTCGGGCACGGCGTACCCTGGACGCCGTGACCCAGTCCGTCCCGGTTCTGCTGTCGACCACGTCCGTGTACCCCGAACCCACGGCCGTGGGGTTCGAGCTCGCCGCCGAACTCGGCTACGACGGCGTCGAGCTGATGGTCTTCACCGACCGGGTCTCACAGGACCCGTCGGCGGCCGCGAGCCTCGCCAAGCACTACGGCGTCAAGATCGGCGCCGTCCACGCCCCCTGCCTGCTGGTCACCCAGCGGGTGTGGAGCGCCGACCCCTGGACCCGGCTGCGCCGCTCCGTGCAGGCCGCCGAGTACCTCGACTCGCCGACGGTGGTGATCCACCCGCCGTTCTCCTGGCAGCGCGAGTACGCCGCCAAGTTCTCGACCGTCCTCGACGGGCTCAAGGCCCGCTACCCGGGGATCACGATCGCCGTGGAGAACATGTTCCCGCTCAAGGTCGGGAAGCGGAACCTCGTGCCCTACCGCCCCCACTGGGACCCCACCCGGCACGGCTACGACTCGTACACCCTCGACCTCTCCCACTGCGCCGCCTCCGGCGCCGACGCGATCGCCATGGCCGAGCGCATGGGCAAGGGGCTCAGGCACATCCACCTGTGCGACGGCAACGAGCCCGGGGCCGACCAGCACCTCGTGCCGGGCCGCGGGAAGCAGCCGTGCGCCCAGCTCCTCGGCTCCCTCGGGGCCGCCGGATGGGACGGCTCGATCACCGTCGAGGTGTCGACGCGCAAGAGCGGGAACCGCACCCGGCGGGCCGAGGACCTGCACGAATCCCTGAAGTTCGCCCGCGACGCACTGGGGTCCCCGACCGCGGGGTGACACCTCCCCTCCAGCCGGAGTTCTCCGTTCATTAACCGGAGGTGTCCTCTGTATGATCGGGGCGCACCCACTCAGTGCGAAGTCCAGATCTTCCGGAGAACGCGGAGTAACACGTGTCTGACCAACAGCGGGAGTTCATCCCTCCGGCGAAGCCGCACATCGGCGAGGCCGAGATCGAAGCGGCCGTAGCGGTACTGCGCAGCGGCCGGGTCGTCCAGGGCCCCGAGGTGGCCGCCTTCGAGGAGGCCTTCACCAAGGTCGCCGGCACCGCCGAGTGCGTTGCCGTGAACTCCGGCACCTCGGCCCTCCAGCTGGCGCTGCTCGCCATGGGCATCGGCCCCGGCGACGAGGTCATCGTCCCCTCGTTCTCCTTCGCCGCCAGCGCGAACGCGGTCCGCCTCGTCGGCGCCGAGCCCGTCTTCGCCGACATCGAGGCCGACTCGTTCTGCGTGGACCCCGACGCCGTGGCCGCCCTGATCGGCCCCAAGACCGCGGCGATCATGCCGGTGCACCTGTACGGCCACCCCGCCGACATGGCCCGCCTCACCGAGCTGGCGCAGCGCCACTCCCTGGCGATCCTCGAGGACGCCTGCCAGGCGCACGGCGCCCAGGTCGACGGCCGCCCCGTCGGCTCGTTCGGCGTCGCCGGGACCTTCAGCTTCTACCCGACGAAGAACATGCACGCCCTGGAGGGCGGCATGGTCTCCACCGACGACCCCAAGCTCGCCCGGACCCTGCGCCTGCTGCGCAACCAGGGCATGGAGGCGCGGTACCAGAACGAGATCGTCGGCGCGAACATGCGCATGACCGACGTGAACGCCGCGATCGGGCGGGTCCAGCTGGGCCGCCTCGACGAGTGGACCGAGCAGCGCCGCGCGAACGCGGCCCGCCTCGACGCGGGCCTGGCCGGCGTCGAGGGCGTCGTGGTCCCGCCGGTCGCCGCGGGCGCGCGCCACATCTACCACCAGTACACGGTGCGGGTGCCCGTCGGCCGCGACGCGGCCCTGGAGCAGCTGAACGCGGCGGGCATCGGCTCGGCCGTGTACTACCCGATCCCGATCCACCGGCTGGCGCCGTACGCGCACGTCGAGGCGGACCTGCCGGAGACCGACCGGGCCGCCGCCGAGGTGCTGTCCCTGCCGATCCACCCCGCGCTGAGCGAGGGCGACCTCGACCGCATCGTCGAGGCGGTCCGCGCCCTGGAGCTGGGGCGGTGAGCGCCGGACGTCTGCGCGCCGGCCTGGTCGGCATGGGGGCGATGGGCCGCAACCACGCCCGGGTCCTGAACGCCCTCGACGGGGTCGACCTGGTCGGGGTCGCCGACCCGGCGGCCGACGCGGCCGCGGTGCCCGCGGGGCGCCTGGTGGACACCGTCGAGCAGCTCGTGGAGCTGGGCGTCGACTACGTGGTCGTGGCGTGCCCGACGGCGTACCACGAGCAGGTGGGGCTGACCCTGGCCGAGGCCGGGGTGCACGCGCTCATCGAGAAGCCGCTGGCGCACACCACGAAGGCGGCGCGGATCCTCGCCGAGGCGTTCGAGTCGCGCGGGCTGGTCGCCGGCGTGGGCCACATCGAGCGGTTCAACCCGGCGGTCATGGGCCTGCGGGAGCGGCTGGAGGCGGGCGAGCTGGGGGAGATCCTCCAGATCGTGACGCGCCGCCAGGGGCCGTTCCCGGGCCGGATCGCCGACGTCGGGGTCGTGAAGGACCTCGCCACGCACGACATCGACCTGACCGGGTTCGTCACCGGCCAGTCGTACCGGACGGTCACGGCGCACACGGTGTCGCGCTCGGGCCGCGAGCACGAGGACATGATCGCGGCGGTCGGGCAGCTCTCGGGCGGCACGATCGCGAACCACTCGGTGAACTGGCTGAGCCCGTTCAAGGAGCGCACGGCGGTCGTCACGGGCGACCGCGGCTGCTTCATCGCCGACACGCTCACCGCGGACCTGACGTTCTACGCGAACGGGGTCGAGGTGACCGAGTGGGAGGCCCTGCAGGCGTTCCGCGGGGTGTCCGAGGGCGACATGGTGCGGTACGCGCTGCGCAAGCGCGAGCCGCTGCTGGTCGAGCACGAGCACTTCCGCGACGCGGTGCTGGGGAAGCCGAACGACATCGTCGACCTGCGGCAGGGCGCGAGCACCGTCGAGGTGTCCGAGTCGATGCTCCAGTCGGCGGCGACCGGGGAGACGGTCGTCCTCGACGGAACCCGCGGATGAGCACCGTCCCGGACGTCTCGGTCGTCATCCCGGTCTACAACACGATGCCGTACCTGACGGCGTGCCTGGACTCGATGGTCGCGCAGACCATCGGGGCGGGGCGCGTCGAGGTGATCGCGGTGGACGACGGCTCGACCGACGGGTCCGGCGCGGAGCTGGACCGCTTCGCGGCGGAGCACCCGGACCTGGTCCGGGTGGTGCACCAGGCGAACTCGGGCGGGCCGGCGGTGCCGTGCAACGCCGGGCTGGAGCTGGCGCGGGGCCGGTACGTGTTCTTCATCGGCTCCGACGACTACTTCGGGCCCGAGGCCCTGGAGCGGATGGTCGGGCGGGCCGACGAGCTGGGCTCGGACGTGCTGCTGGGGAAGATGGTCGGCGTCAACGGCCGCAAGGCCCCGGGGGTGTTCGAGGAGGACGTCGCGGACGCGCCGTTCCCGACGCCGGAGCTGGCGTGGGCGCTGTCGAACACGAAGCTGTTCCGGCGCGAGCTGGTCGAGGCCGAGGGGCTGCGGTTCCCCGAGGGCATGGCGGTCTGCTCGGACGTGCCGTTCACGCTGCGCGCCATGGCGAAGGCGTCGAAGATCACGATCCTGTCGGACTACGACTGCTATTACGCGGTCAAGCGCGAGACCGGCGGGAACCTCATCTACTCGACCGGGCCGGTCGAGTGGGTGCACGCCGCCGAGCGGATCGTCGCGGCGATCGAGTCGCTGTACGGGCCCGGTCCGGAGCGCGAGGCGCTCATGTACCGGGTGTTCTCGCGCGAGATCGCCAAGTGCGTGCAGCCGGAGTTCCTGGCCGCGGACGCGCCGGAGCGCGAGAAGTTCTGGGACGCGGTCGCGGGCTTCTGCGACGCGCACCTGACGGAGGCGATCCGGGCGCAGCTGCCGACGGAGAAGCGCGTCAAGGTGTCGCTGGCGCAGGCCCGCGAGTGGCGGCTGCTGGAGGCGGTGATCCGCGAGGACGCGCCGGGGTTCCTGGTCGAGGACGGCCGCGTGTTCGTGCGCTACGCCGGGTTCCGCGAGGGCCGGCCCGACGAGTGGTACGAGGCGACCGCCGAGCGCGTCGTCGGCCGCCTGGTCAAGGGCATCGACCCGGTGGACCTGGCGTGGGCCGGGGACCGGGCGGCGGGGTTCTTCCTGGAGTACTGGTTCCGGGTCCCGGTGGCGGGGCTGGAGCCGGAGGCCGTCGGCGTCAGCGCCGAGCGGCTGGTCCGCGCGAAGGGCCCGGCCGCGCGCCGGTCGGTCCCGGTCGCGGAGTTCCACCCGCACGACGTGGCCGCCGAGGTCGAGCTGCGTCCGGACGGGGACACCACGGTCGTCGCGGCCCGGCTGCCGCTGGCCGAGGTCGCCGCCGCCCCGGGCCGCTGGTCGCTGCGCGGCCACCTGCGGATGGGGCCGTTCGTGTACGACGTGCCCCTCACCGCGGTCAAGGGCCCCGTCGAGCGGCAGGGCCGCCCGGGTAGCGTGACCGTGGACTGGGGCCCCAAGTCCCACCTCGTCGTCCATTCGGCGGGTCGGCCCTCCCTGAAGCGCCGCGTGGCGAACCTCGTCGGCCTCAAACCGAGCAGGAAGTGAACATGAGAGTCTCTGTCGTCGCATTGGGCAAGATCGGGCTGCCGCTGGCGGTCCAGTTCGCCGCGAAGGGCCACGAGGTCGTCGGCGCCGACGTGAACGCGAAGGTCGTCCAGGCCGTCAACGACGGCGTGGAGCCCTTCCCCGGCGAGCACCTCCTCGGCGAGAAGCTGAAGGAGGTCGTGGCCTCGGGGCACCTGCGGGCCACCACCGACACCGCCGCGGCCGTCGCCGAGTCCGAGGCCGTCGTCATCGTCGTGCCGCTGTTCGTGGACGCCGAGGGCGTCCCGGACTTCGGGTGGATGGACGCCGCCACGCAGGCGGTCGCCAAGGGCCTCAAGCCGGGCACGCTCGTCTCCTACGAGACGACGCTGCCGGTGGGCACCACCCGTGAGCGGTGGGCGCCGATGCTGGAGGCCGGTTCGGGCCTCACCGCCGGGGAGGACTTCCACCTGGTGTTCAGCCCCGAGCGGGTGCTGACCGGGCGGGTCTTCGCGGACCTGCGCCGCTACCCGAAGCTCGTCGGCGGGATCGACGAGGCCTCCGCCGAGGCGGGCGTGCGCTTCTACGAGGCCGTGCTCGACTTCGACGAGCGCGACGACCTGCCGCGCGCGAACGGCGTGTGGGACCTCGGGTCGGCCGAGGCCTCGGAGATGGCGAAGCTCGCCGAGACCACGTACCGGGACGTCAACATCGGCCTCGCGAACCAGTTCGCGCGCTTCGCCGACCGGCGGGGCCTGGACGTCATGAAGGTCATCGAGGCCTGCAACTCGCAGCCGTACAGCCACATCCACCGCCCGGGCATCGCCGTGGGCGGGCACTGCATCCCGATCTACCCGCAGATGTACCTGTGGAACGACCCGGAGGCGACCGTGGTCCGCGCGGCCCGCGCCGCGAACGCGGCCATGCCGTCGTACGCCGCGGACGTCCTCGCGGCCGCCGCGGGCGACCTCGACGGCGTCTCGGTGCTGGTCCTGGGCGCGGCCTACCGCGGCGGGGTCAAGGAGACGGCGTTCTCCGGCGTGTTCCCGCTGGTGGAGTCGCTCAAGGCGAAGGGCGCCGCGGTGTACGTGAGCGACCCGATGTACACGAACGAGGAGCTGGAGGCCGAGGGGCTCACCGCGCACCGCGGCGAGACCGTCACGGCCGCGGTCGTGCAGGCCGACCACGCCGAGTACCGCACGCTGTCCCCGGCGGACCTGCCGGAGGTCGCGGTGCTCCTCGACGGGCGCCGCGTCACGGACCCGGCCGCCTGGGAGGGCCGCCGCCACATCGTGCTCGGCCAGTAGACGAACGACGGCGGCGCCCGCCCGGTCCGAGGACCGGGCGGGCGCCGCCGCGTGTCGGTCAGGCGAGTTCGAGGCCGCCGGCGGGCTCGCGGTACCGCTCGCCGGTGGCGGGGCACTCCCAGAGGCCGTCGCCGGCCTCCTTCAGGCGCTCGCCGGAGCGGCCGACCCAGCCCGCCCGCCGGGCGGGCACGCCCATGACGAGCGCGTGGTCGGGGACGTCCTTGGTGACGACGGCGCCCGCGGCGACCATCGCCCACCGCCCGATGCGGACGGGCGCGACGCAGACGGCGCGGGCCCCGATCGAGGCGCCCTCGGCGATGTCGACGCCGACGGCCTCCCAGTCGGAGGCGCCCTTGCGGCCGCCGTCGACGCCCACCGCGCGCGGGTTGTGGTCGTTGGTGAGGACCACGGCCGGGCCGATGAACACGCCGTCGGCGAGGCGCGCGGGCTCGTACACGAGCGCGTAGTTCTGGACCTTCACGTTGTCGCCGAGCCGCACGCCGGTGCCGATGTACGCCCCGCGCCCGATGACGCAGCCCTCGCCGAGGCGGGCGCCCTCGCGAATCTGCGCGAGCTCCCACACGCTGGTGCCGTCGCCGACGACGGCGCTCTCGTCGACCTGGGCCGTCGGTTGAATCCGGTATGCCATCGCTCGCCTTCGCGTCCGTCCTGTGAACCTGCGCCTCGATCATACGGAGGGCCCCTCGCGGCCCGGGCGCGCCGGGACCCGACGTTCGGGAGGGCGTCCGGGTTGCACGATGTGCGCAAGCCTTGCGAAACCGGGCCGACATGCGAATATAAGGCGGAGTTCATGTAACCTCCGTATGTGCCGCCGCGGCCTCCGCCCGACTGCCGCGGCCCCGGACCAGGAGACGCGAGACAGCAGTGACACAGGCTCAGGAGCGACACGTCGCGGTGCTCACGCCGTGGTACCCCGACGCGCAGATCCCCTTCGCGGGCGCGTTCGTGGAGTCCATGGCGGCGGCCGTCGCGCCCGGACTCGACCGCCTCGACGTGTTCCACACCGACGAGTGGATCGTCAACGCCTCCGCCGAGCGGCGCGAGCGCATCTGGGACGTCCAGTCCGGGCTGCTGCCCCGGTCCGTCCCGCCGGTGAAGACCGTCGCCGGGGCCCGCCTCCACCGCGTCCCGGTCATCCTCCCCAAGTCCAAGTGGCGCGACTTCGCCGAGCGGGCCGAGCACCACGCCCACTGGCTGTCCGCGGCCCTCGGCGGGCAGCCGCTCGAGGCGCCCGTGATCCACGCGCACGTGCCGATCTACAGCGCCTGGGCCGCGCTGCAGAACTGCCGCCCCGACGCGCAGGTCTTCGCGACCGAGCACGCCTCGTTCCTGGTGAAGATCCTCCGCCAGCCGCGCGCCCGCGCCATGTACGACGAGATCCTCCACCGGCTCGCCGGGTTCTTCGTCGTCGGCGACGTCCTCCACGACGTCGTCGCCGGGACGTTCCCGCACCACGCCGACAAGATCCGGTACATCGCCAACCCCATCGACTTCTCCTCCCGCCGCGAGCGCCCGCCGGCGGCCCTGCGCCGCTGGCTCTCCGTCGCCTCCTTCAAGGCCGGGAAGCGCCACGACCACCTGCTGCGCGCGTTCGCGGCCTGCCGCGCCGACGACCCGTCCCTGACGCTGACCCTCGCCGGGGACGGCGTGCTCCGCCCCGAGATCGAGGCGCTCTGCGACGAGCTCGGCGTCCGCGACGCCGTGACGTTCCTCGGGATCGTCCAGCCGTCCGAGGTCCCCGGGATCATGGCCGCGCACGACCTGCTCGTCCACCCGAGCGCCTTCGAGACGTTCGGGGTGGTCGCCGTCGAGGCGCTCGCCGCCGGCATCCCGGTGCTCATCACCCGCTGCGGCGGCCCCGAACTGGTCCTCGACGGCATCGAGGACGCCGCGGGCGTCATGATCGACGTCGTCGACGACCCGCAGGCGCTCGCCGACGGCTACCGGCTGCTCTGCGAGCGCTATCCGATGAAGACCGACCTGGAACGGGCCCGCGAGCACCTGCGTTCGAAGTACGGTTATGAGGCCATCGGCACGCAGTACCACCGGATCTGGTTCGGAGAGAACGGAGCCGAGCGATGAACGTCCTGTTCGTGGCGCCTTCCGGCGCCCGGGCGAAAGCCCTCGCCACCGAGACCCGCCGCGCGGTCGACGCCGGCCACCGGGTCCTCCTGGTCGCCGAGGGCGAGTCCAAGCTCGACGGCCACGAGCTCGACGGCCGCGTCCAGACGCACTGGATCGGGTCGTCGCGCCTGTCGTACACCGAGCCGCGGGCCACCCGCCTGTTCCGGCGGCGGCTCCCGCTCGCGGTCCTGCGCCGCGTCGGCCGCGGGCCGCTGCGCGCGCGGGCCCGCCGGGCCGCGAAGGACTGGCGCGAGCGCGTCGTCGCGCCGCTCGACGCCGAGCAGAAGACCCGCACGCAGCGCATGCGCCGCGACCGCCGCGACGCGGTCGTCCGCGAGCAGGTGCAGGGCTGGGCCCCCGACTGGGTCGTGCTCCACGAGCCGCTCGCGGTCGAGGCCGTCGCCGGCTTCCTGCCCGCGCTCATCGCCGAGCGCCCCGCGCTGCGCACCACGTACGCCTTCGAAGAACTGTGGGACGAGACCGATGGCTGAGCGCCGACCACGCCTCCTGTACCTGGCCTTCTTCTTTCCGCCGTCGCGGGCCAGCGGGGTCTTCCGCGCCCGCGCGACCGCGAACTACTTCGTCGAGCAGGGCTGGGACGTGACCGTCCTGCGCGGCCCCGACCGGTTCTTCGACGAGATCACCGGCGCCCGCGACGACGCGATGACCGACACCGTCGACCCGCGCGTCGAGGTCGCGGCCCCGGAGATGGACTACTTCCGGTGGGAGACCGACGTCCGCGAGTACGGCCGCTTCCGCGGGAACTTCCCGGGCGCGGCCCGCGCGTGGTTCAACTGGAAGCAGGAGCACGTCTTCCCCGACAAGTACCAGGGCTGGGGGACCGCCGCGCTCCGCGAGGGCCTGCGCCGCCACCGCAAGGACCCGTTCGACCTCATCGTCGCCACCGGGAACCCGTTCGCGTCCTTCGGGTCCGCGTGGGCGCTGTCGAAGCTGATGCGCCGCCCGTTCGTCGTCGACTACCGCGACTCGTGGACGCTCGACCAGTTCAAGAACGCCGACATGTTCCCGCCCGAGCACCCGGCGTGGAAGTGGGAGCGGCGCATCCTCCGCTCGGCCGCCGCGTCGCTGCACGTCAACGACGCCATGCGCGCCTGGCACGCGGGCAAGTACCCGGAGGCCGCCGACCGCATGCAGGTCGTCCTCAACGGGTGGGACCCCGACGTGGTCTCCGACGAGCAGTCCTCGCCCGACGAGGACCGGCCGCTGTCGTTCTCGTTCGTGGGGACCCTCACGCACGTGCAGCCGATCGGCTCGCTCCTGGAGGCGTACCGCCTCATGACCGAGCGCGGCGACCACGCGGGCGCGCAGCTGGACTTCTACGGCCACATCGGGTTCTTCGCGAAGACCGAGGCCGACCTCAAGGCCGACCTCGGCCTCGACAAGGAACTCCCGGGCGTCACCGTCCGCGGCCCGGTCCCCAAGCCCGCCATCGCGACCGCGTACGCCGCCAGCGACGTCCTCGTGTTCATGACCGGCGGCTCGAAGTACGTGACGACCGGGAAGGTCTTCGAGTACATGGCGACCGGCAAGCCCATCGTGTCCGTGCACGAGAAAGGCTGCGCCGCGGAGGAGCTGCTGCGGGGCTACCCGCTGTGGTTCGAGCCCGCGAGCCTCGACCCCGAGGACGTCGCCGCCGCGATGGCCGACGCCGGGGACGCCGCCCGCAAGTCCGACCCCGACACGGCCGCGCGCGCCCGCGCGTACGCCCAGTCGTTCACCAGGTACGCCGCGCTCGCCCCGTTCGAGCAGTGGTCCCGCGACCTCGTCGCGAAGCGGAAGGGCTGACGCCGTGGACACGATCGAACGCGACCTGACGGCCACCCGCCGCGAGGTCGCCGTCGTCTTCAAGAAGGGCGTCCTCCCGCGCGTCAACGCCTACCTGCGCGAGGTGGCCCCCCGCGGCGTCGAGGTCACCGTCCTCGTCGCCAACGGGCCCGGCTGGCGCAAGGCCGAGAAGGTCGACGGCCGCGCCGAGGTCCTCAGCATCGGGCGGCGCGAGAACCGCCAGCCCGGCGTGTGGATCTACATGATGGTCGTCGAGCGCGCCCCGCGCGCCGTCCTCAAGCGCCTGGAGCACCGCCTGCCCGGCAAGGCCGGCCGCGCCGCCGGCCGCGCCCGCGGCATCCACCGCAAGGCCGCCGCGAAGATCCGCAAGTACGTGTTCTGGCCGGTCTACCGGCCGCTGCGCCCGCAGGCGCTGCGCCGGATCGCGGGCCGCCGCGTGGAGGCCCTCGGCCTCGACCGGGTCGACCGCGTGTGCATCGTCGACGAGGGCGCCGTCCCCTTCGGATGGATGCTCGCCAACCGGTACCCGGACCTCGAGGTGACGCGCCTGCTCGACAAGTCGCGCCACGAGGACCTCCCGGTCACCGGGCCGACGGCCGCGCCCGAGGTCCGCGCGCCGTACACGCGCATCTGAGCCGCCGCAGGCGAACAGCCGCCGAACACCAGGACGCTACCGGCCCAACGCTAGGGAAACGCCAGGTGAAGCAGTTCGTCTCGTACGATGTGCCCGCCGGGGACCCCGTTGGCCCGGCAGTCGTACGGTGAACTCGGAGGAACGATGGCGGAGCACCCCCGGCGGATCGTGATGCTCGTGCAGAACGGCGTCACGGGAGACTCGCGCGTCCAGAAGGAGGCCGAGTCCGCCGCCGCTGCCGGCTACGAGGTGGTCTTGCTCGGCGCGTCCCCCACCGGGAAGGCCCAGGAGTGGGCCGTCGGCGGCGCGACCGTCCGCCTCGTGCCCGTCGACCGCGTCTTCGACCGCCGCCGCCACGAGGCCCGCCGCGGCTGGCTCCGCTCCCCGCTCGCCTACCCGCCCGGGCCCCTCGCCGCCTACCGGCACCGGCAGGCCCGCGCCTGGCGCGCCGACCTCGACACCGCCCGCGCCGGCGGCGCCTCCCCGCTCGCCCTCGCCCCCCGCGAGGCCGCGTACCGCGCCTTCTGGGGCTGGACGGGCTTGCGCCGCAAGGCGACCCGCAGGCTCGAGGCCGACCGGGCCGCCGCCGCGAGCGGCGTCGACCGCCTCGCCGCGAGGTTCTGGAAGGCGGCCCTGGGCGACCGCGCCTGGCGCCGCCTCGACCCGGCCCTGTGGGACCTCGAACTCTCCTTCGGGCCCGTCGTCGACGAGCTGCGACCGGACCTCGTCCACGCCAACGACTTCCAGATGCTCGGCGTCGGCGCCCGCGCGAAGCTGCGCGCGGCGGCCGCGGGCCGGGACGTGAAGCTGGTGTGGGACGCCCACGAGTACCTGCCCGGCATGAAGTCCTGGAAGGACCACCCGTGGTGGAAGGACGCGCAGCTCGGCCACGAGCGCGAGTTCGCGCCGCACGCCGACGCCGTCGTCACCGTCTCCGGCACCCTCGCCGAGATGCTCCGCGAGCGCCACCGCCTCCCGGCCCTCCCCGAGGTCGTCATGAACGTCCCCGACACCGGCGGCACCGCCGAGACCCCCGAGCCGGGCCTGCGCGAGCGCTGCGGCATCGGCCCCGGCACCCCCCTCATGGTCTACAGCGGCGCGCCGCTGGAGCAGCGCGGCCTCCACATCCTCGTCGAGGCCCTGCCCGCGCTGCCCGGCGTCCACGCCGCGCTCGTCGTCTCCTACCCGCACTGGCGGTACGTGCAGCGCACCCAGGCGCGCGCCGCCGAGCTCGGCGTCGCCGACCGCGTGCACGTCCTCTCGTACGTGCCGCACCGGCAGGTCGTCCCCTTCCTCGCCGAGGCCGACCTCGGCGTGATCCCCATCCACCACTGGGGGAACCACGAGATCTCCCTCATCACCAAGTTCTTCGAGTACTCCCACGCGCGCATCCCGATCGTCGTCTCCGACGTGAAGACGATGTCGGAGCTGGTGCACCGCACCGGGCAGGGCGAGGTCTTCACCGCCGAGGACACCGCCGACTTCACGCGCGCGGTGCGGAGCGTGCTCGACGACCCCGAGGCGTACCGCAAGGCGTACGCCGAGCGGGTCCCGCTCGGCGACTGGACCTGGGACGCCCAGGCGAAGCGGCTCACCGACCTCTACGAGCGCCTCCTCGGCGCCTGAGAAAGGACGACCGGACACAGTGAACGCAGACCGGCACGTGGCGGTGGTGACGCCCTGGTACCCCGACCCGCAGGTGACGTACGCGGGGGCGTTCGTCAGGGCCCAGGTGGAGGCCGTCTCCGGCGGCTGCGCGGAACTGGAGGTGTACCACCTGAAGAGCTGGCCTGTCGGCGCCCCCGGCGCGCCGCTCGACGCCGCCCCGGCGGTCCTCGACCTCCACGCGCGGCTCCTCGCCCGCTCCGACGCGCCGCTGGCGACCGCGGGCGGCGCGGTCCTGCACCGGGTCCCGACGCTCACCCCGCGCGACCCCGAGTGGATCACCCACTCCGACGCGTCCGCCCGCTGGCTGCGGACCTTCCTCGGCGGCGCCCCCCTCAAGGCCCCGATCGTCCACGCGCACGTGCCGATCACCGGCGGCTGGGCCGCGCTCGAGAACGCCGCGCCCGGCGCCCGCGTCTACCTGACCGAGCACTCCTCGTTCCTCGCGCAGCTGCTGGAGCAGCCCGCCGCCCGCGCCCGCTACGAGGAGGTCCTCGACCGCGCCGACGGGTTCTTCGTCGTCGGCGAGCCGCTCCACGACCTCATCTCCGCCGAGTTCCCGCACCACGCCGCGAAACTCGAGTACATCGCCAACCCGATCGACTTCGGGGCCCCGCGCGCCGAGCCCCCGGCCGCGCTGCGCCGCTGGCTGTCGGTCGCGGCCCTGAACGAGCGCAAGCGCATCGACTACCTCCTGGAGGCGTTCCGGCGCTGCCGCGAGCAGGACCCGGCGCTGCGGCTCACGCTCGCCGGCGACGGGAAGCTCCGCGCGAACCTGGAGGCGCTCGCCGCCGACCTCGGGCTCCTCGACTCGGTCGAGTTCCTCGGGTCCGTCGACCCCGCCGAGGTCCCGGGCCTCATGGCCTCCCACGACCTGTTCGTCCACACCAGCCGCCACGAGACGTTCGGCGTCGTCGTGGTCGAGGCCCTCGCCGCCGGGACCCCGGTCCTGGTGAGCCGCTGCGGCGGCTCCGACCAGGTCCTGCGCGGCATCGAGGACGAGGCGGGCCTGCTCTACGACGTCGACGACGACCCCGGCGTCCTCGTCGCCGCCTACGGGGAGCTGCGCGCGCGGCACCCCGGGCGGACCGACGTCGCCGCCGCGCGGGAGCACCTGCGCGCCAAGTACTCCTACGAGACCGTGGCCGCGCGCCACTTCGAGGTCTGGGACCGGAAGGAGCAAGGGTGAACGTCCTGTTCGTCGCCCCCCGGAGCGCCTGGCGGCAGGCGCTCGCCACCGAGACGCGGGCCGCGTGCGACGCCGGGCACCGCGTCCGCGTCGTCGCCGAGGAGCACCCGGACTGGGACCTCGCGCCGCTCGATCCGCGCGTCGAGGTCCGGTGGACCGGCGCGACGGCGGTGAGCGCGCCCGAGCCGGCGTTCGTCGCGCTCTCGCTGCGCCGCGTCCCGCTGGCGGTCCTGCGCCGCCTCGGCCGCGGCCCCCTGCGCGGGCCCGCGCAGCGTGCCTCCGGCTGGTGGCGCCGCACCGTCCTCGGCCCGCTCAAGCGCCGCCGCTGGCCCGAGACGCAGGCCCTGCGCGAGGCGCACCGCCGCGCGGCCGTCGCCGCCGCGGTCGCCGAGGGCGGCTTCGACTGGCTCGTCCTGCACGAGCCGCAGGCCGTGGAGCTCGGCGCCGACTGGCTCCCCGCGATCCTGGACGCCCGGCCCGGCCTCGTCACCACCTTCTCCTTCGAGCCCCGAGCGGAGGCCGCCGGTGTCTGAGCGCCCGCGCCTGCTGTACCTGGCGTACTACTTCCCGCCGTCCCGCGCCAGCGGGGTCTTCCGCGCCCGCGCGACCGCGAACCACTTCGTCGAGCAGGGCTGGGACGTGACCGTCCTGCGCGCCCCCGACCGGTTCTTCTACGAGTTCGTGGGCTCGGTCGACGAGGCCCTGAACGCGTCCGTCGACCCGCGCGTGGAGGTCCTCCAGCCGGAGATGGACTACTTCGCCTGGGACAACGACCTGCGCAACTACTCGTTCTGGCGCGGGAACTTCCCGGTCCTGGCGCAGAAGCGCTACCAGCGCCGCCTCGACCGGACCTTCCCCGAGCACTACGTCACCTGGGCCGAGAGCGCCGTCGCCACCGGGCGGCGGCTGCACCGCGAGCGCCCCTTCGACCTCGTGATCGCCACCGGCAACCCGTTCGCGTCCTTCTGGGCCGCATGGCAGCTGGAGCGCCGCACCAAGGTCCCGTTCGTCATCGACTACCGCGACTCGTGGACCCTCGACCAGTTCGAGAACGCCGACAAGTTCCCGCCCGGGCACGCCGCCTGGAAGTGGGAGGCCGAGATCCACCGCACCGCCGCCGCGGCGGTGCACGTCAACGACGCCCTGCGCGCCTGGCACGCCGCGAAGTACCCGGACGCCGCCGACCGGATGCAGGTGGTCCTCAACGGCTGGGACCCCGACATCATGGACGCCGAGGCGTTCGCCGCCGGCCCCGCCGAGGACCGGCCGCTGTCGTTCTCCTTCATCGGGACCCTCACGCACGTGCAGCCGATCGAGTCGCTCCTGGAGGGCTTCCGGCTCATGGGCGCCGCCGGCGCCCACCCCGGCGCGGGCCTCGACTTCTACGGCCACATCGGGTTCTTCTCCACCCAGGAGATGAAGCTGCGCGCCCAGCTCGGCCTCGACAAGGCGATCCCGGGCGTGGCCTACCGCGGCCCGGTCCCCAAGTCCGAGATCGCGACCGCGTACGCCGCCAGCGACGTCCTGGTGTTCCTCAACGGCGGCTCGAAGTACGTGACGACCGGGAAGGTCTTCGAGTACATGGCGACCGGCAAGCCCATCGTGTCCGTGCACGAGCAAGGCTGCGCCGCCGAAGAACTGCTGCGGGACTACCCGCTGTGGTTCGAGCCCGCGAGCCTCGACCCGGTCCACGTGGCCGCCGCGATGGCCGAGGCCGGGGACGCCGCCCGCAAGGCCGACCCCGGCACCGCCGCGCGCGCCCGCGCGTACGCCCGGTCCTTCACGCGCGAGGCGGCGCTCGCGCCGTTCGAGCGGTGGGCCCGCGACCTCGTCAGCAAGGGAAGGTGACCCCCGTGGACGCGACGACCGCGCCCCCCGCCCCCGACCGCGTCGTCGTGGTGGCCTTCAGGAAGGCCGCCGTCGCGCGGGTCAACGGCTACCTCGACTACCTGCTCTCCCGCGGCGTCCGGGTGACCGTGCTCGTCGGCGACGGCCAGGGCTGGAAGCAGGCCGACCGCTTCGACCCGCGCGCCGAGGTGCTGTCGCTGGCGCGCCGCGAGAACCGCCGGCCCTTCGTGTGGACGTACACGCTCCTGGTCGAGCGCGGCCCCGGCGGGGTCCTGCGCCGCGCCGCCCGGCTGCCCGGCCCCGCGGGCGGCGCCGGCCGCCGCCTGGTGCGCGCCCACGCCAAGGCGGTGCGCCTCATCCGCAAGTGGTTCTTCTGGCGCGGCTACAAGGCGGTGCGCGGCCACAGCCTCCGCCGCCTCGCCCTGCGCCGCCTGGAGCCGCTGCGCCTGGACGACGCGACACGGGTGGTCATCGCCGACACCGCGGCCGTCCCGTTCGGCTGGAGCCTCGCCCGCCGCCGGCCCGGACTCGAGGTGACGCGCGCGATGGACGTCAGCGCCTACGAGCCGCTCCCGGTCACCGACCCCGCCCCTGAACAGGGCTTCGACCTGAGTCCGGACCCGCGGGCCTACACCCAGCTGTGACACGCCCGCACGGCGAACCGAGGCCGCGGCCGTGCCCGACCTTGGAAGAGGAGAGTTCCTTCGCTTCGAGGGCTTGGTTTCCAATGTTGCGGCACACGTGTTATGCCACCGTGACCTGATCCCGCGATCCGGAAGGCTACGCTGCACTCATGCTGCGTTCTGTCATCCTCGCCGCTGCCAGGTCATCGAAGATCGAGCGGCTCGTCGGCACCGCGCCCGTGTCCCGGTCGCTCGTGCGCCGCTACGTCGCGGGCGAGACCACCGCCCACGCGATCGCCGCCACCCGCGCGCTCGCCGCCGACGGACTGCTCGCCACGCTCGACTACCTCGGCGAGGACACCGTCGTCGTCGAGCAGGCCGACGCGACCCGCGACGAGTACCTGAGCCTGCTCGCCGCGCTCAAGGGCGAGGGCCTGTCCAAGTCCGCGGAGGTCAGCGTCAAGCTCTCCGCGCTCGGCCAGCGCCTCGACGCCGACCTGGCCTACGACCGCGCCCGCGAGATCTGCGTCGCCGCCGCCGACGCCGGCACCACGGTCACCGTCGACATGGAGGACCACACGGTCACCGACTCCACCCTGGAGATCGTGCACCGCCTCCGCGAGGAGTTCGAGCTCACCGGCGCCGTCCTCCAGGCCTACCTGCGCCGCACCGAGGACGACTGCAAGACCCACGCCGTCCCCGACTCGCGCATCCGCCTCTGCAAGGGCGCCTACAAGGAGCCCGAGTCGGTCGCCTACCAGCGGAGCCTCGACGTCGACCGCTCCTACGTGCGCTGCATCAACGCCCTCATGGCCGGCGACGGCTACCCGATGCTCGCCACGCACGACCCGCGCCTCATCGAGATCGGCATCGACCGCGCCCGCTGGTACGACCGCGACAAGGACTCCTTCGAGTTCCAGATGCTCTACGGCATCCGCACCTCCGAGCAGCTGCGCCTCGCCGGCGAGGGCTACCGGATGCGCGTCTACGTGCCCTACGGCGACCAGTGGTACGGCTACCTCATGCGCCGCATGGCCGAGCGCCCCGCGAACCTCGCGGTGTTCCTCCGCTCACTGTGGACCAAGTCTTAGCGCACGCCCGTCCGGCCGGCGGCGGCGACCACCGCCACCGGCCGTTCTCACCTGCGCCGGGATCGGTGGACGCCCGGCGAGCGCCCGCTGTTCGCGGCTCGCGCGATGAGCGAGCGGCGACTACAGTTGCGAACGTGACTCAAGCCCCCGAGGACTTCCCCCCGGCATCCCACGAGCCTCCCGCCGCCGAGCCCGCGGGGGCCAACCCGCCCGGGCCCGCGCCGCTCGTGCCCGGCCAGCGCAGCGCCCCTGAAGCGCCCCGCGCCACCACTCCCGGGCCCGTCCTGCCGCAGGCCGAGGGGGCCGACCACGCCCTCCCGCAGCCCGCGCCCATGCCGCCGATGATCGAGCCCACGCAGCCGCCGTCGGCGCTCCCGGTCGACATGGCCGTCCCCGGCATGATGCACCCCGGCGCCCCGCAGGCCGCCCCGAGCGCGGCCCCGCCGCCCGGCTACGCCCGCCCCGGCGGCCACCCCGGCCACCCCGGCCACCCCGGGCAGGTCCCGCCCGGCGTCGGGCCCGGCCCGATCCCGGTCAGCGCCATGCCGCCCTGGCCCGGCGGACCCGCCGGGTACTACCAGCCGCGGCCCGAGCCCAAGCGGAACCACGCCGTCACGCTCCTGGTCGTCGTCGCCCTCGTCGCCTCCTCGGTGTTCGCCGGCGCGCTCGTCAACGGCTGGCGCCCCGGCTTCATCGAGGGCGACACCGGCGTCATCGAGGGCCTCGCCGTCGAGCCCGGCGAGGGCACCCTCCCCAGCCCCGGCCCCGACGCCAGCGCCTCCGAGATCCTCGCCTACCTCAAGGAGCAGGCCCAGCTCGTCCTCGACGCCCAGTCCGAGTCCCTCGTCAACGGCAGCGTCGAGGGCTGGCTCGCCGGGTACGATCCGACCCTGCACACCCAGATGACGGCCCGGTACGAGTCGCTCCACCAGATGCAGGTGTCCCGCTGGGACTACCAGATCGCCTCCGGCCCGGTCGAGGACGCGTCCGGCGCGGTCCCCCTGTACGACGTCTCCATCGCCCTGTCCTACTGCTTCGTCGAGCCCGCCGAGACCTGCAAGGCCGCCGACATCGTCTTCGACACGCGCTGGCGCGCCGACGACGCCGGGATGCGGATGATCGAGGTCTCGAACTCCGAGTTCGGCGAGGGCCCGCACCCGTGGGAGGTCACCGACCTCGTCGCCGCGGTCGGCGAGCGCACCGTCACCGCCGTCCCGGCCTCGATGGAGGCCCGCCTCGACGAGGCGCTGGCGATCTCCGAGGCCGCGGCCGAGAACGCCGACCAGTGGGCGTACTGGGAGAAGCCCGACCGGTACGTCATCTACATCGCCTCCGACGAGGAGTTCGACACCTGGTTCGGCGGCATGTGGGACTCCGAGGACGTCCTCGGGTTCGCCCTGCCGCTCAACGGGACCATCGACGGCGAGCGGCAGCCGTCGACGTACGCCACGGTCATGGGCGTCGACCGCACCGGCTGGGGCGACGGCCTCGTGTCGGTCATCCGCCACGAGCTCGGCCACGCCGTGACGCTGTGGGCCGCGCCGTCCGAGCGGTACGCCGACGACACCTGGTGGATGGTCGAGGGCGTCGCCGAGTACATCGACCACGGCGACCGCACGCTCGAGGAGTACGACCGCATGTGGGACGTGCGCGACTACGTGGCGCAGGGCGGCTGCGAGACCGACATCCTGCCGCCGGACGAGGACGACGACACGCTCGCGGGCTCGGGCAAGTACGGCTGCGGGTTCCTCGGCGTGCACTACATGATCGAGACCTACGGGGTCGACCTGTTCGCCGAGTTCTTCGGCATGACCGCGCGCGAGGGCGCCTCGGCGGTCGAGGCCGCGCAGACGGTCTACGGCAAGGACTACGCCGCGCTGATGGAGGAGATTACGGCATTCATTGCCCAGACGGTGTGAGATCGGGTGTTGCCGGGTGGCGCGGACTGCCGTAACATGAGCAACATCCCAATCGAAAGACATCAACGTCACGCTTCGTGACGACCGACTTGTTTCGGTTCATAGGGCATTCGCGTCCACCGCACCTCTAACACATCACACAACCCCACGTCCTTGCACAGGCAATAGTGCTCGCAACAGCCCTCGACAGAACGGTGAGACACATGAGCGAACCCGGGGACCTCCTCGACGAGGTCAAGTTCTTGACGGTGACGGAAGTGGCCGAGTTGATGCGCGTCTCGAAGATGACGGTGTACCGGCTCGTCCACAACGGTGAGATCGCGGCGGTGCGGGTGGGGCGCTCCTTCCGCGTCCCCGAGAGCGCCGTGAAGACCTACCTCTCCGAGGCCCTCCAGACGGACGAGTGATCCCGGGCCGTCGGCCCTGGCCCCGCCACGCGCGAGCTGTGACGGGGCCTTCGCTCGAACTCGCCCGGCGAGGGGGCCGCCGGGGGGACGGGCTAGGCTTGTCGGGCTCTAACTATCGTCTAGTCAACACCTGTGAGGAAGCTCTATGGGCTCGGTCATCAAGAAGCGGCGCAAGCGCATGGCGAAGAAGAAGCACCGCAAGCTGCTCCGCAAGACCCGCGTTCAGCGTCGCAAGCTCGGCAAGTAGCCGAGCCGACCGGGTTCCGAGCACCTGCGGGTAGGCTGGGCCACATGCCAGAGTTCGATGCCGTGTTCGCCTTCGACGTTCGAGGCGTGGTCTCGCAGATCATCGGATACGGGGCCGCGCTCCTGTCCCTGATCGCCGTCATCCACTGCGCGGTGCAGAAACCGGAGGCGTTCAACGCCGTCGGGACCCTCTCGAAGGGCACCTGGCTCGGGCTCCTCGTCGTGAGCCTCGTCCTGGCGCTCCTCTTCGGCGGCTACGCGCGCCTGAACCTGTTCGCTCTCGTCGCGATCGCGGCGGCGCTGGTGTACCTCCTGGACGTCCGCACGGGCATCAAAGACATCGGCGGCAGCATCTACTAGCGCGGCGAACGCCGGGGCGACTTCTGACTTGCGCGACCGCGCCAGCCACGGGCTGGCGCGGTCTTCGGCGTGCCCGCTAGCGGACGATCCCGCGGGCCATCTCGCGCAGGCGCGCGACGCGCTGCTCGGTCGGCGGGTGGGTCGAGAACAGGCTCGCGAGGCCGCCGCCGCGCAGCGGCGACTCGATCATGAGGTGCGACTGCTCGGCGATCCGGCTGTCGGCGCGGGCGGGCATCCGGTCGACGCCGGCGGAGATCTTCTCCAGGGCGCTCGCGAGCGCGAGCGGGTCGCCGGTGAGGCGGGCGCCGTCGGCGTCGGCCTCGTACTCGCGCGAGCGCGAGACGGCCATCTGGATCATCCCGGCCGCGATCGGGCCGAGGATCACCGTCAGCAGCATGACCAGCGGGTTCGGCCGGTTCCCGTCCGAGTTGCCGAGCGGGATGAAGATCGCGAGGTTCGCGAGCATCGTGATGATGCTGGCGAGCGCGCCGGCGACCGACGAGATGAGGATGTCGCGGTTGTAGACGTGCGACAGCTCGTGCCCGATGACGGCCCGCAGCTCGGCGGGGGTGAGCAGGCGCAGGATGCCCTCGGTGACGGCGACGGCCGCGTTGCCCGGGTTGCGGCCGGTCGCGAACGCGTTGGGCTGCATGGTCGGCGAGACGTACAGGCGCGGCATCGGCTGGCCGGCGCGCTGCGCGAGCTCGCGGACGGTGCCGTACAGCTGCGGCGCCTCCGCCTCGGTGACGGGCCGGGCCCGCATCGCGCGGAGCGCGATCTTGTCCGAGTTGAAGTAGGCGTAGGCGTTCATGCCGACGGCGATCACGGCGGCGATGACGACGCCGGTGGAGCCGCCGAAGGCGTAGCCGATGGCGATCACGATCGCCGACATCGCGCCGAGCAGGACGGCCGTCTTGAGGCCGTTGTGGTGCTTCATGGTGGTCGGGTTCCCCTCCTCGTGGGAGTTGCAACGTCCTGATCACACCCAGTATTTCTGCGGAACCTCCGGATTTACCGGGAAAGCGCGGTGAAGTCCAGCACCAGCTGGGGCGCGAGGGAGACCGCGAGGAGGGCGAGGCCCGCGAGGACGAGCGCGACCGCGTGCCGGCGCGGGGCCGGCCCGGCGCGGCCGGTGAGGACGGTCCGGGCGAGCGGCAGGTAGTAGGCGAGCCCGAGGACCGCCCCGGCCGCGACCACGACGGCGAGCCACACGGCCGACGAGGCGAGGACCTCGAGGACCGCGACCTTCGCGAACGTCCCGGCGAGCGCGGGCGGGAGCCCGGCGAGCCCGATGACGGCGAACAGCAGCACGGCCGCGGGCAGCGGCGCCGACTTCCACAGGCCCGTGAGCTCGGCGACCGCCCCGCCGGGGGAGCGGTGGCCGGCGTGCGACGCGGCCGCGCCGGGGCGGGCGGTGATCGCACCACGGGCGGCGTCCGCGTCGATCGCTGCATCAGTCGAAATCGGGGCATCAGTCTTCAAAACGGACCCTTGGGGACCCCCCGATGCCAAGTCTGCCCGGGGGGTCCGACGCCCGTCGGACGCGAACAGTGCTCCGGTCTCGGGGCGGACGGCCGTCAGGGCCGCGAAGGCGCCCGCCTCCAGGAGCACGAAGAACACCGCGTACGCGAACGCGGCGGAGGCGGCGGCCCCGGCGTGCTCGCGTCCCGCGGCGGTGGCGACGACGGCGAGCGGGGCGAGCGCGTACCCGGCGTGGGCGATCCCGGACCAGGCCAGCAGCGGCACCGTGCGGCGCTGCACGAGCGCGCCGAGGTTCCCGACCGCGATCGACGCGACGCTGAGCACCGCGACCGCCACCCCGGCGCTCGCGGTCCCGGAGAGTCCGAAGTGGACGACCCAGGTGACGGCGACGGCGCCGCCGAGCTTGGAGGCGCTCGCGAGGTACGCGGCGACCGGGAGCGGGGCGCGGTCGAGGACGAGCGGGGCCCAGGCGTGGAGGGGCGCGGCCGCGAGTTTGAACGCGAGCCCGGCGAGGAGGAGGGCGGCCCCGGCGGCGGTGAGGCCCGGGTCGGCTGCGGGGAGGGCCGCGGCGAGGCCGTCGAGGTGCACGGTCCCGGTGGCGGCGTACAGGAGCGCTGAGCCCATCAGAGCGGTCGCGGAGGCGGTGACGGAGGCGATGAGGAACACGGTGCCCGCTTCGGCGCCGTCGCGGCCGGGGCGGGCGACGAGGACGTACAGGGGGAGCGTGAGGGTCTCGACGGCGACGGTGAGGGTGATGAGGTCGCGGGCTCCGGCGAGCGCCACGCCGCTCGCGGCGGAGGCGGTGAGGAGGAACCAGTACTCGCCGGCCTGGCGTCCGCTCAGGGCGGCGACGAGGACCGCGAGGGCGGCGAAGAGGGCGGCGGCGCCCATGGCGGCGTCGTCGGCGACATAGGAGTGCCAGTCGCCGACGGCGAACGTCGCCCGGTCGGGCCCGAGGCCGACCCACACGGCGGCGGCCGCGGCCGCGGCGAGGCCGGTCATGCTCGCGCCCTTGGCGAAGCGGCCCGCGAACAGCGCGAGGACCGCGGCGGCGGCCGCGAGGTAGAGCGGCAGCATCGCCGCGTGGTCGATCGCCTGGACCCGCATCAGAGCAGCCCTTCCGAGAACAGGGTCAGCAGCGGACCGGGGACGAGTCCGAGGAGGAGCGTCCCGGCCACGAGCGGGGCCCAGACCGCGGCCTCGGCGGCGGAGACGTCGCCGACGCCGATGACGGCGGGCGCGACCGGGCCGTGGCTGACGCGCCTGAGCATCCGCAGCAGGTACGCGGCGGCGAGGAACGCGCCGAACGCCGCGGCCGCGGCGGGCACGAGCCAGGCGCCGCCGCGTTCGGCGGCCGCGTACACGGTGAACGCCTCGCCCCAGAACCCGGCGAGGCCGGGCAGGCCGAGGGAGGCGAGGGCGGCGAAGCCGAGGAGCCCGGCGAGCGCGGGCGCGGCGAGGCGGAGCCCGCCGAGGGCGCCGAGGCTGCCGGTGTGGGTGCGGGCCTTGAGCGCCCCGGCGAGGAAGAACAGGAGGGGCGTGACGAGGCCGTGCGCGAGGTTCCCGAACAGGGCGGCGCGGATCCCGGCCTCGGTGCCGGCGGCGAACGCGAGGACCACGAACCCCATGTGGCCCACGGACGAGTACGCGATGAGCCGCTTGAGCTCGGGGAGGCGCAGGCACACGAGGCCCGCGACGAGGATGCCGAGGGAGGCGAGGACGGCGAGCACGGGCGCGGCGGTCTCCGCCCCGTCGGGCGCGAGGCCCCCGGCGACCCGGATGAGGCCGTACGTGCCGAGTTTGAGGAGCACGCCCGCGAGGAGGACGGAGCCGACGGTGGGCGCGGCGGTGTGGGCGTCGGGGAGCCACGAGTGGAGCGGCCACAGGGGGGCCTTGACGGCGAAGCCGAGCGCGAGGAGCGCGAAGACGAGGAGCGAGGCGTCGTCGTCCACGCCGCCGCCGACGATGATCGCGCCGAGGTCGGCGGTGCCGGTGTCGGCGATCGCGACGAACAGGCCGGTCGCCATGAGGAGCGACCCGGCGACGGTGAACAGCGCGAACTTCGCGGCGGCCCGCCGCCGCGCGGCGGGGTCGCCGAAGCGGTGGATGATCGCCCACATCGGCAGCAGGACCGCTTCGAACGCGATGAAGAACAGCACCAGGTTGTCGGCGAGGAACACGAGCGTCGCGGCGGCCTGCACGGCGAGCAGCAGCGCGGTGAGGGTCGGCGACTGCCACCGGTCCCCGTCGCTCCCTTCGCCGCCGGCGCCGGAGGGCACGCCGTGGACGGGCGCCGCCGCCGGGAGAGGGCCCCCGGTCTCGACGCTACCGGGGGGATCCTGAACGGGACCTGAAGCGCCGTCGCCCGGGGGCGCACCGCCTCCGGCGGGCACCCCGGCGGCCCGGCGCGCGGCCGGGGAAGGGCCCCCGGTCTCGAAGCTACCCGCGGGGACCTGAAGGGAGGCTGAAGCGGCCCGGTCGGCGCCGAGGAGGTCGGCGGCGCGCTGCTCCGCGCCGACCGCGTTGTGGACGCAGCACAGGACGCCGAGGAGGGCGGTGAGGAGCGCGAGGGTCCAGGACACGCCGTCGACCGCGAGCGAGAACTCCAGGTGCAGCGACGGTGCCCACTCGACCGAGACCTGGTGCCACCACGCCCCGCTGAGCTTCCCGCCCGCGGACACCCAGGCCCCGCTGCCGCGCTCCAGCGGCAGCAGCGCCACCGCCGCGAACCCGAGCGCCGCCGCCCCCGCCCCGATCCAGTGCACGGACGGCCGCCGCCGCAGCCCCCACACCGCGAACGCCCCGGCGGCGGGCAGCGCCGCGGCGAGCACCAGCATCACGTCCACAGGCCCACTCCGATCGCGACCGCCGCGACGACGAGCGTGCCCGCCGCACTCAGGCGCAGGTAGGTCACCAGGCCGCCCCGGTGCCCGGCCGCCGTCTCCTCGGCCGCCGCGAGTGCCGCCCGCGCCGAGCCCTCGACCGCGGTGCGGTCCACCAGGCGCACGTCGAGCGCCGTCGCCGCGCTGCTCGCCGCGGCCGCGGCCCCGCGAGTCGCCTTGGCGGCCAAGCGCTCGCCGTACAGGCCCTCCGCGAACGCGCCCCGCGCGCGGCCCAGGATCCGGGCCGGGTCCCGGTCGGCGACCGGTTCGCCCGCGCGGCGCCCCGGCCGGTCGCGCCACCACGAGTCCGCGACGACCGCGAACCCGCCGAGCGCCGCCAGCAGCAGCAGCGCCATCAGGTCCAGATGGAGCGCGGGCACGTCGAACGGCCCCGCGTAGTACAGCGCCCCGACGGCGACCGTCGCGATCGTCAACGCCCACAGGCTGAACGACTCCGCGCGCGGCACCGCCGGGCGCGCCTCCGCGCCCGCGCCTCGCCAGAACACCAGCAGCCACAGCCGGGCCGCGTACGCCGCCGTCAGGATGCTCGCCCCGACCCCGGCCCAGAACACGACCACCCCCGCCGGCGTCCCCGCCTCGTAGGCCGCGCTGAGCACCGCCTCCTTGGAGTAGAACCCGCCCAGCGGCGGCAGCCCCGCCATCGCCGCGAGCCCGATCGTCACGGCCCAGAACACGAGCCGCGAATCGCCCGGCCGCAGCCGGGTCCGCGCCAGCGACCCGTCGGTGCCCGCCAAAGCGATCACCACGCCCGCGGTGAGGAACAGCAGGCCCTTGAACGCCGCGTGCGCGACCAGGTGGAACAGCGCCGCGTCCCCGGCGGCGACCGCCACGGCCGCGAACATGAACCCGACCTGGCTCACCGTCGACCACGCGAGCACGCCCTTGACGTCGCGCGCCGCGAGCGCGCACAGGCCCGCGCCGACCATCGTCACCGCCGCCACGACCGCCACGACCAGGAGCAGCCGCGGCGGCCACACCGGCAGCAGCCGGGTGAGCACGTACGCGCCGGCCGCGACCATCGTGGCGGCGTGGATGAGCGCGCTCACCGGGGTCGGGCCGGCCATCGCCGGGGGCAGCCAGATCTGGAGCGGGAACTGCGCCGACTTCCCGATGCAGCCGAACAGGATCAGCAGCATCGCCGCGGCGGCCGCGCCCTCGGGCACGTCCGCGAGGGCGCCGATGCGGAACGTCCCGGCCGCGGCCCCGATCACCATGACGCCGAGGACGAACGCGACGTCGCCGAACCGGGTCGCCAGGAACGCCTTCGCGGCCGCGCCCGGCGCCTGCGGGAGCGTCGCGTAGTGGGCGATGAGCAGGTACGAGCAGGCGCCCATGACCTCCCAGCCGACGAGGAGGAGCACCAGGTCGTCGGCGGCGACCACGACGAGCATCGCGGCGCAGAACAGGTTCACCTGGGCGGCGAAGGGCGCGTAGCGCGGGTCGTCGCGCAGGTACGCGGACGAGTAGAGCTGCACCAGGAACGACACGAACGCGGTCGCGAGCGCGACGGCGCACGCCCCGGGGGAGAGGTCGAGGGCGGCCGCGACCTCGACGGTCCCGAAGTCCGCGAGCGTGTAGGAGGTCCGCGGGTTCGCGGTCGAGGCGGCGGCCGCGCACGCGAGCGCCGCGGCCGGGCCCGCGAAGGCGAGGGCGGCGGCCGCCGCCC
>NZ_BAAAQF010000012.1:0-106912 GCF_039531525.1 Glycomyces endophyticus
CGAAGGCCCCCACCATCAGGTGGGGGCCTTCTTCGCATGCCCTGAATCGGAATTGCACGATAGGATTCGGCCTGTGATTGACCAGAGCGCAAGGCGTGTCGGGGTGTTCGGCGGGACGTTCGATCCTCCGCACCTCGGGCATCTGGTCGCCGCCGGAGAGG
Source organism: Glycomyces endophyticus (assembly GCF_039531525.1). Classification (NCBI taxonomy): domain Bacteria; kingdom Bacillati; phylum Actinomycetota; class Actinomycetes; order Glycomycetales; family Glycomycetaceae; genus Glycomyces; species Glycomyces endophyticus. The sequence continues at coordinate 162 of NZ_BAAAQF010000012.1, forward strand.
CCGCATTCGAGTGCCGATTGGATGAAGTCGTCTTCGTCCCGGCCGGCGACCCGTGGCAGAAGGCTCATATCAAGGTCATGGATGCCGCTGCGCGCCTGGAGATGACGCGGTTGGCGATCGAGTCCGACCCGCTGTTCCGGGTGAGTACTTGCGACATCGACCGGGAGGGCGCCACGTACGCCGTCGACACGGTCGCGGACGTTCGGGGCGAGTACGACGACGAGGTGGAGCTGTTCTTCATCATGGGCGCCGACTCGCTGGAGAACCTCCACACGTGGCACCGGGTCGATGAGCTGGTGAAAGCCGTGAAGTTCATCGCGTTGAACCGGCCGGGGCATTCGCGGAGCGAGGTCGACACCTCGTTCGGCATCGACGTCGAGTTCATCGACATGCCGGCGGTCGACCTGTCGTCGACCGAGTGCCGGCAGCGCGTGCGGGACGGGCAGCCGGTGCGGTACCTGGTTCCGGACGCGGTCGCGGCGTTCATCGAGGGGCGCGGTCTGTACCGCGGCTGATCGCTGGGACGAGTCGCACAGCGACCGGCGCGAAACAGGGAGGTCGGCGTCGGACCGCACGTGTAAAACTAGAGCTGAACCGGCGGAGCGCCGGTGCAGACTCGTCGACAGGAGCGTTCGTGACCGCAAGCGAAACCGCCATGACCCTGGCCTTCTCAGCAGCCCAGGCGGCGGCCGACAAGAAGGCCTTCGCCATCAACCTCCGGGACGTCACCTCGAAGATCGCGCTCACCGACGTGTTCGTGATCGTCTCGGCCTCGAACGAGCGGCAGGTTCACGCGGTCGTCGACGCGGTCGAGGAGCGTCTCATCAAGGAGCACGACACGCGTCCCCTGCGCCGTGAGGGCAAGGGCGGCGACCAGTGGGTGCTGCTGGACTACAACGAGATCGTGGTGCACGTCTTCCACCAGGAGGCCCGGGACTTCTACGGGCTCGACGGGCTCTGGAAGGACTGCCCGGAGATCGAGTTCGTCGACCAGGCCGAAGTCGAGCGCGAGCGCCGCGCCGAGGTGAGCGGCGCCGAAGACGAGGACGAGCGGTGAACCGCCTTCTCGTCGTGCGCCACGGGCAGACCGAGTGGAACATCGCCGGTCGCATCCAGGGATCGTCGGACATCGACCTCGACGAGACGGGGAGGCGGCAGGCCGTGGAGGCCGGTCCCGAACTGGCCCGGTACGAGCCCGCCCGGATCATCTCCTCCGACCTGCGCCGGGCGATCGACACGGCGAAGCCGGTGTCGGAGGCCACCGGGGTCGAGATCGAGCTCGACAAGCGGCTCCAGGAGCGCGGCTACGGGCCCTGGGAGGGGCTGACCGGCGCTGAGATCGCCGAGCAGTTCCCGGAGGACCACCGGCGTTGGCGCGCGGGTGAGCCGTTGCAGCACCCCGATATCGAGACGTGGAACGAACTGCACCGGCGCACGGCCGAAGCGGTCCGGGACATCATCGACTCCGACGTCGACGGGACCGCGGTCGTGGTCTGCCACGGCGGCTCGGCTCGGCAGATCGTCGGAGGCATCCTCGGCTGGGACCAGGTCCCGACGAGCAGTCTCTCGGGCATGGACAACGCGCACTGGGCGGACCTGCGGCGAATGCGGTCGGGGAAGTGGCGCATGTTCGGCTACAACCTCGGCGTGCCGGCGCCGCACACGGTCGGCGCGAGCCCGCTCGCGAAGGGCCAGCTGGCCCGGTAGCGCGAGTATTCGCGGCCGAGCGCTGGACCGGGTCCCTCGCAGGGATCTAGGCTTCGGTCGAGGTGCAACCGCGCCGGGACCGGAGACGTCGAACCGTCATGGACACGCGAACTTCCCGAATCAGACGAATCGCGAACACCGCGGGGCTGCTGGCCGGCGGCCTGCTGCTCGCCGCCCTCACTGCGTGCGGTGCGGGCGGGAGCGGCTCCGACGACGACGCCGCCACGACCTCCGCGACCGCGAGCCCCAGCGCATCGCCGACCGACGCAACGACCGAGGAGAGCCCCGTGACCGACAGTCCTTCGCTTCCGCCGCTCGACGAGACGTCGAAGCCGGTCGGCGACTCGCAGACGACCATCACCGGCACGATCCAGGCCGGCGTCGAGTCCGGCTGCCTCATCCTGGAGTTCGAGGGGACCGTGTACGGGGTCTTCGGCAGCTTCGACTCGTCGGTCGTGTACGCGGGCGCGCAGGTCACGCTGCACGGCGTTGTCGACACCGGCATGATGTCCACCTGCCAGCAGGGGACCCCGTTCGTGGTCTCGGAGGCCGAGACCGCGGGTTAGGTACTGTGGCCGGGTGACCGTCGTCGTCGTAACCGATTCCACCTCGGCCCTTCCGGAAGCGCTGCGCGCTTCGCACGAGGGCCTGACGGTGCTCGGCATCCCGGTGCTGCTCGGCGGCGCCGAGCACCGCGAAGGCGAGGACGTCCGGGCCGAGGAGATCCTGCGCGCGATGCGCGAGGGCCAGACGGTGACCACGTCCGGCCTGCCTCCGGAGGAGCTGCGGGCCACGTACACGCGGCTGCTCGACGAGGGCGCGACGGGGATCGTCTCGGTGCACCTGTCGGGCCGGCTCTCGGGAACCGTGGCGGCCGCCGAGGCCGCCGCCGCGGGGTTCGGCGGCCGGGTCGCGGTCGTGGACTCGCTCGGAGCGGGCATGGGCGTGGGGTATCCGGCGCTCGCCGCCGTCGAGGCGGCGGAGCGCGGCTACGACCTCCTGTCGGCGGCCGCGGCCGCGCAGGAGGCGATCGGGCGGACCACGACGTACTTCTACCTCGACACGCTCGAGTACCTGCGCCGCGGCGGCCGCATCAGCGCTGCGCGGGCGATCGTGGGGACCGCGCTGTCGGTGAAACCCATTCTGGGCGTGGAAGACGGACGCATCGACGTGATCGAGAAGGTCCGGACCCCGACCCGCGGCCTCCAGCGGCTCGCGGCGCTCGCGGTGGCCGACGCGGGCGAGGCCGAAGTCGAGATGACGGTGCATCACCTGGGCACCGAACGGCGCGCCGAAGCCCTCGCGGGGTGGCTCCAGGAGCGTTTCGAGGGCCGGCTGCGCCGCATGGACGTCACCGAGGTCGGCGCCGCCGTGGGCGCGCACTGCGGGCCGGGCCTGGTCGGGGTCATTACGCGTCGCCGGTCCTGACTTACGACGGTTGTCGGTGGCGCGGCGTAGGTTTGAAGTGGGGAGTCCCCAAGTGTCCGATATGCGGAGAACCTCCGTTCATGTTGTGAGGCACGGGCGCCGGGCGTTATACCCGCATGGAAGCGCCGCGGTCCAGCTGAACCCGGGTTATCCACAGGTCGCGCTGCGTTATCCACAGGCCGGAAGAATCTCAGTCACGGCCGTAACCTTCGCTCGTTGACCCGGGCATGAACCGCGAACAGCCACCTGAATCAGCGGCGCTCGCCGCCCGGCTCCGCCTGAAGCTCCATGCGGCAGAGGGCGAGGTCTGCAGGGAGACCGTCGACGCCGACAGCGGCGAGACCCGGCCCGAACCGATCCCGAAGGGACCGCCGGCGCGGCGGTTCGAGGACCGGCTCGAACGCCTGCAGCACCGCTTCGGCCTCTCGCACCTGAACCGCTGGGTGCTGGCGATCGTCGGCGTGCTCGTCGCGGCCGTCGGCCTCGCCGTGACGATCCTGTCCTGGCCCGAGTCCCAGCCCGCCGCCACGGCCCCGGCGACCGCACCTGAGGCGTCGGCGGAGGCCCCCGCGATGATCGTCGTCTCCGTCGCCGGCGCGGTCAACAAGCCCGGCATCGTCGAGCTCGAGACCGGGTCGCGCGTCGCCGACGCCATCGAGGCCGCGGGCGGCCTCGCCGAGGGCGCCGATCCCGGGTACCTCAACCTCGCGCGGGTCGTCGCCGACGGCGACCTCGTGGCCGTTCCCGACGCCGCCGCGTCAGGGGCGCCTCCTCTCGCTCCGGGCGGTGCCAGCGGAGGGGCGGGCGGCCTCGTCAACATCAACGTCGCCGGTGCGCAGGAACTGGACGCCCTCAACGGGATCGGCCCGGTCCTCGCCGAGCGCATCATCGAGTACCGCGAGGCCAACGGCAGCTTCCAGTCCGTCGACGAGCTGTCCGAGGTCTCCGGCATCGGGTCGGCGCTCCTCGAGCAGCTCCGCGAGCAGGTGACACTGTGAGCTTGGTCTGGAGTTCTCCGCTTGCATCGGGATGGTTCACGGACGCATCCTGTCATCGGGATCGGGATCGGGATCGGGATCGGGATCGGGATCGGGATCGGGATCGGGATCGGGACTCGGACGAGTGCGGCCGTTGGTCGAACCGCTTGAGGCGTCCCGGAGGCCTGTCGTGAGCGCCGAGTTCACGATCCGGCCCGCGCCTTCCGAAGTGGTGCGGCGGGACTGGCGGCTGCCGCTCGTCGCCGCCGGGGTGTGGGCGGCCGCGCTCGCAGTGCTGTACGGCGGCACGGTCGTCGGGCTGGCGACGACGACAATCTGCATCGTGCTCGTCGCCTTGCGGCTCGGGAACGAGCACGGCGCCGCTGCCGCGGCTGCCACGGTGGCGTTCGGAGCGATGCTCGGAGCCGGGGTCACCACGGCGCACGTCGCCGCCCGCGACCATCCCGGGCTCGCGGCGCTGGCCTCCGCTGAGGCGCACGGGAACGCGGAACTGGTTCTCCACACCGTGCCGAAGCAGTCCACGCGTCGGCCCGACATGGTCACGGCCACCGCGAGACTGCGCTCGTTCGAGACCGACGACGTCACCGTCGAAGGGAACTGGCAGGTCCTCCTCGTCGCCAGCGGCGGCGAATGGCTGGAGGTCGACGCCGGGCAGCGGGTCACCGTGCCCGCAGTGGTCCGGGAGGCCGAACCGGGCCGGCTCACGGCGGCGGTCGTCAGTGCCCGTGGGCCGCCCGCACTCGAAGGCGAGCCCGCGCTTCAGCACCGGTTCGCCGCCCACGTGCGGGACCGGCTCGCCGAGGCCGTCGAGGCGGTGCCGCAGCCGGAGGCCGGGCTCATCCCCGCTCTCGCCGTGGGCGACACGTCGCTGATGGACCCCGAGCTCGCCGCCGACTTCCGCACGACCGGGCTCGTGCACCTGGTGGTCGTCTCCGGATATCACCTCAGCCTGATGGTCGGCGCGGTGCTCGCGGTGGCCGTCGCATGCCGCGCCGGGCCGCGGGTCCGGGTGCTCGCGGGCGCGGTCGCCGCCGTGGCGATCGTGGTCGTCGCGGGACCGCAGCCGAGCGTGCTCCGGGCGGCGGTCATGGCCGGGGTGACGCTCGTGGCGCTGGCGGCCGGAAGACCGAGAGCCGCTATGCCCGCCTTGGCGACCGCGGTGCTGCTCGTGGTCCTGGTCGACCCTGACATGGCCGCGCAGGCGGGGTTCGCGCTGTCGGTGGCGGCGTGCGTCGGATTGCTGCTGCTGGCGTTCCGCTGGGCGAGGCCGCTCGAGCACCGCGGCTGGCCGCAGGGGGTCGCGCTGGCGGTGACGATTCCGCTGGCCACCCAGGTGGCGGTGACGCCGCTGCTCGTCGGGCTCGGCAGCGGAGTGAGCCTCGTGTCGGTGCCGGTGAACCTGCTGGCGGCCTTGGTGGCCGCGCCGGTGGTGGTGCTGTCGGTCGGCGCCGCGGCCGCCGCGGCGGTCTGGGTGCCGGCGGGGGAGTTCGGAGCGCACTTGGCCGCGCTGCCCGCGAGGTGGCTGATCTGGTTGGCGCGCACCGGTGCCGACGTGCCGGGCGCCCTGCTGCCGGTGCCCGGCGGGGTCTGGTGGGGGCTCGGGTCGGCCGTGGTGCTCGCGCTGGTGATCGGGCTCCTCCAGGTGCGGCGGCTGCGCCGCGCGGTGCTGGCGGTGCTCCTCGCCGCCGGGCTCGGGTCGGTCCCGGCGTGCCTGTTCGGAGGCGGCGCGCCCTCCGGGTGGGTCGTGACGATGTGCGATGTGGGTCAAGGTGATGCGCTGGTGCTGCCCGCCGGTGACGCGGCCGTGGTCGTGGACGTCGGGCCCGACCCGGCGTTGATCGACGCGTGCCTGGACGCGCTCGGCGTGGACCGGGTGGCGCTGCTCGTCCTGTCGCACTTCCACATCGACCACACCGCCGGGATCGGCGGCGTGATGGAGGGGAGGGAGGTCGACGCGATCCTCGCGCCGCCGCCGGGAGAGGCGAGGTACGGCTTCGAACTGGTGGAGGAGCGGGCGGGCGCGGTGCCGCTGCTGGAAGCCGTGCCGGGGGAGGTGTTCGCGTTCGGCGAGACGCGACTGGAGGTCCTCGGGCCGCCCGCCGACCCGCTGAGCGGCACGAGGTCCGACCCGAACAACAACTCGGTCGCGGTGCGCGCCGAGGTCGCCGGGACGAGCGTGCTGCTCTCGGGAGACGTGGAACTGGAGGGCCAGCGGGCGCTCCTGGACCGCGCCGCGGCGCTCGACGTCGACGTGCTGAAGGTCCCGCACCACGGGTCTTCGTTCCAGGTGCGCGAGTTCCTGGAGGCGTCGAACCCCGCGGTGGCACTCGTCGGCGTCGGCGCGGGCAACGAGTACGGCCACCCGGACCCGGGGCCGCTCGGCATCCTCGAAGCGCGCGGCGCGCTCGTGTTCCGGACAGACGAGGACGGACGGATCACGGTGTCGCAGAACGGAGGACGGTTCGAGGTGAGGACCGAGGCCTGATGTGAGGGAACGACTACCGGGCGACGCCGTTCGGGTGATAGGGAGACGGATGCGACGGGGCGATTCGGTACGCATCATCAGAAGACGGGCACTGCGAGGAAGGCGCCGGACCGGTCACGGCCTTGAGTGACCCGCCCGGCATGGGAGGATGGTGCCGTGGCCGCACCTGAACCCATCCGCCTGATCCTGGGCGACGACGAATTCCTCGCCGAGCGGGCCGCCGCCGAGTACATCAAGGCGGTGCGCGCCGGGATGCCCGAACACGACCCCGCTCCCGCCGTCAACCGCATCGCGGGGGGCGACTTGACGAACGGGGCGCTGACCGAGCTGACCAGCCCGACCCTGTTCGGCGGCGCGGTGGTCGGCGTCATCGAGTCGGGCCAGGACGTCGACAAGGACACCATCGCGACGGTCCTCGCGTACGCGAAGCAGCCCGCGCCGGAGATCTACCTCGCCGTGTGCCACAACGGGGGCAACAAGGGCAAGGCGCTGTCGGAGGGCCTGAAGAAGCTCGGGATCGACCCCGTTCGGGTCTCGAAGATCAAGCGGCAGCCGGACCGGGTCGCGTTCGTGCGCGGTGAGCTCCGCGATGCCGGGGCCTCGCCCCGGTCGGCGTCGGCCGAGATCGCCGACACGATCATCCAGGCGGTCGGGTCGGACCTGCGCGAGCTCGCATCGGCGTGCAAGCAGCTGGTCGCCGACACGGATGGGAAGATCACCCAGGAGAGCGTCGCGCAGTACTACTCGGGGCGCGCCGAGGTCTCTGGGTTCACGGTCGCCGACGCGACGATCGCGGGCGACGCGGCCGAAGCGCTCGGGGCGCTGCGCTGGGCGATGCAGATCGGCGTCGACCCGGTGCCGATCGCCGACGCGCTGGCGATGGCCGTGCGGAACCTGTCGCGCGTCGCGGCCGAGCGCGGGGGTGCGGCGCAGCTGGCCGGCCAGCTCGGCATGGCGCCCTGGCAGATCGAGAAGGCCCGCAAACAGGCCCGCAACTGGACCGCCGACTCGCTCGCCGAGGCGATGCAGGTGTGCGCGCGGCTCAACGGCGAGGTGAAGGGCGGCGCCGACGACCGCGGGTGGGCGCTGGAGCACGCGATCCTGCAGATCACCCGACTGAGCGCCGCGGGGAGGGGCCGTGTCTGAGTACCGCCACGGACGGGTCAGCCGACCCCGCAGGCCCTGGTACGCGCGGGCGCTGGGGATCAAGCACCTCTACCTGTCGAACGTCATGTGCGTGCTGCTCTTCGAGGGAGCGGTCGCGCTGGCGGTGCTGATGGCGCTGACCGAGCTGGTGTCGTGGTGGGTCGTCCTCATCCTGCCGCTCGCGGTGGCCGCGATGGTGAAGCTCAACGACCTCGTCGCGGGAGCCCTGAACCGGCACGGTTGACAGGCACGGCGAATGGTGGGTTGGGATGGGTCGCCCCCGGCTTCGATGGTGCCTGGCAGGTGCGACAAGTCTGCGCAACGCGGGTTTTCGGGCAGGGCGAATGGTGGGTTGGGATGAGTCGCCCCGGCTTCGATGGTGCCTGGCAGGTGCGACAAGTCTGTGCGACGCGGGTTTTCGGGCAGGGCAGATGGCGGGTCGGGATGAGTCGCCCCCGGCTTCGATGGTGCCCGGCGGGTACGACATGTCTGCGGGAACGCAGGAATTTGGGCAGGGCAGATGGTGGGTTGGATTGAGCCGCCCCCGGTTTGATGGTGCCCGGCGGGTGCGACATCGTGCTGTTGCGGGAGCGGGAGCGGGAGCGGGAGCGGGAGCGGGAGCGGGAGCCGGAGCCGGAGCCGGAGCCGGAGCCGGAGCCGGAGGGGCGTGCTGGGAATGCCGAAGGCCCGGGGCAGGTGCCCCGGGCCTTCTGAAGCTTTTTGCTCTTCGCCTTGCGCGCTTAGGCGGCGGCGGACAGCTTGTTGAAGGAGGCGGCGAGCTTCGACTTGCGCTGCGCGGCCTGGTTCTTGTGGATGACACCCTTGGTCGCGGCCTTGTCCAGCTCGCGGCTGGCGGCGCGGAGGTAGCCCTCTGCGGCTGCGACGTCGCCGGTGGCAGACGCCTCACGGAACTTCCGGACGGACGTCTTGAGCGACGACTTCACAGACTTGTTGCGGATGCGGCGCTTCTCGTTGGTGAGAATGCGCTTTTCCTTGGACTTGATGTTCGCCACGCGTGAAGCCTCAGTTTCGTGATCGCTTGGATTCCTTAATTGATCGCGTCGAAGGCAGAGGGCACTCCGAGCGCCTGTCAACGTTACCAGGACCCGAGCAACACGCACGCCCTGGGAGCATGACCGCGAGCCAGGTTACACCAGGTCGCGGGCCCCGCTCGCCTCCCGGTCCCCGGCTGTCGCGCACATTACGCCCCGGTGCTCACACCGCCGCGCCGCGGGCGCGGAGCGCGGGCATGATCACCTCGTCGACGATGCTCGCGACCGCCTCGTCGGTGATCTCGCCGAAGATCAGGAACTCGTTGCGCGCCAAGTCGGTCGGGAGCCTGAGCAGGCGCTGGGTGAGCTGCTCCTCGGTGAGTTCGCCGCGGGCGATCGCCCGCCGGTAGACCACCTCGTAGAGCATGTTCGTCAGCTCGTTGACGAGGCCGCTGAACAGCGCGCCGCGAATCTCGGGGTCGGTGCTCACCTCGGTGAGCATGCCGAGCATCGCGGTCTGGCCGATCATCGCCATGCGTTTGCGGGCGACAGTGAGCAACGCAACCATGTCGCCGCGCAGGGACCCGGTGTCCGGCACCGAACTCGCCTGCGGGATGCGGCTCGCGAAGCAGGCGATCATCAGCTCCACCCGGCTCGACCAGCGCCGATACAGCACCGGCTTGCTCGTGCCGGCCCGCTTCGCGACGCCCTCCATGGTGAGCCTGGCGAATCCGACCTCGCTGAACTCCTGCCACGCGGCATCGAGGATCGCCTGCTCAAGCTCCTCGCCGCGGCGTCTGGACGCCGTCTTCCGCTCCACCCGGTCCCCCTAGATACCCATCGTTTCTTATGCTACGTTGAGGCTATCAAGATACGGAACGTATCTTGCAAGCGATTGGAAACCGCCATGGAAACCACCCCTGCACGCACCCCGGTCGGGCGGGTGATCGGGCTCAGCGTGGGCCTCGCCCTCATCGTCGGCCTCATCACCCTCGCATTCGCCTGGCCCTCCTCCGACATGGGACCCCACGAGGTCCCCATCGCGGTCGTCGGCGCCGACGAGGCTGCCGGGGCGGTCCAGGAGCAGCTCGACGAGGCCCAGCCCGACGGCTTCGACGTCACGGCCGCCGCCGACGCCGACGAGGCCCGCGCGCTCATCGAGGACCGCGAGGTCTACGCCGCCCTCCAGATCGCCCCCGACGGCGTCACCGCCTACACCGCGACGGCCGCCTCACCCACGGTCGCGCGCCTGGTCACCGGTATCGCCGACCAGATCGCTGCGCAGATGGGCCAGGCCACCGGGCAGACCGTCCAGGTCACCGTCGAAGACGTCGTGGCCCTCCCCGCCGACGACCCCAACGGCGCCGGGCTCGCCGCCTCGGCGCTGCCCATGGCGATGGGCGGCATCATCATCGCCGCGCTCATCGGGCTCACCGTGCGCGGCACGGGCCGCCAGATCGCGGCCGCGGTTCTCGCGCCGCCGGCCGTGGGCGCGGGCGTCGCCGCGATCCTGCTGTACGTCCTCGAATCGATCGACGGCGACTTCTGGCCGGTCGCCGGGGCGCTGGCCCTGACGATGGCCGCCTCGTCCTGGACGATCCTCGGCCTGCTCAAGCTCCTCGGCCGGGCCGGCCTCGCGATCGGCGCGATCATCGTGATGCTCGTCGGCAACCCGCTGTCGGGCATGACGGCCGCCCCTGAGCTGCTGCCGGCCCCGTGGGGCGCGTTCGGCCAGTTCCTGACGCCGGGCGCGGGCGGCACGCTGGTGCGCTCGGTCGCCTACTTCGACGGCGCCGGGGCCGAGACCGCCGTCCTCACGCTCGCCGCGTGGCTCGCCGCCGGCGCGGTGCTGTTCACGATCGGCGCGGTCGCGGCCAGGGCCAGGGCCGTGGGCGCCGATGAGCGCGAGCCCGTCGCCGCTTCGGCGTAGCCGACGACTCCGACGGCCCCGGACCACCGCGGTCCGGGGCCGCCTCGCGCCCCGCGTGGTGAGCGGGACGGCCTTTTCGCGCTGGGTGTGCGGGGGCACGCGGGCCGGTAAGGCAGAATTGTCAAGCCCGCCCCGTACAAACCGAGCCGCGACCACGAGCGGCGCGCGGGCGGGAGTTGGCGAAGCTTGCGAGCCACACGTCCGTGCAGCCGAGAGGGAAGGTCAACGTGACCAACGCGCCAGGTTCGACCGCGCCGGAGTCGATCCGGAACTTCTGCATCATCGCGCACATCGACCACGGGAAGTCCACCCTGGCCGACCGCATGCTGCAGATCACCGAGGTCGTCGACGCCCGCCAGATGCGCGCGCAGTACCTCGACCGGATGGACATCGAGCGCGAGCGCGGCATCACGGTGAAGTCCCAGGCCGTGCGCATGCCCTGGACGGCCCGCTCCGGCGCGGCCGAGGGCGGGGGCTTCGTCCTCAACATGATCGACACCCCCGGGCACGTCGACTTCACCTACGAGGTGTCCCGCTCGCTCGCCGCCTGCGAGGGCGCGATCCTGCTGGTCGACGCCGCGCAGGGCATCGAGGCGCAGACCCTCGCGAACCTGTACCTCGCGATGAACAACGACCTCACGATCATCCCGGTGCTCAACAAGATCGACCTGCCGTCGGCCGACCCGGACCGGTACGCCGAGGAGCTCGCGAACCTCATCGGGTGCGAGCCCGAGGACGTCTTCCGCGTCTCCGGCAAGACCGGCGCGGGCGTGGCCGAGCTCCTCGACGCGGTCGTGGCGCAGATCCCGCCCCCGACCGGGGACGCCGACGCCCCCGCCCGCGCGATGATCTTCGACTCGGTCTACGACGTCTACCGCGGCGTCGTCACCTACGTCCGCGTCGTCGACGGCAAGCTCAACTCGCGCGACCGCATCCGCATGATGTCGACCCGCGCCGACCACGAGCTGCTGGAGATCGGCGTCATCAGCCCCGAGCCGGTGGTCGCGAAGGCCCTCAGCGTCGGCGAGGTCGGCTACCTGATCACCGGCGTGAAGGACGTGCGCCAGTCGAAGGTCGGCGACACCGTCACGCTCAACAAGAACCCCGCCTCGGAGGCGCTGCCCGGGTACACCGAGGCGAAGCCGATGGTCTACTCCGGGCTCTACCCGATCGACGGCTCCGACTACGGGAACCTCCGCGAGGCCCTCGACAAGCTCCAGCTCAACGACGCCGCGCTCCAGTACGAGCCCGAGACGTCGGCCGCGCTCGGCTTCGGCTTCCGCGTCGGCTTCCTGGGCCTACTGCACCTGGAGATCATCCAGGAGCGCCTGGAGCGCGAGTTCAACCTCGACCTGATCTCGACCGCGCCGAACGTGGTCTACCAGGTGGTGAAGGAGGACGGCGAGGAGGTCGAGGTCACCAACCCGTCGGAGTTCCCCGAGGGCAAGATCTACTCGATCACCGAGCCGGTCGCCAAGGCCACCATCCTGACCCCGAAGGAGTACATCGGGACGGTCATGGAGCTGTGCCAGACCAAGCGCGGCGTCCAGACCGGCATGGACTACCTCTCGACCGACCGGGTCGAGATCCGGTACACGCTGCCGCTCGCGGAGATCGTCTTCGACTTCTTCGACCAGCTCAAGTCCCGCACCAAGGGCTACGCCTCGCTCGACTACGACATCGACGGCGAGCAGGAGTCCGACCTGGTGAAGGTCGACATCCTGCTCCAGGGCGAGCGCGTCGACGCGTTCGCGGCGATCGTCCACAAGGACCAGGCCTACGCCTACGGGGTGCGCCTCTCGGAGCGGCTGAAGAAGCTCATCCCGCGCCAGCAGTTCGAGGTGCCGATCCAGGCGGCGATCGGGTCGCGGATCATCGCCCGCGAGACCATCCGCGCCCTGCGCAAGGACGTCCTCGCCAAGTGCTACGGCGGCGACATCTCCCGCAAGCGCAAGCTCCTCGAGAAGCAGAAGGAGGGCAAGAAGCGCATGAAGAACATCGGCCGCGTGGAGGTCCCCCAGGAGGCGTTCATCGCCGCGCTGCGGACCGACGAGGACTAGACGGAACGACGGAGCGGCCGCCCCCTGTGCCGGGGGGCGTCCGCTCCGCTTTCCATGAGGGGCCCTACAGGTCGACCACCGCCCCTCCGATGGTGACCACGAGGGTGCCGCCGGAGTTGAAGCTCCAGCTCAGGCTGCCGCCGTAGGCGGAGCAGCGGGACCCGTTCGAGCCGGTGTCCCACTGGTTCGAGCTGTCGGAGTTGCCGACGATGCGGTCGTTGGAGCCGCTGTCGCACGAGGTGTTGCCGCGGAAGACGTGGCTGCCCTCGTCGAAGCTGAAGTTGCGCTCGGTGTTGCGGATGCTCAGGTTGTTCGAGATCGTCATGGCGCCCGGGTTCGAGTTGTACGTGAACCCGTGCTTGCCGTTCTCGAACGCGATGGTCCGCACCACGGTGTGGTTGACGGCGATGTCCTCGCCGCCGAGCTTGAACCCGTTGCGGTCGCCGTTGCCGGCCTGGCCGCCGTTGGAGAGCGTGCCGTTGTCGTACGCGAGCGAGTCCTCGATGGTCACCGCACCGATGGGCCCGGTGTCGCCCTTGGTGTACAGGTCCCAGCCGTCGTCGATGTTGTTGTGGGCCACACAGAACCGGAAGACGTTCCCGGAGCCGGAGGTGAGCTTGGCGGCGAAGCCGTCCGCGTCCTCGCCGTCGGAGTCGACGTTGTCGTGCGACTCGGAGCTGAGGATGAGGTTGTTCGCCGGCCACTCGCTGGAGGGCGCGCCCGCGGTGTACCGGGCGATCTGGAGGCCGGTGTCGGCGTTGTGGCGGGTGACGACCCGTTCGATGACGTTGTTGCTGCCGCCGACCAGGATGCCGTTGTCGCCGGCGTGCTCGACCGTGAAGCCCTTGAAGTGCCACCAGTCGCCGCCGAGCGCGATGCCGCGGTTGGCGGTGTTCTCGGCCTGCGCCGAGAAGTTCAGGACCGGCTTCTCGGTGCCGTAGGCGAACAGCTCGGTGCGGTTGCCGGAGGCCCCGTCCTTGCCCGGCGGGATGTCGATCGTGCTCGACAGGTTGTAGGTGCCGCCGCGCAGGTAGATCGTGCCGCCCGCGTTGATGCGGGAGATCGCCGAGGCGAGCGTGGTCGGGTTCGAGATCGAGCCGTCGGCGCTCGCGGAGCCGTTGGGAGCGGCGTAGAGCGCGTCGGAGCTCGGCGGCGGGGTGGTGCCGGGGTCGCCCGGGGTCGTGGGCTCCTCGGTCGGGGGTTCGGTGGTGCCGCCGCCGTCGGGCGTGCCCGCGTAGGTCGCGAACTCGGCGATGCGCGGCGTGCCGCTGGCGCTGGCGATGACGAAGTTGATCTTCTTGGTGGAGGTCGCCGCGAAGGTGATGGTGCCCGCGCCCGTGCCGGAGGCCAGCACGGACCCGTTGTCGTTGTTGACGACCTGCCAGTTGCCGATGGTGCCGCTGCCGGAGGCCGTGGTGATGACGACGGTGGAGACGGTCTGCGCCGAGCCCCACTTGACGGAGATGCGCCCGGTGCTCCCGCTGGGGGACCAGTAGGTGGTCGCGTTGCCGTCGATGACGTTGCCGTAGCTGGTGCCGCTGGCCTTGCTCGTGCCGTCGGCGCCCGCGCCGATGCTGAGGTTAGTGCCGAGGGCCTGGGCGGAGAAGGACGGGTCGTCGGTGTTCTCGGCGGCGGCCATCGTCATCGACATGGCGCTTCCCGCGATCACCACCGCGGCGGCGGCCAGGACCGCCCCGATCCGCAGTCTCGTAGTACTTCGCATTCGGAGTTCACCTCTCGTGAGGGTTACATTGAGGCATTTGAATGAATCTAAGGCAAGGGCTTTCAGGGAGTCAATGGTTTCGATGCAACCGATTGCCTAAATTTTCGGAGCGGCTCCCGCGCGGACCCCGGGCACGACGAAGGGGCGGAACCGAAGTGGTTCCGCCCCTTGGGGTCTCAGTTACTGCTGCGGGTACCCGGGCGGAGGCGCCTGCTGCTGGCCGGGGTTCGGGGGCTGCTGCTGCGGATACCCGGGCGCGGGCTGCTGCTGCGGGTAGCCCTGCGGCTGCTGGCCGGGGGCCTGCTGGTACCCCTGCTGCTGCGGGTAGCCCTGGGGCGGCGCGGCGGGGGCCTTCGGCTGGTTGCCGGGCTGCGCCCGCAGGTAGTGCTCGACCTCGGGCTGGGTGAGCAGGTAGAAGCTGAAGCCGACGGCGCCGAGGCGGGCGAGCGAGACGAGCGCGCCGACCGCGGCGATCCAACCCCAGCCGACCCACAGGCCGCCGAGGGAGAACAGGCCGAGGAGGCCGTAGCCGATGTACAGCCCGATGCGCGGGTCCTGGGCCCCGAAGGCGCCCAGCCGGCTCTTGGTGATGAACCAGGCGAGCGTGATCGCCACGCCGCCGTGGAAGATCAGGCCGATGATGGCGGAGACCACGAGGAAGCCGGTGGCGGCCCACCACGGCGCGGTGACCATGGCGATGATCGCGAGCGGCACCATGAGCACCGACAGGGCCACGTACCCCCACAGCAGCTGCGTCAGCTGGTTGATCTTCTTGGGCCGGCCCGGGTGCTCCTTGACGCCCCACTCGACGAGGGGGTCGGGCCCTGCGGGCTGCGGGGCCGGTCCCCCCGGACCGGGTGCGGCGCCGTACTGATTCGGTTCGGGCGATTGCGGCGGATACGTCATAGTCGCTGCTCCGGGCAGAGAGAAGGGTGTGCTATCACTGCTCACTGTAGCCTCCCGAAGCAAACTCCGGGGACCGGTGTTTCCACGGTGAAGCCGCCCTGACGCGGCGTTCCGGCGCCCCCGGGCGACCTGTTCGGGCGGAGGCGGAGAGGACGGCACCGCGCGACACGTCGCCGCCCTCTCCCGTGCGGGAGGACTAGTTCAGGTAGTCGTCCGCGAGCTCGTCGGAGTCCGCGAACGGGCTCGTGTTCGTCGACATCGTCGACACGTCCACGGGCCGGTCGTAGGTCTGGTGGAGCGAGCGGTCCCGGTCGGCGATCGTGTAGGACCGGCGCGTGTACACCGGTGCGTCCTGCACGGTCACCTGCGGCACCACCTGGAAGTTCACGTCCATCTGGTCGGGCGTGATGACCGTCTCGACGTAGCCGCGCTGCGCGTTGCGGAACTTGATGTGCGGGTTGATGACCAGCGCCGAGTTGTCCTCGGGCACCGAGTCGACCCCGTTGCCGCCCGAGGTGATCGAGGTGGCGACGAGCTCCACGCCGACCGAGGCGCCCTGCGCGTCAGGGAAGTCCGGGAGGATCTCGCCGGCCCAGTGCGTGTGCACGTCGCCGGTGAGCACCACCGGGTTCCGCACCTCCGCCTCGACCCAGCCGTCGATGATCCGCTGCCGCGAGGCCGCGTACCCGTCCCAGCCGTCCATGCTCGTTCGCAGCACGTCGGCGGCGGCGCTGTTGTCGCGCTGCGTGAAGAACACCTGCTGGCCGATCACGTCCCAGCGGGCCGTCGACTCGTGGAAGCCGTCGATCAGCCACTCCTCCTGCGCCGCACCGGTGATCGTGCGGGACTCGTCCCACGCGTCGGCGCAGTTCGACTGCGTGCCGTCGCCGCACGCCTGGTCGTCGCGGTACTGGCGGGTGTCGAGCATGTGGAAGTTCGCCAGGCGGCCCCACCGGACCCGCCGGTACAGCTGCATGTCGATGCCCTCGGGCACCGAGGTGCGCCGCAGCGGCATGTTCTCCCAGTACGCCTGGAACGCCGCGGCCCGGCGCACCAGGAAGTCGGCCGGGTCCGGCGTGTCCGAGCCGTTCTCGGGGACCTCGTCGGCCCAGTTGTTCTCGGTCTCGTGGTCGTCCCAGATGACCAGCCACGGCGCGACCAGGTGCGCGGCCTGGAGGTCGGCGTCGGCCTTGTACTGGGCGTGGCGCTGGCGGTAGGTCGCGAGCGTGACGGTCTCGGGCCCTTCGTGGTCGCGCACGTTCCCGTCGGGGGAGTTGTACACGCCGGCCTTGTACTCGTACTGGTAGTCGCCCAGGTGGAGGATCAGGTCGGGCCGCGACTCGGCCATGTGCCGGTAGGCGGTGAAGTACCCGTGCTCGTACTGCGAGCAGGACGCGAACGCCATGCGCAGCTCGTCCGGCATGGACCGGCGCGAGGGCGCGGTGAGGGTGCGCCCGACCGGCGAGGTCCACCGGCCGGTCTTGAAGCGGTAGTAGTACTCGCGGCCCGACTCCAGGCCGTCGACTTCGATGTGGACGCTGAAGCCGACCTCGGCGGCGGTCTCGACCCGGCCGGAGGCGACGCGGCGGCGGAAGCGCTCGTCCTTGGCTACCTCCCACTTGACGTCGAAGACGCCGTTCGGCATGCCGCCGAAGCCGTCCTCGGCGAGCGGGTTCACCGCCAGGCGGGTCCACAGGACCACGCCGTCGGGCTCGGGGTCGCCCGAGGCGACGCCGAGGGTGAACGGGTCGGCCTCCAGGACGGGGTGGATCCTCGTCTCGGCCCAGGCGGCCGCGGGGACCGCGGTCGCGGCGGCGGCACCGGAGGTGGCGAGCAGGATTCGGCGCGAAATGCGCATGGTATGTACCTCGCTTCGGGGGAGTTGAGCGGGTTTGTGACCCACACAGCCCAGCAAGCGAGCGTTGACTGCCCGGAACGTCCGGACGTCGCGGTGGTGAACCGGGGCGGAACTCTGCCGCCCGGCTGCTCAGGCGGCGGCGAAGGTGATGATGACGGCGGCGTGGCTGTCGTTCGCGACGGCGACCGCGGCCTCGCCGTCCTCCTCCGCGTCCGGCTCGGTCCAGCCGTCCTCTCCCGCGGCCCAGACCATGCCCCCGTACGCGACGCTGGCGATGGAGAAGTCGTAGGACCTGGCGACCGCCCAGGCCGCCCGGTTCCAGCCCTCGGTGGCGTCGCCCGGGTCGACCACCACCGTCGAACCGTCCACTTCGGACACTTCCGCGCCCCAATGGTACGCGAACGCCTCCGCGAGGAGCGACGGGTCGGACGCCACCTCGGGCGCGTTCCCCTTCACGCATCCGATGCCCGACGCGTGGCCCCCGGCGAAGACCGCGGCGACCACCACCGCCTCGTCCTCCCACTGCTCGTACAGCTCCGGGTACGCGCTGATCTGCACCGCCTGCGCGGCCTCGGCGAGCGTCATGTCCTCCCAGCCGTCGGTGCGGCGCAGCTTCTCGTAGAACTTGAACGAGGCGTAGACGGGGTCCATGAGCTCCTCCTCGGTGCCCCACCCCATGCTCGGACGCTGCTGGAACAGGCCCAGCGAGTCGTCGTGGCCGTAGTTCACGTTCTTCAGCTCCGACTCCTGGAAGGCCGTGGTGATCGCCACCGCGACCGCCCGCTCGTCCATGCCGTCGCGCAGCCCCACCGCGGCGATCGTCGCCGCGTTCGACGCCTGCTCAGACGTGAGGTGCGTCTCACCGATGCCCGTCGTGAAGTAGCAGCCGGTCGGGCTGGGGCGCAGGGCGTCCCGCGCGTCCTCGGTGCAGCCCGCGAGGACGAGGGCTGCGAGCAGCGAGGTCAGGGCCAGAAGTGCGCGCACAGGTGACTCCGATCAGGTCGGTTCGGCGGCTGGTAATCCTACCCAGGAGGCGGGCCGCTTCTCAATGAACGAACGGACCCCTTCGCGCCCCTCTTCGGAGAAGAAGTACTCCGCCGTCAGGGCCGCCGCGGCGCGCAGCTCCCCGCGCAGATCCGATGTGGCCGTGAGCGCTTTGATGCCCGCCTGCGCCGACGGCCCGCCCGACACGAGGCGCTCCACGATTTCCCCCTGCCACTTCGCCAGCGCGTTCGGGGCCACCGAGTGCGCGACCAGGCCCCAAGACTGGGCCGCCGTCGCGTCGAAGGACTCGCCGGTGAGGAGCAGGCGCCGCATGAGCCCCCGGTCGAGCCGGCGCGCCACCACGGGCGCGATCACCGCGGGCACCACCCCGAGCTTGACCTCGCTGAACGACATCGGCGCGTTGTAGACGGCGACCACCAGGTCCGCGGCGGCGATGAGCCCCATGCCGCCGCCCTTCGCGCCGCCGCTCGCGACCACGACCACCGGTTTCGGGGCCTCGTCGAGGTCCGCCAGCAGCTCGGCGAGGTGCGCGGCCGGGAGGTCTTCGAGCCGCGTCGCCGCGGCCGACTCCTTCAGGTCCGCGCCGGCGCAGAACACCGGCCCGGTGTGGTCGATCACGATGACCCGCACGACCGGGTCCGCCACCGCTTCGGCGAGGGCCGCGCGCAGCTCGCCGATCATGCGGGTCGAGAGCGCGTTGCGCCGCTGCGGGGCGTCGAGGGTAATCGAGGCCACGTTCAGGTCCGCGCGGTACTTGATGAGAGCGTCGTTGCCGTTCACACCAGTACCGTAGACATGGTGTCCACCAGTCCCGCAACCGACATCGCCGCGGCCGCCGCCGACCCCTCGACCGGGAAGGCCGGATTCGGGTTCTACGTCCACGTCCCCTTCTGCGTCTCACGCTGCGGGTACTGCGACTTCAACACCTACACCGCCTCCGAACTGGGCGCGGGCGTCTCCCGCGACACCTACGCCGCGATCGTCCGCAGCGAGATCCGCGCCGCCGCCGCCCGGTTCGAGGACCGGAGCGGCGCGGCCCGCCCGAAGGTCGACACCGTCTTCTTCGGCGGCGGCACCCCCACCCTCCTGCCCGCCGCCGACCTCGCCGCGATCCTCGCCGAGATCGACCGCGAGTTCGGCCTCGCCGACGGCTACGAGGCCACCACCGAGGCCAACCCCGAGTCCGTCGACGCCGACTACCTCGCCGAACTCCACGACGGCGGCTTCACCCGCCTCTCGATCGGCATGCAGTCCACCGCCTCCCACGTGCTCCAGGTCCTCGACCGCGAGCACTCCCCCCAGAAGGCCCTGAACGCCGTCGCCCACGCCCACCGGGCCGGCTTCGAGCACGTCAGCCTCGACCTCATCTACGGCACCCCCGGCGAGCGCGCCGCCGACTTCGCGAACAGCCTCGCCGCCGCCGTCGACACCGGCGTCGACCACGTCTCCGCGTACGCGCTCATCGTCGAGGACGGCACCGCCCTCGCCCGCCGCATCCGCGCCGGCCAGGTGCCCCGGCCCTCCGACGACGTCGCCGCCGACCGCTACCTCGCCGCCGAGGCCGCGCTCAGCGCCGCCGGCTTCTCCTGGTACGAGGTCTCCAACTGGGCCAAGACCGACGACGCCCGCTGCCGCCACAACCTTCTCTACTGGGACGGCGGCCACTGGTGGGGCGCCGGTCCCGGCGCCCACTCCCACCTGCCCGGCGTCCGCTGGTGGAACCACAAGCACCCCTCCACCTACGGCACCGCGCTCGCCCAGGACCTGCCCGTCGCCGGCCACGAGCTCCTCACCCCCGACGACCGCTACCTCGAACGGGTGCTCCTGCTCACCCGCCTCGCCAGCGGCCTCCCGCTCGACGAACTGCGCCCCGACGGCGCTGCCGCCGCCGAACGCGTTGCCGCCGAAGGACTCGCCGAACTCCGGGACGGCCGCCTCGTCCTCACGCTCCGCGGTCGACTCCTCGCCGACGCCGTGGTGAGAGACCTCACCGCCTGACGACGTACAAGCGAGCGCCCCGTAGATTTGACCCGTCGCGGCGAGCCGGTCCCCAGTCGGCCCCGCCGGCGCGGGCCGCGCCGACCCCCGGCACCGAGGTCCCAGGACGGGACCGGCGGCCCCGACCCCTGCATCCTCGACCTCGGAGTCCGACCGCCCATGCGCACACCATCCCCCGCCGCCTCCCGCCGCGGCGTCCTCGCCGCCTCCTTCGCCGGCCTCGCCCTGGCCGCGTGCTCTGAGGAGGAGCCGCCAGCAGCGGACGACGGCGGCGCCGGCGCCGCCGAGGCGACCCCCTCGGAGTCCCCCTCGCCCGAGCCGCCCCGCGAGATCACCATCACGCACGTCGGCGACACCATGCCCGGCTCGTACCCGAACCAGATGGCCTCCGACGACGGCGCCAGCTTCTTCGACGGCGTCAGCGGCAGCCTCACCGGCGACGTGATCGTCGCCAACCTGGAAGGCGCCCTGTCGACCCTCGAGTTCGACAAGTGCGGCGGCGGCCAGTGCACCTACTTCCGCCTCCCCGCCGAGTACGCCGAGGTCTTCGCCGGCGCCGGCTTCCACGTCCTCAACCAGGCCAACAACCACGGCTGGGACGCCGGACCCGACGGCGCCACCGAGACCCAGGACGCCGTCCGCGCCGCCGGCATGGAGATCTGCGGCATCAAGGACGAGGTCTGCCTCGTTGAGACCGAGAGCGGCCTCACCGTCGGCCTCGTCGGCTTCGCGCCGTACACGTTCTACACCGACAACCGCGACCTCGACGCCGTCGCCGCGCTCGTCGCCTCCGCCAAGGAGCAGGCCGACATCGTGGTCGCCACCGCCCACCTCGGCGCCGAGGGCACCGACCACCGCCACGTCCCCGAAGGCGTCGAGAACTACCTCGGCGAGGACCGCGGCGACACCCGCGCGTTCGCCCACACCTGCATCGACAGCGGCGCCGACCTCGTCTTCGGCCACGGCCCCCACGTCCTCCGCGGCATGGAGGTCTACAACGGCAAGCTCATCGCCTACTCCCTCGGGAACTTCGGCGGCGGCCAGAACCTCTTCAGCATGGACGGGCCCCTCGGCCGCTCCGCGATCCTCTCGGTCACCATCCGCGAGGACGGCACCATCGTCGCCGCCAAGGCCCAGGCCAGCAAGATGGACGGCGACGGATATCCGACCCTCGACGAGGACAACGGCGCGTTCGACGACCTGAACGAGCTGGCAGAGGACTTCGGCGACAACGGGGTGACCGTCGCCGACGACGGCGCGCTCATCATCCCGGGGGTCTGACCCCACACGTACACTGGCACTCCTGGACAGGGAGTGCCAAACTTGAGTCCGGCAGACTGAGCTTCGGCCCGGTCCGCCGGACCGCACGGCGGCATCGAGACTGAGGGGACGTGGCGGCGATGGACGATCGCAAGCTCGAAGTGCTGCGCGCCATCGTCGAGGACTACGTCGCCACCCAGGAGCCCGTCGGCTCCAAGGCCGTCTCCCAGCGCCACGCCCTCGGCGTCTCCGCCGCGACCGTCCGCAACGACATGGCCTACCTCGAAGAGGCCGGCTACATCCAGCAGCCCCACACCTCCGCGGGCCGCATCCCCACCGCCAAGGGCTACCGCCTCTTCGTCGACCGCCTCGGCAAGATCAAGCCGCTCTCGGCCGCCGAGCGCCGCGCCGTGCACCGCTTCCTCTCCGAGGCCATCGACCTCGACGACGTCGTCACCCGCACCGTGCGCCTCCTCGCCCAGCTCACCCACCAGGTCGCCGTCGTCCAGTACCCGAGCCTCAACCGCTCCTCCGTGCGCCACCTCGAACTCGTCTCGCTCACCCCGACCCGGCTCATGCTCGTCATGATCACCGACACCGGACGCGTCGAGCAGCGCTACGTCGAGGTCCCCGCCGAGCTCACCGAAGACGACGTCCTCGACCTGCGCCGCCTCGTCAACGAGCAGCTCCAGGGCAAGGCCCTCGCCGACGCCCCCCGCATCATCGCCGGACTCGCCGGACTCGCCCGCCCCGAGCTGCGCGCCACCGCCTCCGCGCTGGCACGCGTGCTCCTGGAGTCCGTCGTCGCCCGCACCGAGGAGCGCGTCGCCGTCGCCGGCGCCGCCAACCTCACCCGCAACGGGAACTTCTTCGCCGGGTCGCTCCGCCCCATCCTCGAGGCCCTCGAGGAGGAGGTCGTGCTCATGCAGCTGCTGGGCCGGGCCGACTCGAACGCGCTCCTCACGGTGCGCATCGGCGACGAGAACGAGGTCGCCGACTTCCGCGAGGCGACCGTCGTCACCGCCGGGTACGGGCCCGGCTCCGTCGTCGGGCACATGGGCGTGCTCGGGCCGACCCGCATGGACTACCCGGGCACGATCGCGGCCGTCCGTGCCGTCGCCCGGTACGTCTCCGAGATTTTGGAACAGAACCGCTGACAGGACAGAGCGCACGTGGCTAAGGACTACTACGGCATTCTCGGCGTCGAACGAAACGCCACCGAGGACGAACTGAAGAAGGCGTACCGGAAGCTGGCGCGCAAGTACCACCCCGACGTCAGCGACGAACCGGACGCGCAGGAGCGCCTCCAGGAGATCAACGCCGCCTTCGAGGTCCTCATGGACCCCCAGAAGCGGGCGATCGTCGACGCGGGCGGCGACCCGTACTCGCGCGGCGCCGCCGGCGGCGCGGGCGCGCCGTTCATGGGCTTCGAGGACATCATGGACGCCTTCTTCGGCGGCTCCATGGGCGGTTTCGGCCGCCGCGGCCCGCGCTCGCGCACCCGGCCCGGCAACGACGCCCTCCTGCGCCTCGACCTCGACCTCGAAGAGGTCGCGTTCGGCACCGAGTCCACCCTGACCGTCGACACCGCGATCCTCTGCGACGCCTGCGACGGCTCCTGCACCGAGGGCAGCTCCGAACCCCAGACCTGCAGCACCTGCGGCGGCTCCGGCGAGGTCCAGGTCGTGCAGCGCACGATCCTCGGCCAGGTCCGCACCGCCCGCCCCTGCTCGGCCTGCTCCGGCTACGGCACGATCATCACCGACCCCTGCCGCAAGTGCGGCGGCGAGGGCCGCGTGCGCTCGCGCCGGCGCATCACCGTGAAGGTCCCCGCGGGCGTCGAGGACGGCATGCGCATCCGCCTCTCCGGCGAGGGCGAGGTCGGCCCCGGCGGCGGCCCCGCCGGCGACCTGTACGTCGAGGTCCACGAGAAGCCCCACGAGGTCTTCACCCGCGAGGGCTCCGACCTGCGCTGCCGCGTCCGCGTGCCCATGACGCAGGCCGCGCTCGGCACCAAGCTCAACATCCACACCCTCGACGACCGGGTCGAGGTCGAGGTCACCTCCGGCACGCAGCCGGGCACCATCAAGAAGGTCCGCGGCCACGGCGTCCCCAAGCTCCGCGGCGGCGGCGCCCGCGGCGACCTGTACATCGAGCTCGACGTCCGCACCCCCTCCAAGCTCGACACCGAGCAGGAGGAGCTCCTCCGCAAACTCGCCACCCTGCGAGACGAGGAGATCAAG
The DNA here is from genome assembly GCF_039531525.1 of Glycomyces endophyticus. Classification (NCBI taxonomy): domain Bacteria; kingdom Bacillati; phylum Actinomycetota; class Actinomycetes; order Glycomycetales; family Glycomycetaceae; genus Glycomyces; species Glycomyces endophyticus. The sequence continues at coordinate 23,901 of NZ_BAAAQF010000012.1, forward strand.
GAAGTGAAGGGCGGCAGCGGGTTTTTTAGCCGCATGCGCGACGCTTTCAACGGACACGCGTAGCGCACGGACCGAAACCGCGGCGCTCCCGACGGACGGGCGCCGCTCGGATCGAACGGCCCCCGCGGCAGGCACGGCGGGACGCCCCGCTCCGGTCCGCGACCGCACCTCGACCCCAGGGCCCCGCCCCGGACGCGCTCGGCGCGAACCGGAAGCGGGGCTCCGCTACACTCCGGGGCCGTGATCAGCCTCGACCCCGCGACCCTGTCGCTCGTCGCCCTCGCCCTCCTCGCGGGCCTCGTCGCCCTCGTCGTCGTCCTGCGACGCCGCGCGGCCCCGACTCGCGCCCCCGGAGGCCCCCGCCTCGACGCGACCCCGCCCGCGGGCGGACCGCAGACCGGCGAGCGCTGGCTCGCCGACGTCCCCTTCGAGGACGAGCCGCGCCGCTCCAAGGAGCGCCCCGTCCTCGTCATCGGCTACTCCGGCTCCGGGTACTGGGTCCTCAAATGCACCACCCAGGCGCCCCGCGAGGCCGAATGGCGCGTGCTCGCCCCCGCGAACCGCTGGGACCCGCCCGCCGACAAGGACGGCTACGTCGACCTCGTCCCGTACCACCTCCCGAAAGGCCGCTTCGACCACTCGTTCGGCACCCTCGGCGACGCGGGCCTGTACCGGAAGATCACCGGCCGGCTGCGCTGGGAACGCGCCGTCGACTTCACCCGCTGACCTTCGACCGCCGCCCGCCGACGATCGGCGGCCCGGCTGGGCGACCACCGGGCCCGGCCGCAACCTCCTCCCGGCACACCGCTCGCAGCACAGGCCCTAGGCTGTCCCGGTGAGCGATCCGGTCTTCCTCGTCGACGCCCTCCCGGCCGTCGGCGCCTACCTCCTCGACGGCCCCGAAGGGCACCACGCCGCCGACGTGCAGCGCCTCCAACCCGGCGAGACGCTGCTCCTCGCCGACGGCGCCGGAGGCGTCGCCTCCGCGCGCGTGGCCGGCGCCGAACGCGGGCTCCTGCACCTGGAGGTCCTCGACAACCGGACGCTCCCGGCCCCTGACCCCAAACTCACCGTCGTCCAGGCCCTCCCCAAGGGCGACCGCGGCGAACGCGCCGTCCAGATGCTCACCGAGATCGGCGTCGACGAGGTGATCCCATGGGCCGCTTCGCGATCCATCGTCCAATGGAAGGGCCCGCGCGGCGACAAGGCCCGCGCCAAATGGGAGGCCACCGCCCGCGAGGCCTCCAAGCAGGCCCGCCGCGCCCACCTCGCGCACGTCGCCGGGCTCCACACCACCAAGCAGCTCGTCCAGCGCCTGCGCACCGCCGCGCAGGTCCTCGTCCTCCACGAGGAGGCCGACCTCCCGCTCTCCAAGACCGACCTCGCCGCCGCGGGCGAGATCGTCCTCGTCATCGGCCCCGAGGGCTCCATCAGCCCCGACGAGCTCGCCGCGCTGGCGGAGTTCGGCGAGCCGGTCCGCCTCGGCGACACCGTCCTGCGCACGTCAACCGCGGGCCCCGCGGCCCTCGCGGTCCTCCAGGCCCGCCTCGGCCGCTGGTGACCGACCGCGCCCTAAGATCGTCGAATGACCGACACCGACTGCATCTTCTGCAAGATCGTCGCCGGGGACATCCCCTCGACCAAGGTCCTCGAGACCGAGCGCGTCCTCGCGTTCCGCGACCTCCACCCGAAGGCACCCACGCACGTGCTGGTCATCCCGAAGGACCACTACGCGAACGCCGCCGAGCTGACCGCCGCCGACCCGCAGCTCGCCGCGGCCGTCCTGGCCGGCGCCACCGCGGTCGCCGAGTCGGAGGGCATCGCCGAGACCGGGTGGAACCTCCTCGCGAACACGGGCGCCGAGGCCGGTCAGACCATCTTCCACGTGCACTTCCACGTGCTCGGCGGCAAATCGTTCGAACCGCTGCTGGCGGGATGAAATCACACCGCCGCCTCGATTACTCGCTGTCCCCTGTCGCGGCCAGGAACTACCATTGAGGCATGGAAACAGCGGCCCAGGCGGCCGCTGGACGACTCTCATTGAGGAAGCAGGTGGCGAACAGCCCTCGCGGCGAAGCCTATGACCGACCGCTCTGACAACGGCAACAACTCTTCGACGATCACGTCCACGATCACCGTCGGCGACCAGAGCTCGCTCATGGCATTGCTGGGCCGCGCCGACGAGAACCTCCGCTACATCGAGCGCCGCTTCCCCGGCGTCGACCTCCACGTGCGCGGAGACACCATCACCCTCACCGGCATCAACGGCGCGCCGCGCGCCGCCGAACGACTCGTGAAGGAGCTGCTCGCCTTGATCGAGAACGGCGAGGACATCGACTCCGACGTCATCCGGCGCACCGAGAACATGCTCAAGTCCGCACCCGGCGAACGCCCTGTCGACGTGCTCACGCAGAACATCGTCTCCAAGCGCGGCAAGGCCATCCGCCCCAAGACCATCGGGCAGAAGCACTACGTCCAGGCGATCGACGACAACACGATCGTCTTTGGAATCGGCCCCGCCGGCACCGGCAAGACGTACCTCGCCATGGCGAAGGCCGTGCAGGCCCTCCAGGCCAAGGAGATCACCCGGATCATCCTCACCCGCCCCGCGGTCGAGGCCGGGGAGAAGCTCGGCTTCCTGCCCGGCACGCTGTTCGAGAAGATCGACCCGTACCTGCGCCCGCTCTACGACGCGCTGCACGACATGATCGACCCGGGCTCGATCCCGAAGCTCATGGAGTCCGGCACGATCGAGGTCGCGCCGCTCGCGTTCATGCGCGGTCGCACCCTGAACGACGCGTTCATCATCCTCGACGAGGCGCAGAACACCACGCCCGAGCAGATGAAGATGTTCCTCACCCGGCTCGGCTTCGGCTCGAAGATCGTCGTCACCGGCGACATCACCCAGGTCGACCTGCCCAACAACGCCACCTCGGGGCTGCGCGTGGTCCGCGACATCCTCGAAGGCGTCGAGGACGTGCACTTCGCCACGCTCCGGGCGGAAGACGTCGTCCGTCACCAGCTGGTCAGCGATATCGTGAACGCCTACGAGAAGTGGGACGCCGCGAAGGAGAGCCAACGCGGGCCCGCCGCGAGAGGGCAACGAGGGAACCGTGGGCATCGAGATCATCAATGAGTCCGGCCGCGAGGTCGACGAGTCGGGCATCCGCGCCGTCTCCGAGTTCGCACTGCTCGAGATGGGCGTCAACCCGCTCGCCGAGCTCTCCGTCCTCATCGTCGACATCGAGCACATGACCGAGCTCAACAAGCGCTGGATGGGCGGGACCGGGCCCACCGACGTCCTGTCGTTCCCGATGGACGACGCGATGCCCGCCCGCCCGGACTCCTCGGAGCCGGGCACGCCCATCCTCGGCGACCTCGTCCTCTCCCCGGAGGTGGCCGAGGCCCAGGCCAAGGACGCCGGGCACTCCACCTCCGACGAGCTGCACATGCTCAGCGTCCACGGCGTGCTCCACATCCTCGGCTACGACCACGCCGAGCCGGAGCAGGCCAAGGAGATGTTCGGCCTCCAGAACCGGCTGCTCGACGCCTGGCGCGCGAAACGCGCCGCCGCGGCGGAGAGTTAGGCCCCGATGCCGTACACCCTGCTGGCAGCCGCCGTCGCGCTCATCGTCGTCGCCGGGGCCGCCGCCATGGTCGACTCTGCCCTCACCGCCGTCTCGCCGGCCCGCGCGGCCGAACTGGCCGGCGAGCGCCGGCGCGGCGCCGAGTCGCTCGTCAAGATCACCGAGGACCTCCCCAGGCACCTCAACCTGCTGATCCTGCTGCGCCTCGCCTGCGAGGCCGCCGCGATCTCGATCGTCGCGGTCCTCGCGTTCCACAACTGGGACGACTCGTGGACCGCGGTCGTCCTCTCCGCCGCGGTCATGACCGTCGTGTCGTTCGTCGTCATCGGCGTCAACCCGCGCACGCTCGGCCGCCAGCACGCCTACCCGGTCGCGCTGGCCGTCGCCGGGCCGGTGTCCATGCTCGGGACGGCCCTCGGGCCGCTCGCGAAGCTCCTGATCCTCCTCGGCAACGCGCTCACGCCCGGCAAGGGCTTCCGCGAGGGCCCGTTCGCGACCTCGGAGATCGAGATCCGCGAGATGGTCGACGCGGCCGAGGCCCAGGGCACCGTCGACCACGACGAGCGCGACATGATCGCCTCCGTGTTCGCCCTGGGCGACACCGTGGTCCGCGAGGTCATGGTGCCGCGCACTGCGATGGTGTGGGTCAGCGCCGAGACGCCCGCGGACGAGGCGAAGCAGGTCGCGCTCCGCTCCGGCTTCTCCCGCATCCCCGTGGTGGGGGAGGACCTCGACGACCTGCGCGGCGTCGTCTACCTCAAGGACCTGGTGCGCCTCGACGACGGGGCGAACCCGACCGCGGGCGAGGTCATGCGCGCCGTCTCGATCGTCCCGGACTCCAAGCCCGTGGACGACCTGCTGCGCGAGATGCAGACCGCCCGCATCCACATCGCGGGCGTCGTCGACGAGTACGGCGGGACCGCCGGGCTCGTCACCATCGAGGACATCCTGGAGGAGATCGTCGGCGAGATCACCGACGAGTACGACCAGGAGCTCCCGCCCGTCGCCTGGCTCGACGACCGCACCGCGCGCGTCACCGCCCGGCTCTCCGTCGAGGACCTCGCGGAGCTCTTCGACGTGGACCTGCCCGAGGTCGACGTCGACACCGTCGCCGGCCTCCTCGCCGCCGAGCTCGGCAAGGTCCCCCTCGCGGGCGACCGGGCCCGCCTCGCGGGCCTGGAGCTCACCGCCGAGGGCACCGTGGGCCGGCGCAACCGCATCGAGACGGTCCGCGTCGCGCGCCTTCCCGAAGCCGACGACGAGACTCCGGAAGCCGCAACCGACGAAAGGCACGAGATCAATGTCTGACCTCCACGTGGAGGACCTCGACGCCGAGGACGCGAAACTCGTCACGCTGGCCCGCGGGGCCGCCGGACGCGTCTCGCAGACCACCGGCGCGGCCGTCCGCGACGGCATCGGCCGCACCTACGCCTCGGCGGCGGTCGACCTCCCCTCGCTCCGGTTGACGGCCCTCCAGGCCGCCGTCGCGCAGGCGTACGCCGCCGGCGCCGACGCGCTGGAGGCCGCCGTGGTCTTCGGCGCCGAGGGCGACGGCGAGGGCCTCAAGGCCGCCCAGGAGATCAGCGCGGACCTGACCGTCTGGTCCGTCATTCGCAAAGAGGTGAACCGTCTTGCCTAGCAACGACTTCCATGCAGGCTTCGCTTGCTTCGTGGGCCGCCCGAACGCGGGCAAGTCCACGCTGACGAACGCGATCATGGGCCAGAAGATCGCGATCACCTCGAACCGGCCGCAGACGACCCGCCACGTCGTCCGCGCGATCCTGCACCGTCCGGACTCCCAGCTCATCCTGGTCGACACGCCCGGCCTCCACCGGCCGCGCACGCTCCTGGGCGAGCGCCTGAACGACCTGGTCCGCCAGACCTGGTCCGAGGTCGACGTCATCGGCCTGTGCCTGCCTGCCAACGAGAAGCCCGGGCCCGGCGACAAGTTCATCTCCGGCGAGATCGCCAAGCTCGGCGCCAAGGTCGTCGCGGTCGTCACCAAGATCGACCTCGTCTCCAAGGACGCCCTGGTCCGCCACCTCACCAACGTCGCGGCCCTCGGCGAGTTCGCCGACATCGTGCCCGTCTCGGCCAAGACCGGCGAGAACCTCGACGAGCTCGTCGGCGTCCTCTCCGGCCACCTGCCCGAGTCGCCGCAGCTCTACCCGGACGGCATGATCTCCGAGGAGCCCGAGCGGGTCATGATGGCCGAGCTCATCCGCGAGGCCGCCCTCGAAGGCGTCCGCGACGAGCTGCCCCACTCCCTCGCCGTCGTCATCGAGGACGTCGAGGACGAGGAGTCCGAAGGCGGCCCCCGCAAGAAGATCTGGGCCGAGATCTACGTCGAGCGCGCCTCCCAGAAGGGCATCGTCATCGGCAAGGGCGGCGAGCGCCTCAAGCGCGTCGGCACCAAGGCCCGAAAGGGCATCGCCCAGCTCATCGGCGGCCGCGTCTACCTCGACCTGCACGTCCGCGTCGCCAAGGACTGGCAGCGGGACCCCAAGATGCTCGAACGCCTCGGCTTCTGAGGACCACCGCGAAGGCCCGGCCCCCATAGGGCCGGGCTTTTCGCATCCCGCCCCACTGATCCCACGAAACCCCAGGTGAACACCACGTGACCCCACTCACCGAACCCGCTGTGGCAGGTGGTTTCCGGGATGATGTACTCTTTACATACCGACGCGGGATAGAGCAGCTCGGTAGCTCGCCAGGCTCATAACCTGGAGGTCGGTGGTTCAAATCCGCCTCCCGCTACCACGAAGACCCTGGTCAACGATAAGTTGGCCAGGGTTTTTTCATGGCCAGAAACAGCCTCGTCCGTTATTCGTCCGTGGGACAGGACATCCGCTCCCGACAATACGCGACAGCCCGTCGACCATGGAAGTGACTTGAGTCATATCCGAACGCTGAAGCAGTGAACTTGGATGGAGGGGCCTCTCCTGGAAGGGCTCAGGTCCGCGCCCGGACTGCTTTGCCGCCGTCGACGAAGAGCTTGTCCTCGCCCTCGCCGCTCTCGATGTGAATCGCTCCCGTAAACAGGCGAATGATGCCATCCGGGGCGGTACCGAAGTCGTCGATGATCTTGCCCAGCTCGGCCTCGATCGTCGCATCTCGGTGGTCCTCGTCCAACGGATTGGCTTGTATTGCGACACCTTGATGGCGAAGATTGCCCTGATTGTCCAGTACGGGAATCATGGCGATGCCGAGCATGCCTCGCTCGCCGACCTGAACGAAGTACCCATCACCGATCCGCCCGTCGTCCTCCCAGGTGACCTTCCGGTACTCCCCGGAGGCGATCCGGGTCTTCACCTCGGCTTCAGTGATGGCAGGTTCAGCGTCGATTGCCTCGTAGACGTAGATTTCCTCGTTCATGCCAGTCCCCACGCACGCTGATGATCGGATCTTTGAAGTCTATTCGGTTCGGATGATGGGTGAGGTCGTGGCCGACTCGTAGAGGTTGTGCGAGGTCATCAAGTTGCTCCTTCGACTGCTGGCTCTTGGTAGCAGCGAGAGCGCATGCTGAGCATCGACGGGGTCCGGACTGCACGACTCCTACTTCCACCGGGCGGCATCGTGGCCAGGGGCCTCGAATACGCCAGCGTTTTCCCTAGAGTCACAGGTTCAACGGTCTCCTCCTCTGGAGTGGCGGTGCGAGCCGTCGTGCGCCGCCCGATATCGTGGAGTACTCACGGCCGGGGCAATCGCGTGGGACCTCACCCGTCGAGTACGAGCATCCGGTGGCCGCGACCGCGGTCGCGCTGCCGCCAACCTGTCGAATGTCGTACCCGTGGTGTTTGCTAGGGGTGCCAAGGCGAGCAGGGCCCTGGCCAGGGACCGAATCAAGCGAGCGAAGTGGGAGGCTGGGGTGTCACTCAGCGCGAACGAGACGTCTATCGAGAGTCTGGACCTCACTCCATCGCCGAGGCTCCTGGAGGTGCTCGGTGACATTCCATACAAACCCTGGCAATGTCTCGCCGAGCTCGTCGACAACGCTTTCGACGATTTCCTGTCCGACAAGGACCGTGGCCCATCGGAGCCTCCGGCGGTCCAGGTCACTCTCCCGAAGCCCGGCACCGCAGACGGGGATGAGTTTGTCTGCGTTGCCGACAACGGACGTGGTATGAGTCTGGAGCAGTTCGAGCGGTCGTTGCGCGCTGGCTATAGTCTGAACAGCCGGTACGGCAGCCTGGGTCTGTTCGGCATGGGGTTCAACATCGCGACCGCCAATCTAGGTTCGGTGACCGAGGTCAGAACAACCCGTTCCGGAGACTCAGATTGGCTGATCGCCGAGATCGATTTTCGCGAGATGCAGCGGCAGGGCAGTTTCACGGTCCCCCTCCGGCGAGAGCCGAAAGCTGACCCGTATATGCATGGAACCGAAGTTATGGTTCGGCAACTGAGGGCGGACAAGCGGGCGCCCCTGCGTCGACAGCAGGTTGCGACGACAATTCGTGAACAGCTAGGCAGGGTTTATTCCTACCTCTTGCGGAGCAGGGATGCTCTTCCCGAACTGCCTGAGACGGAGCTGGCCGGCCGTGGTTTTGGCCTGTATGTCAATGGAACTGTAGTACGACCTCGGCTTCCATGCGTGTGGAGCTCTTCTCGAACGGTCTCCTACCAGGGGTCTGAGATCAGCGCCATCCAGCGGATAGACCGCAATTTGACTCCTGCCTGGGCTTGTCAGGACTGCGGTCATTGGAACCGAGGTGCGGCAGTGGAAAGTTGCACCGAGTGTGAGAGTGAAAACCTGGAGCTTAGGGAACGCCGGATAATTGGTTGGGTCGGCATCCAGCGCTATCTTAGCACTAGTGATTTCGGGATTGACTTCCTGCGAAACGGTCGAAAAATCCTTATCTCGGACCAAAGCGTTTTTCAATGGGAGAACCCTGACACGGGCGAAACGATGGTTGAATATCCCATCGAGCTGGGCGCGACGCAGGGTGGCCGAATCGTTGGGGAAATTCACCTCGATCACGTTCCGGTCACCTACCAAAAGAACGATTTCAAACGCGACTCACTGGATTGGGTCACAGCTCTTAACGAGGTTCGCGGAGAAGGCCCACTCCAGCCTATGAAGGCGAAAGCGCAGGGCTATGAGGCTAACGGATCCCCGGTTGGCCGTCTGTTCAACGCGTTCCGTCGTAATGATGCGGGCACGAAGTGCCTGATCCCAGGAGATGGCTCTGGGCCTCTCCATGAGAAAGCGCGAAACTGGGCCAGTTTGTTCCGCAAGGGACTTCCGGAGTACCAGACAGACGACAAGTGGTACGAGGCAGCCCAGCAGCACGACGATATTAAACAAGGGAAGCACAAGCCAGTCTCTAGAACTCCGCGTGGACCGGGGCCAAAACATGACAACCGGCGCGAAGATGGCTCGAGTGCCGCGGATGATCTCCTGGACCGCACCGGCTTGGGGGGAGATAGTCAGCCAGAAGAAGGCTCCGATCGACAGCAACCCACGTTGCCAATACCGCAGCCCCAGCCTGAGACAGAAGAGCAGCGCTATGCCCGATACCGTCAGAACGCGCGCCGAATTGCCGACCTAAGCAGCGTGGTGAGTGTGGCTCACCTCGGAAAGCGCTCGATCGCGGTCTTCGACACACCCGAACCGTTGGTGGACCACTCGGGCCGTTCGACCCCGTGTGTATCGCATACTTTGCGTGGCAATGCGATTGAAGTTTTCGTCCACGGGGACCACGAAGTGTTCCGCGAGTACGGACGCGATCCTCGGGATTACGCCATCATCGAGATCGCTGAAGCGCTTCGGGCCCTTGCAAACACCGACGACAGTGTGGCCAGAGTCGCGGCGGAAGTCACGGAGCAATTTCGCGATCAGCGTTTCACAGAAGCGGCGTTGCGCGAGCGCTCGGACGCGCTACTCGGCAGAATCCGAGAAGGTATGAGCGGTGTCGCGGCATCGCACGCGGCGGCCTTGTGGGCAAGTCTTGGAGCAGAGGAGAAACAGGCCGCCGAACGTCACGCGGCCGGCGCTGAGCCGCGTCTGGTGTGGCGGGAAGCGACGGAGAATGGATCCTTCATCCCGCACCTTCGACCAGAGGGTTTCGCCGTGCTAGTCCGAGCCCACCCCGCCCTTTTGCTGGATGGGACCGTATTCTCTACCACTTGGTCAACATGGAATGATCAGGAGGCCCGGTACAGGCAGGTTGAGAGAATTGCGCGCTTGCTCGGCACGGTTGGCGAATTTGTGGCAGATACGGGCGGGAAGACTCGCCTAGAGCTGGCGATGATGCGCCTGACACTTGATGTACTCGAGGGCGAGATTAGTGAGGTGAACACGCAATGAGTTCGTCGTTTGTGGCTCCTGATTTCCTTCTCGATATCGGTCCGGCCGCGTTTACACGACAGGTGGAGCGTCTCTTGCTGCATCTCGGCTTCGTAGATGTCGTGAACATCGACGGTCCGAATGACCAAGGCGGGGACCTCATCGGAACGCGTGGCGGACAACGATGGGTATTCCAGGCAAAGTGGAAGTCGCGAGGCACGATCGCACCCGCTGTGGTTGAGGAAGTGCTGTCAGCTAAGGCGTTTTATGGAGTAGATCGCGCTGCGATTGTCACTAACGCGAGGTTCGGTCCAAAGACCGAGGCACGGCGCGACGCGTTGCGCCGAATCGGTCATCCAATCGAGCTATGGTCCGGTCGCGAACTCCTGGACCTATACAACAGTGAACGCGTGTGCGCCTCGCGCTTGCCGGAGCGGCCGCTACGCGAATATCAAGCAAAGGCCTTCGAGCGGATTGTTGAAGATCTGGAAGACACGGGCCGTGCCTTGCTCATCCTCGCGACGGGCCTAGGCAAGACGGTTATTGGTGGCGAGATCATCGCACGGCACTTGCGGAAAAGGCCCTCTGACAAAATACTTGTCGTAGCGCACACGAAGGATCTAGTCGAGCAGCTTGAGCGTGCGATGTGGTTCCACGTTCCAAAATCAGTGCGTACTCAACTGCTGACCGGTGACCACAAGCCGGACGACCTTCGCGGGATCACCTGCGCGACGGTCGCTACTGCGCTCGCATACGTACGAAATGGCTACAAGCCGGGGCTAGTCATGATCGATGAGGCGCACCACGTTGCCAAGGGAGGCCAGTTCACCGAGCTGTTGGACGCGCTGCCAGGCGTCCCGCGGTTCGGCGTTACCGCTACGCCTTGGAGAGGCGATCGCTTCGACATTCGTCACCGATTTGGTGAGCCTAGTTATACTCTCGGTATTGAAGATGGCATGCGACTCGGTTATCTCGCAGAGGTTCGATATCGATTGTTCTCAGACAATATCAACTGGGACTTTGTTCGAGAGGCAAGCCAACACAGCTACAGCATCAAGGATCTGAATGCTCGGCTATTTCTTCCTGAACGCGATGAGGCAATCCGCGACCAACTGATAGAGACGTGGTCGAAAACTCGGGAACCACGCGCGGTCGTGTTTTGCCGCACAGTCGAACACGCTGAGCGGCTGGCCGATCTTCTCAATCAAGTTCCGCAATGGAAAAATGTTAAGGCCGTCCACGCGGGCCTGGCTCACCGAGAGCGCCAATTGCGCCTGATGAGCTTTCGGCAGGGCGAGATTCCGATAATTACGGCAGTTGACATCCTGAACGAAGGCGTCGACATACCGGACGTTAACATACTGTGCTTTGCGCGCGTTACGCATAGTCGCCGGATCTTTGTGCAACAACTTGGGCGCGGACTGCGTTTGCGTGAGGGCAAAAGTCATGTCGAATCGCTCGACTTCGTAAGTGACATTCGACGTGTAGCAGCGATCATGAACCTTCGCGAACAGGTTTCAGCGGACGAAATCGAGACCCTGCGGCTCGCGTCAGCGGGTACCCGTTTCGAGTTCAGCGATGCTCAGTCCGAAAGCCTGATGCGCGAATGGATCAAGGACGCGGCGAGTCTCGAAACCGCTCTCGATGAGTATCGACTGCAGTTCCCTGACCCAGATGCGCTAGCGAGTGGATCATGAGTGAGATTGAGGACTCCCTCCGGCGGGAAATCATCGCCAAAATATATCGTCAAGCCGATGAACTCGGCTGGGATGCCCTAAGTATTAGCGAGCGATCGGCATGGTATAACCGATGGGTTGATGATGACCAAATTGGCGGGACTCTAGCGAGATATATGCCTCGCGAACGTACTCGTCTATGGATTAAAGATGTACCGATGAAACAATACAATCGTGCGCGTAGTGGAATCGGGCCTTATGCCAATCTAGTCCGCAATCCATTGCCGAGCGCGAGCCAAATTGCACAGTTGGTCTTTGGTCCGGAATGGGATCTGGTGAAGGGCACACTCCAAGAGAAGCCTAACCGTTGTCATCTCACAAGTGGCACAGAACTTATCCAGATGATCTGGGGTGCGTCTCGTAATTTGCAGAGCCTTATTTGGGCCGGCCTTAATTCACGGATCGACGAAGCTCCAACACCGGTCCTCGTCGTTACCACTCGACAAGGTGAGCGTTTGTCGGATGGCGAGCGTGCACGTCAACTTCGGCTTGGTGAACTGGCTGGCTTGGAAGTTCGCCACGTTGTTACTCGTGTGACCCTCGGTTCCACAAATAGTGGGGAAGCGGAGCGGTGAAATGCGAGATCCGAAGGTGACTAGTCGCATCATGGCTGCGGTGCGTAATCGTGACACAAAGCCGGAAGTCGAGCTCCGTAGCGCTCTGTGGCGACGGCGACTACGCTTCCGAGTCCGGACGAAGTTGTTTGGCAAACCTGATATCGTGTTCCCTGGTTCACGCGTAGTTGTTTTCGTGGATGGGGATTTTTGGCATGGCAATGCGTGGCGAGTGCGCGGCCTGCCATCTTTCGAAGCGCAATTTAAACGCATGAACAACCCGGAGTTTTGGAAAACTAAGCTAGAAGCAAATATGGCGCGTGATTCAGCTGTCAACTCGAAGCTTTCCAGCGATGGCTGGTATGTTTATCGCGTTTTTGAATCTCGCTTGACGAAAGACCTCGATGGCGTGGCGGACGAGATTGAGAAGCTCGTTCGTGTGCGCCAGAAAACCCATGAATCTACTACTGAGTCGATTGCAACGTCACAAGACTGCGAAACGGAGAAGCCATGCCAAGGTCAGTAGAGCTATTCGCCGGTGGTGGCGGTATGGCCCTTGGCATGCTTAACGCAGGGTTCGAGCACGAGCAATTGGTTGAGTGGGATCCGCGGGCGTGCAACATTCTAGAAGTAAACGCTGAAAGATCTCCCGACCTTTGGAAGAAAGAGAACGTCCGTAACATGGACGTCCTGGAGTGGCTTAAGGAAGTACCGCAACTTGGGCTAGCCGATATCGACCTGGTTGCGGGAGGCCCACCCTGTCAACCATTTTCCATTAGTGGAGCGCACGCCGGTGAAAACGATAAACGTAATATGTTCCCAGCATCGGTTGAGACGGTTCGCGTCTTGCGGCCAAAGTGCTTCGTTTTTGAGAACGTCCCAGGGTTGCTTCGTCCTTCGTTCAAACCATACTACGACTATATTGTTGATCAACTCTCGAAGCCATCGGTCAAGCCAAAAATTGGCGAGCACTGGACGGATCATCACGAGCGTATTAAGCTAACAAGACGGGCAGGATTGAATTATCGCGTCCATCGTCAAATTATTGAGGCAGCGAACATGGGTGTGCCTCAGACGAGGAAGCGGGTCTTTCTGGTGGGAATTCGAACCGATATCTCTGGTTGGGATAGATGGACCGATATAACTCCCACTCACGACCGCGATTCTCTGTTGCGTGACCAATGGATATCTGGCTCGTACTGGGCGCGGCATGGAGTTAGGCAGCCCTCTATGCCGGAAAGTGTCCGGACTCGTGTGGAAGCATTGCGCGCAGTCGACGAGCTAGACGATCTATTTGAGCGCAAGCCTTGGCAGACAACACGCGATGCTCTAGTTAGATTTCCTAAGCTTCCTAATCCGCGAGATGGGAAGGATGCTCCGAACGTGCTTAATCACAAAGGCATCCCTGGTGCGCGAACCTATCCGGGCCATCAAGGCGGTTGGATCGATTGGCCGGCCAAGACGCTCAAGGCTGGAGTGCATGGCGTCGCGGGTGGGGAAGGAATGATTCGTTTTCACGACGACTCAGTCCGCTATCTTACAGTCCGGGAATCTGCTCGGATACAAACCTTCCCTGACTCCTATGAAGTTCCTGGGACCCGAACGGCGGCAATGAGAGCACTTGGGAATGCCGTCGCCGTTGAGGTAGCCGAGATCATAGGAACGAGACTTCGGGCTCTCCTTAACCTCTAAAGAGCAGACCGAGACGGTCCACCACAACTTTTTGGAGAAGCCGGGGACCAGGCCAGGAATTTGGCTCAAGCCCTGCTGGCTTTCCCGTGTAGGTCGTGTCAAGGCTGGTGTCATTGGCCTGGTTCACGTCTGCCGTCATGGATCTCGGTCGCGTATGGCCTGGATCCAGGTGTGGTTTGGTGATGGCGAGGTCGGCGGCGGTTTGCGGGGTGAGGTGGCCGGTTTCGGCGAGAGCGGTGAGGAGGGCTTTCGCGTTGGCAGAGTCGCTCGCGATGGTCTCCGGATCGCCCTTGAGCGCCGCGGCGATGGCCGGGTGGAGTTTGGCTGCCAGGGCCGCATGGAGTTCGGGGAGTTCGGTTTCGGGGACGGCGTTGTAGAGGTCGCGGGCGATGGCGCCGGCGACGTGCTGCTCCACGGTGGTGCTGAGCCCGGTCGGTGTGGTCGTCTCGTCGATCGTGTTCCGGGCGAGGACGGCGGAGGCTGAGGCCCACCATTCGCGGTGTCCGGCGCGACCGGTGGTCGGGTAGGGGCCGAGCGGGTCGGCGGGGCCCGAGTCGGTGATGTCGTGCTGGTCGCGGTGTGCGGCTGCGAGTCGGATTGCGCCCTCGCGGGCTTCGCGTTCGGTGGGGTCTGCCGGTTCGGGGCCGAAGGCGCGAGTCCATTCGGGCCGGTCGGTGAGCACGGTTTCGGTGAGGGCGTCGGCGCGGTTCCGGATGGCGTCGGCGAGGTCGGCGGCGAATTCGCGCATGCCTTCCTCAGCGGCGTCGCTGTTGAGAACGTGGGCGGGGTACGCGAGCCAGGTCAGCCCGGTCGGATTCGTGTTGTCCTCTTCGCGGTTGATGGTTTCGGTGGCGGTGTGGGCGATGGCAATGGCGAGGTTGTCGAGTCCGCGGCCGAGGGCGAGGGCGTCGACAAGATAGGCGGCGTCGGACCCGGTACGGGCCTCCCATGCCTTCAAGGTCCACGCGATGGCGGGCCAGGCTTGGCCTGAATGGGTGGGGTCGTGGGTGATGAGGCGGGTCTGGCGGTCGAGCCGCCAGGCCAGGACTTCGCTCATGGAGTCGAGTCCGTCGAGGTCGCGCTGCGCGATGGCGCGACGAAGGGCTTCACGGGAGTGTTGGCCGGTGTCTTCGGCGCGGCCGAGCGCCCCGACAACGGCGGGCCAGGCGCGCTCATTCCCAATCCGTGCGGCGTGCTGTTCACCGAGGACTTCGGCGAGTTCGGTCCGGTAGCGGTTGGCGTCCGGCTGCGCGGCAACCCGGTTCGCGCCGGTCGCGGGGAGCTTGGTGGCGGGCGGGTTGAGTGCGGTGTTGGGTTCGAGGTAAAGGCGGGGGTGGTGATCGTTGATGAGGCGGGCGTAGTAGGCGACGTCTCTGGGTTCTGGTTGCATGCCGGGTGGGGGTGCGGGGTGGTCGGCGGTGAGTTTCTGGACGCGTGCCGTCAAGACCGCGGCGGGGGAGATCGCGTCGTCGAGGGTGCGGCGGCAGGCGAGGTCGAGGAGTTGTTCGGCGTTCCAGCCCTTGGTTTCGGCGGTGGCGAGGGTGCGGGCGAGCGCGCCGTGCCCGTTGGCTCGGAGGTCCGCCCAAGCCTCGGCGTCCAAGTGCGGCTTGATCTGCTGCTCGAACAAGTCGGCGTAGTGGGTGGTCGCGATCCGGTCGACGGCATACCGGTACTGCGGCACGAGCGTGGCGAGCGATTCGGCCTGGTGGGCGGCGAGTTCGATCGTCTCGGTGGCGGCCAGGTCATCAGGTTGGGTAGCGAGGATTTGTTCGGCGATTTCGCGGGCGGCAGTGGCGTCGCTGTCCCAACCAGGCCGCCACGTCCGGTCGTCCGGTGCGGCTGGAAGCGGGGTATGGGTGACGGCGTACAGCTTCGTGTATTCGGCGGCGCGGGTGAGCGCGACGTACAAAGCGCTGCGGTTCATGCCGGGGGTGAGGAGTGGGTGGGCGGTGTCGACGGTCATACCCTGGGAGCGGTCGACGGTGCTCGCGTAGGCGAGCTCGACCTGCTTTTCGACATACCAGCCGGGCAGGGTGGTGGTGGCCTTCGAGTCGTGGTTCTTGACCTTCATCGACCCGTCCTTGAACGTGCGCATCACGGTCCAGGTCTCGCCGTTGCGGACGGTGTCCTTGCCCCGGCAGTACCGCAGCCGGGAGTCGTTCTCGCGGGTGACGACCCAGTCTCCGCGACCGGCGGTGTTCCCGTCGTGCAGGGCGATGCCCCGGGCCTTGACCTCGCCGGCCGCGACGCGGTCAGCACGGGCTTTCGCCGAGAGGTTGGCGACCGTCGTGTTGTGGTGGGCGAGCATGAGGCTGCGTCTGCCCGCGGCGGTGTCGGCCTTCCACGCCGCATAGAGAGCCGCGGTCATGGCGTCCTCTGTCCCGCCGACCAGTCGTCCACGGTCCTGGAAGTAGTCGAGGCCGTTGCCGTCCCCGACGCGCAGCTTCAGGGACGCCTCGGTGAAGGCGGGGTCCTTGAAGCGGTGGAGTTCGTGAAGTTCAGTCGCGACTGCCTTCGCGGCGATGAGCCGGAGTGCACCGCCGGAGGCGACCGCGCCGAGCTGGTGGGTGTCGCCGAGCAGGCGCACCTGCGCGCCCGCGAAAGCGGCCAGGGCGGTGACGCGGTCGAGGTTCAACGTCCCGGCCATCGACGCCTCGTCGACCAGGACCACGTCGCCGGGACGGAGTCGGAGCAGGTCAAGGCTAAGGGGGGCGGATCGATCCGCGCCCGCGCGCACCCGGCCCGCGCCCGCCGTGTCCGTGTGGGAGTCGGCTTCGTGGCCGAGGGAGGCGACGAGTTCAGGTCCGGTGAGGCGGTTGCCGGGGCTGAGGTCCCACAGGAACTTGTCGACGGTGTCGCAGCGAATGCCCAGATCGTGCTCGAGGACCTTCGCGGCCTTCGCCGAGGGCGCCAGGCCGATCAGGCGGCGGCGTTCGACGTCGAGCACGTCCTTGTAGGCGCGCATCGCGGTGGTCTTCCCGGACCCTGCGGGGCCGATGCCGACGGCCAGGAGCCGGTCGTCGGTGGCGAAGGCTTCGACCAGGCGCCGCTGCCCCGCATCCAGCGTTCGGTCCGTCTGCTGCTCGAAGGCGTCGAGCCGTGCGCGGACCGCTTCTGCACTGGCGGAGTAAACGGTGGCGGTGCTGGCGGCGTCGACCAGGCGGGTCTCGGCGTCGAGGATCTTTTGCGAGGTGAACCGGTGGCCTTCGTGCTTCTCGAACACCGAGACACCGTCCGAGCGACGCAGGACCTCCGGCACCTCCACGGGGGCGGGCATGCCGATCCGGATCGAGACGCCCTCGCCGAGCGCGGTCGCGACGATCTGCTCGGCGGCTTCGCGCTGCGCGTCGGGTGTGGTGAAGACGTGTTCGGCGCGGAGCTGGCGCATGGTCTCGGCGTGGACGTTCCATCGCGTCCACGTCGCTCGTTCTTCCCCGATCGTGTCCACGACCCGAGCGGCGAGCTCGCGGATCTGCTCGGTCTCCAACGCCGCTACCGGCTCCAGGGCGGCGTTCACGGTGGTGGTGATCTGGTCGAGTGCTTGGGGCCCGAACCGGCCGGTAAGGTCGGCGGTCCAATCGGCGCGCATCTGCTCCTGGGAGCGGATCATGTCCTTCGCGCCGCGGGTCTCCAGTGTCGCCTGCTGCGCCAGCTCGTAGGCGATCTTCGCGTCGGGTTCGCGGCCGTGGATCGCTTGGTATTCGGCGCGGAGTTCGGCGTAGCGGGTCTCGATGTCGCTGCGTCGGGCCGAGAAGTGCTTGACGATCGCGGGGGCGATGCCGACGATCTCGCGCACGGGGCGGCCGTTGCGCGCTGGCCCTGGCCGGTCGGCGAAGGCGACGCCGAGCCGGGTGGTCATCTCGGCTTCGACCGCCGAGTTGTAGGTCTCCGAGGCGGCCACGCCGAGCGCATACAGCGCCGGCCCATCGAGCGAACGCCACTTCCCGTCCCGGCCTTGGACCTTGTTCACCACCGCCAGGTGGGTGTGGAGGTCGGGGTCGCCCGCGCGGGAATCGAAGTGATCGAACGCGGCGGCGATCAGCCCGTTGGTTTCGATCTGGGCGACCCCGCCCACGCCGGAGCGGG
Source organism: Glycomyces endophyticus (assembly GCF_039531525.1). Lineage (NCBI taxonomy): Bacteria > Bacillati > Actinomycetota > Actinomycetes > Glycomycetales > Glycomycetaceae > Glycomyces > Glycomyces endophyticus. The sequence continues at coordinate 41,842 of NZ_BAAAQF010000012.1, forward strand.
TGAACGCGGCGTGCTGCTCCAGCATGCTGATGACCGATGCCACGGCGGCGTCGTGCGCGGCCTTCACCTCGGTGCGGACCCGCTCGTCAGTGTGGAGGCCGAACAGGATCGACACCGACTTGACGGGTGAGAACACCAGGTCGTATCCGGCTACTGAAGTGCGCTGCCGGGAGGCTTCCTCCCGCTTGACGGTCGCGACCTCGGCGGCCGTTGCGGTCCGGCCGGTCTCGGTCTCGATGGTGCCCAGGCGCTTGGCGACGCGGTCGGCGAAGGGCTTCAGGGTCGCGTATTCGGGGAACTTCTGACCCAGTTTCACGGCCCGTTTCGCCGCCGCGAAAGCGCGGTCGCGCTGGACGTTCGTCGCGCCGGGTTTCAGGTTCGCGGCCAGGTGGGCGTCGAGGACTTGTTCGGCGTCGGGGTGGATGCCGGAGCCGAAGAGGTTGCGCATCTGCTCCTCGCGCACCGTCTGCTCGGCGGTCAGATCGAGCGCTTCGAGACCGGAGCCGAGCCATCGGCCTTGCGGGTTCCCGGCCTGCCCGTAGTAGTCGGCCGCGGACTGGCCCGGCGCGCGTTGGACGTCGCCGCCGGCGACCTGCTTCGTGAGGTAGGTGTAGCCGTCCCCGACCGAGAGTTTATGGACCGTCATCACCGGAAACCACCCCCTCGCGCGACGCTCGATCGACAATTATCGAGGGTCAAACATAGCCGCGAATTCGAGGAGTCGTCCTGTCATAGAATCCTTATTCACGAAACGTGCAAGAGGTGTGTGAATCTAGGTGACCTGGCTTACTGTCTTGATGAATATGCTGGTAGATCTCATGATCTGTCAACTGCTGACTTATTTACTGGCAACTCATGTCACTGATTATCTTTAGTTGTCAATAGCTGACTGAAACTGTCGTAAGCGCGAAACAGAGTGGTTGTCTAATAGCATTTCTGGCGGCTAATCTTGGCTGCGGGTTGAATTCGAGACTGCGGCCATTGCTGCTTCCCAGGGGAACTTCTCGCGGTACTCGGCACCCCCATGCGGCGGGTGAGGGCGAGATCCGTCCTCGTTCAGGAGGATCTCAACGCCTTCGTCGCGGAGCGAGGCGATTGAGCGCTTGAACGGGGCTCGATCCGCGAGGGCGGTGTTGACGAAGGGGACGACAGCGACCGGGATGTGGAGGCCGATGAGTTCCGAGGTGAGGTCGAGGGCGTAGTTGCCGCCGAAGCCGGCGGCGAGGCGGTTGATGGTGTTGGCGGTGGCGGGGGCGATGACGGCGGCGTCGGCCGGGGGGCGGTTTCGTCGCGGTGCTCCGGCGCGGCGGTGTTCGAAGGTCACTGGGTGACCGCTCGCGGCTTCGAGCGCATCGACGTCCATGAAGCCTGTGGCGGAGGGCGTGCCGATGACATGGCAGTCCCAGCCGGATACAACGGCGTGGCGGACGAAGGCCGCGGCATCACCAGCGGGCGGGGCTGCGCAGACGATGAGGTAGACGGTTCGCGAGTCGGTCACGCGGGTTGCTCCAGTCGGTCGGCGAGGGCTGCGGCATTCGAGCGTATGCGGTCGTTGCCGGAGCGGCGGATGGCATCGAGGGTTTCCGGTACAGACTTGATCGTCCGGGCCTCCTGCGGCGCCGTAGATTCGGCCAGCCACAAGGATTCGAGGGCATCATCGAAGCGGCCGGTTCCTGCGTACGCGGCAGCGGCGTCGACTGCGTAGCGGGCTTTGCGGTCGGGGAGCGAAATGCTGTCAGCACCAATGCGACTGGCTTCGATGGTGGCTTGGTCGAGGTCGCCGAGTTCCAGGGCGACGTGGAGGCGGTGAAGCTCGACGTTGGTGGGACCGAATCCGGTCCAGCAGTAGTTGCCGTCGGAGCCGAGGTGTTCAGCGGTGTCCTTGGCCGCGTCGAGATAGCCGGCGGCGGCGCTCGGCTGGTTCCCGGTTGCCGCCGCGACGGCGGCCTTGAGCAGGAGCGAGCCCTGGGTGGAGAGCAGGTCGGGGGTGGCGGGGTGCCGATCGAGGTTCGCGGCGTGGGACGCGGCCAGGTCGGTCGCCAGGGCGCTGCGATTCGTCCGCAACAGGGTGTGGCTGGCGGTACGGAACGCCGTCGCGATCGTCAGTGGGTCCTCACTGGACAATGCGGCGTCGATCGAGCGGTTCACTGCGAGTGCCGCAGAGCCCGGGTCGCCCTGTTTCAGGAGCACCGTCGCAGTGACTTGGTGGGCGTCGGCGGTGAGCATCCGCAGGTGCCCGGTCTCGGTCTCGGTGATGCGGTTCCCAGTGGCTTCGAGGTCGCGCAGGAGCGCGGGGAGGAGCGCAGTCGCATGATCGAACGCGGATGCCTGCATGAGGTTCTTGACCCGCACGAGGCGGATCGAGAGGTTCACCAGATCGACTGGGCGTCGCGACTCGTTGAGGTCGCCGCTGCCGAGCGCGTCGATCAAGGAGCTGACCGCCGGGGCGATCGGGGCTAGCAGCGCGGCGGCGCCCCAGTTGAGGGCCACACTCAAGATCTCGCGTCGCAGCATCGGGAGCCCCTTCTCGGAAGCGGTGCGGTCGTTCCGCTCCAGCATCCCCTGGAACTCCCGGGTGCGGCCCGCCTCGACGAGGGATCCGGAGTACTTGTCCGCATCACCGGGGCGGTTGTCTGCTTGCGCTTCGACCAGACGCCATGCGCGGGCGAGAACTCCACCTATTTGCAGCGCGTTGTCAAGGTCTTGAGCGAGCGCGATGGAGCAGTTCCGTTCGGCCTTCTCGATCTTGCCGATCAGGTCGCCGGAGAAATGGACGAGCCGCCCGAGCTCGTCTTGCGACAGCCCGGCGCGCTGGCGGTGGTGGCGCAGTTCCGCGCCGAACCACTCGGGGAGCCCACGCTCTGGCTCCAGCGGTCTCGATGGCTGTGGCATGACCGTCTCCTCGCTCCGAAGCGGACAACCGTCGAACCGGTCCTCTGTCCGCATCAGATGCTTGCCCGGCATCTTGCTTCTGCCCCAGGCTACAGACATGGAGACGAAACACGCACTCCCCGCATCGAGACCAACCGGCGACGAGACCCGGGCCGAAGGTCCCCGCGACGGCACCGGCTTGCTCAGCGACGCGCTGCCGCTGGAGGTCACCGAGATCGACGACAGGACGTTCTCCTTCGTGTGGTATTTCCAAAGCGGCGTAGACCGGCTCTCGCTCATTGCTGACGGCGAAACCGCGGGCGTGGTCGAAGCGCTGGAAACCCCAACGCCGAGATTGCTTTGCGACACCGACTTGGAAGGCTGGTTCGCCCAGTCGAACCGGGCGGCGCGAGTCCTGGCCGCGGCCCACTTGCAGTGGCGGCACCGAGGAGAGATCGTCGCGGAGCACGCACTGTCCGAGGGTGGTGCGATATGAGGCTCAAGCTGCGCCGTTCGCCCGTCGAAGCCGCTCGCACCGGGGATACGCAGCGCGCTGCCTGGACGCTGCCTGCCGGGACCGCACTGGGTTGGTTCGTCGAAGCCGGGCTCCGGTTCGAGGTGCAGCTCGCAGCCGAGCGACGGCTGTGGCTGCGATGCCGGCCCGCCGCGCGCGGCCGCGACTTGCCGCAGATCGATGTGGGGCCGGTCGTGTGGGATGCCTACCGCAGTCCTCATCTGAACTCGGTGCCCGAATGGCTCGACGCGAGCGCGACGGGCACAGCAGCGGTCGTCCTCAAGTCGACCGCTTTGTACCGGGCCGTCGTGCTTGGCGAAGCGCTCGATCCGACTCTCGATGTCGAGATCAGCGCCGACCTCGGCGAACTGGTCTACCAGGCCGACCCGGCCCCGCAGGCTTGCTGACCCTGCCGGGCCGCCGCGTGGTGGCCGCGGCGGCCCATCTCTGCAATGACCTGTCCCTCGACCCCCGGGAGGAACGATCCATGACCATCAAAGCCGCAGTCGTCGGCCTCGGCGCGCAGGCCCGGGAGGACCACCTTCCCGGCCTGGCCGCTTCAGATTCGGTCGACCTCGTCGCGATCTGCGACGAGAACCCTGAGCTCGTCCACGAACTCCAGTACCAACTCCACGTCAAGGGCTACAACGACTTCCGCGAGATGTTCGCCTCTGAGCAGCTCGACCTAGTGGTGGTCTGCGTCCCGCACCATGTCGGTCGCGAAGTCATCGAAGCCGCCGCCGAGCACGGTGTCCACGTCCTGAAAGAGAAGCCCTTCGCCACCAGCCTCGAAGACGCTCGCGACCTCGCCGCGCTCTGCGAGCGCTCCGGCATCGAGCTGATGGTCACGCTTCAGCGACGCTTCAACCCGATCTACACCAGCTTCACCCAACTGGCCGACCAGATCGGCACGCCCTTCGTCATCGACGCCCAGTACACCCTGCACATCGACGACCCCTCCGACGGCTGGCGCGGACGCGTCGCCCAAGCCGGCGGCGGGTGCGTCATCGACATGGGCTACCACCTCATCGACATGATCCTGTGGTACTTCGGCCTCCCCGACCGCGTCCTCGCCGACACCTCCGCCACGGCACGGCCCGACCGGACCTACGACGCCGAGGACACCGCCCTCATCCACTTCTCCTACGACAGCGGGCTCTACGGCTCGGCGCTGCTCTCACGCTTCATCGGCCCCAAATCCGAGCGCATCCGTCTCGTCGGGTCCAAGGGCATCGTCGACCTCGAACGCGGCCGCATCCGACGCCTCGACAACCACGGCGAGGTCATCGAATCCCTCGCCCGCGAACAGGCGTGGCCCGCCGCGGCGACCGCGCAGATCGACCACTTCGCCCGCGTTCTCGACGGCACCCGCACCAACCCGAGCGGCCCCACCGACCATCTCGCCCACCTGGCCTTCGTCTCCGCCTGCTACACCTCCGCGCGCACCCGTGCGGCCGTCAACCCGAAGGAACTGCTGTGACCTCGTCCCCGCTCGCACTTCACGGCGGCACACCCGCCGTCCTCATGCCCGAACCGCACTTCACCTGGCCGCCGATCACCGACGCCACCCGCAAAGCCGTAACTGACCAGCTCGACCGCACGGTGTCGATCTACAACCGATCCGGCGTCGTCGCTGAACTCGAAGACGCGCTCGCCGCCTACTTCGGCGTCCGGCACGCGCTACTGACGAGCTCGGGAACCGCGGCTTTGTACTCGATGTATGCCGCGGCCGGGATCGGGCCTGGCATGGAGGTCATCGTCCCGGCCTACACGTTCTTCGCCACCGTCACGCCACTGCTGCACCTCGGCGCGACCCCGGTCTTGGCCGAGTGCGACGAACGCGGCAACCTCGACCCGGCCGACATCGCCGCCCGGATCACCCACCGCACCAGAGCCATCGCAGTCACCCACATGTGGGGAACCCCAGCACAGATCGCGCAGATCCGCGAACTCGCCGACAAACACGGGCTCAAGCTTTTCGAAGACGGCTCCCACGCTCACGGTGCGACCGTCTCCGGCCGCAAGGTTGGCTCCTTCGGGGACGCTGCGGCCTTCAGCATGAACGGCCCCAAGCCGCTCTCGGCAGGTGAAGGCGGGTTCCTCCTCACCGACGATTCGGACCTCTACCACCGCGCGCTCCTACACGGCCAGTACAACAAGCGCTGCCGCGACGAGATCCCCGCCTCCTATCCGCTCCACCGCTACGCGATCACCGGCATGGGCCTCAAGCACCGCATCCACCCTCTCGCCGCCGCGGTCGGACTGGACCAACTCGGCAACCTCGACACCTACCTCGCCGGTCGCGACCGGACCGCCGCCTACCTGTGCGAGCGTCTGCGCGAGATTCCAGGCGTCGAGCCGATCGTGCCCGCGGAAGGCGACCACTCCTCCTGGTACGGGCTGATCCTGCGCTACCGGTCCGAACAGATCGGCGGTTTCCCGCTCGACCGGTACTTCGCGGCGCTCCAGGCCGAAGGCGCCTCGGAGGCCGACCGGCCTGGCTCCACCTGCCCGCTGAACCTGCTGCCGCTGTTCCAGGAACCGGGGCCGCTGTTCCCGAGCCTGTCGCGGCGCTTCGCCTATGCTCCAGGACAGTTCCCTCGCGCCGAAGCCTTCCACGACAGCATCATCAAGCTCCCGGTCTGGCACCGCGAGGACGACCAGGAGACCGCCAACGCCTACGTCGAGGCATTCCGGAAAGTCAGCGCCCACCACACCGACCTGATCACGACAGGAGTCCAACATGGATGACCACCTTATCGACAAGCTCACCGCCGAAGCCGCACGCGACGGCATCGCCCAACTCGTCGTCGGCGCCGTCATTCTGGACGAGGGCAAGGTCCTCCTGCTCAAACGACCCGCCGACGACTTCATGGGCGGCCTGTGGGAACTACCCAGCGGCAAAGTCGACCCCGGCGAACGGCTCGACGCCGCCCTCGCCCGTGAGGTGAAGGAGGAGACCGGCCTCGACCTCGCAGAAACCACCGCCTACCTCGGCCACTTCGACTACACCAGCGGCAGCGGCAAACCCAGCCGCCAGTTCAACTTCGCCATTGAGGTGAGTGCAACCGAACCCGTCGTTCTGACCGAGCACGACGACTTCCAATGGCGCGAGGTCACTGACGATCTTCCGGTGAGCGCGTCCGTCAAGGTGACGCTGTCAGCGATGGGTGAATAAGCGCGGACGGACGAAGCAGGGGCGGGGCCGCGGTCGCGGCGNTTTGCTCTCCTACGTCAGGGCGTCGAACCGGAGCTGAGCCGCTTGGTCAGTTCGGTCTGCAATGCCGCCATCTGGGCGAGAAGCTCTTCGTTCGAGAGTGGTTGGCGCTGAGAAGGAATGGATCTCAAACTGACGTCTTCCGAGCGGGCTTCGACGGGTTGGCGCTGGCGGACCCTGTCGAGGGCCGCGAGGGCGGTTTCGTCGGCGTTCTCGACGGTGTGGAGGTATCGCTCGGTTGTCATGATGCTGGAGTGGCCCAGGCGTTCCTTGACGACCATGAGGTCTGCCCCGCCGTTGAGGAGCCAGGAGGCGTGGGCGTGGCGGAGCAGGTGCATGCGGAGGTCGACCGGGATGTCAGCCTTGGCGAGCGCGGGCCTGATGATCTGCTCGCGGAACCACTGGTTCGGGATGTGGCCGTCAGTGTCCCAGCGGCGGCCTTTGCGCGGGTTGTCCTTGCCTTCGGCGCGGCGCTTGCTGCGGTAGGCGGCCATCGCCGATCGGCAGTGGGCGCAGCGGCAGCGGCCCGCGGTGTAGGCGCTCATGGTGCCGTGGGCGTAGGTCCGGCCTCGTTCGTTCGGGGCGGTCCGGCCAAGCGGCTTCCCCTCGGGATTCGACGTGGTGCGCCGGGTCTTCCTGGTGGTGGGGGAGTACCAAAACAGCAGGTCGTTCTTCTTGAGGCCCTTGTCGGCTATGTGGGCGTCGATCTTGGTCGCAAGGTGGTCGGCGACGCGGATGATCCGGTATTCGCCGTCCTTGGGGTAGTCCTTGACGAAGAATCGGCCGCCTTCGGGGTGGAACTCGGGGTTCACCTGCACGACGGCTCGGGCGACGGTGAAGGCTTTCCGTTCGGCGTCCCAGTCCTGGACGCGGAGCTCGGTCAGCTCGCCCCAACGAGTTCCTGTTTCGATGGCCGTTTCCACTAGGAGCCTTGACATATCGTCGGGGAGTGCGGCGTGGAACTTGTCGAACTGGGCCGGAGTGACGATCGTCAACGGCTTGACTGGGACGGTGTCGGTCTTGACCAGCAGGCAGGGGTTGCCGGTGATGACCTCGTCGTTCACGGCGGTTGAGAGGATCGAGCTGAGGAGCTGCTTCAGTCGCTTGCGGGTCGCGGCCGTGACCCCGGCCTTCTTGAGGCTGGTGAGCCATTCGCGGATGTCGCTGGTGTAGATGTCGAGCATGCGGCGGTGGCCGAAGAACGCCATGAGGTGGGCGTAGACGTTGTAGGTGTAGTTTTCCTTGGTCTTGATCTCGACCGCGAGGTTGGGGAGCCAGGTCTCCTCGACGTAGGTCTGGAAGAGGACGCGGCCTCGGATGAGGTGGGCGCCGCGGCCGGCGTTGACCTTGGCCTCGGCGTCCTTCCACTTCTCGGTCGCCTCTTTGAAGGTCGGGAACGTCCCGGCCGATCGCTCCAGTCCGTCCTTGTCGATGTACACGGCGGTGTAGCGGGGGTTGCCGTGCTTGTTCGGTCGCTTCTTGCAGTAGCCCACGGGGGTGGTCCTCCGTCGATCCTCGTCCGTCATTTGTCCGTGGGATGTCGTGCCACGGGCGGTCACGGCCCGACGAGAAATGACATGCATCGTCATGCATGTGTCGGGTGTGACCTCGGACGATACGGAGATCTAGGGCTCGAAACCATCGATCTGTATATACGACAAATGCCGCTCATAACCTGGAGGTCGGTGGTTCAAATCCGCCTCCCGCTACCACATGACCGATGGGCCGGATTCCTAGGAATCCGGCCCATCGGCGTTTCTGCGGCTTTTCGAGGCCGGTCGCCGCGTCGCGATCCTGTTACCCTGAGGTACGGACACACCCTCATGTCTGAAGGATCTGCGCCACTTGATCGCTGGAATCGTCTCAAGCGTGGCGGCCACGATGCTCATCTGGGCCGCGGCTCTGGTGTGGAACAACCGGGGCCACCTGGTGGCGGGGCTCTACTCGGTGATGCTGCGGGCGCGGGTCCGCGTCTCGGTGGCCGCGCTGCTGCGCATGGAGATCGACGGCCGGTTCGTGGTGTTCCACACCAAGCGGACGCCGGGCACCTACGGGCCTCCAGGGGGCGTGTTCAAGTTCAGGGACTCGGCGCGGGAGGCGCTCGACCGCTTCCAGTTCGAAGAGGAGCGCCAGCCGAGAGACCCGAAGTCGGCGTACCGGGACCTCCGCGGCTACCTCCCCGCCATGTCGATCGGGGGCTTCCTGCACTGGTTGTCGTCGGGCGACGGCCGGGAGTCCTCCACCGAGTGCCTCCGGCGCGAGCTGGACGAGGAGCTGGCGGAGATCGGGCTGGCGGACTTTCGGGACCTCGTGCCGAACCTGACCTTCAGGCCGGTCCGCCGGGTCGTCGAGGCGCCCCGCAAGGTGCCGGGATGGGGATACCGGCAGCTCCGGCATATCGAGGTGCACGAACTCGACCTCGACAGCGAAGGCGCATTGGAATTCGTGAACGAGATCCGCACCGCTGAAGAGGCGGGCGCCGGCGGACTCCATCTGGTGAGCGCCGACGACATCAATCGCGGGCGCCACGAGTATTCGATTCTCGGATCGCAGACCTGCTATCTCATTCGCAATCGCAAACTGCGACAGGACCCGCCGAGAATGGCGTCCTGAAGCCCGGTCCGAGATACGGGGACGCACTTGCAAGTGACTTTCATTGGTGTTCAGAAGGTCTCCCGCGTCGCCCGTCCGCACGGGAAGCGCGCACCGGCCACATGAGTGGAGGAATTCAACTGTGGTGCCGTGCATTCGCATGCCTTTCGAGGACCGCCGCGGAGTTGACATCCGTGCGACAATGGCCTCTTACCCGATCCCCCTGCGAATGCGTCATCAGCGACCGCCCCAGTCGCCGTTCCGAATGCAGTCCCCGCACGATTCGCAGGACCCCAAGTGAGGCCCGCTCTGGGAAAAAAGGAGGCCCTCCATGCGCATCACGGGTAGCCATGAAACCGTGGCGAACGGCGATGTCCGGTACGTGATCACGCAGGTCCTGCAGCACAGGGTCGCACTCGACGACTTGAGCGTGCGCCTCTTCGACACGAACTTCAGCGGCGCCATCTCCGCGCTCTGCGCCCACAGCGACCTCGAACAGGTCGTGGTCAAGGCCGGCCCGACCGAGGACATCGAACGGGAGCACCGGAACCGGATCGAGTACATCGGTGTGGACCCCTGGCTCCGCGAACACGGCCTCCACGAGGTGCACGGCCCGATAGAGATCGACTTCGACAGCCGCAAGGCCCAGTGGTCGGCCATCGTCTACCGGTACATCGGCGGGCGCACGTACGCGGACCTGACGCACTACGGCGACTTCGAGCGGTTCCTCGCCGAGTACCTGTGGGACCTCGACCGAGACGCCGCACCGGCCGACGACAACGTCAGCGAGTGCTTCAGGGAGACCGCCAGGATCCTCGGCAAGGAGCGCAACCTCGGCGACACCGGGCAGGCCCGGCCGCTCACCGACTTCGTGCCGCCCGTGCCGTGGGAGTCCGGGGTGTCGGCCGTGATCAGCACCGCCCAGTCCTTCTGCCCCGAACTCGACGAGCTCAAAGGGTTCCGCGAGTGGTGGGAGGAGTGGATCGACAAGGTCACGGTCGCGCCCGTGCTCGACGACCGCCAGCTCCACGGCGACGCCAGGTTCGCGAACATCATCGTCGACCGGGTCCACTCCAAGGTCGAACTCATCGACTTCGCCAACGGCCGCCACGGCCACGTCTTCGAGGACTTCGCCCGATTCGAGCTCGACCTGCTCTTCCAGTCCGTCCCGAACGTCGAGGGCACCGACGAGATCGACCGTGCGCGCCTGCTCCAGATCGTCAGCTACCTCCTCAAGGACGAGCTGAACCTCGGCAGCGAGCCGGTGGAGGACCGCAGCCTGAAGTGCCTCAAGCTGTGGCGCCAGGCGATGGCCCAGGCGCTCTCGCAGATACTGCAACCCGGCGCCCTCGTCATGTACCGCTGGTTCCTGCTCCGCGAATGCCTCCGCCGCACCCTCTGGACCAACGTCGACAAGCCCGCGCTCATCTACACCATCTGCGCGCTCCGCCAACGGCTCTCCGGCAAGTCCGTGCTCGACTTCTCGCTCGTCTCGACCGCGCCCCAGACACTGGTCTCGACCCTGAACTGCCGCGCGGTCTACGTACCGACCCGCGGCTCCGAAGCGCTGGTGAACAAGGCCCGCAACGACGCCAAGAAGGCCGCCCTGGCGATCGACCGGGACCGCATCTCGACCGTCCGGCTCATGGCCGAGACGGGGCACTCCTACCTGTACGCCCGAGGCGAGTTCCGAAGCGAGGTCCGAAGCCTCCTCGAACACGGCGGCAGCCTCCGCGTGGTCATCTACAACCCCTTCCTGCCCGAGTACCTCGGCCTCTCCGCCAGCTACGACCGGGTCGAGAACGCCCAGTACGGCCTCAGCGAGGTCCTGGAGCAGAAGACGGTCGAGAGCATCCGCGGCTACCGGCTGCTCAAGAAGGACTTCCCGCAGCACATCCAGCTGCGCCTGGCGAGGTTCGGGTTCGACGCGACGGTGCTGCTCACCAGCGAGACCCTGTTCTACGAGCCGTACTTCAGGACGCCGCGACTGGAGCGGGAGCGCTACCTCTTCGACTCCTTCGAGCTCGAATTCGGCGCCTCGGGCGCACACAGCGGCCGACTGCTCGATGAGACCTTCGACTTCGTATGGCGCAATTCAGACGACGTATCCATCCTCGACACGAACAAGAACGCGCTCAAGAAGGTGAGCAGAGCGTTCGCCGACCTCTGGAGGCACGATGGCGAGTGGTAGCCGCTCAACCGAACCTCGAATCATCTCGGAACACGACACCTGGATTAGTCTGGATGCCGTCATCGGATGCCCCGCGGATTGCGCATACTGCTATCTCGGGCCCCTGCGATACAAAGCGAGGAAGCCGATGGTGAGAGCCGACATCGCGAGCATCGGAGGACGCCTTCGAAGCTACCTCTACGGCCGGCGGTCGGAACTCATCGACCCTGAGTTCGATACCACCCCCATTTGTATGGGCAATTACACCGATCTGTTCATGACTCGGGAGAACCGCCGTGTGGTTCCGGCAATAATGGAGCAGATCACCAGTGTCCTCAACCCGCGCCTGCTCGTTTTCATTACCAAGTCCGGGCTCGACCGCGAGATCGTCGACACCATCGACGGTTTCGGGTGGCCCGTGCTGTGGTTCTTCAGCCAGTCCTTCGCCTTCATGAAGCGGGGGAAGCTGGAGACGGGACCCGTCGCCGACTTCGACACGACCATCGGGAACGCCGAGCTCGTGGCGGGCACCGAGCACCAGAGCGCCGCCCACTTCTGGAGGCCGTTCGTGAGAGAACTGGTGCCTCCCTTAGCCGAGCGGCCGCGCATCATCGAACGCCTCCAGCGATCGGGCATGCAGTGCTCGGTGGTCATAGGCATGGCACGGGGACCCGGCACCCCCGTGGACGACGTGCGGCTCCGCGAGGAGCTCCCGTCGACGTTCGCGTCCGACGCGGCCGGCGAGGTCCTCGACCACGACTCGTGGCAGCACATCAGGGCCACGGCGACCCGGCAGGGGTACCCGGTGTACCGGCACACGTCGTGCGCCATCGCCCTCGCCGAGGCCCGGCCCGAGCAGCTCGGGACCTGGAGCGGCGTGGTCGCGCTCGACCGGTGCCTCCCGTGCGAGTGCCCGATCGCGCAGCGGGGCAGATGCGATGCGATGCGCATCGACCTGATCGACAGGGACGGCATCCGCACCTTCGCGGACGAAGTGGCCAAGTTCCTCGAGATCGAGAGCGACGCGGTCGAATACCGGGTCGCGACGAAGCAGATACGCGTGAACACCTACATCTCAGAATTCGACTTCAACGTGATCCTCCATGCGGCCGCCGGACGGTACTCCATCCAGGCGCTGGCGATCGAGCCCAACAAGGCATGGCAGGGTCCCTTCGCGACGATCTATTCCAAGAAAGAAGGCTGAGGCGATGTCGTACTTCCAGCCGGTCACCGATGCCCGGCTCCCGTTCTCCGCCCGCCTGTCCGAGCGGATCCTGCGGCTGCGCCACATCACCGGATTCGTGTCCGTGTACGGCGAGCGGGCCGACCGGAGGACCGCCTTCTTCGCACGGTACTGGCACGTGCAGCGGGTGCTCGAGGTCGCCATGATGCTGGTCGAACGGAGCATGTCCGTCGACGCGCGCGCCGTCGAGCGGCTGGCGTGGACGCACGACCTGAACCGGTGGCCGTTCGCGCACAACAGCGAACGGGGCCGCTTCGACCAGGTGGCCAACATCGACGAGTACTTCGGCGACGACTCCGAACTGACCGGTGCCGAACTCCGGGATCTCAAGGGGATCAACGCGAAGGAGCCGCGCGGGATCAGCGACGAGGCCCGGATCGTCCTGCTCGCCGACGTGATCACGGGGATGGTCGAGGACCCGCTGTTCGCGGTCATCGGGCTCAACGTGCATCCAGAGCTCATCCCGCCGCGGGTCGACGACCTGCTCGGGTACTCGCTCGGCTCGGGCGACTTCTTCGGCAGGTGCCGGGAACTCGCGGAGGACTTCCACCACGCCCGGGTCGCCGTCGCCGAAGACTTCAGCAACGGCGTCCGCACGCTCTTCCGCGAGCTGGTCGAGCGGTTCCTCAAACTGCACTGCCAGAGCGGGACGCCGGCGACCGAGGAGATCCTCGGCATGGCCCGGGACCTCAGGTCCAGCTTCATGCGGAAGCGCGTCTTCCCGATCAACAACGGGCTGGTCTGCCACGCCGAGCTGCTGCTGAACCAGGTGATCCCCTGGTACCTGGACGTGCAAAAGGGGAGCTCCAGCCGCCTGCTCGCGATGACGGAGGAGGACTTCGTCGCCGAGGTCACCCGCGGTGGTGCGCCGTTCCGCGCGGAGCAGTTCGTCCCCGATCTCGACGTCATGGTGCGGCAGCGGCCGGAGCGGCCGTTCATCGAGCGGCGGACCGTCCGCGTATGCCGCGCCGCAGCCGACACGCGGGGCTGAAATCGCTGAATTTTGTAGGGTTCCGCAAGGCGGGTCGCTTACTGGCGGGCTGGTGTCGCTTACGAAGGAGTCCATGGTGGATGCAGGTCGTCGGGGGTCCACAAAAAACGTGCGGTGAAACTGTGGGGTTCACTGCTGGTGTTGTTGACTTCACTCAAGGTCACCTTTAGATTTCCTTCCAAGCGTTCCCCACCGAACGATTGGGACAATCATGAACTGCCGCAATGACATCGTGACCGCCCCGAACCCGCGTCAGGCCGTCAGCTACTCGTGCTTCTTCTTGAACGTGCTCACCGGCAGGAAGCCGGCCGCGGAGGCGCGGTTGTATGCGACGCCGGAGGGGTGGGCGGCGTTCGTGCGGGTGCGGCGGCGAGTGTCGGGGCACTTCAGGCAGGTGCGGGTGCGGCGGGCGACGTTTCCGACGGCGGGGACGGCTGAGGTGGTGGCGATGGTGGAGAACGGGGCGGCGCATCATGCGATGACGTTCACGCTGACCGCCACGCAGCACGGGTGGCGGCTCGCTCATTGCGAGCTGCTGGACCGGACGCAGGCACGTCATCGGTTGTAGTCGTGCATGAACGGAGGCCGCCGAGCGCTTGCTCGGCGGCCTCTTTCGTTGCGGGGGATCAGCGGCCGCAGTGCACGCGGAGGTGCAGGCCGCTGTTGCGGGCCACGTCCTGCCAGGCGACGAACTTGAAGTTGGTGCTGGACTCGTCGGCGCCCTCGGGGGTGTTGTCGCCGTCCTGGACGACGAGGAGGCCGCCCGGGTAGCCGGGGAGGGAGGCGTTGACGACGTCGGCGCCGTCGCTGTGCTGGGTGGAGTCGACCGCGCCGGATTCGATCGCGAAACTGCCGAGGTAGGCGTTGCGGCCCCTGAGGTTGTAGACCGCGAAGGAGTCGTCGCCCTGGCTGGAGGCGAGGAGGTAGCCCTGGCCGCGACCGGTCGAGTAGATCGTGAGGCCTTCGATGTCGGTGTGGAGGACGTCGCCGCCGTAGCCGGGGTTGTCACCGTAGTTGCACTCGTCGGTCTCGGGGTCGTAGGTGCCGGGGAGGCCGAATTCGACGGCGGTGTCGACGAGTTCGGGCTCGCCCTTGAGATCGGCGCCGATCTTCCAGATGCCGACGAGTTCCTGGCCGAGGTAGGCGGTGCCGGTCGATTCGTCGACGACCATGCCTTCGACCTGGGGGTCCTGGCCGGTGTCGTCGCAGGGCTTCCAGGAGTCGCCGTTGGGGAGGTCGAAGTCGGCGGGGAGCTGCAGGGTGCGGACCTTGTCCCAGGTGACGTGGTCGCCGTCGGCCTTCAGCTTCAGCAGGGCCACTTCGGATTCGGCGTTGCGGCTGACGAGGGCGTAGGCGCCGCTGCGGTTCTGGAAGGTGGCGAGACCGTAGGCGGTGTGCTCGTCGTTGATCTCCGCCTGGCTCTCGCTGAAGATCCAGCCGGCGTCGGGGTCGGTGACGTCGACCAAAGCGCCGTCCTCGATCTTGAAGATCCCCAGGTTGTCCATGCCGCGGTCGGAGGCGACGGCGAGGTCGACCTTTTCGCCGTGGAGCGTGAAGTCCGAGACGAGGTCGACGTTGTTGTAGCGGCCGGGGGCGTCGTCGTCGCCGGGGGCGGGGCGGGGGTCGACGTGCTGGAGTTCGCGGCCCTGGAGGTCGTAGACGTAGAGGCCCGCTTCTTTGGCGGTGGCGACGACCAGGCTGTCCGCGGGGTCCTCGGGGTCGATCCAGATCGCGGGGTCGTCGGCGTCGGCGTCGTCCTCGTCGAAGAGCGCGGGGGTCTCGAGGAGGGCGGTCACCGGCTCGTCCCCGGCGGCCTGGGCCGGGGCGGCGAGGAGGGCGGCGATCGAGGCGAGGGCGGTGAGGGTGAGCAGGCGGGACGGCACGGGGCCTCCAAGTCGATGGGGGAGACGGGGCAGGGGTTCAGCGGTCGGATCGATCCTCGACCCTGCCGGTGAACCCCTGGTGAATCCCGTTCGTCCTGCGCCCCAACCTCAGGCGGTCCTGGTGCGGGTCCTCCACAGCAGCCACACAAAGTACGGCGTCCCGATCAGCGAGCACACGAGCCCGGCCGGGATCTGGGCCGGCGCGATCACCGTGCGGCCCAGCGTGTCCGCGAGGCTGACGAGGAGCACGCCGAGGAACACCGACACCGGGAGGACCCGGGTGTGGCGGCTGCCGACGAGGCCCCGTGCGAGGTGCGGGGCGACCAGGCCGACGAAGCCGATCACGCCGACCACCGCGACCGCGGCGGCGGTGAGGACCGCGGCCGCGCCCAGCAGGAGGAGGCGGGTGCGTTCGAGGCGGACGCCCAGCGTGCGCGGGGTGTCGTCGTCGAGCGCGAGGAGGTCGATCTCCTTGCGGTGCGCGAGGATCAGCGGCAGCACCACCACGAGCGCGGCGGTGAGCGGGATGAGCCGGTCGGCGGTGCGGCCGTATGTGGTGCCCGACAGCCAGGTCATCGCCTTCGGCGTGTTCCACGGGTCCGAGGCCAGGATGATGAGGGTGATCGCGGCCATGCCGATCGACCAGACGCCGATGCCGATGAGGACCAGCCGGGACGTGTCGAGGCCGCCGCGCCAGGCGAGCGCGTACACCAGCGCGAACGCGCCCAGGCCGCCGACGGCCGCGACGCCCGTGACCGCCCACGCGCCCGACGACGGGGCCCAGGTGATCAGGGAGACCGCGCCGACGCCCGCGCCGGCGGTGACGCCGAGGAGGCCCGGTTCGGCGAGCGGGTTCCGCAGGATGCCCTGCGTCACGGCCCCCGCGCACGCCAGGGCGGCGCCGGCGAGGATCGCGGCGAGGACGCGCGGGTAGCGCTGCTCGATGATCCACGTGTAGCTCGCGCCGGTCTTGCCCGCGATCCAGTTGACGAGGTCGCCGCCGAGGAGCATCGTGTCGCCCGCGAGCATGCCCGCGAACAGCGCCCCGACCGACGCGGCCGCGAGGCCGCCGAGGATGAGCAGGAACGCCAGGCGGCCGCGGTTCGCCGCGCCGTGCAGGATCGCCGGCCGGTCCTCCGAGCCCGCGCTCGTGACCGAGCGCGCCAGCCACACCATGACGCCCGCGCCGAGGATCGTCGTGGTGACGCCGACGGGGATCTCGATGCTCTTGTCGGCGCCCAGGATCGCGCGGACGGCGAGGTCCGAGGCGACGATCACCAGCGCGCCGCACAGGGCGCTGAAGGGGATCAGGGCCCGGTGCGCGAGCAGCGCCGGGAAGCGCCGCGCGATCTGGCGGGCGATGACCGGGGCCGCGAGGCCCACGAAGCCGATCGGGCCCGCCACGGTGACCGCGCACGCAGCCAGCACCAGCGAGCAGATCACGACCGCCGTGCGGGTGCGCCGCACGTGCACGCCGAGGCTCGACGCGGTGTCGTCGCCCAGGCGCAGCAGGTCCAGGCGCGGCGCGACGAGCATCGCCGCGACGATCGCCAGGAGCACCAGTGGCGCGGCCTGCGCCATCGTGTCGAACCCGGCCAGGTTGAGACTGCCCGAGCCCCAGGCGAACAGGCCGGTCGTCTCCTCCTGGAACAGCAGGATCAGCAGCGACACCAGGGAGTTCGCGGCCATCGCCGTCGCCGAGCCGGCGAGGATCAGGCGGGTCGTCGCGGACTCGCCGCCGCCCGCCGACAGCGCGAGCACCAGGCCCGCCGTCAGGAGCGCCCCGGTGAACGCGACGCCGAGCCCCGACAGGAACGGCAGGGTGATCCCGAACGCGGCCACCGCGGTCACGGCCAGGTACGACCCGGCGTTCACCGCGAGCGTGTCGGGACTGGCGAGGGCGTTGCGCGCCACCGACTGGAGCAGCACGCCGGACGCGCCGAGCGCGATCCCGACGAGGACCGCGCCGGCGAGGCGCGGCAGCCGGGCGCCTTCGAGGACGTTCCACACGTGCTGGTCGGCGGTGCCGGCGACCAGCCGCAGCAGGTCGCCGGCGTCCACCTCGGACGTGCCTTGGGTGAGGTGGAGGGCCGCCAGCGCGAGCAGGGCCGCCACCGCGGCGGTGAACACCGCCGCGGTGGGGAGGAGGCGCGGGGCCCTCCGGGCCGCGGCCTCCGGTCGCGCCGGCGGACTCAGGGTGCTCAACTCGCGTAGACCTCGGCGAAGTAGTCGAGGATGGCCTCGGAGGACTTGGGGCCGCCGAAGGTCCAGGTGCCGGCGGGGAGCTCGTAGACCTCGCCGTTCTTGACGAAGGTCAGGTTCTCCCAGATCGCGTTGCCGGCGACGCCGTCGGTGAAGATGTTCGTGCCGTCGGCGTTGTTGTTGATGAACTTCATCTCGGTGTCGGTGTACTGGGCCATGCCCTCGACGTCGGTGCCGCCGAGGCCCCAGGCGCCGTCGGTCTCGCCGGTCCAGGCGTTGGTGAGGCCCACGGCGGTGCCGAGGGACCCGACGAGGGACCCGGCGCCGAAGGGGCGGATGGCGACGGCGTCGCCCTCGATCCAGCCGTCGGCGAACAGGTAGGGGACCGAGCCGGTGCCGGCGGCCTCGATGGCGGCCTTGGTGTCGGCGACCTTGGTCTCGAAACCGGCCCAGAGGGCGTCGGCCTCGTCGGTCTTGCCGAGGAGGGTGGCGATCATGTCGAGGTCGCTCTTCATGCGGCCGACGTTGTCGGTCTCGTTGGAGCCCTCGGTGACCAGGACGGGGACGAACTCCTCGATCGAGGCGATGAGCGCCTCGTCGTCGGTTTCCATGACGACGAGGTCGGCGCCGAGGCCGGCGATGGCGTCGATGGACGGCTCGGAGCGGGTGCCGACGTCGGCGACGGACTCGTCGAGCGGTTCGACGGCGCCGACCCAGGTGTTGTAGCCGGCGAGGTCGGCGACGCCGACGGGGGTGACGCCGAGGCTGCTCACGATTTCGATCTCGGCCCATTCGAGGGCGACGACCTTCTCGGCGGGGGCGTCGAGTTCCACGGTGCGGCCGAGGAAGTCGGTGACCGAGACGGGGTCGGACTCGGTGCCGCCGGAGGACTCGCCCTGCTCGGTGGTGCCGCACGCCGAGGCGGCGAGGACGGCGGCCAGTGCCGCGGGCACGGCGAACGTCTTGAGGTCGGGAATGCGCATCGGGATCCTTCTATTCGGTGGTGGTGCCCGCGAACCTGCGGGTGTGGCGGCCGATGGGCCGGGCCGTGAGCAGGCCGGTCGCGGGGTCGGCGTCGACGCGGATGTCGATGCCGTATGCGGCGGTGAGGTTCTCGGCGGTGAGGACCTCTGCCGGGGTGCCTGCGGCCTTGACGCGGCCTTCGTGGAGGAGGACGGCGCGGTCGGCGACCGCGGCGGCCTGGTCGAGGTCGTGGAGGACGACGCCGACGGCGGTGCCGTGCTCGTCGGCGAGGTCGCGGACGAGGTCGAGGATCTCGACCTGGTACCGCAGGTCGAGGTGGTTGGTGGGCTCGTCGAGGAGGAGGACGGTGGTGTCCTGGGCGAGGCAGGAGGCGAGCCAGACGCGCTGTCGCTCGCCGCCGGAGAGGGCCTCCATGCCGCGTTCGGCCATGTGCTCGACGCGGCAGATCTCCATGGCGCGCATGACCTTCGCGGGGCCTTCGGGGTCGCCGTGGCGCCAGCGGCCGCGGTGGGGGTGGCGGCCGTAGCCGACGACGTCGCAGACGCGGATGCCGCCGGGGACGGGGCGCGACTGGGAGAGGAGGGCGAGGCGCTTGGCGAAGTCCTTGGGGCTCAGGGCGGCCGCCTCGGTGCCGTCGGGGAAGGCGACGGCGCCCTCCTCGGGCTTGTGGAGGCGCGCGAGGGACCGCAGGAGGGTCGACTTCCCGGACCCGTTGGGGCCGAGGAGGGCCGTCACCTCGCCGCCGCGCAGGTCGATGTCGGCGTCGTGGACGACGGTGTCGCCGAAGTAGGCGAGTCGGAGGGCGCGGCCGCTCAAGCCTGCGTCATCTGGCATGTAGGTAAGGCTAACCTACGCCGATCTCGATTGCATCTCGCGAGGTCACAGAGTGGGAACACTCGGTGGAGGTTGCATTCCGCGCGAATCCGTGGCAATGAATCCCGTTCGCGCCCAAACGGTCGCTCATCCGGTGAGGACGCGCACACCACGCGTAAGAGTGAATACCGGCGGGTCGCTCTGGACTCGGACGTGCCGCGTGGGGTCGACTGGTCCTTGGCAGCGTCGTGCCGATGCACCCCGTGTCGGCGCGGGACGCCGGAAAGGACGAACATGACACCGAATGCGAAGGTGGGGCCTTCGAGTGTCGCCACCATCGACGACATCTGGACCGTCGAGCGCGTCAAGTCGCTCGGCGTGATGACGAACGTGGAGACGGCCGCGCAGATCCTGGGGATCGGGCGGACGGTCGCGTACCGGCTGGCGAAGGACGGCGACTTCCCCGTCCAGGTCCTTCGGATCGGCCACAGCTACCGGGTCCCGGTACTCCGACTGCTGGAGGTGCTCGGCGCCGACGGCGACCGGATCGACTGAGCCGCAGGAGGCCCGGTCACAACCGCATAGGCGAACGCGACGCGGCGGCGCAGCCCACGGGGAGGAAGGCTGCGCCGCCGTCTGCGTCCATCATCGCTTCTTGCGCTTGTCCTTGTGCTGGAAATGCACGAAAAGTCTGCCGAAGTTCTTGGAGTCCTTGTCGACCCGGTGGTACAGGGCCTTGATCTCCTTCTGGTCCAGGAACCGCAGGACCTTCTTCTTGAGCTGGCCCGAGCCCTTGCCGGGGATGATCTCGACGAGGTCGATCCGCTTGGCGACGGCTTCGTCGATGACGTCCCGCAGGGCCTTCTCGATCTGGTCGCCCTTGTTGAAGATGTCGTGGAGGTCCAGCACCAGTTTCGCCATGGCCCGAGCCTATGCGCCCTCGGCGGCCGGGGCGTCCGTGCGGCGGATGTCCGGCTCGATGTAGATGAGCTTCGCCTTGGGGACGGCGGCGCGGATGCGCGCCTCGGCGGCGTCGATCTCCGCGGCGACCTGCTCGCCGGTCTCGGTCCGGTCGATGGCGACCTTGGCGGCGACGAGCAGCTCGTCGGGGCCGACGTGCAGGGTCTTGAGGTGGATGAGGGAGCTGGTGCCGTCCTGCTTGATCGCGCCCTCGATGGCCGCGATGTCCTCGTGGGTGGCGGACTCGCCGATGAGCATGGAGCGGATCTCGATCGCCAGGACGATCGCGATGCCGACGAGGAGCACGCCGATCGCCATGGTGCCCAGGGCGTCGAAGACGACGTTGCCGGTGATCCAGGAGAGGCCCACGCCGAAGAGGGCGAGGATGAGGCCGACGAGCGCGCCGATGTCCTCCAGGAGGATCACGGGCAGCTCGGGGGAGCGGGAGCCCTTTATGAACTGGACCCAGGTCTGCTTGCCGCGCACCGCGTTCGACTCCTTCACCGCGGTCCGCAGCGAGAACGACTCGAGGACGATCGCGATGACCAGGACGACGACGGCGACCAGCGGCGTCTTGAGGTCCTCGTGGTGGGAGATCTTGTGGTAGCCCTCGTAGAGGGCGTACACGCCGCCGATGGAGAACAGGACGATCGAGACGATGAACGCGTAGATGTAGCGTTCGCGCCCGTACCCGAACGGGTGCGCCGGGCTCGCGGCCTTGCGCGAGGCCTTCCCGCCGATGAGGAGCAGGACCTGGTTCGAGGCGTCCGCGACCGAGTGCACGCCCTCCGCCAGCATCGACGCGGAGCCGGTGATCCCCGCCGCCACGAACTTGCTGATCGCGATGCCCGTGTTGGCCAAGAGGGCCGCGACGATCGCCTTGGTGCCGCCTTCTGCTGACATGCGCCCGTTCTTCCTTCCGGTAACCGCGCACGCAGCATGCGGCGCAGCACGAGTCTGTCATGGCTCCGCCACCCCGCGGCATGCGCAGGGCTCGCGTCCCATGCCGTCGTGAACGCTACAGGCGCATCGGTGGACGGTGGGGTCCCGCGGGCTCTACCCTTGGATCAGGCGACGCCCCGGAGGTGCAGTACGACCCCGGCCAGGGAGATCGCCCGTACACCGCCAAGGGGACCTCAGCTCCCCGGCAGACCGCCTTCCGAGGCGGCCGGCCCCTGTACGGGTCGAGCCCGTGTCACCTGCGCACGGACCGAGTGGTGGACCGGTTCCGGCAATGACGACCCGCAAGGGTCCTGCCGAGAACCGACTCTGCACCGCTTGGAGCGCCGCCGTGACCACCCTCGACCGCCCCGTCCCCTCCGTCGACGCCCGCGACGCGGCCGCGCCCGAGCGCGCCACGCCGAGGCAGTGGCTCGCCGTGGCCGCCGTCTCCCTCGGCGTCTTCGTCGTCATGACCTCCGAGGTCCTCCCTGTGGGCCTCCTCACCCCCATCAGCGGCGAGCTCGGCGTCTCCGAGGGCACCGCCGGCCTCATGGTCACCGTCCCCGGGCTCGTCGCGGCCGTCGCCGCGCCCCTGAGCATCGTCCTCACCCGCCGGCTCGACCGCCGCCTGGTCCTCATCGGCCTGGCGCTGCTCGTCGCGGGCGCGAACATCGGCGCGGCCACCGCCACGGGCTTCGGCCCGCTGCTGGCCGCCCGCGTCCTCGTCGGCATCGCGATCGGCGCGTTCTGGGCCGTCGCCGGCGGCATCGCGCTGCGCCTGGTCCCCGCCCGGGACGTGCCCCGCGCGACCGCCGCGGTCTACGGCGGCATCGGCGCGGCCACCGTCCTCGGCGTGCCGCTCGGCACGCTCATCGGCGACCACTTCGGCTGGCGCGCCGCCCTGGCGGCCCTCATGGTCCTCGCCCTGGTCGCCATGGCCGCGATCGCGCTGCTCGTGCCGAAGCTCCCGTCGAACACCTCGGTCTCGTTCGCGTCGCTCCCCAAGCTGGTGCGCCGCAACAAGGCCGTGCGCACCGGCCTGGCCCTGACGTGCTTCATCGTCACCGGCCACTTCATCGCCTACACGTTCATCAGCCCGATCCTCCAGGCGAACGGCGTCGCCGCCTCCCAGGTGAGCGGCCTCCTCCTGGCGTTCGGCGCGGCCGCGCTCGTCGCCACGGTCGCCTCGGGCTCCCTCATCGGCAGGCACCTGCGCGGCACGCTCGCCGCCCTCGGCGTCGCGATGGCGCTCGGCATGGCGCTCATGGCGTTCGCGGTCGGCGACCTGTTCTCCGCCACCGCGGTCCTGCTGCTGTGGGGCGCCGGCTACGGCCTGGTCTCCCCGGCCGTCCAGACCTGGTACATGAACGCCGCCGAGCCCGGCGAGGTCGAGATCGCGACCTCGCTGAACACCGTCATGTTCAACCTCTCGATCGCCGCCGGCTCGTTCGCCGGGGGCTTCGTCGTCGACGCGGCGGCGCCCGGCGCCGTCCTGTGGATCGGCGCCGCCCTGCTCGTCCCGGTCGTGGTGATCGCCCTCAGGTCCGCGCGGCGGCCCGCCCGCGCGTGAGGGCCCGGTCCGCCCACTGCGCCAGCGCCGCCAGCACGAACGCGGCTAGGAGCACCGTGGCCGTGTTCAGCGCGGCCCGCTGCCAGCCGAGTTCCGCGGCGTCGAGGAACGGGTACGGGTACCAGCCGGTCCGCGCCCCGCGCGCGAACGTGTACGCGATCCACGCGGCCGGCCACAGGAACGCCAGCCACGCGGTGCGCCCGTCGGCCTGCCCGCGCGGTCCGAACACCAGCCAGCCGAGCAGGAATGCGACCGGGCTGACGTAGTGGAACGCGGCGTTCACGGCCCACGCCACCCCCACCGGGTGCACCAGCGGGGCCAGCACCAGGGCGAAGACGATGCCGGTGATGACGATGCCCAGCAGCGCGTCGAGGTGCAGCACCCGCCACAGCCGCCCGTCGCGGTCCGGCCGCGCCGCCAGGAGCCCGGAGGCGAGCAGCACGAGCACGTTGCTCTGGATCGTGAAGTAGCTGAACAGCCGCACCAGCCGCTCCTGGGTGCCGACCGGGCCCGCGGCCTCGGCCGCGTTCACGTCGGTGCCGCCCTGCACGACCAGGACCGTCTGGATCACCAAGGCCGCCAGGACGATCGCGAAGAGCCCGCCGTGCCAGGCCCGGCTCGCCCGCCGCCGCTTCGCTCTCATGGCCCCTCCCACCCGTCAGCGGGAGCGTAACCGAGCGCGGGCGCCGGGGCCGGGATTCGCCGCGGGAGCACCGCATCGGAGGAGCCCGGCCTCCGAGGAGCGCGGTTCTAGAGCAGCACCGGTTCGCGCCGGAACACCTCGTCGGCGGGGTCGCACGCCGGGACCTGCTTGCGGAACTGGCCCGGCGGGGTCCCGAAGTCGCGCTTGAACGCGGCCGCGAACGCGAACTCCGAGGCGTACCCGACCCGGCGGGCGACCGCCGACAGCGGCGCGTCGGTGTCCGCGAGGAGCCGCGCGGCCAGCGTGAGCCGCCACGACGTCAGGTACCCGAGCGGCGGCTGGCCGACCAGCTCGGTGAACCGCCGCGAGAACGCCGAGCGCGACAGGCCCGCCCGCTCGCCCAGCGACGCCACCGTCCACTGCCGCGCGGGGTCGGCGTGGATCGCCTCCAGCGCGGCCGCGACCGCGTCGTCGCCGAGCGCCACGGCCCAGCCGCCGGAGCGGCAGTCGCCGGTGTGCGGCCCCAGGAGCGCCCGCAGCAGGTACATGAGGACCGCGTCCACCAGGGCCGGGACGAGGACGTCGCCGCCGCGCAGCTCCGAGGCGAGCTCGTTGTCCAGCATGGCGATCGCGTTCGCGAGCTCGGGCCGCGCGGCCGGGTCGGCAGGGACGTGGACGAAGTCCGGGAGCGTCGCGATGAGCGGGTGGGTCCGGTTCGGCGCCATCTCGTACGCCATGCAGAGCATGACGTGCGAGGCGCCGGGGTCGTCGGAGCGGATCACCGCCCCCGACGGCTGCCGGCCCGGCTCGCACGCCGGCCCCGGCGGGGTCGCGGCCGAGTCGGCGACCAGGTGCGGGGCGCCGTGGGGGACCACGAGCAGGTCGCCGGGGCCGAGCGTGAACGTCCGGCCGTCCTCGGCGACCGCGACCGCGGTGCCGCGCACCATGATCTGGAGGCCGCAGCCGTTCGACCGGCCGCCGTGCCGCACCGACCAGGGGGCCGACCGCGCGAAGCGGGCCGCGAAGGGCCGGCCGGTCCGCAGCACCGTCATCACATCGCTGAGCACGTCCATCTCCGAAGCCTAACCGGGGCGGGACGATCGGACATGAAGCGAGGACGCTCGCGGATTGGCGATGTCGGCCCGTCCCTCTACCGTCGACGGTGTCCACCGGAATCCACACCAATGCAACGGAGACCCCCATGTCCGACACCGACACCGCCGCGCCCGCGACGACCGCCCCCGTCTGGCGCGCCCGCCTCATCGCCCTCGTCGCCGCCGCCGTCGCGGCCGGCCTCACCGCCGTGATCGCCGCCGCGCTCGGCGTCGAGATGCAGGCCGCCAACCCCGGGCAGGACCCCATCGAGGTCGGCTTCGTCGCGGGCGCCTTCATGACGCTCATCGCGGGCGGCCTCGGCTGGATCGCCCGCGCGCTCCTCGACCGCTTCGCCCCCCCGCAAGGCCGTGCTGCTGTGGCTCATCGGCGCCGGCGTCGTGTTCGCGGTCGAGATGGTCCCGCCGTTCTACACCGAGGCCACCACCGGCACGCGGATCGTCCTGATCCTCATGCACGTGGTCGTCGCGGCCGTCCTCGTCCCGGTGTTCGGCCGCCGCCGGCCCGACCTCGCGGCCTGAGACGGGTGCGGGCCGGCCGGGGATCCCCGGCCGGCCCGCGTTCTCATCCTCAGCAGTAGAGATTGGCGCCCGTGCCGACCCCGAGGATCGACGTGAAGGACGTGTAGTTGTTGACGCGGCTCTGGACCTGGGCGGGGTTGCCGCCGTTGCACTCGATCGAGCCGTTGATGGACCGGATGGACTCGCCGAAGCCCGCACCGGAGGTCATCGCGGTGTGGCCGGTCATGGAGCCCGGACCGCTCTGGGTGTTCCAGTACCAGAGGGCGGTCTGCCAGGCGACCGTGGCGTTCTGCTCGACCAGCCACGGGTTCGTCAGCAGCGGCAGGCCGAGGGCGGCGCCCGCGGCGTTGTAGTTGAAGTTCCAGCTCAGCTGGATCGGCCCGCGGCCGTAGTACGCGGCCTGGCCGGCCGGGCAGCCGTAGGACTGGCTCCAGTCGCAGTAGTGGGGGTAGTTCGCGGTGTTCTGCTCGACGATGTGCCAGAGCCCGCCGGTCTCGTGCGAGACGTTCGCGAGGAACGCCGCGACCTCCTGCTTCTGGACGGTGGCGCTGCCGGTGTTGCTGAACGCCGGGTAGGACGCGGTCGCGTTCACGAAGCCCTGGTAGGTGTAGAAGGAGTTCCGGTTCGGGAACATCTGGTTGAACTGGGCCTCGGTGACGTCGAGGCCGTTCGGCGTGCCCGGGCCGGGGCCGGTGCCCCCGCCGCACGGCACGGGGTTGCGCCAGACGCCCCACTGGCCGGTGGTGCCGGGCGTCTCGCCCTGCGTCCACCACTGGGCGGTCCAGTTCTGGCCGCCGTGGGAGGCGACGTTGCCCTGGGTGTAGACGGCGCCCGCGCTCCAGGCCGCGGCGCAGGCGGTCTGGGCGCTGGCGGAGGACGCCGAGATCCCGGTCGCGAGCGTCACGGCGAAGACGAACGAGCCGAGCAGTGCGAGCAGCTTCCGGCGGGGTCGACGGAGCATTCGATCACCTCATATCATTAAGAAGCCTTCCTTATAGATAAATGTAACTTTTTCATCGGAACGGCACAAGAGCCTGAAAACGATGTCTTCCTGAACGCCTACCGCTCGGGCGGCCCGAACCGCACCGGCACGCCCGGCGAGTACAGCACGCTCACCGGCGCACCGGACGTCTCCAGCCCCGCCGCGGCCACCAGGTCCTCCTCGCACTCCAGGAGCTCGGCCCGGTGCAGCGGCCACCGCGGATGCGCGTTCGGGATGAACCGCAGCCCGCCCGCCGCCGCCGTGTGCAGCCCCCACCGCGCGGTCAGGAAGTGCTCCAGCGCGCTCGGCTCCGCCAGCGGCGCCCCCGCGCGGACCGCGATGCGGCAGCGGGCGCCCCGCGGCCCCGGCCAGCGCCGCGAGCTCCGGTACGCGACCGTGCCGCCCTCCGCGCGGATCCGCATCCGCGACCACACGTACGGCAGCCGGAACCCGATCCGCGCCGCCAGCACCGGCACCAGCCGCGACGCGTCCAGGGACCGGAACACCACGCCCCGCCGGCCCTCCCCGTCCACCGAGTACAGCCGCACGTTCGTCTCCGGGAACGACCCCAGGTACGGCAGCCCCGGCAGCCCCAGCCACCCGATCCGGTGCATCCGGAACGGCACCAGGCCCACATAGGCCGCGCCGTCGAACAGGTCCGGCACCGTCCCCTCCGGCAGCAGCCGCGCCACCGCCGCCGGATCGACCTCCCAGTGGAGGAACGCCAGCTCCAGCCACGACTGGGTCATCAGCGGCCGGCCGATCCGCCGCGGCGGATCGGGCGTGACGGGCTGCGGAAGCGTCATGCGCCCAGCATCGCAGGCCCCGCTAGGCCGGGACGGCCCCCGTGTCCGGGTCGCGGGCGGTGATGCAGTACTCCAGGCCCGCCGGGTCGCGCATGACCTGCCACCAGTGGTGCCGCCGGACCGCGGTGGCGCCCAACGCGACATGGCGCTCGGTCTCGGCGTCCACGTCCGAGCACGCCAGGTCCACGTGCGCGGCGGTCGACTGCCCGCGCTCGGCGACGTCCAAGCGCTGCAGCAGGAACCGCAGCGGCACGTCCGGAGGCGAGAGCAGCCGCCGGAACTCCGCCGAGCGCGTGCCCGACTGCGGCCAGCCGGTGAGGCGCTGCCAGAACACCAGCTCGTGGTCGAACGCCTGCGGCGGCACGTCGACGCACAGCTGGTCGGTGCGGCTGCGCTGGCCGCCGGGCCAGGACTCGGGGGCGGGGACCTTGGCCTCGCCGTGGTGGTCGACCAGGCAGAACGCGAAGCCGCCGGGGGAGCGGAGGACGGTCAGGCCCGGTTCGGCGAAGACCACGGCCGCGCCGAGCACCTGCGCCCGTTCGGCCTCCGCCTCGACGTCGTCGACGTGCAGGTCGAGGTGGTTGCCGCCCTTGCCGTCCCGCACCCGCTGCACCCGCAGCCAGGGGTCGCCTCCGGGGGGCACCAGGGTCGCGAAGTCGCCCTCCGGGCCGCGGCGCGGTGACAGGGTCGAGCCGGTCGCCTTGAGCCAGAAGGCGATGCCCGTCTCGAAACCGTCGGCGGGGAAGTCCCAGAACGCGGTGGTCCATCGAATCGCCATGCTCCGAGACTAGTACGGATGGCGACGCGGCCTCGCGTTCTCGCCCCTTCGGGCACCCTCCGGTGCTATGGGCGGGGCGGCTGGACCGGGCGTTTTCCCAGTTCCAGGCCCGGGAAGCGGTTAGGTTGAGCGAGTGGACGATTTCAAGAGGGCGGGCAACGCCGTCCACGGCGCGCGGCGCGTGTGGGTGCCGCTGGCCGTGGTCGGCGCGCTGCTCGCGTTGACGGCGGTCGAGGGCCTCCTCGGCCGGGCCCTGCCCGAGGCCGAGGCGCTCGCGCCGGGCACGGTGGTCGAGTTCGGGGCCGACCGGCAGGTCTCGGCGCAGGTCGGCGAGGGCTGGACCCTCGACGAGGCGGCCAGCGACCTGAACACGGGCGTCACGCTGCACAAGGGCGACGTGACGGTGCGGCTCGACCTCGTCTCGTTCGACGCCGGGAAGCCCGACGGCGTCCGGGAGATGTGGGACGGCATGGCGCAGGTGCTGAAGATCGAGCAGTACGCGGGCGAGGACGTGTGGCTCGGCGACCCGATCGCCTTCGACACGAAGTGGATCTCCGGCGCCCTCTACGGGAACCTCCAGGTGGGGACCGACATCGGGACCGCGTTCGTGATGCCCGCCGAGGACGGCGGGCAGGCGGTCGAGGCGAAGATCCTGGGGCCGTTCGACGCCGACCAGGGCGACTGGGCCGAGGCCACGGCGATCATCGACTCGGTGGACTTCGAGGACGAGGAGGCGGACGCATGAGCGCCGTCCACGCCGCGGCCCTGCCGCGCCGCGCGGTCGACTTCCGGTCGGTCGCGTTCTGGTGCATGATCGCCGTGTCCGCCTTCGGGGTGTGGACCCTGAAGCGGAACATGGTGCCGGCGATGCTGGCGTTCCCGGCGAGCGCCGCCCTGAACGTCGCCGTGATGCTGGCGTGCCTGGCCGTCGGCGTGTGGCTGGCGCGGCGCGTCATGCGGCCCGTGCAGGCCCCGCCGTGGTCGGGCACCTGGCTGGCGCTCATGTGGGGCGGCCTGGCCGCGTGCGGGCTCGCGGTCGTCATGAACACCCGCCTGCTCTCGGTGTGGTCGCAGGTCCTCGGCCTGGAGGCGTCCGCGTCCTGGGCGGCCGCCCTGACCGCGCCGCTGAACGAGGAGGCCGTGAAGGTCGCGGGCGTCGTGCTCCTCGCCGCGGTCTCGACCCGCCTGGTGCGCAGCGCCGCTGACGGACTCGTCTACGGCGCCCTCGTCGGCTTCGGGTTCCAGATCGTGGAGAACTTCACCTACGGACTCAACGGGATCGTCCTGGGCGGCGGCGTCGAGCCGTTCGCGGTGTCGTTCCAGACCCTGTGGATCCGGATCGTGCTCACCGGGATCGGCTCGCACTGGGCGATGAGCGCCGTCGCCGGCGCCGGCATCGGCTACCTCGTCAGCGCCTCCGGCCGGTCGGCCGCGCGGCGGGTCTGGGTCGCGGTCGGCTGCATGCTCCTCGCGATGGGCATGCACTTCCTGTTCGACAGCCCGATCCTGGGCGGGATCGCCGGGACGCTCGCCAAACCGCTCATCAACTTCGCCGTCGTCATGGCCGTCTACGTCGTGGTCCGGCGCCGCTTCCGCGCCCGCTGGGCGGAGGTCTCGGCCGAGGAGACCGCGGTCGGGGCCCTCACCGAGGACGAGGCGCGGAGCCTGTCGCGGCGCGGTTCGCGCCGCCGCCACCTGCGCGCGTTCAAAGGCCCGGACCGCACGGCACAAGCGCACGTGCAGGCGCTCCAGCTGGCGCTCCTGGAGGAGCGGATCCCGCGGCGGCTGCCCGCCGGCGCGGCGCGGCCCTGGCGGGAGGCGGTCGCGGCGGCGCGGCCGGTCAGCGGAACGTGAACGACGCGGCGTCGAGCTGCACCGACCTCGGGCACAGGAACGAGCCCTGCACCTTCGTCCCGGTGTAGGGCCCGCCCGCGTAGACGCGCGTGTCGCCCTCGCGGTGGAAGACGACCTTCGACGCCTCGTAGCCGCAGGTGAGCCCGAGCCTGCTGCCGACGATCCGCACGACGTCCGCCGTAGCGGTGCCCGCGGCGTCGTCGAAGGACACCGTCGCGTCCCGGCCCAGGCGGAAGCCGATGCTCCCGGAGCAGTCGAACACGACGTCGTCGGAGTCGATGCGCACCTGCGCGGGCGGCGCGGCCCCGACCGGGACGCCCTCGGCCGCGCAGGCGCCCTTCCGCTCGGCGAGCACGAGGTCGGCGGCGTGGCCGGTCCCCTGGGCCGCGGCGGCGGACGGCAGGAGGAGCGCGGCGGCGGCCGCGGCGATGAGCGGGAGGCGGAGTCGCAAGGGGATCGGTCCTCTCTCGTGCGGCGCGCGGCGCGCGCCCGGAACGAACGGATCGTAACCACCGGATGTCCGGTTCATCCTTGTTTCAAGGGAATCAGGGCCTCGCTCGGCGATACCGAAGGAGGACCCGCCGCGACTTCGGTATCGCGCGCCGCTTCCATTCCCCTCCTTTGGAACTAGTCCTTCAGGATTGCGTTTTCGCAGGTGGGAAGGCATGTTATATGCTGAGTTCATTCTCGTTCAACGGAAAGGCGGCGGCCCGATGCCCACCGAGCACCTTCACGGCGACCGCACCGTCGTCGCCGACCCCGCCTGGGTCGGACCGGCCGTCCTGGCGGCCCTCCCGCTCGTCGGCGCCGGCCTCGGCTGGGGCCTCGTCCTCATCGCCGAGTGGATCACCGGCCTCGCCTGGTTCCCGTTCCAAGGCCTCTTCGAGCTGGTCGCCGACCTGCCCCGGACCGTGCAGATCGTCGGCGGCACCGCGCTCGGCCTCGTCGCCGGACTCGTGCTCGCCCTGTGGGTGGTCTCCGAGATGCTCGCGGTGACCGTCGGCCGCGACGCGGTCGGCCTCAAGCGCGGCGACCTCGACGAGACCGTCCCCCGCGCCGACATCGCCGCGGTCTTCGTCGAGGACAAGCGCCTCGTCGTCCTCGGCCACCGCCGCCAGGAGCTCGCCCAGGTCCCCTTCGACCTCGACCGCGAGGCGCTCGCCGCCGCCCTCCGCCGCCACGGCTACGGCCCCATGCCCGACGGCGACCCGTACCGCGGCGAGCTCAAGCGCTGGGTCCCCGGCGCCGACGGGCTCCCGCCCGGGGCCGACGCCCTGCTCAAGGCCCGCGAACGCGCCCTGGAGAAGTCGAACGAGGGCGACCTGCGGGAGCTGCGCGAGGAACTCGCCGCCATCGACGTCGTCGTGCGCGACCGCGGCAAGAAGCAGTACTGGCGCCTCGCCGACCCCGCCCGGCCGTAGCCGGACCCGGTACCCCGACCCGGTCGATCGCCCGATGCGGCCCCGCCCGCGCGGTGGCACCATCGGAGGCGTCCACCGAAAGGGGCCACCCGTGACCGCGCTGCTCGTCTTCGGCCTGGCGATCCTCCTCGCCGCCGTCGTCCCCGGCCCCGACTTCGCGATGGTCGTGCGCAACACCGTCGTGTCCGGCCGCGGCAGCGGCATGTGGACGGCGGCCGGCATCGGCCTCGGCATCGCCGTCTGGGTCGTCGCGACCTCGATCGGGCTCGCCGCGCTCCTCGCGGCCTCCGCGCTCGCGTTCACCGCCGTCAAGCTCGCCGGCGCCGTCTACCTCGTGTATCTCGGCGTCCGCGCGATCGTCGCCGCGGTCAGGGAGCGCCGCCGCCCCGCCGCCGCGATCGAGCTCGGCCGCGGCATGAGCCGCTGGGCCGCGTTCCGCTCCGGGCTCCTGTGCAACCTCCTCAACCCCAAGGCGGTCGTGCTGTTCACCGCCCTCATGCCGCAGTTCCTCGACACCGGCGACGCGCTCCGCATCGTCGAGCTCGCGGCCGTCGGCATGGCCGTCTGCGCCGGGTTCTACCTCGCGCTCGCCAACCTGATCGGGCTCATGCGGACCTTCCTGGAACGCCCGCGGGTGCGCGCCTGGCTCAACGGCGCGACCGGCGCCGTCATGGTCGCCCTCGGTGTCCGCGTCGCCGCGAACTGACACCTGATCCGCTGCGGCCCATGGCGGGACCGACTCCCGGGGGAGCCCCGCGCCGGGGCCGCGAGGCGATGGGGTGAGATAGCACTGCGGCGGCCAGCCCACCGGACCCGCGCGCTTGCGGGAGTGCGCGGAACCGGCAGACCGGCCGCCGTTCCCGTGCGCGCGCACCGGAATCCGGTGGCGTGAACGCGGCCGCCTCGGCAGAATCGGCCCATGAGCGAATACGAACTCGAATCCGAGATCGCGGCCTACTACGAGCGCGGCGGCGAACGCGACCGCCTCGTCCACAACGCGCGCGGCCGCCTGGAGTTCGCCCGCATGCAGGACCTGCTGCGGCGGCTCCTCCCCGGCGACGGACTCGACGTCCTCGACGTCGGCGGCGCGACCGGCGTCCACGCCTCCTGGCTCGCCGCCGACGGCCACAAGGTGACCCTCGTCGACCCCGTCCCCGGCCAGGTCGCCGTCGCCGCGCTGCTCCCCGGCGTCGACGCGAAGGTCGGCGACGCCCGTGCCCTCCCCTGCGGGGACGGCGAGTTCGACGCGGTGCTGCTCATGGGCCCGCTCTACCACCTGACCGACCGCGCGCAGCGCGTCCAGGCGGTCGCGGAGGCGCGCCGGTGCGCCCGCCCCGGCGGGACCGTCGCCGCCGTGACGATCAACCGCACCGCGGGCTGGTGCGACCACCTGCTGTTCCGGGCCGGCGGCCGCGACAAGGGCATCGGCGCGGAGGCGAGCCTGCGGGTCATGCGCGAAGGGGTGCTCCGCTACACCGACCAGGACATATTCACCACCGCCTACCTGTCCCACCCCGGCGAGGTCGCGTCCGAGTTCGCGGACGCGGGGCTCCCCGAGCCGGCGCAGTACGCCGTCCAGGGCTTCCCCGGATACATTCCCGAGCTGGAGGCGCTCATCGACGACGAGGACGCCCGCGCCCACCTCATGGAGGGGCTGCGGGTCATCGAGCGCGAGCCGTCGCTGATCGGCGCCAGCAACCACCTGCTCACGGTCGCGACCGTCCCCGCCTGACGCCGCGCGGGGCGCCCGCCACCGGCTGGGACGGCGCGCCCCGCCCGCTCGAAGAGGCGATACCCTCGAATCCCATGTGGAACCGAAGTTTTCTCATCCTCCACGGCGTGGAGAACCGCCGCCAGGGCGGCCACTGGCAGAACGAACTCGCCCTCGACCTGCGCGGACGCGGCGAGCAGGTGTTCTACCCCCAGCTCCCGGACACCGACCGGCCCTCGCTGGAGGCCTGGGTCGAGGCCGTCCTCGCCGAACTCGAGCTGATGCGCGGCGAGAAGGTCGTCGTCTGCCACAGCCTCGCCTGCACCACCTGGCTGCACGTCTCGGCCGCCGTGCCCGCCGCCGCCGACCGCCTCCTGCTGGTGAGCCCGCCCGGGCCCGGCGTGTTCGACTGGGACGTGATCGCCGGGTTCGACCCCGCCGCCCTCGACCTCGGCCGCCTGAAGCTCGCCGCCGCGACCCCGCGCCTCGCCTGCTCCGACAACGACCCCTACTGCCCCGAGGGCGCCGAAGCGGTCTTCGGCGGCCCGCTCGGCTGCGACGTCGACCTCCTCCCCGGCGCCGGCCACATCACCTACGACGACGGCTACGGGAACTGGCCCTCCGCCCTCGCCTGGTGCCTCGACCCCGCGGAGCGGTTGGCGCACAACCGCTGACGCCCCGCCCCGGGGGCTTCCCAACCCGGTGCGGCGGTGCCAGACTGGACGGGCACCGCCACCGGACGCAGGGGAGCCGCCATGCGATGGGCCAGGATCGCCGTCATCGGCGCGTTCCTCCTCGCCGCCGGCACCGCTGCCCTCACCGGGAGCATCGCCGGAGCCGGGGACCGCGAGGACCCAGCCGGCCCCGCGACGGCCGCACCATCCGCCGCCCCCGACCTCACCGCGACCGCCGAGATCCGCCGGTCCTTCATGGCCCCCGGCGTCGTCGCGATCGCGGTGACCAACCACGGCGACGCCCCGGTCCGGGTCCGCGGCCTCGAACTGCTCGGCGAGTCCTTCGCGCCCCTCGGCGTCCAGGAGTTCGACGACGAGGTGCCGCCGAGCGAGAACCCCCGCGACCTGTTCGCCTCGTACGGCGAGGCCCGCTGCCCCGACGGCGTCGACTCGGCCGCCGCGCCCGCCGCCGTCGTGCTCGACGTCGAGACCGAGGACGGCGCGGCCCACGAGGTCGTCGCCGCGCTGCCGCACCCCAGCGGCACGCTCGACCGGCTGCTGCGCGAGGCCTGCGCCGCGCAGGCGATCACCGCCGCCACCGCGATCGAGCTCGGCGACCTCACCGAGGCCGCCGACGGCACGCTGGAAGGCGGGCTGACGCTGCGGCCGCTGGACGGGGCCGCGCTCGGCGCGACCGAGGTCCGCGGGAGCGTCCTGTTCACCGTCGAGTCCGCGGCCCTCGCGGCCGGGCCCGTCGCGGGCGCGCCGGGGGAGTCCATCGTGGTCCCGGTCGTCTTCGACGCCTTCCGCTGCGAAGGCCACGCCGTGGGCGACGCCAAGCAGCCCTTCGGCTTCACCGTCTGGGTCGTCATCGACGGCGGCGACCCCATCGCCACCCCGCTCCCCGTCCCCGACCCGCAGCGCGAGGCGCTCTGGGCCATGCTCGACGCGCGCTGCGGCCGCACCGACTGACCAGGGCGGCGAGCAGGCGCCCGCACCGCGCCCCCCTCCGGGACGCGCCCGGCCCGCCCCGGGCGTGGCGGGGATCTCGGGGGCAGAAGTGGAGGAGGCGGACATGGCACATCGGACGTACGCTTGACTTGTGGGTGATCACATCGATACCTCCGGTAACGAAGCGCATAAGATGCGAACCCGCCTCGTCGGCGGCCTGCGCACCAGCGGGGTGCTCCGGAGCGAATCGGTCGAGACCGCCATGCTCGCCGTCCCGCGCCACCGCTTCCTCCCCGAGGCCACGCTCCGCGCCGCCTACGCCGACGACGTCTACGTGACCAAGCGCAACAGCGACGGCGACGCCGTCAGCTCCGCCTCGCAGCCCGCGATCGTGGCCGAGATGCTGGAGCAGCTCGACGTCCGGCCCGGCCACCGCGTCCTGGAGATCGGCGCGGGCACCGGCTACAACGCCGCGCTCCTCGACGCGCTCGCCGGGCCCTCCGGCTCGGTGACCACGGTCGACATCGACGCCGACACGGTCGAGCGCGCCCGCCGGGCCCTCGACGACACCGGCTGCGGCCGGGTGCGCACCGTGCGGGCCGACGGCGAGCTGGGCTGGCCCGACGGCGCCCCGTACGACCGCGTCATCGCCACCGTCGGCACCTGGGACCTGCCCCCGGCCTGGTGGGACCAGCTCGCCGACGGCGGCCGCCTCGTGGCGCCCCTGAGCATCCGCGGCTGCGAGCACTCGGTGGCCTTCGACTACCGCGGCGGCGTCATGCGCAGCCGCTCGATCGTCAGCTGCGGCTTCATGCCCATGCGCGGCCTGGGCTCCCACGAGGGCGCCACCGTCGAGCTCTCCAGCGGCCGCATCCTCACCTTCCACGTGGACAGCGAGGTCGAGGCCGCCGGCGC
Source organism: Glycomyces endophyticus (assembly GCF_039531525.1). NCBI lineage: Bacteria > Bacillati > Actinomycetota > Actinomycetes > Glycomycetales > Glycomycetaceae > Glycomyces > Glycomyces endophyticus. The sequence goes on from NZ_BAAAQF010000012.1 coordinate 77,163, forward strand.
CGAAGGGGCCCTCGACGGGCGCGGCTCCACGGTCTGGACCTCGGTGCGCCTCAAGGTGAACGAGGACGCCTCCCAGCTGTCGCTCTGGCTCGCCTGCGCTTTCCCCGGATACGGGCGCATGAGCGCGCCGTTCGGCGACCACGGCCTCCAGCGGCTGCTCATGCGCTGGGCCAACCCGGCGGTCGTCGAGGGCGCCGACTTCGCGTACGTCGTGTGCCGGAAGGTCCCCGGCGGCAACGAGATCGGCGTGCGCGGCCACGGCCCGGACGGCGCGGCCCTCGCCTCCCGGGTCGCCGCGCAGGCGAAGCTGTGGGACCGCGAGTGCCGCGACGGCGTGAGCCTGCGGATCACCGCCTACCGCACCGGGTCCGAGGCCGCGGCCGGCCTGCCCGCGGACGGCGCCGCGCCGCGCTTCACCGTCCCGAAGCGCCACACCCGCTTGGCGATCCGCGTCGCGCCGGTGGCCGAGACCGCCGGATAGCGGCCCGCCCGCTCCGGTCCCGCCGCCCGCTCTAGGGTGGATCGGTGATCGCCCCCGGCCCTCGCGACGTCCCTCCGCGACTCCTCCGGCCCCGGGTGACCACGAGTAGTGAATTCGCTTCGACCGGTCGCAGTGGACGCAATGCGCTATCAATGGTCGACGCCCCGAACACCTCCCGACCCCACTCGCCTCCGCCCCGAGTCGGTCGGACGACACATGCATTCTGAGAAAGGACGCCCCCGATGTCCGATCCGACATTCAAGCAGCGGGCTCGCTATTGGTTCGACAACACCATGTCGAAGGGTACGAAAGCGCTCATCGGATGGCTCACCGTCATCACGCTCGCACTCACCGCCATCGGTGCCGCATTCCTCCTGATCGCAGGGCAGGGCAACGGCTTCGGCGGTACTCTGTGGACCTCGTTCATCCACATCCTGGACGCCGGGACGATCACCGGGGACGGCGAGAACGGCCCCTACATGGTGATCATGTTCATCACCACCATCGGCGGTCTCGTCATCCTCTCCTCGCTCGTCGGTGTGCTCACCACCGGTCTCGACGCGAAACTCGAGGACCTCCGCAAAGGCCGCTCGCTCGTCGTCGAGAAGGACCACACCGTCATCCTCGGCTGGTCCGATCAGGTGTTCATCGTCATATCGGAACTGGTGGAGGCCAACGAGAGCGAGAAGCGCGCGGTCATCGCGATCCTCGCCGACCGCGACAAGGTCGAGATGGAGGACGAGGTCCGCGCGAAGCTCCCCGACCTCAAATCCACGCACGTCGTCTGCCGCACCGGCGACCCCGCCGACCCCGACGACATCGCGATCGTCAACCCCGGGCAGGCCAAGAGCGTCATCCTCCTCACCTCCGCCGAGGACGACCCCGACGCGCAGCTCGTGCGCAGCCTCCTCGCGGTCACCCAAGGGGGCCAAGGGGACCTGAAGTGCCATGTCGTGGGCGCGGTCGCCGAGAGCCGGAACCTGCCCGCGGCGCGCCTGGCCGGCGGCCGCGGCGCGCACGTCGTCGACGCGAACGACCTCATGGCCCGCCTCATGGTCCAGACCTGCCGGCAGTCGGGCCTCTCGGTCGTCTACACCGACCTGCTCGACTTCGGCGGCGACGAGATCTACATGGTCGAGGAGCCGAACCTGTTCGGCCGCCCGCTGAGCCAGGCGCTGCACTCGTACCGGACCTCCTCGCTGATCGGCGTCCTCACCAAGGAGGGCCGCTGCATCGTCAACCCGCCCTCGAACGCCGCGCTCCAGCCCGGCGACAAGCTCATCCTCATCGCCTCCGACGACTCCGCGATCCGCCTCGACGGCTCCCGCCCGGTCATCGACGAGTCCGCGATCGTGGCCCGCGCCGAGGCCAAGAACCGGCCCGAGCGCACGCTCATCCTCGGGTGGAACGCCAAGACCCGCATGGTCCTGGAGCAGCTCGACCAGTACGTCGCGCCCGGCTCGGTCACCGACGTCGTCAGCGACCACCCGGACGCGGCCGAGGCGATCCGCAAGATCGGCCCGACGATGCGCGTCCAGGGCCTGAACTTCAAGCAGGACGACACCACCGACCGGCTCCTGCTGGAGTCGCTCAACCCCGGCTCGTACGACCACATCATCGCGCTGTGCTCTGACGACGTCGCCCCGCAGCTCGCGGACTCGCGCACGCTCGTGACGCTGCTCCACCTGCGCGACATGTCCCAGCGCTCCAACACCCGCTTCAAGGTGGTGTCGGAGATGGCCGACGACCGCAACCGCACGCTCGCGCAGGTCACGCAGGCCGACGACTTCATCGTCAGCGACAAGCTCATCAGCCTGCTGCTCACCCAGACCGCCGAGAACCCGCACCTCTCGCACGTGTTCGGGAACCTGTTCAGCCCGGAGGGCTCGGAGATCTACCTCAAGCCCGCCGACCACTACGTGCGCCCGGGCGTGCCGGTCAACTTCTACACGGTCGCGGAGTCGGCGCGCCGCCGCGGCGAGACCGCGATCGGGTACCGGGTCGCCGCCGAGGCGCAGCGGGCGCCGAGCTACGGCGTCCACCTGAATCCGGACAAGTCGGTCCAGATGCTGCTCCAGTCGGGCGACAAGATCATCGTGCTGGCCGAGGACTGAGGGTCTTACGACCTCCGGTGGAGTCCGAATTACTCCCTGAAGCGGAGGTCGGTGTCGGTCGTCCCGGGTAGCTTCGACAGAGTCCGCGACACCCGGCGGACGCAGCGCAGACGCTGCATCTGAAGAAGGAACCAGGATGACCGACACCACCCGGGCGGCTCCGGCCGCCGACACCACCGAGGCCCCGGCGCGGGCCCCGATCGGCCGATTGTGGGTGTACGCCAGGCAGCACCTGCGCCTGCTCATCATCGGCGGCGCGCTCTCCTTCGCCGGCGGGATCGTCGGCCTCGTGCAGCCGCTCATCGCGATGGACGTGATCGACACCCTCGCCGCGAACGAGTCGCTCGCCCGGCCGCTCCTCTACCTCACGGCCGTGGTCGTGGTCGGCGGCGCGCTGACCGCCGTCGGCCCGTACCTCATGCAGATCGCCGGGCAGGACGTCGTCCTGACCGTGCGCAAGGACCTCATCGGGCGGCTCGTGCGCCTCCAGGTGGCCGAGGTCGACCGGCTCAAGCCCGGCGACCTGGTCTCCCGGCTGACCTCCGACACGAACCTCCTGCGCACGGTCGCGAGCACCACCGTCATCGGCGGCGTCACCGACGCCTTCATGATCATCGGCGGCATCGGCCTCATGGCCTGGCTCGACCCGGTCCTGTTCGGCACCACCATGGCGATGGTCGCCATGGTCACGGTCATGATGCTGTTCATCATGCCGCGCATCCAGAACGCCACGGTCGACTCGCAGAAGGCCCTGGGCGACATGGGGTCGCTGCTGGAGCGCATCTTCAGCGCGTTCCGCACCGTCAAGGCCTCCGGTGCGGAGGACCACGAGATCGCCCGCCTCGAAGGGGCGGCCACCACCGCCCGCGACAAGGGCGTGAAGGCCTCGCTGTGGGAGGCCCTCGCGGGCGTCGCCGCGTTCATGCCGGTGAACATCGCCTTCCTGCTGGTCCTCGGCGTCGGCGGCGCGCGTGTCGCCTCCGGGGCCATGGAGGTCGGCACCCTCATCGGCTTCCTGCTGCTGCTGTTCTACCTGATGGGCCCGATCAGCGGCCTCGTCGCTTCGCTCTCCCAGCTCCAGACCGGCCTCGCCGCGATCCACCGCGTCGAAGAGGTCGCGAACCTCGACTCCGAAGCGCCCCAGGGCGAACCGCGCACCGCGGCCTCGGCCGGGCCCGCGCGGGTGACGTTCGACGACGTGACCTTCCGGTACGCCGAGGACCTGCCCTACGTGCACCACGGCGTCACGTTCGCGTCGAGCGGGCGCGGCCTCACCGCCCTCGTCGGGCCCTCCGGCGCGGGCAAGACCACGGTGTTCTCGCTGATCGAGCGGTTCTACCCGGCGACCACCGGCAGCGTCGCGGTCGACGGCGTCGACGTGCGCGACTGGCCGCTCGAGGACCTCCGCGGCATCATCGGCTACGTCGAGCAGGACGCGCCGGTGCTGGACGGCTCGCTCCGCGAGAACCTCGTGATGGCGGCCCAGGACGCCACGGAGTCGGAGATCGAGGAGGTCGTGAAGACCGCGCGCCTGACCGAGCTGGTCGAGAAGCTGCCCGACGGCCTCGAATCGCGCATCGGCTACCGCGGCACCACGCTCTCGGGCGGCGAGCGCCAGCGCGTCGCGATCGCGCGGGCGCTGCTGCGCAAGCCGCGCCTGCTGCTCCTCGACGAGGCGACCTCGCAGCTCGACGCCGCGAACGAGGCCTCGCTGAAGCAGGTCATGCTCGACGCGGCCGAGCGCACCAACGTGCTCGTCGTGGCCCACCGGCTGTCGACGGTGACCAGCGCCGACCAGATCGTGGTCTTCGACGCCGGCGTCGTCCGCGCGGTCGGCACCCATGCCGAACTGGTGGAGAAGGACGACCTCTACCGCGACCTGGCCGCCTCGCAGCTGCTCACGGCCGCATAGCGATCGACGTACGACAGGGCCGGGCCGCGAAGCGGCCCGGCCCTGCGACGTGTGCGCGGGGGATCGATATCCGCGGGCTTCTTGACGTTCGGCGGCGAATGTATGAAGATGTGATAGAAAGCGGTTCCTATCGCTTTTCAAGGCTGAACAGAGTGGTTCTCCCTGTACAGGCGTCTCATGTGGCGCTGAGATCAGAAACCGGTTCCAGAATCATCGGAACGGTACCGCCGAACCGCTCCGCTCGGCCCGGGCCGCCGCCCCGGTGACCGGACCGATGGTCGCGGTGGCGCATGCCGGGGTGGCCGCCACCGCCGGAGCGGCGGCCCGCGAGCATCTCCCCGAACCGGCCCGCCCGTCGGTCCCGTTGCAGCGCATGCGACCGACTCCCCGGACCGGGATGCGGCGGTGTCGCGCGAGCACCCGCCCGCACCCGGGCGCGGCGGCGCCCCCTGAACGCCGCGGCGCGGCGCACCGGTGCGCGCTGTCGGTCCCCGTTTCGGACGTCGGCGCGTCGTAGGGTGAATCGCCCGATTTCAGCCAGGCTTCAAGTGCCGTTCAGCTGACTTTCAACCCTGAGGCGGCGCGAATACGGGTGCGCACGGTTGGCTGAGGGTTACCCGGGCCCATCGGGCCCTCCCCCCGAGAAAGGCGGACGCACATGTCCCGCAAGGGCGCCCTCCTTCGATGCGCGGCGGCGATCGCCGCCGCCGGCGCGCTGGTCGGCCTGATCGCCGCCCCGGCCGCCGCCAAGCCGCACCACCCCGGCCACGGCCACCACGACGACCCCATCGTCATCGCCCACCGCGGCGCGAGCGGCTACCTGCCCGAGCACACGCTCGAGGCGTACGCGCTGGCCGTCGAGCTCGGCGCCGACGTCATCGAGCCGGACCTGGTGCTCACCAAGGACGGCGAGCTGCTGGCCCGCCACGAGCCGGTCCTGGACGAGACCACCGACATCGCCCAGCACCCCGAGTTCGCGGACCGGAAGACCACTAAGCTCATCGACGGCGTGCCCGTCACCGGCTTCTTCGCCGACGACTTCACCCTCGCCGAGCTCAAGACCCTCCGCGCCGAGGAGCGCCTGCCGAGCGTGCGCCCGCAGAGCGCCGCGCACGACGGCGAGTTCGAGCTCGTGACCTACGACGAGGTCCTCGACTACGTGGACGACCTCGACCGCAAGGTGATCACCTACCCCGAGATGAAGCACCCGTCCTACTACGAGGACAAGGGTCAGAGCATCGAGGACGCGCTCGCCGACCTGCTGGAGGAGCGCCGCCTCGACCGGAAGCGCTCGCCGGTGTGGATCCAGTCGTTCGAGTACCAGAGCCTGCTCAACATCGCCGAGCGCGTGGACAACCGCATCGGGCTCAACATCGACGGCCAGGGCGAGATCCCCGACGCCCAGCTGGACGAGTACGCCGACACCCTGGACACGGTGAGCCTCAACAAGAACCGCATCATCCCGCGCGACGCGAACGGCTTCCTGCTGGAGCCGACCGACGTGGTCGAGCGCGCGCACGACCGCGGTCTGGACGTGCACGTGTGGACCTTCCGCAACGAGAACCAGTTCCTGCCCGCCGACTTCCGCACCGGCGGTGGCGGCGCGGCGTGGGGCGACTTCGCGGCGGAGTACGAGCTGTTCTACTCGCTCGGCGTCGACGCCGTCTTCAGTGACTACCCGGACAAGGCGCTCGCAGCCCGCGACTGCTGACGACCGGGTCGCGAACCCAGGATTCGCAACCGAGAAAGAAGGGCCGCCCTGCCGCCGGGGCGGCCCTTCCTCGTGCAGGAGGACGGGTCCGCGCGATTCGGGTGGGGGGCCGTCCCCCGAGGTCGGGTGTGTCCGATCTGGACCGCCCCCGGTCTCAAGGGTGCCTTCGGGGTGCGACATCGCGGGGCGTCGGCTCCGATGCGCGGGGCCGGGCTGGTCTCCAGGGTCGGGCTGGTCTCCGGGGTCGGGCCGGCCCCCGGGGCCGGGTGTGTCCGATCTGGACCGCCCCCGGCTTCAAGGATGCCCGGAGGGTCTGACGAGGCGGGGCCGGGCGGCGGGGGATTCGGTCTTGACCGGGGGCGGTGGATCAACTAGTTTCGATATGTGAACGAGTATTCGCATGGCGAACACTCGGTGCCGTCACCTCACTCCTCCTCGGAAGGCACCCTCATGAAACGTCGATCCGCGCTGTCAGCCCTCGCGCTCGCACCCGTCGCCGCCGCGGCCGCCGCCTGCGGCGGGGAGGAGGACGACGGAGGAGGCGGCGTCGACGCCGTCTCGGTCGGGGTGATCCCGATCGTCGACGTCGCGCCCATCTACCTCGGCGTCCAACAGGGCTTCTTCGAGGCCCGCGACATCGAGGTCGAGCTGACCGCCGCCCAGGGCGGCGCCGCGATCGTGCCCGGCGTGGCCGCCGAGGAGTTCGACTTCGGGTTCTCCAACATCACCTCGCTGCTCCTCGCCCAGTCCTCGGGCCTGCCGATCCAGATCGTCGCCAACGGCGTCGCCTCCACCGGCGTCGAAGGCGAGGACTTCGGCGCCGTCATGGTCGCCGCCGACAGCCCGATCCAGACCGCCGCCGACCTCGCCGCCGCCACCGTCGCGGTCAACACCCTCAATAACATCGGCGACACGACCATCCGCGAGTCCGTGCGCCTCGCCGGCGGCGACCCCAGCGGCATCGGGTTCACCGAGGTCGGCTTCCCCGACATGCCCGCGCAGCTCAGCGTCGGAAACGTCGACGCCGCCTGGGTCGTGGAGCCCTTCAAGTCCATCATCGAGGCCGAGGGCGGCCGGCCCGTCGCCTGGAACTACGTGGACGCCGCCCCCGACCTCACCGTCGCCGCCTACTTCGCCACCACGAGACTCGTGCAGGAGCGACCGGACCTCGTGCAGCGGTTCGCCGACGCCATCGCCGAATCCCTCCAGTACGCCACGGACAACCCCGAGGCCGTCCGCGATATCCTGGGCACTTACACCGACATCAGCCCCGAGATCCGCGCGGCCCTGACCCTGCCGGCCTTTCCCGCAGCCGTCAACCGGGACTCCGTGGAACGCCTCGCCGAACTCGGCGAAGCCGACGGCATCTTCGAGAATCCCCCGGACGTGGACGCGCTCCTGCCATGAGTCCACAGCGTTCCCAAGACGCTGAAGCCATGGGCGTCAAGCGAATCCACTCTCCCAGACCCCGGCCGCGTCCAGTCCCACCGCTGCTCCTCGGCGCGGCCGGGGTCGCCGCGGCCCTGCTCGCCGGACAGCTCCTCCCGCTCACGCCCCTGGTGAACCCCCGCTACTTCCCGACGACCGGCGCCGTCCTCGGCGCCCTCGCCGACGACCTCGCGCGCGCCGAGTTCTGGCGGGCCCTCGCCGACACGCTCATCGCCTGGGCCGCAGGCCTCGCCATCGCCGTCGCCGCGGGCGCCGCCCTCGGCATCCTCATCGGGTCGCTCCCGCCCGTGCGCGCCGCCACCGCCTCCACCATCGAGTTCCTCCGCCCGATCCCCTCGGTCGCCCTGGTGCCCCTGGCGGTCCTGCTGTTCGGCACCCGCCTGCCCTCCACGCTCCTGCTCGTCGTCTACGCCGCGTTCTGGCAGGTCCTCGTGCAGGTCCTCGCCGGCGTCCGCGACGTCGACCCCGTCGCCGCCGACACCGCGAAGAGCCTGCGCCTCACCGCCTGGCAGCGCCTGACCCGCCTCGCCTGGCCGACCGCCCTGCCCTACCTCATGACCGGCGTCCGCCTCGCCGCCACCGTCGCGCTCGTCCTCGCCGTCACCGCCGAACTCGTCATCGGCTCGCCCGGCCTCGGCCGCGAGATCGCCGTCGCCCAGACCTCCGGCGCCGCCGAGCGCATGTACGCGCTCATCCTCGTCGCCGGCGCCCTCGGCGTCCTCGTCAACCTCGGCGTGCGCGCCCTCGAACGCCGGGTCCTCGCCTGGCACCCGGCCGTGCGGGGAGGCTCCCAGTGGTGACCGTGCTCCGCAGGACGCTCCTGGCGCTCGGCCTGCCCGCCTTCCTCTTCGCCGCCTGGTGGATCGCCTCCGCCGGGTCCACCAGCTTCTACTTCCCGCCGCTGTCGGCGATCGTCGCCGAGTTCGGCGAGACGTGGACCGCTGAGCGCTGGCGCGACGACGTCCTCCCCAGCATCGCCCGCCTCGGCGCCGGATACGCCGCCTCCTGCGCCGCCGGCGTCGGCCTCGGGCTCCTCATCGGACGGACGCGCTGGCTGTTCCACCTCACCGAGCCCGTCCTCGAGTTCGCGCGCGCCGTGCCCCCGCCGGTGCTCGTGCCCGTCATCATGCTGTTCGCCGGGATCGGCGACGGCATGAAGACCGCCGTGATCGTCTCCGGCTGCGTATGGCCGATTCTGCTCAACACCGTCGCCGGCGTCCGCTCCGTCGAACCGGTCCAGCTCGACACCGCCGCCGCGTACCGCCTGGGCCGCACCAGGACCCTCCTCGCGGTGGTCCTGCCCGGCGCGAGCCCCCGCATCGTCACCGGCATGCGGCAGGCCCTCGCGATCGGCGTGATCCTCATGGTCATCAGCGAGATGTTCGCCGCCCAGTCCGGCCTCGGCTTCGCGATCGTCCAGTTCCAGCGCAGCTACGCGATCCCCGCGATGTGGAGCGGCATCCTGCTCCTGGGCGGCCTCGGCGCGGCCCTCGCCGCGCTGTTCGCCCTGTTCGACCGTGCCGTCCTGCACTGGTACCACCATCAGCGAACCGAGGAGGCCTGAGTGCTCGAAGTCGCCGGGATCGGCAAGGACTACCGCGTCGACGGCCGCGTGCACACCGCCGTCGACTCCCTCAGCTTCCAAGTGGCCGAAGGGGAGCTGGTCTGCGTCGTCGGCCCCTCCGGATGCGGCAAGACCACGCTCCTGCGCATGTGCGCCGGGCTCCTCGCCCCCACCCGCGGCCGCGCCCTCGTCGACGGCCGCGAGGTCGACGGCCCGCCCGAGGACACCGCCGTCGTCTTCCAGGAGTACGGCCGCAGCCTCTTCCCGTGGATGCGCGTCGGCGCCAACGTCGAACTCCCGCTCAAGCGCCTGCACCTCACCCGCGCCGAACGCCGCGACCGCGTCGCCGAAGCCCTCCGCCTCGTCGACCTCGAAGGGAAGGAACGGGTCTGGCCCTGGCAGCTCTCCGGCGGCATGCAGCAGCGCGTCGCCATCGCCCGCGCCGTCGCCTTCCGCCCCCGCCTCCTGCTCATGGACGAGCCCTTCGCCGCCGTCGACGCCCAGACCCGCGCCGACCTCGAAGACCTCATCCGCGACCTGTGGTCCCGCCTCGGCATCACCGTCGTCTTCATCACCCACGACATCGACGAGTCCGTCTACCTCGGCCAGCGCGTCCTCGTCCTCTCCTCCCCGCCCACCACGCTCCGCGCCGAGATCCACATCGACCTCGGCCCCGACCGCGACCAGCTCGAGACCCGCTCCGGCCCCGCGTTCGCGAAGCTCCGCGGCGCCGTGTGGCGGGAGATCCAGGCCGCCAAGCGGGGCGGCGCGTGAGGAGGCACCGGTGAAGACCAGCGTGGCGATCATCGGCGCCGGACCCGCGGGGCTCCTCCTCGCGCACCTCCTGGCCTCCCAGGGGATCGACGTCGTCGTCGTGGAGCGCCGCAGCCGCGCCCACTGCGAGTCGCGGGTGCGCGCCGGCGTCCTCGAGCAGGGCACCGTCGACACCCTCACCGCCGCCGGCGTGGGGGAGCGGATGCGCGCCGAAGGCCATGTCCACCACGGGATCGAGCTGCGCTTCGGCGGCGAGGGCCACCGGATCGCCTTCGACGAGCTCGTGCCCGGGCGGGCCATCACCGTCTACGGCCAGCAGGAGGTCGTCAAGGACCTCGTCGCCGCGAACCTCGCCGCGGGCGTCGACCTCCGCTTCGAGGTCGAGGACGTCGCGATCGGCGGCCTCGACACCGACCCCTGGCTCGCCTTCGGCGGCGAGCGCCTCGACTGCGACTTCATCGCCGGATGCGACGGCTTCCACGGGATCTCGCGCGAAGCGGTCGCCCCGCACCTCGCCGTCTTCGAGAAGACCTACCCGTTCGCGTGGCTCGGCATCCTCGCCGACGTCGCGCCCTCGGCCCCCGAGCTCGTCTACGCCGCCTCCGAGCGCGGCTTCTCCCTGCACTCCATGCGCAGCGACACCGTCAGCCGCTTCTACCTCCAGGTCCCGCCCGAGACCGCCCCCGAGGACTGGAGCGAGGACGCGATCTGGGCCGAGCTCAAGGCCCGCCACGAGACCGTCCCCGGCTTCACCCTCGCCACCGGGCCGATCACCGCCGTCGACGTGGCCGCGATGCGCTCGTTCGTGGCCGAGCCCATGCGCTTCGGCCGCCTGCTCCTCGCGGGGGACGCCGCGCACATCGTGCCGCCCACCGGCGCGAAGGGCCTCAACCTCGCCGTCGCCGACGTGCGGGTCCTCGCCCGCGCCCTGGGGGAGCACTACCGGACCGGCGCCGACGGGCTCCTCGACGCGTACTCGGCGACCTGCCTGAAGCGGGTCTGGCGCGCGCAGCACTTCTCGTGGTGGATGACGACGCTCCTGCACCGCTTCGACGGCGCGGACGCCTACGACCGGCGGCTCCAGCGATCGCACCTGGAGTTCACGGCGCGCTCGAAGGCGCAGGCGACCGCGCTGGCCGAGAACTACGTGGGGCTGCCCTACGAGGACTGACCGGGCAGCGCCAGTTCGAAGTGGACGGTCTGGAACGGCTCGCCGCCGTCGCCCGCCTCGTTGACGGCGGAGCGCTCGTCGAACAGGACCCGGCCGCGCCGCGACCAGAACTCGACCGCGCCCGGCGTGCGCGCGTCGGTGTGCAGGTACACGCCCGTGTACCGGTCGCGCGAGGCCGCGAACGCCAGGCACGCGTCGACGAGCGCGCCCGCGAGGCCGCGGCGGCGGTGCTCGGGCCGCACGTACACGCGGTACAGGCTCGCGGTGCGGCCCTCCTCGAAGCGGGCCGCGACCTCGGGCGGGTGCGGCGGGGATGTCGGGGTCTGCCCGCGCACGCCGGCGGTCGCGACGACCGCGCCGCCCTGCTCGGCGATGAGGAGCGTGTTGTCCTCGGGCGCCAGGTAGAACGCCTCGAGGTCGATGATGTCGGAGTGCCACTGCGGCAGGTAGCCGTGCCCGAAGTCCCGGTAGACGGTGTCGAGCATCACTGAGCGGGCCTGGGCGAGGTCTGACGGTTCCGCTTGGCGCAGAACGTAACCCGATACACCTCTGACGTCACTCGCGGTTGCGGTACTCGACATGTGTGCCATTATTGCACTCGATTTGCAATAAGCAGGACATCGCGACGAGAGACGAGGCCCACTCCCATGCCGCTGCCCGAGAAGGCCCTGTCCCGGCGCGCCCTGCTCGCCGCCACCGCCCCGCTCGGCCTGGCCTTCGCCGCCTCCGGCTGCTTCGCCGCCGACGAAGGGGGCGCCGGCCGACTCGTCCTCGCCAACGCCCTCACCCCCGCCGCCGGCCTCTCGCCCCACTCCGAGGACGCGTTCCTCCTCGCCCGCTGGTCCGTCGCCGAGACCCTCCTCGGCCTCGACGACGACGGACTGCCCGTCGCCTTCCTCGCCACCGACTGGGCCCAGGCCGAGGACGGCTCCTGGGACCTGACCCTCCGCGACGGCGTGCGCTTCCACGACGGCACCGCCCTCGACGCGGCCGCCGCGGCCGCGGCGCTCACCGCCGCCGCGAACGCCGCCGCCGCGCCCCGCGTCATCGACGGCATCGGCCTCACCGCCGAGGCCACCGGCGACCTCACCCTCCGCGTCGCCACCGCCGCCCCCGACCCCGTCCTCCCGCAGCGCCTCTCCAGTCCCCAGCTCGCGATCCTCGCGCCCGCCGCCTACACCGGGGAGACCGTCGACCCCGTCGGCCACGCCACCGGGCCGTACGCGATCGCCGAGTCCACCTCCACCGGCGTCGAACTCGAACGCCACGACGACTACTGGGGCGAGCCCGCCGCCATGGCCGGCTACCGCGCCGACTACGTCCCCGACGCCGCCACCCGCGTCGCCGCGCTCCGCTCCGGCGAGGCCCACGTCATCGAGGCCGTCCCCTACGCCCAGATCGCGAACCTCGACGACTCCCGGCTCCAGGACGCCCCCACCGGCCGCACCGTCAGCCTCTACCTGAACACCGGCGGCGGCCCCCTCGCCGACCCCGCGCTCCGCGCCGCCGTCGCCGCCGCGATCGACCCCGCCCCGATCGTCGACGACATCTACGAAGGCCGCGCCGACGCCCCCGAAGGCCTCTTCGGCCCCGCCCTCGCCTGGGCCGCCGACCACCGGCCCCACACCCTCCCCGCGGCCGCCGCCCCCGGCGGCGAGACCCTCACCCTCGCCACCTACTCCAACCGCGCCGAGCTCCCCGAGGCCCTCACCGTCCTCGCCTCCCAGCTGGAGGCCGCCGGGTTCGCCGTCGCCACCGAGGTCCGCGAGTACAACGACATCGAGCCCGACATGCTCGCCGGGGCCTTCGACCTCTTCCTCATGTCCCGCTCCGTCGTCCAGGACTCCGGCGACGCCTACACCTACCTCGACTCCGACTTCACCGGCGACGGCGGCTTCAACGTTTCCCAGCTGCGCGACCCCGCCGTCGACGCGGCCGTCGCCGCGATCGCCTCGGCCGCCGACCGCCAGAGCGCCGTCCTCGACGCCGAAGCGGTCGTCCTCGCCACCGTCGCCGTCATCCCCGTCGCCCACGAGCGCCTCGTCACCGGCGTCGCGACCGGCGTCACCGACGTCGCCAGCGACCCCCGCGAACGCCGCATCATCACCGCCGCCACGAGCCTCGGATAGCCCCGTGAACGGTCCTCGCCGGGACGCCGACCGCGACGACGGGACGCGCGCCCAAGCGGCCGCCCCGGACCGCCGCACCGCCACGGACCTGCCGGGCGACTCGGACCGGCCGTTCGCCGCGAATCGGCCCGGCCTCCCTGCCCGGCCCCGCGACCTGGATTTGTCCGGCACCGTGGACCACCCCGTCGCAGTGCGCCGCCCCGCCGCCCCGGACCGGCCGTAGATGGCGCTGCTCCGGGGGCTCCTGACGCGGGTCGCGGTCCTCGCGGCCGTGCTCGCCGCGATCGGCCTCATGCCCTGGCTCGCCCGCCGCGACCCCGCCCTCACCGTCCTGCGCGCCCGGTACCCCGGCCGCGAGGCGACCGACACCGCCCTCGACGCGATCCGCGCCGACCTCGGCCTCGACGCCGGACCACTCGCGATCCTCCGCGACCGGGCCGCCGGCCTCGCCCGCGGCGACCTCGGCACCTCCTGGGTCAGCGGCGAACCCGTCGCCGCCACCGTCCTCCCCGCCTTCGGCACGTCCCTGACCGTCATGGGCGCGGCCCTCGCCGTCGTCCTCGCCATCGCCTGCGCCGCCGCCGCACCCGCGCTCCGCCGCGGCGCCGACGGCCGGGCGGTCGGCACCGGCGGCATCGCCGTCGCCGGACTCGCCGCCCTCCCCGAGTTCCTCGTCGCCGCCCTCGGCGTCGCCGTGTTCGCCGCCTGGCTCGGCCTCCTCCCCGCCTACGGCTTCAGTGGACCGCAGCACCTCGTCCTCCCCGCCCTCGCCATGGGCCTCTCCGGCGGCGGCGTCCTCGCCCGCCTCGGCCGCGACGCCATCGGCCAGGTCGCCGCCGAAGACTGGGTCCGCCAATGGCGCACCGCCGGGTACACCCGCCGCCGCATCGCCCGCGGCCTCCTGCGCCGCGCCCTCCCGCCCCTGCTCCCGCAGTTCGCGATCATCGCCGTCTCCATCACCGGCGCCGCCGTCGCCGTCGAGACCGTCTTCGCCGTCCCCGGCCTCGGCCGCGCCGCCCTCGACGCCGCCGACGCCCAAGACCTCCCCGTCCTCCAGGCCTGCACCGCGCTCCTCGTCGGCCTCGGCTTCGCCGCCGGGCTCGCCGCCCGCGCCGCCGCCCACCGCCTCGCCGGACCCGACGGCACCACCGCCCCCGCCGTGCCGCCCGTCCGCGGCTCCCGCCGCGCCGGCGCCCTCTGGATCGCCTGCACCGCAGGGCCCCTGCTCATCGCCGTCGCCTACGGCCTCGCCCGCTCCGGCGCCGTCGCCACCGGCTCCCGCCTCGAAGCACCCGCCGCCGCGCACTGGCTCGGCACCGACGAACTCGGCCGCGACGTCCTCGCCCGCCTCGGCCAAGGAGCACAGTGGACGATCGGTGCGGCGGTCGCCGCCTGCGCCCTCTCCTACCTCCTCGCGCTGGCCCTCGGCTTCGTCCCGCGCCTCGCGCACCCCCTCGCCGAAGCCTGCAACTCGTTCCCCGTCGCCATCGCCGGGATGCTCGTCGTCGTGCTCCTCGGCCGCGGCCCGTGGGGCGCCGTCCTCGCGGTCGTCGCCGTCTCCTGGCCCCCGCTCGCCGCGCACGCCGCCGAACTCGCCGCCCGCGCCCGCACCGCCGGGCACCTCGAAGCCCGCCTCGCCCTCGGCGCCGGCCGCTGGTGGGTGCTGCGCCGCCACACCCTCCCGCTCGTCGCCGGACCGCTCGCCTCCCACGCCGGACTCCGCCTGCCCGGCATGGCACTCGGCATCGCCTCGCTCGGCTTCCTCGGCCTCGGCGCCGGCCCCGACTCGCCCGAATGGGGCGCGAGCCTCGCCCGCTCCCTGCCCTACCTTGAACGCGCGCCCCTCGCCGCCCTCGCCCCGGCCGCCGCCATGATCGCCATGACCCTCGCCGCCATGGCCGCCGTCTCCCTGCCCCGCGCCCGGCGGCGCTGACGGCGCCGACGAAGGCCCCGCCGCGGCGGGGCCCTCGATCACACCGCTACTCCCAGGGACGCGGCGAGTGGACCGCCACCACCGTGCCTCCCGGCGCCGCGACGCCCGCGACCCGCAGGCCCGGCACGTCCATCGGCTCGGCCGCCACCGAGCCGCTCAGCTCCTTCGCCCGCGCGCACACCGCGTCGGCGTCCTCCACCGCGACCATGACGCTCCACTGCGGCGGCAGGCCCTTCTCGAACCCCTCCGCCGCATGGCAGCCGCCGAACTCCGCGCCGCCCGAGCCCGGGCTCAGCGCCGCGTACGGCCGCTCGTTCGCCGGGTCCTCCCACGGCGGGGTCACCGCGTTCCAGCCCAGCAGGTCCGCGTAGAAGCGCATCGCGTCGGCCGGGGCGCCGTCGAAGTGGTACTCCGCCCAGGACACCGACCCCGGCTCGCCCCACACACCGAAGCCGTTCGCCGGGTCGATGGCCTCCATGATCCCGAACGCCGCCCCGTTCGGGTCGTTCACCATCGCGAAGCGGAGCATCCCCGGCACCTCCTCGGGCCCGTGGACCACGGTCCCGCCCAGGCGCGACGCCAGTGCGGCGGAGGCCGCCGCGTCGGCGACGGCGAAGTACAGGTTCCAGCTGCGCGAGGGGTCCGTGCCCGGCGGGCACGGCGCGATGCCCATGACCGGGCGCCCGCCGAGCGAGAACGTCGTGAACTCGCCGAACTCCTCGCCGGCGTTCTCGGAGTCCCAGCCGAACAGGCCCTCGTAGAACGCGGTGTCGGCCGCGAGTTCGGTGGTCATGGAGTCCGACCAGATCGGTGCTCCCAGTGGAATCGGTGCCATGGCTCGCTGCTCCTTCGCAGGGTCGGTCGTGACCCTGCCACCGTCGCACAGGGGTGCGACACGCGAGCGCGAAACGGCGGGACCGGGCACGGCCCGCCCGCGGACACCGGCGGTCGCGGCGCCTACTCCCGCGTCGACATGACCGTGAAGAACGCCCCCGTCGGCGACGCCAGCACCGCCATCCGCCCGCCCGGGTCGTCCACCGGCGCCACCGCGACCGACCCGCCCAGGTCCACCGCTTTCGCCGCCGTCAGGTCCACCGAGTCCGTCCCGAAGCACACCGCCCAGTGCGGCTTCATCTTCAGCTCCGGCCCCAGCGCCATCCGCGCGCCCCCGAACTCCACCCGGTGGCCCGTGATCGCATGCCCCTCATGGGTCCACAGCCCCACGTACGGCGCGTCCCGCGCCGGCTCCGCGCCCTCCGGGTCCTTCAGCGACCAGTTCAGCAGCTCCGAGTAGAACTGCATCGCCTCCACCGGCGCCCCGTCGTACACGTACTCGAACCACACGACCGCGCCCGGCTCGTTCCGGGCCGTGAACCCCACCTTGTCGCTCAGCGGCTCGAACAGCCCGAACGCCCCGCCGTCGGGGTCCTTCAGCGCCGCGTACACCAGGTCGTCCCCGACCCGGATCGGGTTGCTCGTGATCACCGCCCCCAGCTTCTCCGCCTCCGCCACCGCCCGGACGCAGTCGCCCGCGTGGAACGCCACGCCCCACGACGAGCCCGGCTCGCCCGACGGGCGCTCGGCGATCCCCGCCACCGCCCGCGCCTCGGACACCGTGGAGCCCAGGCACAGCTCCGTGTAGTGCCCGAACTGCTCGCCCGAGTCGAACGCGGCCCAGTTGAACAGGCGCATGTAGAAGTCCACGTCCCCGGACAGGTCCGGGGTCACGGCGTCGGCCCAGATCGGGGCGCCCAGGGGAATCGAGGTCGGCATGGCGGCGGTCCTCCAGTCGAGGTCGGTGGCGTCCAGCCTCCCAAACCGGTGCGGCACTGGCAAGGGGCGGCGGCCGGGGGGATGCCCCCGGCCNGGCCGCCGCCCCCGAAACCGGCGCTACAGCCCCCCGGGCCCGGACGGGCCCCGGCCTTGGCGCTGCTCGCGCAGCAGGTCGCGGATCTCCTCGAGCACCACCACCTCGCGGGCGAGCTCCTCCACGACCGCCTCCTCCGGCGGCGCGAACCGCTCGCGGAGCTTGTTCATCGGCAGCACGATCACGAAGTACACGGCGAGCGCCGTCAGGAAGAACACCAGCAGCCCGTTGATGAACACGCCGTACGGGAACTCGACGCCGTTGACCGTGAAGCTGCCGCCGACGTCGCCCCCGCCCGTCACCAGGGTGATGAGCGGGTTGAGGAACGCGTCGCCGAACGACGCCACGAGCGCGGTCATCGCGGCGCCCATGACCACCGCGACGGCCAGTTCGACCACGTTGCCGCGCATCAGGAACTCTTTGAAGCCTTTGATCATGCCCCCGAGTCTCGCATCCGATTCCCACCGATTCGCGCCGTGGTCCGCGGTGTCGCTGTGACCGACGAGATACCACCCGTCCGGGAACATTCCGCCCCGCCCCGGCGGTTGGACCGTGCACCGAAGCACTGAGAGAAGGCATCACCATGAGCGACATCGTCATCGGCGGCGACCTGACCGTGAACCGCCTGGGCTACGGCGCCATGCGCCTCAGCGGCGACCCCGGCATCTTCACGCCGCCGAAGGACCGCGCCGCCGCGATAGCGGTCCTGCGCCGCGCCGTCGAGCTCGGCGTGAACTTCATCGACACCGCCGACTCGTACGCCCTGGGCGACAACGAGAAACTCATCGCCGAGGCGCTCCGGCCCTACGCCGACGGCCTCGTCGTCGCCACCAAGGGCGGCAACACCCGCCCCTCGCCCGAGGAGTGGGTCCCGTTCGGGCAGCCCGCCTACATCCGCCAGCAGGTCGAACTCAGCCTGCGCCGCCTCGGCGTCGAGACGATCGACCTCTACCAGCTCCACCGCCTCGACCCCGCCCTCCCGATCGCCGACCAGATCGCCACGGTCGCCGACCTCCAGCGGCAGGGCAAGATCCGCCACATCGGCCTCTCCGAGGTCACCGTGGCGCAGCTGCAGGAGGCCGAGGCCGTCGCCCCGATCGCGAGCGTCCAGAACCTCTACAACCTCGTCAACCGCCAGAGCGAGGCCGTCCTCGAGTACACGGCCGAGCGCGGCATCGCCTTCATCCCGTGGTTCCCGATCGCCGCCGGCGAGCACGCCGGCCCCGACGGGCCCGTCGGCAAGATCGCCGCCGAGGTCGGCGCGACCCCCGCCCAGACCGCGCTCGCGTGGCTCCTGCGCCGCTCCGGCAACATCGTGCCGATCCCCGGCACCAGCTCGATCGCGCACCTGGAGGAGAACGTCGCCGCCCGCGAGGTCGTCCTCACCGACGCCCAGTACTCGGTCCTCGACGGCCTCGCCTCCCAGTAGGCCGCGACACCGGCCCGCGCCGCACGGCGCGGGCCGGCGGGCCCGGACCGCCCGCCCCGCTCAGGGGTTGAGCGGGGCGATCCGGAACCGCTCGAACTCGGCCGTCGGGCCGCGCTCGTTGCCGAACGCGATCGTGTTGCGCCCCGCCGCGAGGTCCACGATCATCGGGTACGTCCAGAAGTCGTTCCAGGTCCAGGTCCCGCGCATCGGATACCGGCCGGCGGGCTTCCCGTTGACCACCAGGTCGCAGTGGCGCGTGACGATGTCCACATTGTACTGATGTCCCTCGGCGCGCTCCCCGTTCGCGTAGCTGACGATGAGCGCGTGCGGGCCCGCGGCGGCCTCGAACGCGATGGCCGCGCCCGCGCCGCGCCCGTTCCAGCCGATCACGTGGCCGCGGTGCGCGAAGTCGTTGACGATGAGGCACGAGCCGCCCGAGCGCACCGCCTCGGCGGCGTCGACCTCCACGAACCCGGGCCCCTCGGCCGGCTCGACGCCGAGGCGCGCCGCCGCCGCCCGCAGCCGGTTGATCCCGGCGTGCAGGAACACCGGCCGCGACAGGTCCACCGGGACGCACTGGTTCTGCGGCCCCAGCAGCACGCCGCGGTCGGCGCCGGTGATCCGGTGGTACCGGTCCTCGGCGGCGTACACGTCGAACACGGGGTCCTCGCCGTCGTCGGCGTCCCGGCGCGCGAACGCGCCGTCGTAGGAGCCCCGCTCGGGGCGGTCCTCGGTCAGGACGATCTTGTCGAGCGCGACCTCGCCGCGCGCCGTCCCGATCGCGCCGGACTTCGACAGCTCCACGGTGTTCTCGCCCGCGCGCAAGCGCACCGGGACGTGCACGATCGAGCGGTGCTGCCAGTTCATCGTCGACGGGTACTCCACGAACCGCTCGGCCCCGTTGACGGCCAGGACCTGCTGCGCGGGCTGCGGCTCGGTGGCCTCGGCCCCGCGGCCGTACATGTGGGAGTAGAAGACCGCCAGGTCGTACCCGCCGGCGGCGGGGACCTCGACGGTGAAGGTCACGGCCGAGTCGTTCATGTTCAGGCCGCTCACGTCGTGCTCGCCGGAGGCGGCGAACCCGTCGCCCTCGCCCGGGTGGCCCTGCCTGGCGACCTCGCCGGAGGTGATCCGCGCGTGCTCGGCCTCCCAGGAGCCCCGCCACGGCGGCGCCTCCAGCGCCGGAGCCGTCCCCGGGGCGATCGCGATCCAGTACGCGGCCATCCGGTCCGCTTGCGGCACATGCACTTCGAGGCGATCCGGCGGTCCGGTGACCCGGCTCAGCGCGACCGGCGGCCCCGCGGCCCCCTCGTACCCGGTCCAGTCGATCCGGTGCACTGTGGCGGTCACCTCCGGGCCCCACAGCTCCGGGTCGAGGCCCTCCAGCGCGACCGTGAAGTCCCCGCCGCACCCGCCCGCGAGGACCTGCGCGGTCCGCCGCGCGGCGTCCAGGCTCGCGATGCCCTGCAGCGTGTCCGGGGTGTCGGGCTGCGGCGGCGTGACCCGCACCGTCGTGCCGGTCATCCCCGAGTAGGCCTTGAGGAGCCACCACGCCCCGCTCGGCACGTTCGTCTGCGGCGCCGCGCCCGAGTAGCCGCCGGCCGCGGTCCAGAACGCCATGTCCGCGTGGACCTTCGCGTCCTCGAACAGCGCCGCCCACTGCACCAGCTGCCCCGGCACCGACAGGTCCCGGTTGTTCGCGTACTCGTCGATGTTCACCGGCCGCGGCTCGATGCCCAGCGACCGCTCCAGCTCCCGGTACTCGGCGTGGTGCCCGCGGAAGTCCGCCAGGGACTTCGGCGACAGCTCGTGCCAGGCGGTCCACTCCGGGAGCGTCCCGGTGTCGCGGGCGCGGCGCAGGAAGTGGCGCAGGAACCGGCCGTGGAAGTACGCCTCGTTCGGGCCCGCGATCGGCACCCCGGGCGCGAGGCGGCGCAGCAGCCGCACCGTGGTGGTCCAGTCGGCCATGAACCGGTCGAACCGCGCGGGCGTGTCCTCCTTGAGCGCGTACCAGATCCAGTCCGGCTCGTTGAACGGCACGAACACCAGGCGGCCCTCGTTCGCCTCGGTGAGCATCGGCGGCACGATCGCGCACAGCCGCTCGTGGTAGAGGTCGATGCCCACGTCCTCGTACGGCCAGGACGCGAACAGGTCCTGGAGGTACACGAACGCCACGCCCGCGGTGCCGCGCGGCCTCCCGTTGCGCCGCAGGACCGCGACCGCGCTGGAGGCGTCCCCGCCGGGGTGCTGCGCGCCGCCGTCGGGCTTGACCGCGAGCGTGGTCAGGTCGAGCGCGTCGAGGAGCTCGTCGCCGGGCACGCCGTCCTCGGCGACGCCGTACAGCGACCCGGTCGCGCCGTGCAGCACCGGGCCGGTGGGGGTCGCGAAGTCGGCGACCAGCCGCGGGTTCGTCTGGGGTACAGGGCCGGAGGGCCCCGCCGGCGGAGCGGTGGGGTCGGGGTTCATGGCTTCGGGCCTTTCGGGGTGCTGCAAGGGTCGCCTCCGCAGGTCAGGAGGAGGGCGGCCCCGAGGTCTCGCGGACGATGAGCTCGGGCTCGGGCCAGCCCGGGACGGGACGCGGGATCGAGCCGTCCACGCGGTGGCGCAGCAGCTCGAACGCGCCGCGCCCGACGCTCTCGAAGTCCTGGTTCACGGTGGTCAGCGCGGGGGTCGTGTACGCCGAGAACGGGGTGTTGTCGAAGCCGACGACCGACAGGTCGCCGGGGACCGAGCGGCCCGCCAGGTGCGCGGCGCGCATCGTGGCGAGCGCGAGGTGGTCGTTGCCGCAGAGGATCGCGGTGACCTCCGGGTCGGCCACGAGCGGCTGCACGGCCTTGAACGCCTCGGCGATGGTCCAGCCCGAGGGCACCGGCTCGGGGACGGTCCGGCCGGCCTCGCGGAGCACGCGCGCCCAGCCCTCGGCGCGGTGCGCCTTGCCCCCGCCGAACGTCCCGGTGGAGGTCGGGATCGCCAGGTGGTGCACGGTCGCGTGCCCCAGGTCCAGGAGGTACCTGGTGGCCTCGGCGGCGGCCTTGCCGTCGTCCATGCCCACCAGCCACGGCGAGGCCGCGAGCTCGTCGGCCGTGTACGGGCCGATCGCGACCATCGCGTGCGGCTGCTGGTCGAGCAGGACCTGCTTGGCGCGCATGCCGGGCTCGTCGTGGGCCATGATGATCGTCGGCTCGCCCGCGCGCGGCAGGCGGGCGATGATGTCGGCGTCGGAGTGGGTGTCGGCGGGGTCGAGCACGGAGATCTGGACGCTCCAGTCGAGCGCCCGCGCGGCCTTCTCGATGCCGCGCAGCGCGGCCTCGGGCCCGTACAGGGAGGTGTCGGCGGTGAGGACGGTGACCGATTCGGCGGCGCCGCCCGCGAGGCTGCGGGCCAGGCGGTTGGGGCGGTACCCCAGCTCCGCGATGGCCTCCAGGACCTTGTCGCGGGTGGCGGCGGCCACGCGCGGAGAGCCGTTGACGACCCGGGAGACCGTCTGGTGCGAGACGCCTGCCAGCCGCGCCACGTCCCAGATACTGGCTGCCTTCTTCGGTTGCGCCATCGCTGCCGTCGCTTTCCATGTTCGTTCGCACGCACGCCATTCCGGGGCGCGCGGGCGCCCCGGTTCAATACGACGATACGCCGCCCGGTGTGAACGTTCACCTAACTGATGGTCCAATGACATTAGAGCACAGTTCCGTAACGGAGCGGTCATGCCGAAGTAACGGTTCATTCGAACTCATCAATCCCCTCAAAAGCCGCATCGGCCCCACCCGCGCCTCCGGCCACGGCTAAAACCACCCCTGTGAGCGTGAGTTCACACACTCGAAATCTTTGGCGACAGCTTCTTAACACGCAGGCCCGGGTCGCGTAACACGTCACGGTGAAGCTGGCTTCACTCCGGTAGGTAGGAGATTCACGCGCCGGTCGCAAGGCCGGCGCGTGACCACTCTCCTGAGCACCGTCGCTCCCCTCGACGCCGGACCACTTACTGAAGCCCGCAGTTCTACCTATCTCTGGAGAGAGGAGGCGGCCATGCCCGAGTTCGACAGCGGCTCCAACGCCTGGATTCTTACCTCAGCCGCCCTTGTTCTGCTCATGACCCCCGGCCTGGCCCTGTTCTACGGCGGTCTGACCCGCGCCAAGTCCGTCATCAACATGATGATGAAGTGCCTGGTCGCCATCGGCGTCGTCTCGATCGCCTGGACCGTCGTCGGCGAGTCCATCGCCGTCGGCGACCTGACCGGCGAGCACCCCCTTTGGGGCGACGTCTCCAGCTCCTTCCTCCTCGGCTACACCACCGACCTCGAGGGCTACACCGGCGGCGTCTCGAACGCCGCGGTCGCCGCCTTCGGCATGATGTTCGCGATCATCACCGTCGCCCTCATCGCCGGCGCCGTGGCCGACCGCATGAAGTTCTCCGCCTGGGTCATCTTCGCGACCGTGTGGGTCATCGTGGTCTACGCCCCCGTGGCCTACTGGGTCTGGGGCTCGGGCTGGATCGAGGACTGGGGCGTGCTCGACTTCGCCGGCGGCACCGCGGTCCACGCCAACGCCGGCGCGGCGGGCCTCGCCCTGGCCCTCGTCGTCGGCCGCCGCATCGGCTGGAAGGACGGCAACTTCGCGCCGCACAACCTGCCCCTCGTGGTGATCGGCACCGGCCTCCTGTGGTTCGGCTGGTTCGGCTTCAACGCCGGCTCCGCCTTCGCCTCCAACGGCACCGCCGGCCTGGCCCTGCTCAACACCCAGGTCGCCACCGCCGCCGCGATCCTCGCCTGGCTCCTGGTCGACCGCATCCGCGGCGTCAAGCCCTCCGTCCTCGGCGCCTGCTCCGGCGTCATCGCGGGCCTCGTCGCCATCACCCCGGCCGCCGGGTACGTCAGCCCGATCGGCGCCATCGCCCTCGGCGCCGTCGCCGGCGTCATCTGCCCGCTCGCCATCGGCCTCAAGCACAAGCTCGGCTACGACGACGCCCTCGACGTGGTCGGCCTGCACATGGTCGCCGGCATCTGGGGCTCCATCTCCGTCGGCCTGTTCGCGGTCGCCGAGGTCGCCGGCACCGACGGCGTCTTCTACGGCGGCGACGTCGCCTTCCTCGGCAAGCAGGTCGCCGCGGTCCTCGCCGTGGTCGCCTACTCCTTCATCGCCTCCCTCATCATCGGCCTGATCCTGAAGTTCACCATCGGGGTCCGGATCAGCGAAGAGGAAGAGCTGGCCGGCATCGACTCCGCCCAGCACGGCGAGGCCGGCTACGACCTGCCCGTCAACGGCAACACCGGCACCGGCGTCCCGGAGACCAACGCCGCCGCGACCGAGAAGGTCAACGCGTAGGACTTCACGTCACCGCTGAGGACGGCCGCCCCGCCACGGGGCGGCCGTCCTGTTTTCGCGCCCCGCCGCACGCCCCGTTAAGCTCGTAGTAGTCCAGCCAACCCACCGAGAGGTCCAGCCGTGTTCGACGCATTGTCAGATCGACTGTCGGGAATCTTCGAGTCGATCCGCGGCAAGGGCCGCCTGACCGATGCCGACATCGACGCCACCGCCCGCGAGATCCGCCTCGCCCTCCTCGAGGCCGACGTGGCCCTCCCGGTGGTCAAGACCTTCATCGCCCAGATCAAGGAGCGCTGCAAGGGCGCCGAGGTCTCCAAGGCCCTCAACCCCGCCCAGCAGATCATCAAGGTCGTCAACGAGGAGCTCATCGCCATCCTCGGCGGCGAGACCCGCCGCATCGCCTACGCCAAGCAGCCCCCCACGGTCATCATGCTCGCCGGCCTCCAGGGCGCCGGCAAGACCACGCTCGCCGGGAAGCTCGCCAAATGGCTCAAGGGCGACGGCCACTCCCCGCTCCTGGTCGCCGCCGACCTCCAGCGGCCCAACGCCGTCGGCCAGCTCCAGGTCCTCGCCGACCGCGCCGGCGTCGCCGTCTACGCCCCCGAGCCCGGCTCCGGCACCGGCGACCCCGTCAAGGTCGCCACCGACTCCATCGCCGAGGCCAAGCAGCGCGGCCACGACGTCGTCATCGTCGACACCGCCGGCCGCCTCGGCGTCGACGAGGAGATGATGCAGCAGGCCCGCGACATCCGGGCCGCCGTCAACCCCGACGAGGTCCTCTTCGTCATCGACGCCATGATCGGCCAGGACGCCGTCAACACCGCCGAGGCGTTCCGCGACGGCGTCGGCATCACCGGCGTCGTCCTCTCCAAGCTCGACGGCGACGCCCGCGGCGGCGCGGCCCTCTCGGTCCGCCACGTCACCGGCCGCCCCATCCTCTTCGCGTCCACCGGCGAGAAGCTCGAGGACTTCGACGTCTTCCACCCCGACCGGATGTCCTCGCGCATCCTCGGCATGGGCGACGTCCTCACCCTCATCGAGCAGGCCGAGGCCGTCTTCGAGGACAAGCAGAAAGAGGAGTACACCGAGAAGCTCCTCAAGGGCGAGGACTTCACCCTCGAGGACTTCCTCGACCAGATGCAGGCCATCCGCAAGATGGGCCCCATCGGCAACCTGCTCAAGATGATGCCCGGCATGGGCCAGATGAAGCAGCAGATCGACTCGATCGACGACAAGCAGATCGACCGCACCACCGCGATCATCCGCTCCATGACCCCCGCCGAGCGCCGCGACTCCGCGCTCATCAACGGCTCCCGCCGCCTGCGCATCGCCAACGGCTCCGGCGTCACCGTCTCCGAGGTGAACCAGCTCCTCGCCCGGTTCAAGGAGGCGCAGAAGATGATGCGCCAGATGAGCGGCGCGATGGGCGTCCCCACCGGGAAGGCCACCAAGTCGCCCTACACCAAGCGCAAGGGCAAGAAGGGCGTCAAGAAGAAGACGGTCCGCCGCGGCGGCCCCGCCTCCCAGCAGCGCGCCCCCCAGCTGCCCCAGGGCGGCGTCCCCGGCCAGATGCCGGACCTCGGCCAGTTCAACCCGGCCGACCTGCCCGACATCGACCTGGAGCAGTTCTTCAAGGACCAGGGCAAGGACAAGTAGCCCGGTCCGCGCGGACCAGGACGAGGAGTCCGAGCCCGGCGAGGACCCCGGTCGGTCGCGACCGGGGTCCTCGCCGCGTCCGCCGCCGTGCGCGGCCCCGCCGACACGACCGGTCCGAGCGCGCCCCGCATCCCGCCCCTGCGCCCCGGCCGCATCTCCCACCCGCTTCGGGCGCGGCGCTGGACATCGCGACCCGTCCGGGTGATACTTCGGGGCGATGACTGCACTCGAACCGCTCTCGCCGCTCCACCTCCGCGTCGTCTGGCTGCCGTACGACACGGTCGTCGACCTCTACGTCGACGGCGACCGCATCACGTTCGACCCCGTCCCCGGGGCCGTCACGGTCGCGACCTCCGGGTACGCGCTCCCCGGCCTCGTGGACGCCCACTGCCACATCGGCATCCGCCGCGGCGCCGCGCCGATCGAGAGCCTCGACGAGGCCCGCGCGCTGGCCCGCGCCGACCGCGACGCCGGGGTCCTCGCGATCCGCGACGCCGGATCGCCCTACCCGTACCCCGAGCTCGTCGGCGAGGACGGCCTCCCGCGCCTGATCCGGGCCGGGCACCACATCGCCGCCTCCCGGCGCTACCTGCGCGGCATCGGCCTCGAATGCGAGCCCGACGAGGCCGTCGGCGCGCTCGCGCGCCAGGCGAAGCTCGGCGACGGCTGGGTGAAACTCGTGGGGGACTGGATCGACCGCGACAAGGGCGACCTCGCCCCCTCGTTCGAGCCCGAGATCCTCACCGCCGCGATCCGCGCCGCCCAGGCCGAGGGCGCGCGCGTCGCGGTCCACACCTTCTCCGAAGAGGCCGTCGCCTGCGTCGTCGCCGCCGGCGCCGACTCCGTCGAGCACGGCACGGGCCTCTCGACGGACCTGCTCGACACCATGGCCGCCAAGGGGATCTCCCTGGTGCCCACCATGATCAACATCGAGACCTTCGACGACATCGCGGCCGGCGCGGACGCGAAGTTCCCGCGCTACGCCGACCACATGCGCCGCCTCAAGCAGGGCTTCCCCGACGTCGTGCGCGCCGCCTGGGAGGCCGGCGTCAAGGTCCGCCTCGGCACCGACGCGGGCGGCGGCATCGACCACGGCCTCGCGGCCGAGGAGATGCGACTGCTCCACGAGCAGGCCGGCATCCCGGCCGCCGACGTGGTCGCCGCGGCCTCCTGGGAGGCCCGCGAATGGCTCGGCCTCGCCCCCGATCTGGGCGACGTCGTCGTCTACGACCGCGACCCCCGAACGGACGTATCGGCGGCCCGCGAACCCGCGCTGATCGTGCTCCGCGGCCGCCTCCTGCGCCCCTGAACCTGCCCTTTCGCCCTGTTTCGCGAAGCGGCCTCGTCACACCTCCGTTGCGCGGGTCGGCTATCGTGAACCTCCCCGCGCCGTTTCCGCCCGAGCAGAGAGTGCAGCGATGACCTATCCTCCGACTCCGGACCAGTCCGGCCAGGGCGGCTTCCAGTACGACCCGTACGGCAGCCAGCCCGGTTCCCAGCCCCAGCAGCCCGGCTACAGCCCGCAGCCGCAGCAGCCGGGCTACGGCCAGCCCCAGCAGCCCGGTTACGGGGCCGCCCCGCAGCTGCCGCCCGCAGCGCCCGGCTACCCGCCCCAGTACGGCGCCCCGGGCCCGTACGGCCCGCAGCTGCCCAAGGGCCAGGCCATCGCCTCGATGGTGCTCGGCATCATCGCCGCCGCGTTCCTGTGCATCCCCTACGCCGGCGGGTTCATCGCCCTCGTCTGCGGCATCATCGCCGCGATCCTCGGCGGCATCGCCCTGAAGAAGGTCAACCAGGGCGTCGCCGGCGGCAAGGGCCAGGCGATCACCGGCCTCGTGCTCGGCATCATCGTCTGCGCCATCGGCATCTTCGCGATCATCGCGCTCGCCGCCGGCATGGCCATGCTCGGCACCGCCGGGACCGCCACGTACTACTAGGACCTGCGCGAAAGGCGGCCGGGGCATCGCCCGGGCCGCCTTTCGTCTGCGCGGTGCGCGGCCGGTCCGCGGCGGCCGCCGTGCTCACATCACGACCGTGCTCACATCACGACCAGACAGAACGGGTGCCCGATCGGGTCCGCGAAGACCCGGTAGCGCTCGCCGCCGCCGTCGAGGCGCCGCGCGCCGATCGCCAGGACCGCCGCCTCGCCCGAGTCGAGGTCGTCGACCCGCACGTCGAAGTGCATCTGCTGCGGGGCCTCCTGCGTCGGCCAGGTGGGGGCCCTGAAGCCCTCGACCTGCTGGAAGGCCACGCCGGGCCGGTCGGGCGCGTCGCCGATGACGACCCAGTCGCCGTCGTCCTGGACCCGGACCATGCCGAGCAGCTCCTCGTAGAACGAGGCGAGTGACGAGGGGTCGGGGCAGTCGATGATGAGGCCGTGCCAGGTTCCGATCATCCGGCCAGTGTCCCAGCCGGGTGCGACACCGGGACCCCGATCAGGTGACGTCGTCGAAGCTGGCCGCGCGGCCGCGCGTGCGCTCGGCGGGCGCCTCGCCGGCGTCGTCCGCGGCGTCGGTCCCGTTGGAGGAGCCGTTCGTGCCGCGCGTGATCGCGCCGCGGTTGACGCTGCGGCGGGTCGTCTCGACGTCGCGGGTCGCGTCGGTGAGGCCGTCCTTGAGCGGCTTGGTGCCGTCCTGGAGGTCGCGCATCGTGGACTTGAGGGGGTTCGTGAGCATCTCCTGGTCCTCTTCGGTCAGGATGTGCTTGCGCACGAACGTCTTCGGGTTCAGGTCCTCGGGCTTGATGTCGGTGCCGATCTCCCGGCTCAGGTCGGCCGCGGCGTTCGACGCCATGTTCCGGGCCTTGGAGATGAAGCGGCGGAGGTTCGCGAGGGCCTTCGGCAGCTTATCGGGGCCCCAAAGGAAGATCGCGATGAGGATGATCACGAGGAACTCGGTTCCGCCCAAGCCTCCGAACACGCTGACCCTCCGATGACCGACTGTGACTGCTGATACCTGAAAAACCTCCGCCTAGCGTACCCCCACGTCAGTCCCCGGCCGCTTCTAGAGTGACCTGCGCGCTGTGCTCCTCGCCATCGCGCTCGTACACGAGCGTGACCGTCGTGCCCGGCGCGAGCTTGCGGATGAGCGCGATCAGCTGGGTGTTCTCGGTGACCGTGACGCCGTCGAAGCTGGTCACGACGTCGCCGTCCTCCATCCCGGCCGCATCCGCGGGCGATCCGGCCACGATCTTGCTCAAGGTCACGCCGACGCCCAGTTCGGAGGCCCCGAGCTCGGCTCCGAGCACGGTGTGGGAGGCGCTGCCGGTCGCGACGATCTCGTCGGCGATGCGCTTCGCCTGGTTGATCGGGATCGCGAAGCCGATGCCGATGTTCCCGGCCTCGCCCTCGGCGGCGGTCGAGGCGATCGCCGTGTTGATGCCGATGACCTGGCCCGCGATGTCGGTGAGCGGCCCGCCCGAGTTGCCGGGGTTGATCGCCGCGTCGGTCTGGATCGCGGCCATGACGGACTCGACCTCGCCGTTGTTGTTCTCGGTGAGCACCGGCCGGTCGATCGCCGAGACGATGCCCTCGGTGACCGTGGACGACAGCCCCAGCGGCGCGCCCACGGCGAGCACGGGGTCGCCCACGGCGACCTTGTCCGAGTCGGCCAGGACCATCGGCGGGTGGTCGCCGCCGTCGATCCGCAGGACCGCCACGTCCGAGTCGGGGTCGGAGCCGATGACGGCCGCGGTGGTCACCGAGCCGTCGCTGAACAGGACCTGGAGGCTCTCGGCCGGCTCGGAGCCGCCGCCGACGACGACGTGGTGGTTGGTCAGCAGATACCCGTCGTCGGAGACGATGAAGCCCGAGCCGTTGCCGCCGTCGGCGGTGAGGACCGTGACGACCGACGGCATGATCTGCTCGACGACGCCGGCGACCGAGGACAGGTCGCGCTGCGTCTCGGGGTCGGCGCCGGTGATCCCGCCGCCGCCGTCGCCGCGGGTGGCCCAGATGCCGATGGCCGCGCCGAGCGTCCCCGCGATGAGCGCGGTGACGGCCGAGACCGCGACGACGAGTCCGAGCCCGGTCCGCGCGGCCGCCGCGGGCCGCTCAGGCAGCGGCTCGGCGGGCGTCCCCACCGGAGCCGGGCGGGTCTCGATCACGGCGCGGCTGCCCGGGTCGCGCCACGGGTCGCTCGGGGCCGCGGGGTTCCACCACGCGGACCGCGCGGCGTCGGCGGACGCGGGCTGCGCGGGGCCCCGGCCCGCTGCGGGGCCCGCGGCGAACGCCGCGTTCGGCC